>DATJPG010000017.1:0-45912 GCA_035506515.1 Acidobacteriota bacterium
GATCGGAAAATGCCCGCGCACCAGGCCGAGAACTACAAGAAAGGTTGTGTGGCAGATAAAACCGCATGCCACCATTCCGAGCGCGATGCGCACAAATATCTGGCGCTTCTTATAAAAACCAAAAATGGAATGAAGCAACCCAAGGAAATAAAAGGCAATGGTTGCGATTAAGATCCAGTTCATTTGACCGACCTAAGAAGTGCAAATTCTATCATTTGCGCGAATGCACTGGCAAGGCAAATGCCGCCTGTCGATTGCAGGTTACAGGTTACAAGTTGCAGGTTGAAGGTCACTAATTACGGGCTCGCGCGCTTCAACCTGCAACTTGTAACCTGCAACTTGAAGCCGTTAAGGAAAGGTGTGGCCCGGATTCCTGCGTATGATATAGTTAAAAATTTAGGCCAAGAAAAAATAATGGGCACCGGTATACCCGGGTGGGATAATTCGAGTGGATCTGCTCAGAAATATCGACATAGGTACAATCGCGATCCAATTTGCGGTTCTACTTTTTTCGTTAAGCATTCACGAAGCATCACATGCCTGGATGGCGGACCGGTTGGGAGATTACACGGCGCGTTACTTGGGACGGGTTACGCTCAATCCGATACCGCACATCGATCCGATCGGAACAATCCTGTTTCCATTGTTGCAGTTCTTCACTCATTTCCCGCTCATTGGGTGGGCGAAGCCTGTGCCCATCAATTCGACTCACCTGCGCAATCCGCACAGAGACCAGATCTTTATCTCACTAGCCGGACCGATCTCGAACCTTCTGGCGGCGTGCGTTGCTTTTTGTCTCCTGGTTGTGCTTAAAATTGCCTCGCCAGAAGTGCGACAGTTTATCGATGAGGGTATTTTAAGCCATTCTTTTTTGACGCCCATTTTACTGATTATCTTCAATGCGATGATGATCAATGTCCTGCTGGCGTTTTTCAACCTGATCCCGATTCCACCACTGGACGGGCACTGGCTGTTGTACGGATTGCTGCCGAGCGGCGCTGCGTCTGTCCTGGAGCGCACAGGGTCATTTGGATTCCTGATTTTGTATGGGCTCATGTATTTTGGCGTATTTGGCATCATTCTGAATCCGATCAGGATCTTTATCATCAGGCTGTTGCAGGCGTTTTAGAATATTTTGGATCATGGAAAACAGCGATAACCAGAACAGCGATTTCCAGCCTTCTTTGGAAGGATCCGGAATCACGATTCACCTGGAGGCCTATGAAGGGCCGTTGGATCTCCTTCTGCATTTGATCAAGAAGGAAGAGATCGATATCTGGAACATCCCGATCGCGCATATTACCGAACAGTATCTGGGATACCTTGCCATCATGCGGGACCTGAACATCAATGTGGCCGGTGAATGGTTGATGATGGCCGCCACGCTGATTTACATCAAATCGCGGATGCTTGTGCCGCAGGAGCAGACCAACGGCAATCCCGAAGACCAGCTTGAAGATCCCAGAAATGAACTCGTTTATCAGCTGCTGGAGCATCAGAAATTTAAGAATGCGGCTGAGATGCTCTATACGCGTGAAGAGGTTGAAAACGCCGTTTGGAACAAACCTCCGCCGGATGCGCTGGAAGACGGGAATGAAGTTGTCGCCGTAACGCTTTTTGACCTCCTGCAGGCTTTCCGAGAAGTCCTGCTGCGGTTCGAAGCCACGCGCGTCATGGAGGTCGACCAGGAAGATGTAACAATCGAGCAGAAACTGGCGGATATCCGCGCTCGATTCCTCGTTCACGACAAGCTTACCTTCTCATCGTTTTTTACAGAAGCCCGATCCAAACGCCATCTCATCGTCACATTCCTGGCTTTACTGGAAATGGTGCGTCTGCGCGAAGTCATGCTCTATCAGAAAAAAGCGTTTGAGGAAATTCAGATCAGCAAATGGAAGGAAAAGTCCTGAGCCTATGGAAACCAGCATAATTCAGGCTGTGATGGAAGCCATCATCTATGTCGCCGATGATCCCGTAAAAATGGAGCAGTTCAGGGAGGTGTTTCCGGATGAAAGCCGAGAGACAATAGAACAGGCTCTCAACACGATGGTGGAGGCCTTCAATGCGCGTCCCGGCGGCATGATCATCCGCGAAGTCGCGGGCGGATATCGCATGACGACGCGGCCCGAGTATCACGAAGAGATTCGGGCGTACCTGAAGACTCGGCCGAATGCGAAACTTTCCATGGCCGCTTTGGAAACGCTCGCCGTGATCGCATACAAGCAGCCGGTAACCCTGGCTGAAATCCTGGCCATCCGCGGCAAAAAATCTTCTACTGCCCTGCAGACGCTGCTGGAACGAAAGATGGTGGCGATCCTCGGGCGGAAGGCCGTGGTTGGACGGCCGATTCTGTATGGGACTTCCAAGGAGTTTCTGATTCATTTCGGGTTAAACAGCCTTTCAGATTTGCCCACACTGGAGGAGTTTGCTCAAATCGCGGGTGAGCAGCTTTGATAATTCATGGGCGGTGAAGAGCGACTGCAGAAAATAATTGCGGCGGCCGGCGTAACGTCACGGCGGAAGGCAGAGCTGCTGATTCAGGAGGGCAGAGTCACCGTCAACGGGCAGATCGTAACGCAACTGGGTGCCAAGGCCGACGTCAGCCGCGATAGCATTAAGGTTGACGGAAAACGGATTTTCGAGTCGCCTCAGAAAATCTACATCCTGCTAAATAAACCGCGCCAGGTAATCTCGTCGGTAGCGGATCCCGAGGGAAGAGCGAAGGTCACGGACCTCATCCCCGAAAAGAAAAAAATATATCCGGTCGGCCGTCTTGACTACAACACGGAAGGTCTTATCCTGCTTACCAATGACGGAGAGTTTTCCAAGATCGTTACTACGGCAGGAAAACACATGCCGAAGGTCTACCAGGTCAAAGTCCGCTCTGTGCCCGCCGCTGTCAATCTCGCCCGATTACGGGAGGGCCTGCGATTGAAGACCGGCGTGCGGCTGGCGCCGTGCAAAGTCGAGCCGATGAAAGAAGGAGCCAACACCTGGTACGAGGTGACTCTGTTCCAGGGAAAGAATCGGCAGATCCGCGACATGTTTGAGGCCATCGGCCATCCGGTACTAAAGCTGCGTCGCATCCGGATCGGCTTTTTGACTGATCAGGGTCTGGCTGTGGGCCATCACCGCCACCTGACCAGACTGGAAGTGGACCGTATCCTGCGGCTTCGAGTCTCACAAACGGGAAGTTTAGGCGAAAGGCGCAAGATCTCCAGAGAGCGCACGGGAGAATAAAGTGTTCACCGGGATAATTGAGGAATTGGGTGTCATCCAGGAACTGCGCATCGCAGCAGAAGGGGCGAAGATAGCGTTAGCGGCCAAACAGATCCTGGCGGGATTGAAAATAGGCGATTCGGTCTCCGTGAATGGAGTGTGTCTGACCGCGACGCAGGTATACGCCACATCGTTTCTTTGCGATGTCTCCGCCGAAACGCTTCGCCTCAGCAGCTTCAAATTGGCAAAGCCTGGCGCCAAGGTAAACCTCGAACGTTCTTTAATGGTTGGCGATCGGTTGGACGGACACTTTGTGCTCGGGCACGTCGACGGGATTGGGACTCTGGTCTCTAAGACGGCAAGCGGCGAAGGGTACGTATTATCCTTTGGCTATCCGGAAGAATTGAGTCGCTATCTCGTCTACAAAGGCTCCATCGCAATCAATGGGATAAGCCTGACGATTGCATCACTGGAAAAATCGGCATTCTCCGTTGCCGTGATTCCGCACACTTTTGAAGTGACAAACCTCCGTGAGTTGAGGGCCGGCGATCCGGTCAACATCGAGGTGGATGTGCTGGGAAGATACTTTGAGCGCTTCTTTCAATTGGGATTACTGAAGAAGGAAATATCGGGATCGGGCTTAACTGCCGAATACTTAAAAAATCAGGGTTTCTAATATGCAAATTTGTGGCTGGAAAATGTGTAGAGCCGTGTTCGTGTTAGTCGCCCTCGGTGTCGCGGCCGCGCAGGCCCTCCCGGATGAAAGCGTGCTTCCGGAATTCGGGCGCGACACTGTGCTTGTATATAAGATAGAGAATTTGGATTACAGCGCGAATTTTGTGGTCCGAATCGCCCAATTTCTCCCGGATCGATACTTTGAGTGGGAAGACGAAATAACGCAGGGGACGGTATTCATGCCTGGTCGGGATATTGATTCATCCAAAGGGTATGTGAATTCGAATCTGTTCAAATCCGGATCCGACACCAGGGGAAGCAGTTCAACCACGCTGTGGCTGAGCCGGCAGATCTTTCGGGATGTGAAAGCCAACAAGAAGGTTAAGTGCATGATTAATGGAACCACGGGCGCATTCACATATCAGGGAGAAGACACACTCGCAGTGGAAGTGAACCGGACATCCCGCGTATTGCCGGTGATCAAAGTCATGGACGATCGCAAAGAAGAGCGGTGGTTCCTGAACCAGGAGGAGAACCCCCTGATGCTGAGCCACCGGTTCCGCAAATTCAGCCAGACGCTCACAAGCATCACCACCGACAAATCCAACACTCTTCGATGGATCAAAGGCCGGAAACTGGAGAATCCGCCTCGATAGAAACCGCGGGGAAAAAGTGCGCAATGGCAGGCCGCCATGTTTATCCCGGATCCTGCATCTCCGCGGATGCTCTGCCGTCTGGAATTTATTCCGCTCTGGTTTTGAAATCCTTACCGAGCCATCCTTTTGCCAGGACTAACATCACCGTCGATAGAACGGCGATGAGGCCATAGAAGAACCACATAGTCTCCGTGTGGGTTGGACCCTCCTTCGGGCAGTAATGCGTCAGGAACCAGCCGGAATAAAGGCTCGCGACGACCTTGGTGAGAAACCACGGAAATTGAGCGACACCCATGTAGGCTCCGGTACGTCCCTCCGGGGCAATTTCGGCCGCATACTGCAGAAATCGCGGCTGCCACATCGCCTCGCCCACCGTCATTAAGACCAGATATCCCAGCAGGGTCCAGAAGCCAGGGCCGATGGCCAGGAGAAACGTGGGCGCAGCCATCACGGCGGTACCGGCGATCATCATGTTGTATACTTTGCGCTTTTGTGTGACCGCGGCGACAATGGGCACCAGAATAAAGATCAGCAGGGGATTGAAATTTGTTGCTGCCTCAAAATGGTCCCCAACCCACGTGCCACGGTAAGCCCGCTCCACATACATCGGGAGAGTGAGCCAGTTGTGTGCGAAAAGCGTCTGCACCGGCATAAGTGCAAATATGAAAAAGGCGAATTTTTTATCCGCCAGCGGGTGATTCTTGAGCCATCTCAGGATGGAAAAGGACTCCTCAGACTTTGCGGAGCCCGCGTCGGTTTTCGCCTCCGCTTTGCCTGTTGCCGCGCGCGCATTCTCGATCGCGCGCTCCACCGTTTTGCGCGACAAGATCGAAATCAGCAACAGGAGCCCGAGCAGCGTGAAGGCGACATACACCCAATAGGCTCCGGATATGCCTATCGACTTGCGAATCGGGGCAAAGAATGTGGGAAGCCAGCCGCCGAGGTTCATGAGGGCATAGAGCATCGCGTATCCCATGCTCGCCGTCTTTGGGGTGGTGAATTCCCGGACGGCTGCATAGGCAGCCGGTTGATACAAGCCGTATCCCAAGACGACAAAAAGCAGCGCCGCAAGCGAGACAAAAAACAGCGGTGACCACAGGCCTGCCGCCAACCCCAAAGATGGCCCGGCGGCCAGCAGCACACGCCCGATGATCATCAGGCAGATGGATGCGATGAGAGCGAGCCGAACTCCCCATTTGTCGACCCGCCCGCCGAAGAAAAACATCGAGAGAGTAATGCCCCATGTGAGAACGCCGACCATGGGGCCGGCCTGGGTGTCGGATAAACCGACGTAGTTGTTGAAGTACATCGCCAGGTAGCCGAGCACGCCGAAATAGCAGAACCCTTCGAGCAGGTAGGACAGATTTACTCCCCACAAAGCCCTCGGAGCGTGAACGACATCGATGAACGGCTGGATTATTTCTTTCAGGGGGTTCTTCGCCGTTTCCGCAGATTTATCCGGTTTTCCCGTCATATTCATCAACCCGTTTGCCTTCTGTTCATGCGTTCCTTCTGCCTGGTCTGACCGATATCAAACCTCGGGAATAATACTCATAAGTGTCGGGGATGTAAACGTCCTGAAATCGACAGACTCTCTGTGTTCATGCTAACAGTGCAAAATTAGATTACCTCAGCATGCTCAATGTGGACTATGATCTCCCCGAGAGTTTCGAAACGTTCGGAGAATGACATGAAATACAACACACTCGTTGTCCCATCTGGAAAAAAAATGAAGCTGAGCCGATTCGATCCGGGTTTCAGCGGCAAATTTGCGTCGAAAGAAGAAGCGGAAAAGAAACTTATCGGGGATATCAAAAGCCTGGCGGATTTACAGGATGTGTTGTACGCCCAGGACGCCTATGCCTTGCTCCTGATTTTTCAGGCCATGGATGCCGCTGGAAAGGACGGCGTCGTCAAACACATTATGAGCGGCGTCAACCCCCAGGGATGCCAGGTCTGTTCTTTCAAAACGCCTTCACAGGAGGAAATCAACCACGATTATCTATGGAGAAGCATGAAGGCATTGCCTGAACGAGGGCGCATCGGGATATTCAACCGGTCGTATTATGAAGAGGTGCTGATTGTTCGCGTTCATCCGGAGATACTGGAGGGGCAGCGTTTTCCTGCAAAAGAGAAAAAGGATCCCGATATCTGGAACCACCGCTACGAGGATATCAACAATTTTGAGCGATACCTGACCCGAAACGGCATTGTCATCCTGAAGTTCTTTCTGAATGTATCGAAAAAAGAACAGAAAAGGCGGTTCCTGGAGAGGATTGAGCAACCTGAAAAAAACTGGAAATTCTCCTTTGGCGATATCAAGGAACGCGAGCGCTGGGATGATTACATGAAAGCATATGAAGAGATGTTAAGCGCCACCAGCACCCGATGGGCGCCGTGGTACGTGATCCCGGCAGACAAGAAGTGGTTTACCCGTGTCGCTGTCGCAGACATCGTTCTGAGTAAACTGAGATCTCTGAACCTCCGCTACCCTGAAGTGAGCGAACTCCATAAGCGGGAACTGCTCAAGACAAAAAGGATTTTGGAAACCAAAAGGTAGATTTCGTCTGCCTCCCCGGTTCCGTGATTGGACTCCTATGTCGGAAGCCTGGAGGCGATGGCGTCCCGCGTCTGCTGAATGAGCCGATTGCGATCTGCGAGACTCATCCCTTCCGTTGAAATCGGATCGTGAAAAATCACACGAATCGTTCCGGGCCGGATGCCGTATTTGCCGGGACGCTGAATCGTGTTGCTGCCCAGGATGGTGATAGGGAAGACGGGGATCTGTGCCTTGATCGCCATTATGAATACACCCTTTTTAAATTCGCCGAGGCAGCCGTCCCTGCTCCTCGTGCCTTCGGGAAATGCGAAAAAGGATTTTCCTTCCTTCAGCAACTTGGCCCCCAGCTCGATTCCCATCTGGGCCTTTTGGGGGTTTGACCTCTCGATCGGGACAAGTTGCGCCTGTTTGAATACAATCGACAGAATGGGCAACTGCATCATCTCCTGTTTTATCAGGGCCCTGCAATCCCGCGGGATGACATGAGAGAGAACCGGACCGTCAAAATTTCCCAGGTGATTCGAAAGGAAAACATAGGTATGGCCGGGCAATACTTTTTCCCGGCCTTCGGTTACAACCCGCGCGCCGCTTATCCATCCTGAGGCACGGATGCCAAATCGACCCAACACATATATTACGTGCGGATTTCCGGTTATCAGCACCCAGAGCATGGCAGGCGGGGCGGCAATCGCTACGAAAAGGGCCAAAAACAGGTACACGGCAGTGGCTCGAATCATTCTGTGCATCCCATCATGTTTCAGCAAATTATTCTACTTCAATTCGGATGCAGAAGGTCATTTGCTGTCTGCAAAATATTATTTTTTTTGCCCTAGGGCGCACCTGGTGGTTACAATGGATGTTTTTGGAGAGAGGTGCATTTTGGGATTCAACAGCGTTGAGGAAGCGATCGAGGATATGCGCGAGGGGCGAATCGTCATCGTCGTAGACGATGAGGATCGCGAAAATGAAGGCGACCTGACGGCGGCTGCGGTCAAAGTGACGCCGGATATGATCAACTTCATGGCCAAATACGGGCGCGGTCTGATCTGCCTCGCCATGACCGGCGAACGGCTTGACGAACTCCAGATACCCATGATGGTGGGAGAAAACACCAGCAAGTTCGGGACTGCGTTTACCGTATCCATCGAGGCCCGGCATGGCGTCACCACGGGGATCTCCGCAGCCGACAGGGCGAAAACGATTCTGACTGCAGTTGATCCCAACAGCGGCCCCGGAGACCTGGCTCGCCCGGGACACATCTTCCCGTTGAGAGCCCGTTCCGGTGGAGTGCTCATGAGAGCGGGACAAACAGAAGCTTCCGTCGATCTGGCGCGCCTGGCGGGGTTATATCCGGCGGGCGTCATCTGTGAGGTCATGAATGAAGACGGGACCATGGCCAGGGTTCCTGAGCTGATGCAGGTAGCCGAGCGCCACAGTTTGAAGATCGTCACGGTGGCGGACATCATCGCGTACCGGCTTAAAAACGAAACGTTCGTAAAGGCTCTGGCCGAAGCAGCTTTCCCGACCGAGTTCGGCGATTTCAAAATAGTCGTTTTCGAAAATGTGCTGGACAAAGATCACCACATTGCCCTGGTCAAGGGGGAAGTCGCTTCTGATGAACCCGTCATGGTTCGGGTTCAATCGCAATCAACCATGAACGACGTGTTTTATTCGTTGCGGAGCGGTGGTCACAACGAACTGCGGACCGCACTGAAGACTATCCAGACTGCGGGAAAAGGCGTCCTCGTATACCTCAGGCAGGAGGAAAAGGGCAGCAGTCTGGTAGAGGAGATCAGATCCTACGCCATGCAGGACGCGGGACAGCGAGCGATCGATGGGAGTCCAGCTTCCTCAAACATCGATCTACGGAGCTATGGCATCGGCGCTCAAATTCTCAGGAGCCTCGGTGTGCACAGGATCCGTCTTCTCACGAACCACTTCAAAAAGATCGTCGGCCTGCATGGGTACGGCATTTCTGTTGTGGAACAAGTGAAGCTCTAACCCAATATTCCGGAAGGTTGCATATCAGGTTATGCCACGAAAAATTCTTGTTACAGCCGCACTTCCTTATGCCAACGGCAGCATTCATTTGGGACATCTTGTCGAGCATGTTCAAACAGATATCTGGGTGCGCTATCAGAAGATGCGCGGGAATGAGTGTTACTTTGTCTGTGCCGATGATACTCATGGCACTCCCGTCATGCTGCGCGCGGCGTCGGAAGGAATCGTTCCCGAAACGCTGATCGCGCGCATTTATGCCGAGCATGTTCGCGATTTTGACGCATTTCATATCGGTTTTGACAACTATTACACCACGCATTCTGCCGAAACACGCCTTTATGCAAACGATATCTATCTCAGGTTAAAAGCGGCCGGCATGATTGAAGAACGTGTCATCCAGCAGTTCTATGACCCGGCGAAGGGTATGTTTCTGCCGGATCGATATATCCGGGGCACGTGCCCCCGGTGTCATGCCCCGGATCAGTACGGCGATTCCTGTGACGCCTGTGGAGCAGCTTACCAGCCTACAGACCTCGAAAATCCCTACTCTCAGATTTCAGGGACTAAGCCCGTGCTTAAGGATTCGGAACATCTCTTTTTCAAGCTTACGGAATGCACGGAATTCCTTCGAAAATGGACGCGTTCCGGCACACTTCAGAATGAAGCATCCAATAAGCTGGATGAATGGCTGCATGCGGGCCTCAAGAATTGGGATATATCCAGAGACGCCCCCTATTTCGGCTTCGAAATCCCGGGTTCCAGCGGCAAATATTTCTATGTCTGGCTGGATGCTCCGATCGGATACATGGGGAGTTTTAAGAACCTGTGCGACAAAAAAGGTATCGACTTCGACGAGTTCTGGCGAGGTGAGGGGGAGGGAAATGCAGGCTCGAACGACACGGAGCTCTACCATTTTATCGGAAAGGACATCCTGTATTTCCATGCCCTCTTCTGGCCTGCCGGATTGCGCTTTGCCGGATATCGCACTCCGTCGGGTGTTTTTGTGCATGGCTTTTTAACCGTCAACGGCGAGAAAATGTCAAAGTCCAAGGGGACTTTCATTACTGCGGAGAGCTATCTCAAGTTTTTGAATCCCGAATATCTTCGTTATTATTATGCGGCAAAGCTGAATGCCTCGATGAGCGATATCGATTTAAACTTCAGCGACTTTCTTGCCCGCGTAAACAGCGATCTGGTCGGCAAGTATATCAACCTGGCGAGCCGGACTGCTGGCTTCATCACCAAGAAGTTTGGCGGCAGACTGAGCGAGCAGCTGCCGGCACTGGAGCTTTTAGATACCCTGCAATCTGCAGACACCTGGGCGAGGATCGGTGACTACTATGAGGGGCGGGACTATGGCAAGGCCGTCCGCGAAATCATGGCTTTCGTGGACTCTGCGAATCAGTATGTGAATGATCAAAAGCCTTGGGATCTGGCAAAAGATGAACACCGGTCGCAAGAGCTTCACCAGGTCTGCTCGATGTGCATCAACCTGTTCCGAACCTTCACTATTTATATGAAGCCTATCCTGCCGAAGCTGGCTGCGGATGTGCAGGGCTTCCTGAACCTCGAGGAGCAGGAGATGGCTTGGGGCGAAATGCGGCCACTTGTCGGGCGTTCCATTAAGCCGTTTCAGCATCTCATGACCCGGGTTGAAACAAAGCAGATCGATAGCTTGATCGAGGATAACAGGCAAACGCTGGAAACAGCGCAAAAACCGGGGCCAACGGCAAAAGTTGAAAAATCCGAGGCTCGAAAGGAACGGCCTCAAGGCGAGACGCCGCAGATAACGATCGAGGAGTTTAAAAAAATCGATCTGCGCATCGCCAGGATCGAGAACGCGGAGCCGGTCGAGGGTGCGCAAAAGCTGCTCAAGCTTACTCTCTCGTTAGGTTCGGCGACGAGGACAGTTTTTGCCGGTATAAAGGAAGCCTATGATCCTGCCCGGCTGAAAGGACGTCTCGTCGTGGTAGTTGCGAATCTGATGCCGCGAAAAATGAAATTTGGGGTTTCTGATGGCATGGTCCTCGCAGCGGGAGATGGGAGCGGAATCTTTCTCCTCGATGTGGATGAAGGTGCAGAGCCGGGCATGACAGTGTCGTGAATCGGCAGATGATAGGGCGCGAAACAAATAGCTATTTTGGCTTATTGTCGGAACCGACGTAGTCGGTCAACGCATCCCGCGTGGATGGGAATGCCAGGCTTTCCCACGGGATGTCCTCCAGGCGGAAAGCGCGGACTTCCTGGCTTTCGGGGGTTGTGCCTGCAACCCCTCCAATGACAGTAGCGCGATATACAACCAGAACAATTCCAACGTGGGCGTAGGAATAGACGTTTAAGAGGCCGTCCAGGCGAACGTGAAGCAGCGTTTCCTCGTGCGTTTCGCGGATGGCCGCGTCAGCGATGGTTTCGCCCAGGTCCACATATCCCCCGGGAAAAGTCCAGCTGCCGGAAGAGGGCTCGATATTCCTGCGAACCAGCCAGATCCGGTCTTCCTGACGTGGTACCGCGCCCGCGACGACCTTAGGGTTGAGATAAAAGATGAAGCTGCAGGCGGAGCAGATCTTCCGGACGTGCTGCTCCTCTTCGATATAGCGTTCTTCAAGCGCGCAACCGCAGCGCGGGCAATACTTGGCCCAACTGGAATCGGGAGGATGCTGGAGTAGCTGATGAATGTGCCGATTGGGTTGCATCTCGTACGCCTGCTTTATCTGTGCCTCACTTTATCAACCGCTCCCTCGCGTAGGAAAGTATAATAGCAGCATGAAGCGCTTACCGCTTAGAATACGCAGCTTCCAGGAGGAAGATCTGGAAACGCTATGCGAAATCGACCGGATTTGCTTCGCGGACGACATCGCCTTTTCCCGCACGGAGCTTTTGTCCCAAATAAATCACGCCAAAAGCATAACACGGGTGGGAGAAGGACTCGGCAGGATTCTTGGATTCGTTATCGCGCGGATCGAGAACGATGCGCACGCTCATGTCCTCACGCTCGATGTGGTTCCGGATGCGCGGCGGTGCAGGATCGGTATATCGCTCATGAGGGCACTGCACAGAGCTCTTACAAGAGAAAATATCGAGGTTGCTTTCCTCGAAGTCAGCGTTCGGAATCTGCCCGCACAGCGGTTGTACGAAAAGCTGCAATACCAGTATCTGGAGACCTTGTACGGTTATTATCAGGGCAGGGAAGATGCCTATCGCATGGTCCGAATCGTCCGCTGAGGACGATCTATCCCATAGCCGCTTTATAGCCCTTGCGCGCAATAACTTTCAATTTGACCGGTTTTCCCTTCGCATCTGTAAGAGAAGCATTTACATCCACCCGGATCTTGCGGAATTTCCCGTCCTTGACAGGATTGGTCGAAGCATATGCGACGCTGTATTGAGTCCGAATCAAATCGGAAATGTTTTTGAAAATGTTGTGGAGTTCCGCCTGGAAGCGAGGAAAGTAAGATTGGCCGCCGCTGAATTCAGCGAAAGACCGAAGCCTGTTGTCGGCCATTAAGAGATCGATGCTGGTGTGATACCCTCGACTTTCCATATACAGACGAAAAGCCTGGCCCATGCTGATAGCAAAGACGGAAGCGTTTGCTTCTTTGCATTTGTTTAGAGCTTCGTCATAGGTGTGTCGACTGAATGTGTCCAGCCCAGTGCTGAGCAGGATTACGGCCACTTTCCCCTCGATTTCCTGAGTCCGGTTCAGAGTGTCAATAAGAGCGTCCGACAGATTGCTGTAATCAGTAGCGGGATAACGGAAGCGCCGGAGCGTGCTCTCCAGCTCCCTCCTATCCTTGGTAAAATCGCACAGTATCGTGGGCCGCATATCATATCCGATCACGGCAACATAATCGTCCTTCTGGAGACCGCGGGCAAACTCGGCCATGGCATTCCAGATGTCATCGATGAAGTATTGGATATTATTGCTGTATTCGACCAGCAGCACCGCCGTTATGCTGGATTGGATTTGCGAAAAATTGGCGATCTCTTGTTTGACGTTGTCTTCGTAAATGGTAAAGTTCTCCGGCCTCAATCCTGAGATAGGATTGCCCTGTGGGTCCATTACCATTACCTGAAGGTTTACAAGATCCACGGAGACTGAGATGGAGCCGGGTCCTTTCACGACCTCCTGATCTTCCTGATCCTCGGTTGACGTCTTCTGTTTTTTGCGGGGCGGTTGCTGCTTCTGGGACGAGTCCTGTGCAAAGGCCGCGGGCGAAGCCGATACGACCGATCGATCGTGGCGGTTGATGCCGCAGAGCAAAAATGCGAGGAGAGACAGCAAAAGAATACGGATGATCTTGGCAGGATTCATTATGAAGGCCCCGAAAGCGAGAAGGTTCGATGAAACTTTCTTGACGCTCAGCACATCAAAATGGTAGCACATTGGCGACGCGGTCTCAAAGAAACGCTGCTTGGACAAAATAATTTGACCTTGCAATTTTCGGGTGCTAATAATTGCTGGTGTGCCAAGAGAGTTAGTTCGTTTCGGTCTCCGGGAACGCTTTTATTGGAGGTAAATTGTGAGCTACTGTCCGGAATGCGAAGCCGTTATCGATGAAGAATTCGAGGATGTGGGAGAGATCATTACTTGCCCGGAATGCGGCGTCGAGCTTGAGGTGATTTCGATCGATCCGGTGGAATTCGACCTTGCTCCTATCGATGACGAAGAGGACGACGATTTTCGCTTCGACGATGCCGACGACGAAGAAGAGTGGGACGACGAAGACGCCTTCGAAGACGAAGACGATGACGATGAGGCCGAAGACCTCTGATCTCGCGCCATTCTGATATCGCTTTCTTGTCCTTCCTGCCGGTCGCCGCTGCGGGATTCTGTTTTCGGTCGTGTTGAAGGGAATTCCTGCGGCCGATGCGGCTCATCTGAGTGTCTTGTTAGGTGTCAAGCATTTCCTCCCCAAGAGCCTGTATAAGCAGGACGCGTCAACGCGCGGCGGTTTTTCGGCTTTAGCGGGTTGGGAACAACCCGGATCATTCCGGGATTCAAAGAGTTTTAGGTCGATGAGATTGTATGGCAGCTATAACGTTGGAAGAAAAGGAACGCAAGCTTGAAGCTCTGCTGCAAGCCCTGGCGCCGGTGATCGTGGCATTCAGCGGGGGAGTGGACAGCAGCTACCTGGCCTATAAGGCTCATGCCGTGCTTGGAGCCCGGGCTCTCGCGGTTACTGCGGAAAGCGCGTCCGTCCCGTCACACCAGCGCAAAATGGCCGCCGCGATCGTGGAACAATTCGGGATACCGCACCGAATCATCCAGTCGCAGGAACTGGATCGTCCCGAATACAGCGCGAATCCATACAACCGATGCTATTACTGCAAGGACGAGCTCTTCACCCAGCTGCGGGCCATCGCCGGTGAATTTGGAGCGGCTGTGATCCTGGACGGGCTGAACGCCGACGACCTGGGGGATTTCCGGCCCGGGAGAATAGCCGGAGAGGAACACAGCGTGCGAAGCCCGTTAATGGAGGTCGGGTTGAACAAAAGCGAAATACGGGAACTCTCGCGCCGCGCCGGTCTTCCGACGGCGGATCAGCCGGCTTCTGCCTGCCTCGCGTCCCGCTTCCCATACGGCGTGCAGATCACGGAAGAAAAACTGAAACTCGTGGATCAAGGGGAAGAGCATTTAAGAGCCATGGGCTTCCGGGTATTTCGCGTAAGGCATCATGAGCAGCTCGTACGGTTGGAGTTCGGCCAGGAGGACTTGATCCGAGCGCTGCAGCCGGAAGTCGCATCTCGCCTCGCAGCCATATTCAAGAGCCTGGGCTATCAGTACGTCACTCTGGACCTCGAAGGATACCGCACAGGCTCGGCAAATGAGGTTTTGACCGACAGCCAGACAAGCCAATTCAAAGCATAAACCGGCCGCAATTCGAAATTCGAGTTGTAAGAACGGCTATTGCGAAGCGGCGGCTTCCAGCGTTTGTTGAACGGCTTCCTTTACCTCCTCGATTTTAAATGGCTTTGCGAGAAAACGATTCTGGTTGTTTTCGAAAAAGGAGCGCGTTTCCGCGCTGACCGTATCTCCGGTCACGAAGATGATCCGGTTCGCGTTCTGCGGCCGGTTTTCCTTAATCCAATTGAACAGATCCTTCCCGCTCATCTGAGGCATCTTGAAATCGGTGATGATCAGGTCGTAATCGGTGCCCTGCATCTTTTGCATCGCGGCGTGGCCGTTGCTTGCCGTATCGACCTGCAGCGGCAGAGCCTGGAATACCTCCACAAAGAAATCGAGAATGTATTTCTCGTCGTCCACGACGAGGATGCGCTTGCCGCGCACGAGTTTCTCGAATTGAAGCGCCTGGGGGGGCATTTCCAGCGTGGGCTTTTCTTCTTGAATGCGCATGATGATTGGAAGCTCGATGACAAATGTCGCTCCTTCCCCCAGCTTGCTCCGGGCGTAGATGTTTCCCCCGTGCTCTTTAATCATCCCGTAGGACAGGCTGAGCCCCAGCCCGGTGCCTTTTCCCACTTCTTTGGTCGTGAAGAAGGGGTCGAAAATCCTTGTCAGATAGTTTTCCGGGATCCCGGGCCCGTCGTCGATAACTTCGACCACAATGCGCGCATTGGCCGTATTGAGACTAGTGCGAATCGTCAGGTGTCCTTTGCCGTGCGCTTCCAGCATGGCCTGCTCCGCGTTGGTCAGCACGTTCAGAAACACCTGCTGCAACTGGTGCGCGTCGGCGATTGTCTTGGGCAGATGCCGGTCCAGCTCCCGCGTAAGCTCGATGTTGTTGACCTGGAGCTCGTAGCTTCTCAACTCCACCGTCTTTTCCAGGATATCGTTGATATCCGAAAGCGTTCGCTCGGGCTTCTGCTTCCGGGCGAACGAGAGGAGGTTCTGAACAATCTTCTGGCAGCGCAGCGCGAGGTTGTTGATCTTGAGCAGGTTGTCCTTGGCTCGATCGTCCAGGTCCTTGCGCAGCTGAAGCAGCTGTGAATATCCCATGACTCCGGTCAACGGATTGTTTAATTCGTGGGCGATACCGGAAATGAGCTCGCCGATCGCAGACAACTTTTCGGACTGGATGAGCTGCTGCTGCAGCTGGCGTTCGTTGCTGATGTCTTTAGCGACGTGAATGGATCCGACCATGCGGTTGTTTTTGTCATACCAGGGGCTGACGGAAATCTGAAACACGCCGTCCATGACGGGAAGCGCCACTTCCTCAACCACCGTGGCCTCGGACTTCAGAGAGCGCGTGTGGTGGCAGAGCTTCGAGCTCGATCCCTCCGGATGGTAGACGTCGGAACAATACCTGCCGACGACTTTCTGCGGAATAGTTTTAAGCCTGCGGGCTAAGGCAACATTTGCCCGGATAACCTTGCCCGTCGTGTCGTGCACCGAGACGCAATCCTGCATCGCGTCAAAGGTCGTCTCCCATTCCCTCTGACTGCGGGAAACAATATGAAATAATTCCGCATTTTCAAGGGCAATGGCAGCCTGGTGCGCCAGGGCTTCTGCGCGAAGGATTTCCTCATCCGTGAATTTTCGTTCGCGCGCGTCATCGCTGCATACCAGAACGCCAATGGCGCGCTCCTTGGTGAGCAAGGGGGCAAATATCGCAGCGCGCCAGCCCAAGGGTTCCATTAAACCGCTGTCGCCGGGCGTATCGCGCAGGATATCTTCCACTGCGATCACTCTTTTTTCCATCAGGGCCGTCACGGCCGTCGAAGCTTCGGAAAACGGAATATTGACCGTCCGGATATCCAGGTTTTCGGTTTGCGTCGATGCAGATCCGGCCAGGCACTGACGCTTGTCGTCCAGCTTGAACAAGTGGCACTGGCTCGTTTTTGCGAGGCGCCTGCCTTCAATTACGATCCGATGAATGATGTCTTCGAGGTTGAAGCCCTGGGAAATGATTTTATTCACTTCCTGCAATGCGATGAGGTCTTCGGAAAGCTTGTTGGATTGTTCCCGCAGCTGGGCATTTACAATGGCGACTCCGAGGATCTCGGTGAGGGCGTTGAGAAATTCCACCTGGCCCTCGGAAGGAGCCTTCGGGTCCTTGCTGGCCAGCCCGAGAAATCCAAGGATGCGATTGCCGGATCGAATCGGATAGGGACCTGAAAAATGAAGTCCCTCTTTTTGCAGAGCTTCGGCCAGGGGCGCGGTGCGCCATCGCAGTGCATCTCCGGTCATCATTGCGGGCGCCTGCTGCTCAATCGCGTTGTCCTCCTTGCCTTCTTCGAGAAGAGCGAGGATATTCCTGTTCAGCCCGTGGCAGATTGTCCTGGGTGAGGCCTCCGGCGTGGCCCGCAGGCTGCAGACGCCGGCATCCATCCCGAGAACTTCCAGCATCTCCTCCAGGCACGAGTTCAGGATGGAATTCAAATCGAGAGAACGGTTGACCATGGATGCGATCTTTTTGAGGATTTCCGTTTCTCTTGGCCTGTTTTTCTGGCTTTTGCGGACTGTGGCCGCAACCATAAACAGTGAAAGAAAGGCAAACAGGCAGCCTATTCCGAAAGATTGGCCTGCAAATAAGCGGCCCGGTTCCGTCAACATGGCGATGAAGAACATGCGGATGAAAACCTCCTGAAATGAATGCCTGTCGGGATGCAAATAAGGAGGTCATTATAGAAACACGCTTAGGTGATTGCCAGCGGAAAAGAATCGGTCGCCGGCGTTCGTGCGGCGATGCAGCGTATAGACATCGATTCAGCGGGAATGGGATCCGGACGGTACGACAGCAAGCGCGCCGGCCACGGGCCCTGTCCCGACAGGTGAAAGATCGGACTTTTGGGCGGCATCCGTCTTAGGCGCAAAATAGCCTCGACGATAACGCAGTTTGTTGTTCGCAGCATTGGCTCCGACGAATTCAATTTTGACTTTGCGGAAGGATCCGTCGCGAACCGCATTGGAGGAGGTGTATCCGAGGCTGTACTGGTTTCGAAGTTCGCTCGCGATCTCGGCCACAATACCATGAATTTCACCGGTCTGGTTTGGGAAGAAGGCTTTGCCTCCCGTTTCTTCGGCAATTTTGATCAAGGCATCGCGGGCTTTTTCCGGGACGCTTTTGGACCAGGTTGAAAAAAATCCCTTGGGCTTTATCGGATCCAGAAGTCCGACAACGAAAACCTGAACATCGGATTCCTGGACCTTGGAAATCATCTGCTCCAACGTATAATAGCTTTCTCTGTCCACGCCGTCTGTTATAAGGACCACGGCCTTCTTGGGTTTTGTGCCCGTGTGCGCTTTTTGAACTCCGAGATAGACTGCGTCATAGAGCGCTGTGGAACCCATGACCACAATGTTTTCAAGTGCGTCTGTAATCTCATCGATATCGCTTGTGAAGTCCTGCAGAAGCTCGACTTCTTCGTTGAACCCGATTAAAAACACCTGGTCCCGGGGATTGCTCGCCTGGATGAACGCCAGCGCGGCCTTGTTAACCTGCTCGATTTTGCCGCGCATGCTGCCGCTTAGGTCCAGGAGAATGCCCATGCTGACCGGAACATCTTCCTGGGAAAAGGACTGGATGTTCTGCTGCACACCATCTTCATAGAGTCTGAAATCCTCCTGCTTGAGACCGCTGACAAAATGGCCCGTTTTGTCGAAGACCGTTGTGTACATCAGCACCAGATCGACGGTGACCCCGATCTTAAATCCCTTCGGTTCGGAGGATTCGCGGTGGGATCCTGGCTCCAATTCGGGTTTGACTCGCTTCGATGGGTCGCGTTTAGAAGGTTCTTCAGAATCTTGACTGTAAATGCCCATCGAATAAGGAAAAAGAAAAATCAGAAAGAGGGCAAGTAGGGATACTTTTCCGGGAATTCTGAAGCGCTTATAATTTCGGGGCATAGTACCCCTCTCTGGTGTGTAGGATCAGCTTAGGAAGTCCTTGCGGTGCGTCCAGCTTGACTCGTATTTTGCGCCATTTGCCGTCGTGAGACTTGTTTGTGGGCATATATCCCAGGACGTATTGGCTGCGCAGTTCGGCGTGGATGAGGTCGATATAATAATCGAGCTCATTGAAGTTATTCGGGAAAAAGGCTCTGCCTCCCGTTATATTCACAATGCGCTGGAGTTCAGCGCCGCCCGTGCCCAGCGGTCCCACTTGTCCGATGGCATAAACCTGGACATCCATTTCTTTGGCAAATTCGCGAATTTCGCTCGAGGTATAGCGGCTGCTGTTGTCCTCGCCGTCGCTGATGACGATCAGGGCCTTTTTTTCCCGTGAACCCCTTTTAATCTGATCCAGGCCCATATAGACCGCATCGTACAGGGCCGTGGTTCCCCCGGCCTTCTGAAAAGCAGCTTCATTCTGCAGCGAAGAACTTTGATCGGTGAAACCCTGGGCGAGTCTGGTCTTGTTGTTGAAGGTAACCAGGAAGTATTCGTCTGCCGGATTCCCGGACTGCAGGAAGCGGGTGATCGCGTTCTTGGCTTTCCGTATGTTGTTGTCTTCTTTCATGCTGGCGCTGACATCGAAGATGATGCCGACGCTGATGGGGGCCGATTCCTGGCTGAAGTGGGAAACCGTTTGCTCGACGTTGTCTTCGTAAACCTTGAAATTCTCCTTCTCGAGTCCGGTTACATACCGGTTCAAAGGATCGGTGACCGAAACTTTCAAGAATACGTTTTCAACATCCACTTTAAATACAGGAAGGGATGGCGTATTTGGATTTTGCGCGTTACCTGATAATAAAAAAAATCCCATAAGAGCGATGGCAAGGCAGGGAGCGTATCTCAAATCCTTTTTCACATTCACGCCTCGTTCGCCGGGCAGCAACGGTGTATTCCTTATTCTAGTTTATCAAACGCGAAAGGCAAGTCAAGCATCGCGCCGGAGCCAAACGCGCGAGCTTCGCCGTCCTCGCCGGCTCCCTCCGGTAATAGAAGAAATTCTCGATAAAATGAGTCCTTTTTGCCTCACCTCAAACGATGCCTCATCAGCCGGGGACGGCGGCGTTGGCGGAGTGCTTATTGCGAATTCAGGCGCTCGAGGAAATCCAGGCCGACGAGGACGTCTCTTGGTTTGGAACCGTCGGCAGGGCCTACGATGTTGTTGAGAAACATCATGTCGATCAACTTGGCGGCCCGGCCATACCCAATGCTTAATCTCCGCTGGAGCAGAGACGTGGAGGCCCTGCCTTCCGTGACAACGACGCGCACGGCGTCGTTATACAGGCTGTCCTGCATCCCCGGATCGATCGGGTTCCCCGCTTCGTCCACTTCTTCGCGGCCGTAGTTCAGCACGGATTCATCGTACGAGGGTCTGCCTTGTTTGCGCAGATTCTCCACGATGGCCTGCGCTTCCTTCTCGCTGACGTACGCGCCATGAACGCGGATCAGGCGCGAGGTGCCCGGCGGAATAAAGAGCATGTCGCCGCTGCCCAGGAGCTGTTCTGCCCCGTTGCAGTCGATAATGGTTCGCGAGTCTACCTTGGAAGCGACTTTAAAGGCGATGCGGCAGGGGAAGTTAGCCTTGATGATTCCCGTGATGACATCCACCGAGGGGCGCTGCGTGGCAAGGATCAGATGGATGCCGACGGCGCGCGCCATGGCGGCCAGGCGTGAGATGGATTCCTCGACTTCTCTCGAAGACACCATCATCAGATCCGCCAGCTCGTCGATCACGAGCACGAGATAGGAAAGTGGTTTTTCCAGTTCCCCGTCCTGACTATTCTCGAGGAGAGAGAGCTGGGTTCCCGAGGAACGGACGAGCTTATTGTACTGATCGATGTTTCGCACGCCGCGCAATGCGAGTTTTTTATAGCGGCTTTCCATTTCATTTGTCGCCCAACGCAGCGCATTGGCGGCTTCGCTCGGATCCGTGACGATGGGCGTCAGCAGATGCGGGATGTCCGCGTACAGGCCCAGCTCCAGGCGCTTGGGATCGATGAAAATGAACCGGACTTCCTCCGGCGTCGCTTTGTACAAAATGGAGGTGATCATGCAATTGAGAGCGACGCTCTTGCCGGAACCGGTGGCACCGGCGATGAGCAGGTGCGGCATACGCTCCAGGTCGGTGACGAAAGGGCTCCCGTTGATCAGTTTTCCAAAAGCCAGCGTCAGCCTGGACGCAGATTTGTTGAACACATCCGATTCGATGAGCTCGCGAAGCGTAATGAGCTCGCGGTGCCGGTTGGGGACCTCGATTCCAACAGTCGCTTTCCCCGGGATCCGGTCGATGCGAAGTGACTCGGCTTTTATGCCGAGGCACAGATCGTCGACGAGCCCCGTAATTCTGGAATACTTGATGCCGGCATCCGGCTTGAATTCGAAGGTCGTCACGACCGGTCCGGGATGAATCTGGGTCACGCTGCCATTGACGTCAAATTCCGCACACTTGTCCGAAATCATGCGCGCGCTCTCCATGAGTGCGCTTTCGTCGACGGGGAACGGGTTATCGGGCGTGTTCAGCAATTCAACGGGCGGAAGCTGAAACTTGCGCGAGCGCGGACGGTCGGACGCCGAGGCCGGAGGATGCGGCGTTTCCGGTTCGCGTGCGGGGACGGGCTTAGAGGCAGGGCGGTTTTCCGGCACGGCAAGAGATGGTTTTACAGGAGTCGGGCGCGGGGTCAGATCCATAGGCGGAACCGCGGCAGGCTTGATATTGACGACGGTTCGCACCTGCTTGCGATTGCTGAGCCACGTGCGGATGCGCTCCCAGAGTCGCACGCGGGGGACAGAGGGTCTTTGAGCGAACCGCGCGAAGACCTTCGCAAGCGACAGTGTTGTGGACGCCAATAATCCCAATACGACGCCTCCGGCGACGAGGATCACGGTGCCGGTCTTGTTTAAATTGGGGAGCAGCGTGGCAACGACCAAAACACCTGTAATGCCTCCGGGCATGAAATTCACGTCCGGCGATGGGATCGGAATCAGCTGAAGGCCGGCTGAAAGGGATGCCAGCAGCAGGAAGAAGCCGAACGTCTTAACGTACGGTGAGGAAATCTGGCGTCCGAAGATGAGCTTCCAGCTCAGGATGGCGAGCGGCACCAGCAAAAGAAAAGCGGGGAAGCCGAACAGCTGGAAGAGAAAGTCGCTCACGTATGCGCCGATTCTTCCAATTTTATTGTCGATGGCGAGCTTCAGAGACAATGCATTCAGGCTGGAATCATGCGGATTGTATGAAATCAGGCACAGCAGAAGCAATAGTGTAACGATCAGGATACAAACCCCGATGAATTCGTGTTTTTTGGCGCTTGCTTCAGCCGACATGTGAAATCCTGGGATGCATATTAAATTTCGTAAATTACCGGCACGATCATCGGCCGCGTCCCGGTCCGCTTACGGAAATACCGTTTCAGCTCGGTGCGGACAACCTCAGTAAGTACAAGCGAATCCTCGCGCTCTTCCCGGGTGCATTCCTCCAGGGCCGCGATGATGATCTCTCTCGCCTCCGCGAGGAACGCGGCGCTGTCCTCTTCCTGAACGTGGCCGCGGCTGACGAGCTCCGGAACTCCCTCCACTGTGCCGGTCGCCTTGTTGACGGCGACAACGGCCAGCACGACGCCTTCTTCCGACAGATGCCGGCGATCCTTTACGACGAGTTCATCCAGCTCCGCTACCCCCCCCACATCGATGAAGCGCCGGCCGACGGGCGCTTTTCCGTCGATACAAGCCGAATCCGGACGCAGGACGAGCACGTCCCCTGTTTCGGCCAGGATGATTCTCTCCGGCGGAATCCCGACTTCGCGGGCAAGCAGCGTATGCGCATACAGCTGCCGGTATTCTCCGTGAACGGGAATGAAATATCTCGGACGCGTCAGGTTGAGCATCAGTTTCAACTCTTCCTGGCTGGCGTGGCCGGAAACGTGCGTCGTCCACTGACTCTCGTCATAAATCCTAGCGCCGCGGCGGCAGAAATGATTCACCAGGCGCGAAACGGAGCCTTCATTGCCGGGAATTACGCGGGCGCTGAGGATAACGGCGTCGCCCTCCTGAACGGCAACGTCCTTGTGTTTGCCGAAGGCAAGCCGTGTGAGAGCAGCCAGGGGCTCACCCTGGCTGCCGGTGCTTAAAATCACCTGCGCTTCCTCGGGAAGCGTTTTGGCGTCCGAAATATCCGCCATGACCCCCGGAGGGATGTTCAAATAGCCCAGATCCGAAGCGATGGCGATATTTTCCTTCATGCTCCGGCCGACCGGGAGGACACGCCTGCCGAAATCTTTTGCCAGATCGAGAATGATCTGAATGCGATGAATGCTGGAAGCAAAACAGGCCACGATGATTTTGTTCCGGCAGGAATAGAAAATTTGTTCGATGTGACGGCGCACGTAGGTTTCCGACGGAGTGAAGCCTGGACGTTCACTGTTGGTACTGTCGCTGAATAGCGCCAGCACGCCCTGCTCCCCCAGGGCCGAAATCCTCGCATAGTCCGTAACATTCCGGTTGAGCGGGGAGGAATCGAACTTAAAGTCACCGGTGTGGATGATTGTTCCAACCGGCGTAGTAATGGCAATGCCGATGCTGTCGGCGATGCTGTGGGTCATGCCGAGGATTTCTACGTGGATCTCGCCGAAATCGAGCGTTTGCCTGGCTTCCACGTAATGCAATTGGGCTTGCTCGAGCACTCCGTTTTCCTCCAGCCGCCCCTTGGCGAAGCCGAGGGTCAACCGGGTTCCGTAAACGGGTATCGGCAATTCCCTCAGTAGATACGCGAGGGCGCCGATGTGGTCTTCATGCCCGTGCGTGACGATGACGGCGCGCACCAGGTCTTTATTGTCCAGCAGATACGTAAATTCTGGGATCACGAGATCCACGCCCAACAAATCGTCCCTGGGGAACATCAGTCCGGCATCGACGACAACGATATCCTCGCGATAGCGAATCGCCATCATGTTCATGCCGAATTCCCCGAGCCCGCCCAGGGGGATCACTTCCATCCGATCGTCAGTCATGTTTTTTTCGCTCTGGAATTAAAGGCGAAGTATAGCCCAGTACGCCGGCAGCCGCAAAGCACCAATCCGCGATCGTGCCCGTCCTCATAATTTCAGGATATGAAACGTCTGAGCCAGATGCTCATATTCTTGAACGGAAAGCTCTTCCGCTCTTCTCCATCCGTCGATGCCGGCGCGTGTTAAAAGCAGTGAGGTAACTTTTCCGGCGACCGCGTGCCTGGAAAGGGAATTTTCCAGTGTTTTTCGCCGATAGCCGAAGGCTGCCTTGCCGAGCATCTGGAAATCCGCCTCCATGGTTTCATCCCATGTCTTCGGTTTGAGTCGGAAGGAAACCGTCGCGGAACTGACCTTGGGACGAGGAACGAAACAGGCGGGGGAGACTTTGAAGCCCAGTCGCACGTCGGCGCGGTGCTGGCAAACCAGTGAAAAATAGCCATAGTCCCTTGTCGCGGGCACCGCGGTAATGCGTTGCGCCACCTCGAGCTGTACCATGAAAGTCATGTCCTCGATCGGCAAATCCAGGTTCAGCAGCTTGTCTATAATGACGGTGGAGATATTGTACGGAAGATTTCCTGTGACACGCAGTTTCGCCCCTGGCGTCAGACAAGGGGATACGATTTGGCGGAGATCCAATTGAAGGATATCTCCCTCAATCACGGCGGCGGACGGGAATCCGGCCAATGCGTTTTGCAGGGGCGGGATGCAATCCGTATCGAGCTCAATTGCCAGAAGGCTGGAAACGCCCGGCGCAATGCACTGAGACAGGGCTCCGTCGCCCGCGCCAATCTCCAGGAATATGTCGTTGGGCGAGGGTTGAATCCAGCGAACGATGCGGTCGATAACTCCTCTATCTCTTAGAAAATGCTGCCCAAACCGCTTCTTCGGGATCGGTGCATTCAACTTGACAAGGCGAGACGTCACTCCCATAATGACTTTCTATTTTAGCGGCGCGTTGGTTCGCCTTCAATATTTTTGGGAGATTTAAGATGAGCGGAAAAGTTGCAGAGGTCGGAGATCAAAATTTTGAAGCGGAAGTCCTGAAATCTTCGGTGCCGGTCCTCGTTGACTTTTGGGCGGCCTGGTGTGCGCCTTGCCGGATGCTTGCTCCCGTGGTTGAAGCCATTGCGGAGAAATACGAAGGTCAGGCGAAAATCGTGAAGCTGAACGTCGACGAGAACACTCTGACCTCGGGAAAATACAGCATCAAAGGCATTCCGACCCTACTGCTTTTCAAAGATGGCGACGTCAAGGAGCAGATCGTAGGAAATACCACCAAAGGTGCGATCTCCAAGATGATCGACAACCACCTGTGATCCGGCTTCGCATATTGAACTCTGTAACTTTAAACAGGCCATTTGCGTTCTTCACCGGTGCACTATCCCGGCCGGTTTTGCGTTGGGCACAAGAATCCCCTCGTGCGGGAAACGACGCGAGCATCCGGAAGAGGGACGCCTGGAACCATTTCTCATGGCAAATCTGATCATCGTGGGCGCCCAGTGGGGCGACGAGGGTAAGGGCAAGATTGTGGACCTCCTGACGGACCGCTTTGATGTGGTCGCACGCTACCAGGGTGGGAACAATGCGGGCCACACGGTTATCATCCATGGCAAAAAATACGTTCTTCATCTAATCCCCTCCGGCATCCTGCATCCGGGAAAGCTTTGCGCCATCGGAAACGGCGTCGTGATCGATCCGTTCGCTCTGATGAAGGAGATTGCAGAGCTTGCCGCGGAAGGGATCACCTGCAAGGGACGGCTGTTCATCAGCAACCGCGCGCACGTCATTCTGGAATATCATCGGCTGGCGGAAAGAGGCGACGAGGAGCGCAGGGGACAGGACAAGATCGGGACAACGAACCGGGGGATCGGCCCAGCCTACGAGGACAAGATGGCGCGCAGAGGATTGCGCGTCTGCGACCTGTGCAATCCGGAGGTCTTGAGACAGCACCTGGAGGAGAACATCAAGATCAAGCAGGCGATATTCCCATCCTCCGCGGAATCTCTCGACATCGAGCAGGTCTATGCGGCGGCGCGGTCTGTCGGAGAAGAACTGTCCGCGTATGTAGTGGATATTGCCGAGTTTATTAACAGGGAAATAGACGAAGGGAAGAGCGTTCTGTTCGAAGGGGCGCAGGGTACCATGCTCGATGTGGATCACGGCACATATCCTTTTGTAACGGCATCGAGCGCTGCGGCAGGCGGCGCTTGCACGGGGACAGGAGTCGGGCCGACAAGGATAGACGGGGTGATCGGCATTTCCAAAGCTTACACGACGAGGGTTGGAGGCGGACCATTCCCAACCGAGCTGACGGATGCCATCGGCGAACAAATCCGCCAGAAAGGACAGGAATACGGCGCGTCCACCGGACGGCCGCGACGCTGCGGCTGGTTCGACGCCGTCGTCGTGCGGTATTCGCGCCTGATCAATAATCTGGGAACGCTCGCCATCACCAAGATGGATGTTCTCGATGAAATCGGCGAGATCAAGGTGTGTACCGGCTACCGGTACAAAGGCAGCCTGTTGACTTCATTTCCGCCTGAACTCCACATCCTTGAACAATGCCGCCCGGAATATTTGATATTGAAGGGATGGAAGCAGAAAACGGCGGGCATTCAGAGTTTTGACGAACTGCCTGTCATGGCGCAGGATTATTTGAAACGACTGTCCGATCTCGTGAAAACGGAAGTTTCCGTCGTCTCAACGGGCCCGGATCGCAAGGAAACCATCATCGTTTCTCCCAACTCTCGCCTCGAATCCTGGTTCAGGCAAAATTAGCTTATCCTTTCTCAATCCGGCTTGACCTTCTTTGATCCTTGTCTTGAACAAAACCAAGTTCAAGGGCCGGGGCTCTGATTCCCGACTTCTGAATTTTGCCTTCGCGGTCTCATCTCTTCGCTCCCCCAAAAAACCATTTGTAGTCGTTGGGCAGCTGTGAAAAAATTGACACATACATAAAGGATCACGAGATGTCGCGCATTTGCATGACGGCCCTGGCATTTCTCTTCAGCTTTCAGCTGGTGCAAGGAAAGGATTTTCAAAAAAGCTATACGCTTGCGCCGGGGGGGCAAATCTTTATCGACAATTTCCTGGGCGACGTCACGATAAGGGGTTTCAAAGGGGACAGCATCGAGATCTCCGCCAACAAGAAGGGTGAAGATCGCGATAAGATTGAGATTCTCGATAGCAGCCTGCCTTATCGGATCGACATCCGCCTCCGGCCGCCCCTGGTTCCTGTAAAGGATGCGCGTGTCGACTTCGAGGTTCGCGTACCCGAGTCCGTGGAATACAACTTCGCACGGATTTCTTCATTTGGCGGAAACGTGGATATTTCGAGTGTTGTCGGCCAGCTCAATGCCGAGAGTGTCCGCGGGAACGTCGCGCTTAAGGACGTCAGGGGACTGGTGAACGCATCGTCATTCAGCGGCAATATTCGTGTGGACATCGGCAAGGCTCAGGAACGCAGCAATATGCGCTTTTCCTCGATCAGCGGCAACATCGATGTCTCGGCGCCGGCAAACCTGGATGCGGTTGTGGACATTTCCTGTTCCAGCGGACTGCTTCGCACCGATTTCCCGCTTGAAGTGCAGGAATGGAGATATGGGCCGGCGCGTTCGGCTCGCGGCAGACTGGGCGGAGGAATGCAGACTCTTCGCATCCGATCGGTTTCCGGAAGAGTGAATCTGACCAAGAACTAGCAATTTCATTTATGCCTTCGGGGGGGAGTCTTTTGCCATGAGCGATGTTACCTACGAAGTTTTAAGGCAGCGTATCTCAGATCATCTGAACGCGGGTATCCGTGAATTCGGCAGCACCGTCGGCGATATCAGCCGGAATTTTCGGAATCTGGGCCTTGAGGCGGCCGTGTGGCTCCCCGATAAAGTTCACACCACGAACCTGGGTGGCATCGTTGCCGACAGCTATTTCGGCTATTCGAGGATAGAAGGGAAGTGGGGACTGATCATCCGGACGATCGAGCGGGATAGCGAAAGCCGGGCTTTTGTGGGCCAGCGCGTGTATGCGATTGAATCCTGCCGGAACGCGGAAATTGTCGTGAATGCCCTGAAAAAAGCCCGCGATCTTCTGTTGCTCATGGAGAAGGCAACGGACAGGCAACTGGAGATATTGAAGAACCTGGATGATGAAATGGAAGCGTTGCGCAGCCCCGAGTGCAAGTTCTAGCGGGGTCTATCCCGGGACCGCCGGTTTCCTCGGCTAAAGCCTCATAATATTTGCCTCAGTGGCAAGCTGGGAGCGCCGGCGTCCTCGCCGGCTTGTTATTGCAATAAGGAAAATATCAATAAGATGGGCTCTTTGTGACTAACCTCCATCAGCAAAATTTTCAGAACTGCCTTTGAAACCACGCGCAAGCGTGCTAATCTTCCCGACGTCGCGGAGCGCTTTTGAGGGCTCAACCCACTAAGAGTATCTGCGAAAAACCGCTGAAAAGTGGGCCGTTAGCTCAGTCGGCAGAGCATCTGCCTTTTAAGCAGAGGGTCGCTGGTTCGAGTCCAGCACGGCTCACCAATTCTCTCTGGAAACGTTTAATCTTCCGGCAATAATGGAAAAACTTTCTCATTCGCGAATGGGTGCGGTAAGCCAGATATGCGGAGTCCGGGGCTCTATGGCTGGACGAAATTGGAATACCACGGAGCCCCGCCGAATTTGACCCGGTAGGAAATGGCTTTTTGAGTTCAGGCCTGGCGATGACTGCAGTGCATGTTGGCAATGCACATCACTTCTTGGCAGGCGTCATGGGTTCTTCCTCAATTCGGCCATCAATAAATACGATCGGTTTGCCAACACGCTTAATGACCAATGGGCAGTGAGGCGTGTTTTTGGGAATGAAGAAATAGCAGGGATAGTTGATCTTTCTGACCCTGTCGCCCAAAAGCATTTCAGCATCCGCATCGAATTCGAGGAAATTCTTGGAATCGCCCCCGATGAGGAATATCCACTGGTCGTGCGGGTGTGAATGCGTGTCGCCGCCCAGCGTGTCCGGCGTGGTGATATAGGCAAATCCTAGCTGGAGTTTGGATCCGGGAATGTCTTTAGAGCCCCACGCCGTGATCATGGGTGAGGTGATCGTTTTATGGATGGATCTCCACGGCTTAAATTCGACGACGTTGGGTTCCCTTACTTTGTTCTCCAATTTGCTCATGTCCATCTTGTCCGTATAGGTCGGCTTCTGAGGAGACGCCATAGCGGTTGCATTCAACGTGGACAAGACGCTGGCAAATGCCATTCCTGCCGCTCCAGCCGATACATCCTGAAAAAAATCACGTCGGTTCGTTCGCTTTTTATCGGTCATTGGTTTTTCCCTCTGAGGAATTGTTGCTCGATTCACACACGACGCTTCGCAAAACCGTTGTGCAGGTTTCAGACGCGAGTGCTCCTGAGATAACTGCTTTCAATGTTCTTTGATTGCTTAGTCACAGGCGAGATCATTATAAGAGGCTGATGTTGAGGACGAAAGCTAAATAACAGATTATGGCAGGGAAATGCTATAGACGGCTTGTATGCAAATGTGGTTGCCAGACATCGCCTAGCGGACTGGGATGCGCGATAGGCGCTGTGGATGCACTCATTTCTTCAGTCCATTCGATTAGGTATTCCGGCGTATAAACTGCGGCTAAAGGCGCCTCGATTTGCATGGCCTGTGAAGTATCAAATTCCGGATGAGCTCCGGGTGGTTCGGGGCTCTTTCTTATAGATCCTCCTTTTAAAAACAAACAGACCAAAACTAAAAACAGGAGATAAGATGCAGCCGCGAATAAAAACACCATAGTCCCACCCTTGGGAAGGTTTCAGGATTATCCGGTAAATATTCCCTTTGCCAATGATATGCAGGATTGAGGCCAATTCTGGCGTTACGGAAAATAACGTCATAATCTATAGTAAAAAAATAGCTTGCCGGAATTCGATGGCTGGATCGCGGTATGGCTTCCAGGGAAAAATTGGACGGAGTAAATGACAGGATTGTTGATAATTATTAGTTAATTAATTGAATAATAATGATTTATGCGGACAGGGAAATTTGCCCTGTTTTTCGGCGGCAGTCGATGAATTTGAGGGCGTTCCGCTCATTGGCTGTTTTCTTCAAGGCTTGCTCGAATTCGATGCGCAGCTTACTTTATGTTGCTCGATATAGTCCTCCAGTTGCTTGTGCCATAAACGTGGCTCATAAATTTGCGGCTCTGTGTCTTCCCCAAATAACAAATCGATCAGGTAGCGTGGTTTTCGGCCGCCGATGTGCATCGATTTGATGCAGGAAACGCAGTACACAACTACGTTCTCAGCAGGCATTTCACCGGCCCTCTTTTGCATCATCGCCTTCAGTTCTTCGTCAGGAACCAGGCCATAAGCGCTATCGCCGCAGCACGTTCCCCTGGTTCCCGTGTTTTTAGGTTCTACCAACTGTATGTTCATTCTGTTCAATAAAGTACGGACAGCCTGATGCACTCGGGTTTGTCCGCGCGTAGGGCAGGCATCGATGATCGACATTTTTGTGCCACCGTAATCGAGAAATGGATAATCGTCGACGGCGGCAAGTATTTCCCAAAGCGATATGGTTGAGCAATTTTCGTAATTTTGCCGGAAGCGTTTGTCGCAGCCCGGGCACACATTGATTACCTCCGTCGGTTCTTTAAAGCCCGGTTCATGATGGCAACAAACGTGAAACTGCTCAATGGACGAGGAATCGCGATTCAGATATTCGTCCAGCTTATCTGCATAATGCGGCTTATACAGCATTAATCCACAGCCCGGTGCAAAAACTCTTTTCATCGATCCCTAGGGCGTGAGACCAGGATCAAGTAGTTGAGATAACTTGATCCTGGTCTTGTTCATTGCATTTTTTGAGTTGGACTTACTTTTTCTTGGGCGGACCAAAAGTTTTTAAGTTAACGGGGCCGCCCCAGTTAAAAGTAGTCAAATCAAAATTCGGGATGGTGTTTTGTCGATCCAGACTTGGCCCCAGGTATAGCGCATGGAAGAGAACAGGCTTCCTGATTGCTCGAAAATTCAATGGACTATGCGGGATGCCTTTGGGAATGAAGATGACGGTTGTCGAGGTGATGGTATGTTTTTCCATTTCCTCTCCCATCCAGAAGTCTATCTCTGCATCGAAGCTCTTGCATAAATCCGGCAGTTGCGCGCCGAGGAATATAAGGAATTCATCATATTTGTGGGTGTGGGGAGTTTCCCAGCAAACGGGCGCGGTGAACACCTGCCATCCGATTGTGGCGGTTGCTCCCGGCAATGCCGAAGCGCCTCGAAAGTAAGTCTGAGGACTGGCTATTTCCGGAAACGGAGGAATGCTGTTGAGGGAAACAAAATCATTGGCTTTGGGCGGTTGATGATTGTCGCTGAGAAAATATTTTCCATATTTTGTCCCGTCGGTTGACCGGGTCTCCTCGGGAGCTGCAAACAATCCGCTTTGATTGGGCGTCAATGCCTCCCGCAACGAACTTGCGAGAGCGATGCCGCCTGCGCCTGCGGCGATATTTTTAACAAATCCTCTGCGCGTTGTACCTTTTTTCCTGGTGCCGGCAAGACTCATGGCTGTTTCTCCTTATATGAATTCTATTCACAAAGACCGATCGAGTGATTGTGCCATCCTAGCACAGTGCGGCCAAAGCAAGAAGGCGACTGTGGGACTGCGATAAGTGACGGGGCTAAGTATCGGAAATTCAGTCAGAATCTCAGTGCTTCGGTGCGGCAAACCGCGCTTCCACTCGGGGCGCACGGCGCGTCACAAGCAGATGGGGCGCCTTGTGGATATCGCCATAGCCGAAGCGCAAGGGCATATCGCGGTGCGGTTGAGAGCGCCATAGCCGGATAAAATCGGCCTCCTCGCTGGCGCGCGCCGGGAATGGTGTTCCCTCGAAAGTTCCATAGGTCTGCTGAACGAAGCCTGCCTGCTCCGCGTAGCGCGGCGGAATCCCGCTGCTGTCGGAGATCATGAAATCAGTATGTTCCAGCAAGTATTCCCGGATGCGGCTAAAGGGCATGGTCCAGAGAAGGTAACTGGCAGCCTTGATGAGGCCCGCCACCTGTCCTTTGGCTTCCAGATGGCGCAATAGGGAAGGGTCTCGCTTGAGCGCCGCGTCGCCCAGATCGGCGGCGATGTGCCGGTGCACGCGCAACGGTCCGGGCGCACCGTTGCGCATGGGCCGGAAGGTCAGCTCGAGGTTCGAGAATGCCAGGGAGAAGTCCGGGGACTTCCACACCTTGTTGAGCTTTCGGGCGTGGACGGATGCCAGAGCGGCAATGTCGGCATCATCCAGATAGTGTAGCGAGCCGTCGGGCTCGATGCGGAAATAACGCAGCGACACGGGTTCGTAGCCGTGGATGGCAAGTCCTACCAGGAAGAACGACAACTGGCCGGGGATTCCGCCACGGTGTACCTGCATGAGGTCCTCGCTGGCGCTATCGCTGAGCGTCAGCAGCTGCAGCATTGAGCGGCGCAACCGGTAAAGGTCCTTTTGCAGAGAAGCTGCACTCAGGGCTGCTACGCGGCGCGGATCGCCCGCGTTTTCGAGAGAAATCGTGGTGATCTCGGTCGCATCAGGATATACCGTCAGCGCAGAGAGCAGGTCGCCTCCTCCGAACGGGTAGACGACCGTCGGCGGCAGGCCGGAAGGACGGAGCCGGGCGAGATAAGGTCGCATCACCGTCAGGTACTGGTCGTGATAGGCGCGCATGCGCGGAAGCAGTTCGTTGCAGTGACGATCGATAACATCCCGGTCCAGCGATTCGGGGATCGCCGCGTTCCCTGTGCAGGCCGCAACGCGGAAAAGAAGGCGCGCCTCCGCGCCAAAATCGTGTCCCGTAAATTGGGGAGCTGCCGGTGCGACGCCATGCGTGGAAATGGATGCAGCGACCGGGGGCCGGAGGCTCGAAGACCTCGGATGCGGCGCTTGGGCAGAAACGCTGGAGAGGGCAAGCAACAGGATGAGAACCGACCCTATCAGCGGCAATAACAGCCTGCGTGCGCGAGGCCTCTTCCGGATTGTGTCGGCAAGGCGGCAGGGCAGTGGATCGGGTGTCATCGGCGAGTCATCGAATAAGTTGAGCAAGCTGCATCCTTTTCTGAAACTGGCGTTCCGAGTTGCATATGATAGCAGGTTATGTCGTTTATCAACCGCACTATGGATACATCGAGTGCTTACCGGACTTCAAATAGGAAATTCTACTACGAAAATGATTTATGGATCGAGAGATTTGCTAAACTATCCCCGCGAACCACCTTCCTCGGATCACGCTATGCTATAATTTAAAAAAAAGGATTCATCGTCAACCCACAGAACGCTGGAGTGAGAGCTATATGACTGGATATGTAGGAAAAATTGAAAAACTGACAGAAGAAAACAAAAACTTCCGCAAAGTGCTATATACGGGAAAATACGCACAACTCGTTCTTATGTGCCTGCTGCCCGGTGAAGAGATCGGAAATGAGGTACACGGGACCGTAGATCAGTTCTTCCGTATCGAGCAGGGTGCGGCCAGATTCGTGTTCAACAATAGCAGGGAAGAGCATGTGGCAGCCGGCGATGCCGTAATCGTGCCTGCCGGCACCTTCCATAATGTCATCAATGCCTCATCCACCGAGCCGCTTAAGCTTTATACGCTCTATTCTCCGCCCAATCATCCCGATGGCACGGTGCATAAGACTAAAGACGAGGCTGAGGCTGCCGAAAGGGCGGAGCACCACTAAGGGCAAGCTGCCTGATCAGAGACGTGCTGGGAGCCTGTTCGAGTAAAATAGGAGGGGCCCCTTCTATTACTCGGACAGGCTCCTGGATGCGCTAGGCAATCGTTTTTTTCTGTAAGGAGATTCTATGATTCGAGCGATCATCGGCGTTGTAGTTCTGTTTTGCAGCGCCGCATTCGTTCAGGCACAGAGCGTCGCCGCGGCACAAGCCAGGGACTGCACGCGGGCGATGCTTCAATCGGCCGTTGACAGTTACCTTGCGGCTCAGGGAGCAGGGAATCCGTCCAAGATGTCTCTCGCGTCCAAGGTAAAGTATGTCCAAAATATGACTGAGATCAAAAAGGAACAGGGGCTCTGGAACACTCCTTTGCCGATCGCTTTCCAGCGCAGCCTTCTCGACATCGACAGTTGCCGGACATTTACGGAAGTAATCGTCACTGAAGGGGATCACCCCTATGTGCTCGGGACGCGCCTGAAAATCGACGGCGGCAAGATTGCAGAGATCGACAGCATGGTCACCCAAAAGGGCGATTGGCTTTTCAATGCCGACAATTATTTGAAGTATTCGAAGGCGGAGGATTGGAGAGTCCTGAACGCGAGTGAACGCCTGGATCGTACGGCGCTGATCAATGCCGGCAACGCATACTTCGATCATTTTTCGGACAAGAACGTCGTGGTTCCCTTCGGCACCCCATGTGCCCGCCTTGAGGGCGGAATATATACGAGCAGGAACTTCGACGATCCGAAGGCAACGTGCGACTTAGGATTTCCGGAAGATAAGCTGCCAATCGTCGATCGAACCTATGTGGTCGATGTGGACATGGGAACCGTCAATATTTTTTGCCGCTTCGGAAATCCTCCGGGCGCACCGGATTCCCATACATTCCGGCTGATAAACGGAAAGCTCCGATACGTGCACACGCTGACCATGAATGTTCCCGGCGTGAGCACCGAACAAATTATGGGTCGGCAACAAAAGGCAAAACCGAAGAGTCAGGCGCCGGCTGACACGAAATAACGCAAGTATCCTCCAGGCAGAGCCGAAAGCTTTGTTCATGAGCCGCTCAAAGCGCCTGAGGTAAATATTATCGCGGTCGGTATCGGAATCGGCATCGCAATCGCTATCGGACATCGGAAGCAAAAGCCCGATAGCGACTCCTGATTGCAATATCGATCCCGATGGGTTCGGAATGCGTTTGACCGGGTGTGTGGGCATCATCACCGGCCATTCGACGGCAGGCGTGGAACCGCAGATCTTGTATTCAACCTTCATCAAGAAACAGCGGGTTCCGTTTGATCGCGCAATCCTATTTTCAGATTACTTTCCAGAACGATTCTTCGGTGACTTCTTGTTGAGTATCGAAGTCAATGCCCCTGCCGCGGCCGGGGCTTTTACGGCTCCCTTGAGAATGATGTCTTCCGCACTCAATTCCTTGCCATAGAGATTTTTGTTGGCACCTCCGTCGGAGCGCAGTGTCGAACCCTCCAACGATACTCCGGCAAAGAGCCCCCGGGAACGTGAATAGCTGAGAATCTCAGCTCTCATGACGACGTCCGTTGCTGCGGAAGCGTCCCGGCCCTTGGGACCGGCGGCTGCCGCTGCATCCGCACCGAGCTTCACCTTGCTATTCAGGATAGACTTGGCGCCTCTGGGGTTCATAATCAGCAAAACAAAGTCAGTCGCCTGTCCCCCAAGCTGCAAGCCGATGTTGCCGCCTTCCAGGGCGTACATCGCAGGGGCACCCCACGGGCCGGTATAGTTGGCACCGCTACGGCAGATCAATGCGCCGCGGCCATAACTGCCGCCAATACCGATCGCAAATTTCTTCACGGACGGGAAAACAACGACGCACTCGGCCTTATCCAGCAAGTCCTGTGGAATGCCGTCGGGGACATTCAGAATTTCGCTGATCACGGTACCGCATTCCCGGAGTCTGTCCCTTTCCTTCTCCTGTCCCCATGTGACTGCCGTAAAAAAAAGCGCCAGCATCAGTACGGTGCATGATTTACGCATGTTGTTTCTCCTTTTCTCCTTGATGGACATCCCATCATTGAAGCAAGCCATGTATATTTCCGACACGGAATGCTCCACCTTCTTGTATCAATGGTAATCCCATTCCAGCAGAGTTTTCAATCCGAAGGGAGCGTGAAATAGAAAGTGCTTCCCGTGTCCGGAATGGATTCCACCCAAATGCTGCCGCCGTGACGTTCGACGATCTTCTTGCAGATGGAGAGGCCGATGCCGCTTCCCGGGTATTTTTGGCGCGAGTGCAGACGCTGAAAAATTTGAAATATCTTATCCTTCTGCTTTGGGTCCAGACCAATGCCGTTGTCCTTTACATACAAAAGCCAGGAATCCTGTTCCCGGCGGGCGCCCACCTGAATTTCCAGCGGATGCTGGGATCGGAATTTGATGGCGTTCCCAATCAGGTTCTGAAACACCTGAAGCATTTGCGATCCATCGGCGTGTACGGACGGCAGATCCTGAACCACGATCGATGCGCCGGAATCCTCGATGCTCTTGCGCGTCAGAGAGAGAGCCTGCGCCAGCGTTTCATTCAGACGGATCCGCTTGGGCGAAAATGGTTGCATGCTCACCCTGGAATACGCAAGAAGGTCCGTGATCATCTGGTGCATCCGCTTGGAGCCGTCCACGGCATAGTCGATATACTGTCTGGATTTCTCATCGAGCTGGCCGCCCATCTTTTGCTCGAGGAGCTGGAGAAATCCCGTGATGGTTCGCAGGGGCTCCTGTAAATCATGGCTGGCGATATATGCAAAGGATTCCAGATCCCTGTTGGATCGTTCCAGCTCGCGGCTGATGCGAAGCAGATCGTCCTCGGCCTGCTTCAGCCGCGTAATATCCGTATTGATTTCCAGGACGACGGGCGCGCCATATCCTTTGCGCAAAATCCAGAGGCTTGTGGTCGTGATCCTGGTGCCATCCAAGCGGAGGTGGATCAGTTCTCCTTCCCATTGGCCTTTACGGTTCAGAGTTTCTGTGATTTCGGCCAGGGGCTCCGGAAAATGGGTTTGAAGCAGCTCATGGCTGATGCGCCCAACAGCCTGATCCGACGTGTATCCATATAGCCGCGCGCATCCTTCGCTCCAGTGCACTATACGATCCTGCGCGTCCCGAATCATGAACGGGCCGGCGTCCGTTAGTTGTACCAGTTCCGCAATTTCACGGGACTGTTTCAACAGACGTTTCTGGGAGCGCAGCTGCGCCTCGGAAACAAGGCTGACTCCAAGTCCACCTGACAGAAAAACGAGAAGGCGCACGATCTCCGCAGGGTTGCTGAGGCCTATATACCCCGGCGTGGAATCAAAAAACCACGTGACACAAAGCCAGGAAAAAATAGTGGCCACCAATCCGGGTCCGAAGCCGCCAAAGGCGGCGGCAAGAACCAGGGCCGGATAGAAAGCCAGAAATGGAGTTTGGGTTAAAGCACCTGCAAGCCACGAGCGCAGGAGGGCGGCCACGGCCACCGCGAGCAGAGCAAAAATATACGATCCAGGAACGGGCAGAGGGTGCAGGCTGGAGAATCCGTGCACGCGGAGCTTTTTGAGTTTCGATACAATTAACATAATTGAGCCGGTTCTTAGTAAGATACGCGCCTATTCTATTTCAAGCGGTCCGCCATGCAAACGCAATTGCGTTCCAACACTTCATTTGCGCCATTGTGCCCGTATTGGAACCAGGCATGCCGGAAATCGCTGCCTTTCAATTTGAAATTGAAATCCAGCGGTAAATATGCAAGAATGCTGCTCCTTTTGATTGGGTCCCTATCGTCTAGTCGGCCTAGGACACCGCGCTTTCAATGCGGCAACACGGGTTCGAATCCCGTTGGGGACGCCACCCTCCGCAAGACCTTCCGGTGCGTCAATAATTTCGATGTTGATAATTGCAGCTAACTGCCAATAATAGCACCAGAATCCAGGGCTAAAAATCCAGGACCCGAACATTGAAGGAGGAATGTAACATGTTCAGTAATCAACTTACGATCAGTGGTTCTGCCAGAATCATCCACGCGTTTGCCATTGTCGCGTCAATCCTGCTCATGACTTTGGCGCAGCCGGTGTTGGCTCAGCATGTCACCATGGAAAATCTGCTTGATCACATCCAGATTGAGGATCTCCTCACGCGCTATTACTACAATCTCTCACGGAGCAACGCCCATGAGCTTTCCGAGTACTTCACGGAAGATGCCTTGCTTGACGTCGATGGCACGATCGCCAAGGGCCGTGCAGAAATCGCCAAGCTGTACCAGAATCCGGCGCCGAACCCGAAGGAACCGGCACCAGTGCCGGGGCGTCGAATGCACATGCTGCTGAACAACCCGATCATCGATATCAAGGGCAACACGGCCACTGCACATCTGATCTGGACCGGAGTGGTCGACGAGGGGATCGGCAAATTACCGCAGATCGCCGAGCAGGGCCGTGAGGATACCGAGCTGGTCAAACAAAACGGCAAGTGGCTCATCAAGCGTCGTTATATCAGCACCGACGGCCGCATGCCGAACCGCTTTGACAAAAATTACAAACCTCGCGAGAACCCTTTGGAGCAATCACGGTAATAATAGCCAGAAAGGAGTTTAGTCGTATGACCAGATGGCAGGATTTATTGGAGAAGTATGGCAAGCCAACACCGTGGCCCTATCCCATTCGCTACGATCAAGAACAAGAAATCGAAACCGACGTGCTGATTATCGGCGGAGGTATCGCCGGGTGCTGGGCTGCTATCAGCGCCGCCAGAGCCGGCGTTAAAGTGGCCCTGGTGGAAAAGGCAGATACCATCAGGAGCGGCGCGGGAGGACCGGGCTGCGACCACTGGTGTGTCGCGCCGGCCAATCCCCATTCCAAGGTTGACCCCGATGACTGGGCCAGGCGACTTGTTGCGCATCCCGTTCATGCCGGCGATCCGCCAACCGAACCACTGCCGATTTCCTACGCCAATGGCATCGGCACCCAGATTCAGTGCCGCGAGGATTGGGATACCTTACTGGAAATGGAACAGATGGGCGGCAAGATTCGGGACACCGACGACCAATACGTGGGAGCCGAAGGCCGCTATGACGACAAGCTGATGTTCTCTCCGCGGATGAGCCCCAACCATGCCACCGAGGTGACGGTCCGCGTCTGGGGGACCACCTTCAAGCCTGCTTTGAAAAAAGAGTGCCAGCGGCTAGGCGTTAAAATTTTCGACCGTGTCATGGCTACCAGCCTGCTGACGGACGGAGGGATTCAAGGAGCCAGGGTCATCGGGGCCACGGGATTTAACAACCGCACCGGCGAGTTTATGATATTCAAATCACAGGCCACCATTCTGTCTGCCGCCGGCAGTAATTCCCTCGGATTCCTGAATACCGAACTGGCCGGCTACAACACCTTCCCGGGCTCTCGGACTAAGACCGGAGACGGCGTGGCGATGGCCTGGAGGGCCGGCGCCGAGCTTACCCTCATGGAACAGACTATGCCGCATGGGCTAGGCACGGGTCTCAAGCATACCTGGTATGGCGGCGCCAGCGATGCCAGTTTCGAGAATATCCAGCAGGTCGACGCCAATGGAAAAAAACTGCCCTGGCCTGTGCAGGGATGGCCGGACGGCGGCGCGATGAGACCTTCTCCCGAGAACTGGCAGAAAATCATCAAGGGGATCAAGGATGGCACATACGCCCTGCCGTTCTTCGGCGATTTCCCAGCTATGCCCGACGTCGAACGGAGAGTTACCTGGAATCTGATGCTGGACGAGGAATCCTGCACCAGAAACATCATCAATTCCTATGGAAAAGCCGGCTTCAATCCAGCCAAACACCTGCTGATGAACTACAACCTGATTGAAGGAACCAGCCCGTCCAACTGGTTTACAGCTGCCGGCGGCGGTCCGGTCGTCGATTGGGACCTGAAATCATCGCTCGACGGTCTGTACGTCGCGGGAGAATCAATGTTCTCCGCCGGCGACCACAGCTACGCCGCTTCGACCGGACGGTACGCAGGCAGAAAAGCCGCTGCCTACGTCAAGGAAATAGGCGCAGGCAAAACATCCAGAGACCAGATCGCTTTGGAAAAAGCCCGCGTCTACGCCCCGATCAATCGCAGCGAAGGCATGGACTGGAAAGAACTGCACGCCGGCATTGCCCGCACCCTGCAGTACTGGTGCAGTGAATTCAAAACGGAATCCATGCTCCATATCGGGCTGGATTCGCTGAAAGAAATACAAGAAGTTTTTGTGCCCAGGTTGTATGCCCTCGACCCCCACAAACTCCTGCGCAGTATCGAAGACCTGAGCCTGCTGACTCACGCGGAAATTGTCGTCAATGCATCCCTTGCACGCAAGGCCAGCAGCCGTGCGCTGTTCTTCTTCAGAATCGATTATCCCGACATAGACCCGCCGGAATGGAACAAGTTCGTTACCGTCAAGCTGGAGAACAACAAGGTTAAGATGGGCGCACTGCCCCTGAACTACTGGGGCGATATGAAATCGAACTATGAAGCCCACAACAAGGACTACACCGGAGTCTATAAAAGAAAATAGGGAGAACTGTTATGCCTCGTAAAGAAACCTTTGCGTTACCCAATATTATCAGCCCGGCGAATCCGGTGTTTTTCAATCCTGAGGCCTGTACCGGCTGTAACCACTGCGTGGAAGTCTGCCAGGTGGACGTTTTTATCCCCAACCCGGAAGAAAAGAAGCCTCCGGTCGTCTTGCACCCGGATGAGTGCTGGTACTGCGGCTGCTGCGCTACCGATTGCCCCAACCAGGCCATCACCTTTAACTGGCCGCTGCAGCAACGAGCTTACTGGAAAGACAAGGCCACCGGAAAGGTCCTCCGGGACAGGCAGTAATCAGGCTTATATATGGATGGAGTCCGCAGTTCCGCTCTGGCTGAGATTGTTAAGGTGGGAGGCGGCCAGTCAGCATCGGATCAGCCGCAAGTTGTCAGGCAAAAACGTTTTTTTCGTACCGAGAATTTGAATTAACTGCTGACAAATGGCGCTTTCGTAACGAACTTGAAACTGGCATCGGCGAAGCTTCGCACATCCGGACTTCGCCGGAATTATCGTTGGAAAATATGGCGATCCATATTTTAGCTTAGGTACTCAGCAGTAGTTATTTTTCGCTTTTCGTCCTTCTTGAGAGTTTGCTTTATCCTGCATTCACAATATGGCTATACTTGTTCAATGAAATCCATTTTAAAGGCATTTCTGTTGCTCCTTTTATTTCCGGCTGGGACGTATTGTGGGGATTACACACTGAGTATCTCTGATTCCCCGACTGGCCAATGCCTACAAAGAGCCAAGCAGATTCACAAATGGTGCGCTGACGAGAGAGCAAAAGGCAACCAGTGCATCGCGGAGCAATCTTGGCCTATAGCTACGTCTGATGAGGTTATTGAGAGTTTAAGGCTCTATTTTTCCGGCAAAAATCCTAAAATTGGAATTCTTCACGCAGCTTTTGCTAACGGACATTTGGTCTTTTGCAGTAGCAAAGAAAAACGCAAAATCTTTGATGTACTCCAGGAGATCAAGGCATCTGGAACTGCTACCAACAAAAGATATTTAAATGATTTCATAAATATACTTGGGTTGAAAAATTAATCCTTCATGCGGTTTGCCAATCTTGGGAGACGGACAGCTGAGCGGAATGGCCTTTTCGGTATTGAACCAGACTTTCAAAAGGAGGCAATGGGCGACGTTTCCCATATCCGGACAATCATCGCAAAACTTGGCTGTGAATCGGTGTAAAATGTTGGACATGAGGTTCATTGCGAACTGGGTCGTCTTCTTTGCATTATCCACTTTTGCTTTTGCACAGCCGCCGAGACCGCATGTATCCGTCGACGAAGCCAAAGACTTGGTCTTAGCAGCGTTGCCTGCCAAGACAAAACACCTCAGAACTATTCGCGTATCGAGAACCATAAACGGCGATATTGGAACCCACGATTGCCCGACATCAGGGGGCCTTGCGCTTACCATTTGCAATAAAGTAAACGTGTATCAAAAAGCCATTTTCAGCGAGAGGATTCCGCTGTAAAATGGGACTGCAATCAAATCGAAGGAATTCAAGTCGGCATATTACATTTTATAAGCAGTCGAGTGACGGCACGGAGCGAGGTACGTCCGGGCTCCAATGAAGAGACTTGAAGTCAAAACGGCAGCCAATACTTCCTTCCTTTGCCACTAAGATGCCTTGGGGGTACCAAATGAAACCGCAGTCGATCCTATTATCCATTAACCTTCTGCTCATTTTCATGATAATGCCCTGCCACGCTCAAACCGAATCGAAAGTGATCTATGCCTGCATTCATCAGAGCAGAGGCACGATACGAACCGTAGCTGATCCGGGCAAGTGCAATTCCTATGAGGTGGCAGTATTCTGGAATCGGGTCGGTCCTCTAAAGATTATGGTTTCAAATGAAAATGCCGGAACGACGGCACTGCAGAGATCAAGGCAGGCTAAATTGCCTGCTTTGGCTTGGGCACAAGGCACAATTTATGAAATTCTGGTCCAGCCGGGCGAACAGTTTTATTTGTTCATGATCAAGCAAGCCGACGGGTCAAACTTGGCGCTGCGCATCGCGGATCCGCATAGCGGCGCTTCAATCAGTTCGGCAAATTCAGCCAACCTTATATACGATCTTCTAAAAGAAGCATACTTTCGACAAATCAGTGTGCAAGTGGCCTATCGTGACTTCGGCTCCGATCCGCAAAGTGGAATTCACAACCTGTGTATTGATCGGGTCATTCTGATCCAATAAGGTCCATCGTCTCAGATTCAACCATATATAATCCTCACCGCAGAAATAAAGTGTTGCAATCAAACCGAGGGCATTCAAGTCGACACATTGACCTTATCCGGAACTGCGGGATCGCCGATAATCCCGGCGGATATAGAAAAATAGCGTTTGTTCCACCTATCGACCGAAACAATGAAGGTGGAGATAGCTTCTGGCATCCTGCTTTCAGTCTGAGTCGATGAGTTTAAAAGCATGGATTAACGAACTAAATGTCGGCTTGTCAACAGTAACCGTGATTGTTGTCCTGATACGCCTTCGAGGAAACTACATTCTGAGGGTTCCGGTTGGTCATTTAATCGCATAAGCTGAAAGTGAGTGGAGTTTCATGCAGCCGATTGCATTGCCCGGTTGCGATAGTCGTCCACTATCGGACCCTACAAATTCAACGACAGGGACAGAGTATCAACTTCAGCGGCGCGAACATTCCTGCAACGCTCCCGTGACACATAATAACCAAAGCTAAGAGCGCGCGCTCCTATCAGCGACTTGTCTGCACCTATGATCCGAGGACAGTTGGGCCGCTATGTTTATCTTCGGCAGGCACTTCTCCCGATGGCGCGTTTGCCAGGAGTGACCAGTCCGGGGCAGAATGGAAGTGCGATGGGACGATTCCTAATGTCGCCGCTTGACATGCAACCATTAGGTTGCATAATGATTGTATGGGTATTGATGAAGACTTGGTATTCAAAGCTCTGGCCGATGTCAGTCGCAGAAAGCTGCTGGACAGGCTCCGCAGAAAACACGGGTTGACCTTAAGCGAATTGTGCAAAAACCACGCGATGAGCCGTCAAGCGGTAACGAAACATCTAGCCGTGCTTGAGGCAGCAAATCTTGTCGTCACGGCAAAGCGCGGACGCCAAAAACTGCATTATCTGAATCCTGTACCCATCAACGACATCTCTATGCGCTGGATCGGGAGATTCGAGAGGGACCGGGTTAAAGCCCTGCATATCCTCAAACAGGCATTAGAGGAGAACCGCCATGAGTAAAACCGAATATGTTTTCACAATCTACATCAAAACCACGCAGGAGGAACTATGGAAGGCAATTACCAAATCGGACATGGCGACCCAAATCTGCAGCGGCTGGCCGCGCGTACTATCCAGCATGAAATCCTATTTGGAGACCGGAAAGGCACTCGATACATGGGCGGGGCATGAGAAAGACTTTGCTGAATAGACGCTTCATGTATTATCGTCGGAATCTTTGGGAGTGCGACGGCTTGCTGCCGCTTTTAGGAACAGCCTGTGAGGACGACTCTCCAGAGTCGTCCGGCTATTGGTGTTCTTACATCGGACGGCTCTGGAGAGACTGTCTCAAAACCCGGCGCCATCCCAAAATCGGAATCATTGAGGCGCGAAGCGCCGGCAGAGAATAGGCCCGACCGTAAGAGGCCGTCCCACGGTTACGACCTATTATGCCGTCATTATGGATTACAGCTTCGTTCTCCCACGATGCTGCAGATTTTTTCGGATAGGATCTGACTATCCGAAAATGAGACAGTCGCTCAGGTCTGATCCTTGCGCATGTTGCTGCAAGGTGTTGTACAGATACGCTCCAGACCCTACACGGTAGCCTCCGCCTTCATCGCGTTCTGCTGCAGCCGAAACAATTTGGTTACATTGTGCGCAATTGCCATCAGATGCAGCTCAACAGAAAAACCGGCCAGACCGCGCAATCGTAGACGTCTGATGCCCCAATTGTGCTGCCAGCGTCCAAAGATTGGTTCGATAATGGCCTTCCTCTTTTTATAGGTTGCTTTGCCGCTTTCCGTCTTGAGTTTTGCTCGAAGCTTGCGGACCTCAGCGTGATCCACCCTGACTTCAACGCTTCGCCGCCCACTCGCATGGTTCGTGCACTGTGCGCGAAAGGGGCAGTCTATGCAATCCGCACAGCGATAGATCTTGGTCGCTTGCCCGTGTTTCGTGTGATTGCTGATAAATGCCAGTTTCTTCCCTTGCGGGCAGGTGAACTCGTCGTTCGCCTCATCGTAAACAAACTGGCTTACCGCATAGGCTGCTTCTGCACTCTCTCCGCGCTTTGGATTGTTTAGCTGTGCCGCTGTCTCCGTATCCGGAACGAGGCAATCCGTCTTGCTCTTGGAGGCTTCCAGTACAGCTTCATCGGTGTAATATCCGCTGTCGGCCACAAGTTGCACCGGTGCTTGCCCCGTAGTTTTTTCAACCTCCTGCAACATTGGGTTCAGTTGATCGTTGTCCGTACCCTGGGCTGTCGCTTTAAGCCCTACAATCACTTGATGCTCCGAATCGGCTGCAACCTGACCACTGTAGCCCCGCATAAACTTGCCGCCCTTCTTAACCCAGGGCGCCTCCGGATCCACAATAGAAACATCCTTGGGAGGCTCGTGCTTGGCTGCCGACTGCCGTTCCTTCAGAACCTCCAGGGCTTTCTCAAGCTTCTCCTTGCGCTGCTGCGCTCCTACGATATCGGGAGGAAGCTCGTCTCCTCTTGCATTGGAGCCATACTGATCATCTTCTTTCTGATCACTCGCTTCTACTTTGCGCAGGTAATCGTCAAGCTTGCCCAGTTCATTGCTCAATTGCGCCGCCGTCATCTTCTTGCCCGAACTCGCATCGGCGGGAAGCTTCACGCTGTCGAGCGCAACCAATCCCAACCGGGCGATCCCCATTTGTCGAGCCAAAACCACCGTCCGCTTGAAAACCCAGCGCAGCAGGTGTCGCTTCTTGCGACGGAACCGTGCGATCGTCCGAAAATCCGGATACTGCCCCCGAGTCAGAAACTGGAAGGCGATATTCTCCTCACACTGCCGCGCTATTTCCCGACTGGATGTGATGCCACGCATATAGGCATAGATTAGAATCTTGACCGTCCCTCTCACGTCGTAGGCCGGCTCTCCCGGAGTGTGCCGATACTTCCCATTGCACCGGTCCAGATTCAGTCGCTCGATGATCTCGTCGACCGCCCGCGCCGGATGCCCCGCAGCCAATGCCAGATCCGGACTCGGCCCCCACAACTCACCTTGATTGGAATAGCTCCGCAGCGCCATCGCTTACTTCCCCTTCAGCAGTGGTGGAACTCTTGGATCCGCACTCCGTTCCAACAGGATCTTTTTCCGGTCCACAATCGTAAAGGCCCACATCTCGCCTTCCTGACAATCGAGAGATTCCGCCAGTGCCGCCGGGATGTTCAGATAGAACTGCCGCCAGCCAGATTTTCGCTTGATGCATTGAAGCTTAATTGGGTAGCTCATGGAGAACTACTATATACCTAGGAATATACATAGGCAACATATATTTTATAAAAATTAACCGTGGGACGGCCTCGTAAGGTCGGGATTAGGTTATCGCAATGACGGAGCGCCGAGGGCGCGGCACTGTTAACGTTTTATATACAATCTTTCCGGTTTCTTATTCCTTAGCCTCGTGTCGCACCTTCGGCGCTCGGTCTCAT
>DATJPG010000018.1:0-31752 GCA_035506515.1 Acidobacteriota bacterium
TCTACGGGGAGAGCGTGGCCGGTGATATACGACGCTTCATCGGAGCATAGGAATATGGCGGCTGCAGCCACTTCTTCGGGCTCGCCGATTCTCCCCATGGGAACTTTCTGGTCCATCATTTTGACCATTTCCGGATTCGTCGCGACCAGGCTTTCGTTCATTCCCGTCCGGGTCGGGCCCGGGCAGACACAATTGACTCGAATGCCTTTCCGCGCGAACTCGAGTGCGGTGGATTTCGTGATGCCCACGACGCCATGTTTGCTTGCGGGGTAGGCCGGGTTGCTCGGCGCTCCGACGAGTCCGGCAGCCGACGACGTATTGACGATGGCGCCTTTGCCCTGTTTGAGCATCTGCCTGATTTCATACTTCATGCACAGCCAGACGCTCTTGAGATTCACGTTGATCATCTCGTCCCAGTCTGCCGATGTGAATTCAACGGTGGAAACAAATTGCTTGTGGATCCCGGCATTATTAAAGGCGCAGTCAAGTTTCCCATAATTCTGAACGGCCTTGTTCACAAGCGATTCCACGTCCGATTCCGAGGAAACGTCCGTTTTCACGAAAATGGCATCCCCGCCGGCTTCCCTGACGCGGCGCAGCGTTTCCTCTCCCCGTTGGACGTCAATATCGGCGATCACGACTTTGGCGCCTCTTTGCGCGAAGCCGATCGCTGCCGCCCGGCCAATTCCGTATGCTCCACCGGTTACCAACACTACTTTGTCTCGATATTCGCTTGGCATATTCCTGTCCTCGCACCCTGTTTCAGGTTCCCCGTTTCGCGCTTCCCATTCAAAATAGTTATATCCCTCCGGGAAACCTGAAACGGGAACCGCCAGTACCTATCGAAAACCCCATCCCGACCGGCAGAGGTCTGCAAGTCCTGCGATGTGCCCCTATTCTTAGAGATGTCGTTCAACTTAGTCAACAGATGCATTTTGGCATGGCTGCCGGCCGGATTTCATGATCCAAATCATGTTCCAGCCGGTCCGATTCCGTGCGTTTGTTCTTGACACAGAATTATGTTCTACGGCAAGACTTAAATGCGAAAATTTGCGTATTCAAAATTTTTTCAGGGGATGCTGAAGTCAGGAACTGACGGAGGGATACAAATTGTTACTTGAAAACAGAGTGGCGGTCATTACCGGCAGTGCCGCGGGGATGGGCAGGGCCATGGCACACAGATTTGCCGGCGAAGGGTGCGACATTGTCGTTGCCGACATCAATGTGGAAGGCGCCAAACAAGTTGCGGAAGAAGTCAAAGTCCGCGGACGAAAGGCTGTCGCAGTAAAAGTGGACATGTGCAACAGCGGAGAAATCAAGTCCATGATCGATCAGTCCATAAAAGAGTTCGGCAAAATCGACATCCTTGTCAATAATGCCGGCGCGGCCGGAGGAGCCGGGTTGGAAGCATCCGACGAAGACGAGTGGGACAGGGTGCTTGCGCTGAACCTAAAAGGCGCGTTTATCGCGTGTAAAGCCGCCGTACCGCATATGAAAAAGCAAAAATACGGCAAGATCATCAACATGTCCTCGATGGGAGCCGTGCGTCCCTCCGTTTCGGTGATGGCGTATCATTCCGCGAAAGCGGGCATCCTGGGCCTGACACTGAATCTCGCCTTCGAATTGGCGCCATTCAATATTTATGTGAACTGTATCGTGCCGGGACCGATCGAAACTCCCTTCTGGGACCCGCTGTCCAAAGGCATGTCGGCCGAAACAAAACGGGCGTTTTTCGCAGCCCTGGCAAAGAAAGAGGTGCCTCTGGGCAGGATGGGCACGCCGGACGACATCGCGGGGCCTGCGCTTTTCTTCGCCTCGGATCTATCGTCCTATGTCAGCGGCCAGATCCTGTGCGTTGCAGGCGGCCAGCCTGGCATCACTTCGGAAATGACCTTTATTTCCTCGGAAGAAGCCAACAAATTCAGGCGGTGATATCAAGTTGCAGGTTGCACGTTACAGGTTACAGGTTACAGGATGCAGGTTAAAGCCCGGAACCAATAACCTGTAACGTGCAACCTGCATCCTGCACCCTGTAACTGGTAAATTGCTGTGTGATCACACCCGCACGGGCCCACATCCGGAATCGCAGTCGTAAAAAGTGGCATACGCATAAAAGGAGTCTGGCAGTGCCGCAAGAGATGAATAAGCCGGTCGAGATGAGTCCGCTTCGGCCGAAGTACGTCGAGAAAACACCGCCGTGCGTGTCGCACTGCCCCAACGAAACCGACATTCGCGGCTGGGTAACGACGATCGCCCAGGCAGAGGCATATGGCAGAACGGACGAGCAGGCGCTGGAAGCGGCTTGGCGGAAGATTACGGAACTCAACCCCTTCCCTGCAATTTGCGGGCGCGTTTGTCCTCACCCGTGCGAAGCAGACTGCAATCGCAAGGACAAAGATGGAGCGGTTGCAATCAACGCGCTGGAGCGCTGCGTCGGCGATTTCGGCATCGACCACGGACTGAAACTGACAAAGCTGTCCGAAGACAATCGCCAGGACAAAATCGCCGTTGTTGGATCCGGACCGGCAGGCCTCTCCTGCGCCTATCAACTGGCTCGCCGCGGATTTCAGGTCACGGTCTATGAAGCCTTCAGCCAACCCGGCGGCATGCTGCGCTACGGCATTCCAAAGTATCGCCTGCCCCGTGAAATACTGGATGCCGAAATACGGAACATCCTGAATCTCGGGGTGGAACTGAAATGCAACGTCATTGCGGGTAAGGACATTGCTTTCGAACAGCTGCGGCAGGAGTGTAAGGCCGTTTTCGTTGGCATCGGCGCGCATAAGGGCATCAAGCTCAATATCCCGGGCGAAGACGCAGTCAACGTTCTGACCGGCATCGAATTTCTTAACCGCGCCAACAGCGGCGAACCGGTCCAGGTGGGGAGCAGAGTCCTCGTGATCGGCGGCGGAGATACGGCGATCGACGCGGCCCGGATTAGCCGTCGTCTGGGCGCTGAAGTCACCATACTCTATCGCCGCACCAGAGCGGAAATGCCGGCGATCGCCCGGGAAGTGGATGGTGCTCTGGAAGAAGGCGTGGCCATCGAATTCCTGACGGCGCCCGTCGAAGTATTGAGAGAGAATGGAGCCGCAAAGGGATTGAAGTGCATCCGGATGGGGCTGGGAGAGCCCGATGCCTCCGGCCGTCCGCAGCCTGTCCCGGTCGCGGGATCCGAATTTGAAATCGACGCTTCAACAATTATCGCTGCAATAAGCCAGGAACCCGAATTCGCTCCCGTAGCCGAACTGAGGGAAGGCAAGGATTGGATTCGAACCGATGAATGGGGCGCCACCAAAAACGCCGGCATCTACGCGGGCGGCGACGATCTCGAACTGGCTCTGGTGGCGACGGCCGTGTATCAGGGGCGCATGGCCGCCCAGGCAATCGAAGCTCATGTGCGCGGCGGAGACTTAAGCAAACCGGAAGCGCATCCGCCGGCCGCCAAGGTGATCGCGGATTGGCACATGGACGCAGATCGGCACGAACCTCAGCGCCTCCCGGTCCAACAGCGCGACCTCGACTCTGAAATCGGGCGGGGTTTATCTCAGGACGAAGCCGTCGAGGAGGCCAGGCGCTGCATGTCCTGCGGCATGTGCATGGACTGCGAGAGCTGCTGGATGTACTGCACGAACAACTGCTTCACCCGCCTCCCTAAAGGCGAGCATTACGCCATCAAAATGGATCTCTGCAACGGGTGCAAGAAATGCGCCGAAGGGTGTCCGACCGGATATCTCGAACTTTTCTAGCTTTCTGCTCTCCGCTTTCAGGTTGAAACAGGTGGCAAGAACCTGAAACCTGTAACTTTTATGCAATATCCTTCAGACCCAGTTCTTCCAATTTTTCGGGACGGAACTTGCCGGATTCGGGATCGAAGCCCATGGCTTCGAAGTACTGGCGCTTCAGGCCTTCGAAGTCGAGGGTGACTCCCTTGGTCGGGCCGGCAGTGAGCGGCGGGTTGCCGCGTGCCCTCTCGGGCATGGTGAAAGAGGAGAGATTGAAGCCTTCCCTGAGATTGAAAAGATGCAGCATCGTGCCGATGCGCTGTCCGGTCAGCTTCAGATTGTCCACATTCAGATCCCAGCCGGTGATCGCCCGCATCAGTTCAATCCACCGGAAGTTCAGACCGTCGGCCGCAAAGATGCAAACGCCCGAGCAGTTCATCAGGTGTTGCCAGCCTGACATGATCGTCTGGTATTTCCCCTTTCCATCGGGATTGTATTTGTCCATTTGCGTGGGGACGCCAAGCGGGCCGTAAATATCCGGATTCGCCATGCCGGTCTCCGGAAACTGCGTTCCTCCGCGTGTATGGACAGCAGGGGACGCTTCAGAAACATAGGTCGAGCCCCATCCGGCGGCGCGCCTTGGATCGTGCATCGGGATTAATTGCCCACCGATGTGAATGGCCAACTGGTCTGCGCCTTTTCCGAATTTCTCTGCCGCTATTTTAGCGCCTTCGGCCAACACGTCGCCGATCCCTTCGCGTTTTGCTATTTTGTGAATCAGCTCGATCACCGCGTCGGTGTTACCCCATTTCAGCTCCAGGCCGTCGGTGTCCTTGTTCGTGATGATTCCGTTTTCGTAACAATCGACGGCAAATGCGATGGTCCCGCCTGCGCCAATCGTGTCCAGTCCGTACATGTTGCACAGTTCGTTGGCATAGATCAGCGATTCGGTATTGTCATTGAGCAGATTCGGACCGAAGGCTGCCAGTGATTCGTATTCGGGCTTATGTGCCCTCTGGACCGCGTATTTTCCTTCGTCGATCCGCATCCACCCGCCGCAGGCAATCTGACAATCCACGCATGCGTAACGGTCAATGCCGTATTTTTGGAGGTCTTCCCACCCGACCTTATCCCACTTCTCTTTCGGAAAATCTTCGACGTGGTTTCCCGCCCAGTTTTTGATCGGAACGTCGTGGTCGATGAAATGAGGCATCATGGCGCTGGCCGTTCCGCCGTTGAACAACACGGCCATCATCGGCCCCGGCGTCATCTGCATATCGCCTGTGATATTGGAAACGATACTTTTGACCTTGTCTTTGTCAAAGATCCCCGGGCGCTGAAAACCGAAACAGGCAACGGCCTTCAAATTCTTCGATCCCATCACCGCGCCGAGGCCTGAACGTGCTGCAGCCCTGCCCCTGTCATTGATGACGGCGGCGAGGCGCACGCATTTTTCCCCGGCAACGCCGATGCTGACAACTTTATAATCTTTGCCCGCGTTTTCCTCGCAGATCATTGCCTCGGTTTCAGCGGTATCTTTGCCCCACAGATGGCGCGCGTCTCTTATCTCTGCCTTCCCGTTCGTGATCCTGAGATAAACCGGGTGCTCCGCTTTGCCTTCAACAAAGATGCAGTCGTAGCCCGAGGCCCTGAGGGCAATTGCGAAATTTCCACCGCTGTTGGCGTCGCCCCAGAACCCGGTCAGAGGGGATTTGCCCATTGCGGTGTAACGACAGGTGGAGACGGTCCCGGCGAGCGTGAGCGGACCGGTGCCCAAACCGAATATGTTTTCCGGGCTGAGCGGATCCACGCCCGGCTTCATGCGCTCATAAATGATTCTGGATCCGATGCCATAGCCGCCGATGAATCCCCGCGCAAGATCCTCCGAAAGCTCCTCCGTGCGCGTCTTCCCGTCACTCAGATTCACGAACAGCATCCGGCCCACATATCCATACTTCGCCTTCATCGCCTATTCCCCAGCCATGGAATTACGAATGACGAATTGGAAAATAATCTTTCGTGATTCGTATTTCGTAATTCGTAATTGTGCTCACCTCAATGATAGATCGGCCACCAGATCATCGAGTCCCAACTTCCTCAGAGTTGCCGGCAATGGCTTGCCGGTTTCCGGATCCCAGCCCATTCCCTCGTAGTAGCTGCGGCGCAGGGCTTCCCATTGCGGCATGATGGCTTTGCCCTGGGCCGGGCCATCCGAGGGCGTGGAACCGTAGCGGACGGAAGGCGCTTCCATCTCCTTGGTCAATCCGTGGCGGAAATTGAAGGCGCGGAATTGATTGACCACGCGGCGACCGGCATCCATCGCTTCTGGAATATCGAAGCTCCATCCGGTGATGATATTCAGGGTTTCAATCGGCGACTTGAAATCCGGCATGCAGAAACGGCAGAGCGGTAGGCTGTCCAGGAATTGTCCTTTGCCATTGAGTTTGGCGTTCATTGCCGCCACTTCCACGGGATTCGACGGGTCCTGCACCGGCGTCAAGCCGAGTTCGTCGGGCTTCGGAGCGCCGCCCGTCACCTCGATCGTGCCCGTGTTGGACAGGCACGTATCGATCAGTTCCGGCCAGTTGGCCCGGTGATCGTGCGTGCGCGGCGAAGCGCCCTTCATCGTATAGACGGCGCAATCCGCGGCTCCGCCGCCGATCTTTTGGGATGCGCGCTTAACGCCTTCCGCAAACAGATCGCCGCAACCCTGGCGATGCGCGATCTTTTTCAGCATTTCCAGCACAGCTTTGCCATCGCCCCAGTTCATCTCAACGCCGTCCAGGTCGCCCTTTTTCAAATATCCTTTCTCATAGCATTCCATGATCCAGGCGATGACATACCCGCTTTCGTTGATATCCATCCCCAGGCGGTCGACCTGGTTGCAAAGGTAAATGGTCGTCGCCGGATCGGTCTGGGCGATCAGCGATCCCATGGCGGCCACGCCTTCATAATCGGGCTCTTCCCCCTCGAAGCCGGCATACGGCCCTTCCTCGATCTGGATGGCGCAAGTGTGCCCTTTGCGGCAGGCCCAGCACGGCGTAGCCTTCGTTTTGAAATTCGAGCGGATGGATTCGCCGGTGAATTTCGTAAAATCCGGGAAATCGCTGGTGGTGTAATTTTTCACCGGCAGCCAGCCGAGCTTTTTGGCCAGTCCGACGAGGTCTGCCGTGCCGAACTGGAAGAGCGGGCTTTTCATTTCGTGGAATTTTTTGACGAATTCCTTTACCGATTCCTCGTAACGCGCCGGGTCCGCGACCTCGACTTTCTGATGCCCGTGTTCGGCGACAATGGCTTTCAGCTTTTTGGATCCCATGACCGCGCCCAATCCGTTGTGCGCCGCCACGTGTCCGTGATCGCCGAATATTGCCGCATAGCGCACGAGGTTTTCGCCTGCGGGGCCAATCCCATAAACGCTGCACTGCTTGTCCAGTTTGGCGCGGATGGTGTTCTCGGTTTCCAGGGTATCCTTGCCGACCAAGTCTCGCGCGTCGCAGATTTCGGCCGTTCCGTCATGCACGCGGAGATAGCTCCACTCCTTCGCTTTGCCCTGGATGACAACGCCATCGAAGCCGGAAAACTTCAGGAAAGTCCCGAAGAATCCGTTCGCCTGCGAGGATCCGGCCATGCTGGTCATGGCGCCTTTGCTTACGACCGCAATCATCCCCGATCCCGCGTAGCGGGTGCCGCCAAAGGGCCCGGAGAAAAACAACAACCGATTTCCCGGATCCGACCACTCCACTCCCGGAGGCACTTCATCGTAAAGATATTTGGCCCCGAGACCTGCGCCTCCGATGAATTTGCGCAGAATGGACTGGTCTAACGGTTCAACCGTGATTTGTGCGCTGGTCAGATCCACACGCAGGACCCGTCCCAGATACCCCCCGATTCTCTCTGCCATTGAGAAACTCCCGATCATTCTAAAATTTGACTCTTGGAATCTGGTCTTCCTTCATGCTGTCGGCCATGGTCCAGAAATACGCATCGCCGGTGTACAGATGAAACACGGCGAGCAGCGGATTGTCCGGCTCCGTGATGCCGAAGTTTTTCACAAAGGGCCGCTCCTGGATGCACCGCGCCCGCACAGTCAGATCCTCGACGAACCGGACCTTGCCATAGACCCGCATCACCTTACTGAAATCCTTGGCATTGAAATACACTTCTACCTTGGGATTTTTCAACAATTGCTTGCACATGTTCTTCACGGATTGCGCCTGGAAATAAAATCCCGTTTCGTCCGCATACCACATTCCAAGACACCGCACCCTGGGCTGATCCCCTTCCACGGTTGCCAGATAGCAGGTCCTGTTCTCATTGGCAAAATTTACATAGTCCTTAAAATCCATAGTATTCTCCTTAATACAGAGTCCTTTTTACCACGAAAGACACGAAATACTCGAATAAACAGAAATGATCTGTTTCATATATGGGATACAATCTCACCGGCGGGCAATGCTAAGTTTTGTCAGATAAATGGTCAAGGCAAAATCAGGATATCATATCTGTACATTCCGTGGCATGCTTTTGAAAAAGTTGAACGCAGGGGGGCTCAGATGCCGGAAGACTTTAAGCCTTGGACGTGGAAGATACCTGAAGGTTTTTCACCTGTCGAGTACAGCACGCCGCGGCACGATGCGCACGACAAGCTGTCGGGACAGGCAGTATTCACAAGGGACCTCGATTTTCCCGGTATGCTTTACGCCAAAATTCTTATCTCGCCATACGCTCATGCAAGAATCGCAAGCATGAACACCAGCAAGGCGGAAGCACTCACGGGAGTCCGGGATATACTCAGGTTCGACGATCCCGACATCGCGCTGGAAAATTGCACCGGGGGATATTGTGCCAGTCAGTACAACATCCTTACGCTCCCCCGCACCAGCGACTTTTATCAGCACCCGATGGGCGTCGCAGTAGTAGCGGACAGCGAAGAAATATGCGACCGCGCGCTCCGGCTGATCGAAATTCAATGGGAAGAGCAGCCGTTCGTCCTGGACATGGAAGAGTCGCTGAAACCGGATGCTCCAAAGATAATGCCCGAAGTGCTTCGTTTAAACCGGCAGTCGAAGCCCCCGAACACCGTTGCGACCAGGACTACGGAAATCGGGGACGTCCAGAAGGGCTTTGCCGAAGCAGACAAGGTTATCGAATATACGCTGACGAGGGCAACCAACACTGTCGCGGGCGTCGAAGCCATGGCTTGCGTCGCCCAGTGGAGAGACGATTGCCTCGATATCTGGCCGCACCACACGGCGCACATGCAGCCTATCCTGGCCAGCGCCGCAGCTCCGTCCGTCTCTTTACCCAATACCGCACTCGGATACTCGCCCTCGTCGATTGAAGTGAAATCTCCGCCGAAGGACAGAACACAGCCGATTCCGGCCATCTGTGATTATAACAAGATTACGGTGAACACCCCCTATCAGGGCGCTTGGTATGGCGGCCTTGCGTGGCTCGCTTACTCCGTGGCTTTCATACGCATGGCTGCAATTTTGGCCAGGCGAGCCAAGAACCGCCCGGTTAAGGTGCTGTATGACGAGAGCAATTTTTACGCTAATGGCGACGATGCGGCTGTCTACAAGTGTAAGATCGGCGCAAAACAGGACGGGACAATTACAGCCTGCGACTGGCACGTCACCGGACCCTTCGGGGAGCTGCACATAGATAAAACCCACGAATCTACTGCCATTCCCAACATGAAGAACACGCAGGAATGGGCTCTCATCAATACGGGCCATCACATTTGTTTCAGGCACGGCGCGCACTGCTGCGTGCCGCACAACGTGATGTTCGATAAGGTCGCCGCGGAATTCGGCCTTGATCCGACGGTGGTCGCTCTCAAAAATGACGGATGCCAAGGACACGACTGGGATTGGGTTACGCGCTACCAGAAGGAAAACGGCTTTCCCCAGCGGCACAGTCTAAAGGAAGTTATTGAGCTTGGGAAAAAGGCGATCGACTGGGACAAGAAATGGCACGCCCCGGGAACCGTGAAATTGCCGAACCGGAGAATGCACGGGCTGGGTTTCGTCCACATCAACGAGTGGAGTTGGATGGCAGGCCGACAGTTCGGCTGCCTGATTCTGCGCGAAGGAAAGGTCCACATCATCGGAGAACGGGCCGATTTCGGCATGGATACGGAATCTTCATTCCGGAAATGCGTGGCCTCCGAAGCGGGACTGCGATACGAAGATACGGTGATTCAGGTGCAAAGATCCGATGCGCACGCCTATCAGTTCTGGGTTCCCGGCGGAGCCATGGGAATCGGAAATTCCACGCCGCAGCTAGTACTTGCTGCGAGAGAACTGAAAAATAAAATTCTCAGCTTCGCCGTGCGGCCGCGTCCCGTGGGCATGATGATGCCGATGATGGGTACTCCTCAGCCCATGTTTCCCGGGAAAAAGGTCGAAGAGCTGGATGTAAAAGATGGCTATGTTTTCGAGAAGGCGAATCCGGATAACAGAAAAACTGTGCGAGAGGTCGCGAATGCCTTCTGGGGGGAGGATCCGGCGATCAGCCATCCAGTCGCACCGGCCATAACGGGATTGACTTTAGACGGGAAACCGCATCCGGCGCTTTACATCATGAGCCGCCAGGCTCATTTCATCGAAGTGGAAGTGGACACCGAAATCGGCGAAATCATCGTTACTAATGTAGTGTGCGTCAATGACGTAGGTCACCTCTTTAGCCGCCGCGGCGCCGAAGCGCAACAATACGGCGGCGCAATTATGGGATTGGGAAGAAGCGCAACCGAAGAAAAGGTCTACTGCCCGCGCACGGGCGTCGGCCTGAACTTTGATGGCATCGGTTACCATATTGGGACGATGAACGATTACCCTGAGGTAAAATGCATCGTCAACGAAAGCCATCTGGGCTACTCGTCATACGGCGCCTGCGGTGTTGGAGAAGCTTCTGCGGCATCCATGTCGGGTATCACCGCGGGGGCCATATTCAACGCCACCGGCAAATGGGCGCTCGATTATCCCCTCACTCCCGACAAAGTTCTCAAAGCGCTCGGGAAAATATAGGGGAGGAAGATCCGTCCCGGTCAACATCTCCGCCTCAGCCTCTTCTCGATCGATAGGGCAATGGGCCTGGCGGCTCTTTTGAAATTGGCAAACACTCCGATTTTCTTCCCCGCCAGGCTCTGCACTCTCGGCGAGATGCCTCTGAGAGGAATCGGGTCAATCTCAGCCCACGCGTTGAGGACTTGATTTTGTGATTCTTTTTTTAAGGACCACTTACACCGGTCCGCGATATGTGAGAGTATATACAGGCGCGCGGGCTGCCATATTGGCCCGCGCGCCTGTGTTTCTTCGTGCAGTTCGATGGAATCGCAGGACGTTTTAGATCCTGGTCCCGTATTATGGAGCGGTCTGCAAATCACTCGCTTGCTGCCGGCTTCGCAGGAGAAGCTAAACCCTATTGAACCCAACGATGCCCCCCTATTAACACAACCTACTATGTCAAAAAAAACCAGCTGGTGCTGTTTTATCGTTTACCTTGCGATCCTCGGCAGTTATTGCGGTCTGGAAATCGATACTTTCGTCGAAGATCTGCCCTTCTTCCAGTGGAACACCTTCCTTATATTTTTCAACGTTCTTTTCGTACTGCTGGTTCCTCCTCTGGTGTATGCCCTTTTGAATTCGAGGCCTTCCCTCTGGAACAGGCGGGGACTCAGGAATACTGTTTTGACCGCAAATGCAGTCTATTTCATCTTCGCGATCCTGTTTTCGCTCTACAAATCCGCCCGGCACATGGATTTTGACTTTTATTTTTTCTGGTACAACATCGCCGTAGCTTTATCGGTTCTATGGAAGCTTTATGCGCCATGGCTGATCGTGCTGGTTTTATGCGTCGTGGGATTTGTGATCTTTCAAAAGGCGGCATTTGGACCGGTCGTGTCCATTTTGAAAAAATCCCCGAAAAAAGCCTGGCCGATTTTTGTCGGCATCACGGCAGCCAGTCTGTTCTGCCAGTTGATTACGGTTCACAGCGTTCGCGGCTCTACGGCAGGATTCCTGTACGCCAGCTTTTTCAGCGATCGCCATCTCAGGAACGAGTACCGAGATCGTTACGAAGCTCATATGTCGGTCCTTCGAGCCGATGGGGTGAAAACGACAGGAAAAGGGGATGCCTCGATATTGGGAGATATCGTCATTTTCGTCCAGCAGGAGAGCCTCAACAGCCTGCTGATAGGCCCCAAGACCACGCCTCAGCTGCTTCGCGCCTCCCGTGACGGCGTCCTGCTGAATCCGATCTATGGCAATTCCATTCAGAGTGAACGGGGCTATGAGTGCATCCTCTGCGGTGTTCCTCCGAGCATCGGAGGAGACCTTGTGGACGAGTACTCTCCCGGCGAGTTGAAGAATCTGAGCTGCCTCCCCAGAATATTTAAGACGCTCGGCTATCACCCGATCGTGTTCTACAGCGGGAACCGCAATCCGAGAGTCATGCGCCTTTTCGAATCTATTGGCTTCGAAAAGATTCTGGCCGGCGACATTGTGCAACCCGGCGACGTCATGTATGACTGGGGATACCGCGAGGATCACTTTTTCACCCGCGTCGATGAGTATCTGCAGAAGCACCATACCAATGAAAAGCTTTTCATTTTTATTACAGCCTCCGCAACAAACCACACGCCCTTCAAGGTCCACGACGACAAGCTTCTGGATAAGATTCCATATCCGGACCCCAAAAGATTCGAGGATCGTTTTTCGAACACGATTTTTGCCCAAGACGCGTACCTCGGTCACCTGTACGACATTTACACAAAACATTATGCCCAGCACGGCACGCTGATCGCTCTCAGCGACCATTCGTGGCCGATCGAGCGGCACAAACACAACATTTACAATGAGCGCGGCGCGTATGAAGAAAACTTCCTGGCCGCCATGCTATTCGTGCCCCCGGTACCCATGAGAAACCGCTTCGCAATAGGAAGCACGGTCCTGCCGCGATTCAGCCAGATCGACATCCTGCCGACGGTATTGGATTTGATAGGGTTGAAGGAAAATCTGTGGCTCGGAGAGTCGTTTGCTCCGTGGCTGCTTGCTTCGGCGGATCAGGAACGATCTATGCCTCGAAGGATTAAGATGTCCGTACAACCGTATGGCGGAGGCTTCATATCCGCCGTCAAGTATCCGCAAAAATATCTCTTTGACGTTCTGGGAAATGACGTCAAGGTGTATGATCTGCAGAAAGACCCGGGAGAATCGTCTCCTGCCGTGCAAAATGTCGATGATTATATTCACCTGATCAGTGAGTTCTTTAAGCCTGAATCCTCAAATGCCCCGGGGCAAAAACCATAAGGAGGATCCATAATCCTACAGGCCGTCCAATTCCCTGCTTGAATTCATCCCCGTAAGGCTGATACCTTCTTCGAAATCAGAACTCAGCGAATACGTACAAAACCGATGCGGAAATCCGGAACGCCTTTCCGGCCTTTTGCATCGGACGCAAAGGAGCATCGGAATGGCGAAAGCGCAAATGTGCCGAGTGGCGTTCCTGGTTGTCCTTCTCTTTTCGATGCACGCGTACGGCAGGGATCGCAACACGCCGCAGGAGCACCAGATCGAGCTTCAACTGGAGAGAGTCTCCGCGGATAGTGTTGAAATATTCAAGGAGGCGACGGCAGCGCTGGACCAGAGTGATTATGCGAAAGCCTCCCAGCTATACACCCTAGTCCTGGCGAAGGCCCCCGGATTCGATCCGGCGCTTCGAAGGCTGGGCACCGCGTTGATAGAGCTTGGACAGCGCGAAAAAGGCCTGCGCTTTATAGCCGAGGCTCTCACCCACGAACGTTCTCCCGAAAATCTGATCAGCATGGCGTACGCGCTGGCCTTCTCTTCCAAAGGGACAACCGTCGATGGAGACAGGAAGAGCGCCCTCTTAATAGCGAAAGAAGCTTTTCTGTTGAGCGGCGATTTCGACGCTTTGCTTATCCATGCGGACATGGCGATGCAATTGGGGGACCGGTCGGAGTTCAGCGATGCCGTCCGCCTGTGCAAGGCAAAATTCCCGGAACAATCGGCAACGCACTATTTCAGCGCAATTAAGGCGGCCGACGAGGAAGAGTGGGTCCTGGCGGAAAACGAAATCAGGCGTGCCGGAGAATTGGGAATGAGCGCGAGCGTAGTTGACGATTTTTTGGCAAGCGGCGTCCACCGTCACGTGCTAATCCATCGCTGCACGCTTTTTGCATTGTTCCTGCTGATCGCATGGATTCTGGGCCTGCTGCTGATCTACATCTCCGGGAAAATCATGTCCGCGAGAACCATGCAGGGCATCCGGAACGCCGATCCCAATGAAATCCGCACGAGGCTGGGCGCTTCCTTTAAGCGTGTCTATCGGGCACTGATCAACTTCGCCGGAACCTATTATTATGTTTCACTTCCCTTTCTCGTTGTTCTTCTGCTCGCGATTGCGATCGGGCTGTTCTATGCGTTCTTGATGCTGGGGCGCATTCCGATCAAGCTGATGGTCATCCTGGCCATCCTCACGGTGACGACTATTTACCAGATGATCCGCACTCTGTTCATCAGGCAAAAGACCGGGGATCCGGGACGGGAACTGAAACCCGAAGAAGCGCCGGGCCTTTGCCGTCTGCTGGGTCAGGTTGCGGAAAAACTGGGGACGCGGCCCATCGACCAGATTCGGATTACCATGGGAACCGATCTGGCCGTCTACGAAAAAGGAAGCCGTCGGGAACGCATGCAGGACAAGGCTCAGCGCCTGTTGATACTCGGAGTCGGCGTATTGGACGGCTTTCGGTTGAATGCATTTCGCGCGGTGATCGCACACGAATACGGCCATTTTTCCAACCGCGATACGGCCGGCGGTGACGTCGCGATCCGCGTCAATGCCGATATTTTCAATTTCGCCATGGCCATCGCGATCCGCGGATTGGCGGTCTGGTACAATGCCGGTTTCCAGTTCCTGCGGCTGTATCAGTTCCTCTTCCGCCGCATCAGCCACGGAGCTTCGCGATTGCAGGAAGTCATGGCAGACATCGAAGCGGTCACTCACTACGGAGCGCTTCAGTTCGAGGAAGGATTAAGGCACGCCATCTTGCGCGGAGTTCAATTCGATGCGGCGGCGAATCGAATTGGCAGAGATGAATCCCTCAGGACCTACGCCGGGCTGCGATCCCTTTATGAACCGGTGCCATCGCAGGTCGAGGATGAAAAGCCCATTGAGGCAGAACTGCAAAAAGCCATCAGCCATCCCACATCCGAGGACGACACGCACCCGTCGCCGGTAGACCGCTTTGCCCTAGCTCGCCGGATCCAATCGTCTCCTCAACTGGAAGAAGACGGATGGGTTTGGGATTTGTTCGCCGACCGGGAGGGGCTGACACAGGAAATGGTGCGACTGGTAGGCTCAAGACTGGGGTTGCCGGAATCTCAGCCCACGGATTAGAAACGGACCGTTGATCGCCGCCAGAGGACGCCCCCGCAAAACTCCGAAGCTGCACAAGTCTCAAAATAATCTTGACTTATATCCGCCCCCCGATTTAGGAATTGTTCCAGACGCTCAGGCTCCAGAAGACGCTCGAGTTCCATAGTGCTCAGGTTCATCGTCCATTTTCCGCTTCCCGCGCCATGAGAGAAAACAAGCGCGGCTAAACCTCAAGTTGCCCGGCAAAATCCCAAGTTGGCTAAATCGTGTGGCCGGCATTTCTGCAAAGATTGCGGCACGGAGAATTTTTTCCAGGAGCAATATTTTTAACGGGAGGGAACATGAACAAACGAAGGCTGCTTTCAATCGGAATTTGCTTGATTTTGTTTGGACAATGTCTGGCGTGGGCCCAATCGTCAGCACGCACAGATCCCCTGAAAGTGCTGTGGCTCTACCGCGAGGATGTAAAGGTCGCAAAGGGAAGGATACACCAACGAGTGGAACATGAGTTTGCACAGCTCTGGGCGAAAGGACAGATTCAGCCAAGTGTGGCTGCGGAAGCCATGTCCGGCAATCCAACGGAGATTTTGTTTATTTCCGGATACGATTCCTTCGCGGAGTTTGAAAAAGATTACCAGGCTTATGGCAAAGTGATCAACGGGCCCCAAAAGATCCTGTACAACTCGCTCTCTGCCCAGGAAGCCGAACTGGTGAATACCGCCCGGTCTCTCCTTGCCGTCTATAGCCGGGAATTGAGCTATCACCCTGAGCGGATAATGCCGGACATGCCGAAATCCAGATACATGGAAGCCACGGTCATGAGAACACGGCCAGGCAAGGAAGCAGGATTTGCTGCGTTGATAAAGCTTTATCAGAGTGCAATGGAAAAAGCGAATGTCACAACGCCATGGGTTGTTTATGAGGGCGCTGAAGGCGCGCAATCCGGCACGCATCTGATTCTCATTTTTTACAAGTCTCTCAAAGAGATCGACGACGCCATGGCTCTCGAACCAAAAATCATGGCGGCGATGGGAGAGGAAGCTTTTAAGAATATGAGCAAGGAAATGGCCGATTTCATAGTGTCCGCCGAAAGCAATCTGTACATGTTCAATCCCGAGATGAGTTTGGCACCGAAGGAATTCATCTCTGCGGACCCGGAGTTCTGGTCGCCCAAACCGAAACCAGCTCCTGCGCCCGCAAGCGGGACCAAGCAGCCCGCAAAATAGGATTGGGGATGTATTCAGGAAACAGCAGGGGGATTCCCGGATTCCGGAGTTCCGAACGCAGCGACAGATCAGGGACGCTTTGCCTCAGGCGTCCCTGTTTAGCTGCGATCGCAAGTAGGACCAGTGCCGGGCGGTCAGGCGGCTCCGAGAAGCTCGTTCACTTTGGCCAGGAGGACGGCGGGCTCAACCGGCTTCTCAATAAAACCTTTCACCGGCATAAAATCCTCGCTGATGTCCGATTCCGAAAAACCGAAAGACATCTTGCTCAATTGATTCACGGCGCTCAATAAGAGCACTGGAATATTCTTGATTCTATCGGCCTTGTGCAACTCCCGGGCCGCGGCAAATCCCGCATTCGGGTTTTCAGGGAAAATAATGTCCAGAATAATGAGGTCCGGCGGCGCTTGCTTGACTGTCTCCACCAGGTCATCCGTATCCGTTTTGACCGACACCTGATGGCCGTTGGCTTCCAGAATCATCCTGAGGCTATCGATAATATCCAAATCATCATCAACTACCAGTATGTTCGCCATGGCTGTTCCTCTCCTGCTTCATGTCGACGATATCAAATCTTACTGTAAAACTGCTTCCCCTGCCAACTATGCTCTCCACTTGAATCGACGCCCCGTGCAAGACCACGATTTCCTTTACCATGGAAAGCCCGAGCCCTGTGCCCCCCGCATAATGGGCAACGGCATTTTTGCTCCGGAAATGATCGTCGAAGATTTTATCGAGATTTTCTTTGGGAATTCCTATTCCGTTATCCTGAACGGACACCGCTACTTTTTTTGACGTGCTCTCGATGGACAGGACCACACGCCCCGTATTATCGCGGCAATAATTGACCGCATTGTGGATAAGATTGGAAAAGAGCGTTTTCAGATGCGGGTAGGACCCCATGATGTAAATGGGGGGGTAATATTCCGCAAGATTAATCACCTGGATCTTCCGCGCTTCGCCGATCAAAGCTCCTTCTCTTGCCTCCTCCGCCAGGACGGCCATCAGATCCACGGGGACGAAACGCATATCCGTCACTACGAGCGATCTCAAATTGCTCAGATGGATGATGTCGGTAATCCTGTTCGTAATCTGGTCGCACCGGTCCCCGATGCGCTCGACGACAGACTGCGCTTTCTCCGGGAGTTTGCCGCAATATCCGTCCCGCAGCGTGTAAATGTAACTCTTAATGGCGGCAAACGGGGCCTTGAGTTCGTGGGTGGCGACGATGGTGGATTGTGTCCTCTCCCTGTCGATCTTGATCATCATCTGGTAGGCGTCTTCGAGCTGATGCTCTCTCAGCTTCAGGCTCGAGCTGATTTCGCTTACCAGGTACCAGCAGAAAAGGAAAACGCCTCCGCTGGCAAACACAAATCCGAACGTCGCGCCGAAGCTCGCATTCACCATCAGCTTAAACTTGCCGTCAAAAATGCTGCGCATCGGAATGACATGCGCCCATTCCAGAACCAGCGGCAGCGTCGCGTAAATCCATGCGGCGACCGCGATGATCAGGGAATGCCAGCGCGAAAAGAGAATCGTGGCCAGGATGATATGGGCCATGAAAAGCGCGCCCATCGGGGTTTCAATGCAGCCGAGCGCCCATGTTAAAAAGCTCAGCGCAGTAAAATCCCCGAACATTTGCCACAACAGCAGGAACTGCAATTCACTGCGGCGCGATTTTTCGCCGAATAGGTTTCGTCCTACAACGGTGTAGATGAGGTTGGTGAAAGAAAGGAAGACGACGGTAACGGCGAAGTCAACGGGGTTTACCTTGGCGGGAGCCAGCCCTGCTGCCGCGATCAACCCTCCGACGGCGCAGGCCAGGATTGCAATCCACCGCATGTTGATGAACCACTTCGCCCGAGCTACCAGTTCCTGGGAACTGATGTCCGACGTGTAAGTGGTAATCGCTCCCCAATCGTAGAAAAAGGAATGCTTTTTCTCCGCCACCGATCAAGCCCCTTTGGAATCTTCCATATTGATATCTAGCCTATCACAACATGGCGAATTGTCTGAACCGTCATTCAACATCCCGGAACTGCAAACTGGGAACTCAAGCTACAGGGTAAGTCAGCAACAAGCTTCGCGCAACGCGGCAAGCAGCAATGGGACACGGGATGACATTTCCGGTGTCAGGCCCTGCCCCGGCGAGAGGTCAAAAGGCTGAACGCCGAATACGCAGGCCGTTTGATCGAACCCCAGCGCCCTGGCTAATTCCAACCCTTCCGCCAAACCCAGGCCGTGAGTAGAAACCGAACTCGTCTTTAAAATCACGGAAGCGTCTTTGTCGGAAAAGAACCGGTATTCGCCGGGAGCAAGGTTCATGTCGGCAGCGTCCACGAGCACGACCGGCCGGCGCCACTCGAGAAGCGAAGAGGCAACCGTTGCGGCATCGGCGGATTCCAGCAGAACACAGCACCCCCCGAATGCCGCCTCCCCGGCCAGCGAATCAACCAGGACGAGACCGATGGCATCGTCGTGGCCCAGGGTTGTCCCAAGGCCCACGATCATCGATCTTGCTCTCGTTTCCGGCGTAACCGGCTTAATCGACAAATTCAACGTCCAGCATATGCACGGAACAGGAAATGCACGGATCGTATGCCCGCAGCAACATCTCCATATGGAGAGTCAGCTCCTCTTTCGACATCTCGGGAAGCATTTTGGGCACAAATGCCTTCATGTCCTGCTCCACGTTGTTGATGTTCTGGCTGGTGGGGATGATCGCGTTGGCGCCGCAGCAACGGCCGCTTGCATCAAACTCGTACTCATGGAACAGAATTCCCCGCGGAACCTCGCAGGATCCCACGCCGCGGCCGGCTTTGACTTCGTAGGAAATATCTTCATCCTTGAGGCCTCCGCCCAACAGCTCATCCAGCATGCGGACGCTGTTGTAGGCACAGTGAACGACCTCCACGACCTGAGCCACGTTGTTCATGTAGGGATTGTAGCAGGGGACTTTCAGCCCGAGTTCCTCGGCTGTCTGTTTCGCCTGCGGAAGCAGCTGATCGAAGTTGTTGTTCACGCGGGCGAGCGCTCCGGCGAAATAGGCGTCCCGATGCCACTTGGACCACTTCGTGGTGGAATGCGCCACGGTAAATTCGTTGGTGACTTCGCGGTATTTATCCACCGGAACCGAGGATTTGGTATCCGAGCTGAAAATATCGCCGTCGTACAACGCGTACTCATCCGGGTGTTTCAGAGAAACGTACTCGGTTTCCCGTTCGTAGGGAGGGATTTTAAGAGTTTTGGCCACGCGCACGGTCTCCTCGATATCCGGAATCGCTTCGAGCAACCGCTTGCGAAGTCCGGCCACGGCATCCAGTCCGGGAAGCTTGCGAAATCCCTTCAACGTGTTGGACATCGGGTGGAGGGTGCGGCCGCCGAACAACGCCGTGTAATCGTTAGCCAGCTTCTTGAGCCGAAGCGCGCGCTTGACAACATCGGGGTGGCTCTTGGCCAGCGGCAATACGCTTTTGACTCCGAGAAAGTCGGGCACAGCCAGGAAGTACACGTGCAGCACGTGGCTCTGCAGGAACTGGGATTCCGTAAGGAGCTTGCGCAGCAGTGCGGTCTGAGGACTGATCTGGATGCCGAGGGCCGCTTCCACGGCTTTCGTGGCTGTCAGCTGATGGCCGACGCAGCAGATGCCGCAGATGCGACTGACGATCCAGGGGACCTCTGCCGGTTGCATGCCCTTGACGAAGTTCTCGAAAAAGCGGTTGGCTTCCGTAATGGCGAGCTTCACCTCCTGGACAACTCCCTCCTTCGTGTTGACGATAATCCGTCCATGCCCTTCGACGCGGGTGACATGCTTGACATCGATTGTGTATGTTTTAGATTTCAGATCCATCTTCAGACTCCCCTACCAATAGGTTCGGCGCCCAGGAAAAGCCTGTATCGGCTTCGGATATCCTTGTCGTCTATGTTGTATTCCCGCATCAGGGTGATGTGGGCGTCCACGTTGGCGTGGGGAAGCGATCCCCGGCAACCGTCGCAGACATATCCCTGATTGACGCAGATGCTGTTGCAACCGCCCCACGTCACCGGACCCATGCAGGTTTTGCCCCGCTCGAACACGCACTCGTTTTCGTTCTTTTTGCATTCCACGCAGACGGCGTTCGGCGGCACGACAGGCGTCGTCCCCTGCAGCAACGACTTCACGAGATGGAGGAACTCTTCGGGCACCATGGGGCACCCGCGGAGATACGCATCCACCTTCACGATGGAATCGAGCGGCCGCACTCGGGTGTGCGCCCACAGATGCCAGTAGTCCGGATCCACCTGCACCCGGTTGCGTGCCTTTTCGCCGTATATCACCTCGTAGTTGACAGCCGGCGCCACAAAGTTGGAGCGCGCTTGGACATTGCCGTTGCACGCACAGGCCCCCAGGGCCACCAGGTATGTCGTCCGCGACCGAAGATTCTGGATTCTCTCGATATCCTCATCCCTGTGGATGCTGCCCTCCACAAAAGCTATATCGTATCGCGGCGCAGTTTCGGAGATGGCTTCGCGGAACTCCACCAGGTTAATAAGATTGAGTATGTCGAGGAGGATCTCCTCGCAATTCAGAAGAGCCAGCTGACATCCCTCGCAGCTGGCGAAATCGAAAAATGCCACCTTGGGTTTCATCTAAGCGCCTCCGGTAAACCTGCAAGATTTGAGAACCGGAATACCGGCCCATCCTGACAGCAATAAATATGGTTGATCTGACAGTGCCCGCACTTGCCCACGCCGCATTTCATGCGCCGCTCCAGGTCGACGAAGATCTGCTCGGGCTGCACATTCCTGGCGCTGAGGGCGGCGATGACGAATTTGTACATGACCGGCGGTCCGCACATTGCAACAACCGTCTTCGCGGGATCCAGTTTCAGTTTGGGAATGGGTTCCGTAACGAGGCCCACGCCGAACTCCCACGGCATGTTTTCTGTCGCGTCCACGAGCCGGATGACATTGATGCCGGCGTTTGTCCACGCTTTGAGCTGGTCCCGGTAGAGTTCTTCCGAAGGGTTGCGGCATCCCGAGAGGAGTGTGATCTGGCCGAACTTTTTTGCTTCCGCAACCACGGGAGTGATGAGGGATCGGAGCGGTACCAATCCGAGACCGCCGGCCACAAACACCACATCTTTTCCGTAAAAGTCTTTCAGGTTGAACCCGGAGCCGTACGGGCCGCGAATTCCGAGTTCGTCCCCTACTTTCAACTGATGGATCACCTGGGTCAGGCGCCCGATTTTGCGGATCACCATCTCCAGTGTGTTGTCGTTGCAGGGACCGTTGCTGATCGAAATCGGGGCTTCGCCCACACCCAGAACAGACACCATGACGAACTGTCCCGAGTGATGTCCGAGCGGCTTTTCCAGCTCGATTCGGAAATACCGGTCCTTGGCGGTCATGTCGACAAGCTCGACAATCCTGCCCGCCTGCGGCAGGAAGGCGTCCCTGGCAATCTCGCTATTTTGGGATGAAACGGGGCTCATCATCGACCTCCTTCCGCGATCAGATCCGAGACAATATCGTAAATATCAATGTGCGACGTGCATTGCCGGCCGCACCGGCCGCACCCCACGCATACGGCACCGTGTTTGTACTTTTCCGGCAGGTATTCGAATTTGCGATTGATCCTGTGACGCTGTCTCGACGCTGGCTCGGGACGGAAGTTATGCCCCCCACCCACGAGTGCGAAGTTAGGCAGCATGCAGGCATCCCAGGTTCGCGTGCGGTTTCCGGAAACGGCATCCAGGTTCAGGTCGTCGGCCACGTCGAAGCAGTAGCAGGTGGGACAGACGAGATTGCACGTGCCGCAGGAGAAACAGCGCGTCACGTGCTTTTCCCACACTGGGCTCTGGTACCTTCTGGCGACGATCCCGGAAATGTCCTTGACCGATGCGGCGAGCGGGCGCCCGATCTGCTGCGATTTTTCCGCTGCCGCAATCTTTTTGCTCCGCGGATCCTTGTCGCACGGCTTCCACTTTGTTCCGTCCGTCATTTTTTTGCCGAGCTCCGTCTTGACATCGACCAGAACATCTCCGTTCTCGAGCGGCGTTATCAAAACATCGGCGCCTTCGGTGTGACCGAGAGATTCCACTGCCGCGCAGAACGCGCGCGAATCGCACGCAGCGACGCACGCATACGCGATCACCGCGGTGTTTTCGCGGCGCGCCAGGTAATACGCATCCGGGGTTCCGTCCTTGAAGAAAAGATCCATCAGGAATATCCCCTTGAGATCGCAGGGCCTGACGCCGGCCAATACGCGGAACGATGTATCCAGAGAGGCGCGCACCTCGCTTCTGCCGTCGGCACCTTTCCTGAACTGCAGCAGCTCTTCCCTCGCCGGGACGAGCAGTTTGACCGGGGGCACTACGGTGGGCGTGTAGCGATCGAACTGTATTTCCGAATCGGGCTGGACCCGGGTGAAACGATAACTCGACTGTCCGTGCTTGGTCGGGAAGTAGACGCTGCTCCCGGAAGCCAGCCCCTTGATCCAATCCCCGATGCTTGTTTTCGTCGCAAGATAATAACTCATGAGAGGTCCTCTCCAAGTTCTCTAAACTCGATTGCCGGGCCTGACTCGCGGAAGTACTGCCCGGCATTCTGCATTACGGAACACCCAAAACCTGTGGGAGTGTCGTTCGGCATCGCGAAGCGTGTATCAGAGGATTTCTGACAACCGGAGCTTGCGCGGGCGCGCTTTTCGATTCCCCCGCCACGTTGGAGAATTGCAAGGAACCTTGTCGATGCGCCTTATACTGCCCTCTATGCCTGTCTTCTACTCTCTCGTTCTCCCTTGTACGTGGCTTTGGTCTGATACACGAAGCAGACTAAGTAATTTAGCACAGGTTGCAGAAAATTCATCGCATGTTTTAAGCGGCCCGGCGGGGCGGCTTAGACGACTTTGGTAAACCGGTCCTTGCCCACGCCGCACAGCGGGCAAACCCAATTAGCCGGTAGTTTTTCAAACGGTGTCCCCTTTGGGATGCCGCCATCCGGATCGCCTTCTTCGGGGTCGTAGATGTATCCGCATGCGTCGCATTCGTATTTATCCATTTGCAGCTCCTTCAAAATTGCGCTTTTGAGTCTGGAATCCTGCTTCCCTTCCGGCTCATGGCCCCATCAATATCTCGGAGCGGGTCGCGCACGCCTCACTTTTCGGGAGCGCTTCTCGCGGCCATAGCGTTGATGGAAGAACCAAAACAGATTCGATGATTTTCTTGTGATACCAAAGTGGGAGAAATGTACCCTGCTGCCATGCCTGCAGGGTTTGTCCGGCCGTTGAATCCCGCTTTGTGGAATGCGGGACTCAACAGCCGGGACTGTTCAATCAATGCTTATTGTATTTCTCTCCAGTTCCAATCCAAACCGCCCTTGAATACCATCGCATTCATTCCGTTGCTGAGGCGGACGAGATTGGCATGAGGGAACCGTTCCGCCATGGCATAGTAGAAGCCGGCAACGGTGTCCTGTTTGACCAGTTCTTCTTCCGTGGCGACGATGTATTCTCTGGTGAAATCAAGAGAGCTCTTGTCGAACTGCATGCCGGGCTTTTGATGGCCCGGGATGATCACTTCGGCGCCCATTTTCTCGATCTTGTTCACATCCGCGATCCACTGCGCTCGTTCATCCTTGGTGAGCTCGCACGTGAAAGGATGCGCCTGGTTGAACAGGACGTCGCTGGCAACCAGGGTCTTGATCGAGGGGATCCAGACCATCGTGTTGTAGCGCATATCGCCCATGATCTTCGTCATGATCTCGAGAGGCTGTCCTTCCAATTCGAGCTTATTTTCCTTCAAAGCCTCGATCTTCGCGCTTACTCTGCAAACATTGTGCGAACCGATGATGCCTTCCCAGTGTTCGATCTTGCCGAAGAACTGCTTGTTCATGATGTCGGCTTCCGAAGGGATCGCCACAACGCGGGCTTTGGGGAAAGCCTGGGCAATCACGCCGGCCCCGAAGTAGTGATCCGGATGAGCATGCGAAAGATAAATGGTCGTTAGGTTCTTGCCTGTGTCCAGGATTTCGGTAATCACGCGGTAGGCGTTGGACAGCGTCCACTGGGCGTCGATGAGAATCGCGTCCTTCTTCCCCATGACGATGGTGGAAGCGACTTCAAATCCGTTCTCGTCGCTGACACAGACTTTGGTAGATAAATTGTTTTGACCGCTTGCGGTTAATCTGATCTCCATGGAATTGTTCTCCAGTTAGATTTTTGCCGGGTTGAACCCGGCCATTAAAATTCTTCAAAGAGGGCCTATTGTCTCTCCCGATACCCGGTTCTGAAATAATAGCCAACCGGACATTTATATGCATTTCCTTCGCGGCGGACAAGAGGAAAGTGGAGAATTTGGCCGGCATCAGGCGAGAATCGCGCTGGATTGCGTCACGCGGCGGACGTCTTTTCCGGCAGCGCTATTGTGAAGCGGCTTCCTTGCCCTTTTCCTGCGCTGGTGGCACTGATCGTACCGCCGTGGCCCTCAATGATTGCCTTGACGATTGCGAGCCCTAATCCGGTGCCGCCCGTTTCCCGGCTACGCGATTTGTCCACACGGTAAAAGCGGTTGAACAGCGAAGTCAGTTGTTCCTCTGTCAGGCCCTCACCCGTATCCTCAACAGTCAGCGCTAACCCCCCGGGACCGTGCGCCCCCTTCACTCGAATCGCACCGCCGGCAGGCGTGTGTCGCAGCGCATTGGAGAGCAGATTAAACAGCACCTGTTTCATCCGCTGTGAATCCACGAGAGCCGGCGGCATTGCCGGAAGTTCGGCATGCAACTGGACTTCTTTTTCCGCGGCGAGCGGTTCCAGCGCCTGTACGGCTTCCTGGACCAGGAGGTGCATGTCTGTGGGCGCCTTTTCCAACGCCAGTTGTCCCGTCTCCGCCAAGGCCAGTTCCCGAAGATCATTGACGAGCCGGATCAGGTGGCGTGTTTGTGCATACAGATTGGCGATATCCGATTCTCCAAGGGTTTGCACACGATCCAGTGCGGCGCGCAGGTTTCCCTCCAGAACAGTGAGCGGGGTACGCAATTCGTGCGACACGTCCGCCATTAGGTTGCTGCGCGCCGTCTCTGCCTGGTGCAAAGCGGCGGCCATCTTATTAAATGTCTCGGCCAACTCCTTGAACTCCCGGCTGCCGCGCACCGGCACCCGAACGTCAAGTTCTCCGTTTTCCACCTGACGGGCAGCACGAGCCAGTGTCGTGACCGGCGCGCTAACCACGCGCCCGATGGCAAATCCTCCGGCCAGCCCAACGGTCATAGACAGCCCCAGGAATTTGATTAGCCGGATTGCAATTACCTGTTTGGGCGGCGGATACGGGTCTGCCGGACTGTAGGTGAACATAAGGTCGGCAAACTGCAATAAAAAAACAAGGAACAATACCCCGCTGATCATCAAACTCAGGCGTACCCACAAACGTTTCATGAGCGTTCTCCCGCCAGCCTGTAGCCTACTCCGTGCACAGTCTGGATGTAGATAGGATTGTCCGGGTCGGGTTCTACCTTACGGCGCAGGTTGCGGATATGGGTATCGAGAGCGCGCCCCAGACCTTCATAGGCGTATCCCAGCGCTTTTTCCAGCAGCTCGTCCCGCGTAATCGTATAACCGGGGTTTGCGAGGAAAACTTCCATCAGGTTGAATTCAGTGCGAGTGAGTTCCACCTGCTGCCCATTCACCACGAGCATATGGTGATCTACATCGAGGCGCAATCCGCCGTTCACCAAAACGCGGGGCCCCGCGGTCGTCATCTGATCCAACTTCTGGCGGCGCAGCAGGGCTTTGACACGCGTCACCACTTCGCGCGCACTGAACGGTTTGGTTATATAATCATCCGCGCCAAGTTCCAACCCGACGATTTTGTCGGTTTCCTCGAAACGCGCGGTGAGCATGATGATAGGGGTAGCGGCCAATGACTTGTCGGCGCGGATAATCCGTGTCACTTCCCATCCGTCGCGCTTTGGCATCATCAAATCCAGAATCACGAGTTCCGGACGCTCGCGGCGCAATATATGCAGGGCAGTTTCGCCATCGTGCGCGCCGAGCACGCGGAAGCCGGCCTGTTCCAGATAACTCGCGAGCACTTTTACGATTGATTTGTCGTCATCCACAACCAGAATGCGCTGAGCCATGGTGGATCCTCTTTTGCACCATACTATGGCCGGCTGACGGGATTCTCAAGAGGGTGCATGGAAATACCAGAAAATCTGCAGAAAATCTTGAGAATTTCTTTACATATGTTTTGCAGGATCGGAACGAACATTTTCCAGTTCCATGCGCCGGGAGGCAACCATGCAGGATATTCAATTTGATTTCGATCGGATGCCTGCGGTTCCACCGTGTTCTTCTCTGAAGCGCAGCGGACTCTGCGCCCCATGGCCATGCGCCGCCCCGATGCTGTTGTCGATCCGTGTTCATAAGGACGGGAGGCCGGACATAGTCGCAACCGGAAAGCAAATTATAAGGAGACACCTATGAATATCACCGGGAACAGGTCCCGCGCGGGGTTCGCGTGGGCTTTAGCTCTTTGTATCGCATGTCTGATGACGCTGCAGGGCGTGTCGCTGCAGGCTCAGACCGTCTACGGTTCGATGGCAGGAACCATTACCGATCCATCAGGAGGAGTGATCCCTGGTGCATCCATTACGCTTACCAATATCGCGACGGCTGAAAAACGAACAAATACATCGGACGCAGCCGGGAGCTATCGATTTGTCAGTCTGGTTCCCGGTCACTATAAGATGGACGTCGAGAAGACCGGTTTCAAACACTTCACCCGAGACAACCTTTTGGTTGAAGTGCAAGCCGCCCTTCGCATCGACGTTCCCATGCAAGTCGGCCAGGTAGTCGAAGTTGTCGAAGTCTCCTCCGCGGCTCCGCTGCTTCAAGTCGAAGGTGGCACCCTCAGCCAGGTGGTTGAATCACGCACCGTGACTGAGATGCCGCTGAACGGCCGCAACGTGATGAATCTGATTGCGCTTACTCCGGGCGTCATCCCACAAGGCTCCTCGAGCGGCAGTGCACTGGGCAACCAGCACGGGGCCACGTACAGCAACCCAGCCGGCTGGGGCAACTACCAGATCGGCGGCGGAGCGGCAGGCCAGAGCGCTCAATTCCTGGATGGCGTGCCGATGAACGTCAGCTTGAACAATGGGATCGTGCTGATGCCGAGCCAGGATGCAATTCAAGAATTCCGCGTTTCAACCAACAACGTCAGCCCGGAATTCGGCCGTTTCGCCGGTGGTGTCGTCAATATGGCCACAAAATCAGGGGCAAACGAGTTCCACGGGACGGCGTATGAATTCCTGCGCAACAAAGTTTTCAACGCCAACAATTTCTTTGACAACCTGAATGGAACATCGCGTCCGGAGTGGACTCAAAACCAGTATGGATTCACCGCGGGCGGACCCATCAGGAAAGACAAGACGTTTTTCTACGGCAGCTGGGAAGGATTTAGCCTCCGCCTGGGCGATCCCATTTATGCACGAGTACCCACGGACGCAATGCGCGATCAATGCAACCAATTCTGCAGCCAGATTGGCAAAGCCTTTTATAATATGTATGCTCCGGCTAACATCCCCGCGAATCCTGTGACCGGCTTTAATTTCTCCGGCAATGGCCCATCCGGATCCAACGGCAACCAGGTAACCGGACGCTTGGACCAGAACATCAGCGACAAACAGCGGCTTTTCGTGCGCTATACCTGGTGGGGCGCCGACACCATGTCCACGGATTATTTCCATAATGGATACGGGAAACCGGGAGAAAACCACACCACCCAGCAGGTTGTTATCAATGACACCTATACTTTGAATCCAACCACGATCATCGACGGAAGGGTTTATTTTACCTACTTCCGGTTTGACTCCATGTCCCCCCGGACGAATAAAGAAGATTACTCAAAATACGGCCCTGCATGGGAAGCTCTTAAACCGCAAATGTCGGTATTCTATAACCCGACGCCAATAGTTCCTCCTCCCTTTGGCGGACCAGTCTTCTTCCTCTTCCAAAACGTGTCCAGCAACACTTGGGAAGACCACATCGGTGCGTCCGCCAGCCTGACGAAGATCATAGGGGCGCATACGCTGAAATTCGGAGGAGAGATTCGCAATGCCTATCGCCGGAGCTTCGCGGACAACAACGCCTCGGGCCAATTCACCTATGTCCCCAGTCCGCCGACGTTTGACCCATACACCAACATCATCTTTGGCCAGCCAGTTAACGGCTCGATCCAGACTGCACTGACCACTGGAGCCAGATCCTGGTATTACGCGCTATATGCGGCAGACACGTGGCAGTTGAACAAAAAACTGACATTGAATCTGGGCTTGCGCTGGGAGCAGCCGGGATCCTTCACGGAAATGCATGACCGGAATACGGTCCTCGCCCCCGATGCCGCCGACACTCTGACCGGGTTCGCATCCAATCCGTATTTCTCATCTTTAAAAGGTCAGCTTTTTTTGACAAATTCCTCTAATTATACGGACCGCCAGCAAAACAAGCTGCACTGGGACCTCTTTTCACCCAGGGTCGGTTTGGCCTATCGTATCACCGAAAAAACTGTCATCCGCGTGGGCGCGGGTTTGTCTTACCTTCCCAGTGACCTGCAAGGGATTAATTCTCCGGTAATGCAAGCCACCACAAACCAGTGGTCGGGAGATGTCACGAATCCCTGGCCACATGGCATTCTCCAACCGGCGGGCCATGATGAGAATTTCATGACTGGCCTCGCGGGTACAAGTATCAACGGCGTTCTGCCCGACCAGAAGTATCCGGTTGCTCAGCAGTGGAATTTCACAGTCGGGCATGAATTCGGCAATGGTTTGATGCTGGAAGCGAGTTACGCGGGATCGAAGGGGACTCATCTTCCTCTGCAAAGCGGGAGCGTCAGCGTGACATCTCCCTCCCAAGGCGTGGCCCTCAACCAGCTGTCCCCCGAAAATGTCAGCGCAGATTTGGCCGCATATCCGGGAGAAGGTCCGCTGCATCTTGTAAACAATCCCTTTTTTGGCAGGGCTAACACCGGAGTGCTTGGTTTATCTCCAACTATCATGATCGGTCAGCTGCAGCGGCCCTATCCACAGTGGGGCTACGGGGGCTCTGATCCGTTTGGGAATTTCTTTCAGGGGAATGCGGGCGTGTCTATCAACGCTCCTTATATGGGCAGTTCCAGCTACAATTCCATGCAAATCAAACTGGAGAAACGGTTCAAGTCCGGCGGGATGATTATGGGTTCGTACACTTGGGCCAAGCTCATTTCGGACACCGATACACTGAATGGCTTCCTGGAAGATAACGGCGGTGTCGGCAGCGGCGGACAGAATGCGTACGACCGCAAGGCCGACCGTTCTCTCGCGAGCTTCGATGTCCCCCATCGTTTCCAGGTGAGCTATACCTATGACCTGCCGATTGGCAGCGGGCAGAAACTATTGTCAGACGCAAAAGGTGCAATGAACAAGCTGGTTTCGGGTTGGGGCATCAACGGTCAGACCACATTCCAATCCGGTTTCCCGTTGAATTTCAGCCAATCCGTCAATTCCTCGGCCGATGGCGCCGTTGCGTATTACTTTGGCGGAGGCCCCAAGCGTCCGATGGTCCTGCCCAATTGCGGCGCAGGAATCTCGGGTTCGGCTCAATCGAGGCGGAACGGCTGGTTTAATACAGCCTGCTTCGTTCCGTCAGGCGAATGGGAATTCGGCAACGAACCCCGCGTCGATTCGAACCTGAGGGCCGCAGGGACCAACAACTGGGATCTGGCAATCTTCAAGAAGACGCAGATCAAGGAAAGCGTTGGCGTGGAGTTCCGGATGGAAGCTTTCAACTTGTTCAACCGGGTTCAGTTCGGGGCACCTTCCACAGATGTGAATTCCCCGGCTACCTTTGGGGTTGTTACAAGCCAGGCTAACCGGCCACGTATTCTGCAGTTTGCATTGCGACTGACCTACTAGCTTGAGTGTATAACAAAGCGCGCCGGTCTGGCCGGCGCGCTTTTGCACAAGGAATTAACATGAAAGTTCGTATTTTGTTTTGCGCCGTTGCAGGGTTGGGCATCGCATTGATTTTATCGGGGGCGACGGCATTCGCGCAGTCTTCTGTGAGCGGATCCTGCGAGAAATTAATGAGCGTTCAAATTCCCGAAACAACTATTTCTTCGGCCAAATGGATAGCGGCGGGGGAATTCTCGCCTCCAGGCAGAGGCATCGCATTGGGAGGGGGACAACCGCCTTTCGGAGCACCGCCGGGTGCAGGACGCGGCGCAAAGCCGGAGATCGGCCGGGGTCCGGCGGGAACGCTGCAAGCTGTTCCTGCCTTTTGCCGTGTGGTTGGAGTTGTGCAGCCCTCGATCAATTTTGAGGTCTGGCTGCCGCCTGCTTCCGGTGAAAATAAATGGAATGGGAAATTCAACGGTGTCGGCAACGGCGGCATGGCGGGTTTTATCGCCTATGACGCCATGATGCAGGCACTGGCGCGAGGCTATGCCACCGCGAGCACAGACACCGGCCACGTCGAAAAGCGGAATGACGATTCATGGGCGCTTGACGAAAAACTGGTCGTTGACTTCGCTTCACGGGGCATCCACATGACAGCTGTGGCCGCGAAAGCGGTCATCCGGGCATACTACAGCCGGGATCCACAGTATTCGTATTTCACCGGATGCTCAGGTGGAGGCGGCCAGGCACTATCGGAGGCTCAACGATATCCCGCGGACTACAACGGCATTGTTGCAGGAGCTCCCGCGAATTACCCTACACACCTTTGGCCCGGCGAACTGTACGCGGCTTGGGTTACGCACCGGGACGAGGCAAGCCGAATTCCGAATGACAAACTGCCGTTAATCGTGAACGCTGCCCTGGATGCGTGCGATGCAGCAGACGGAGTGAAGGACGGGGTCATCAATGATCCCCGTCAATGCAATTTCGATCCGGCAAAAATCCAGTGTTCCGGAGCCGATGGTCCGAACTGCCTGACTGCGGCGCAGGCGGACTCGGTCAGAAAGATCTACGAGGGTGCGAAGGATCCTTCGACCGGGAAACGATTCTGGTACGGGTACGAAAAGAGCAGTGAAACCTTGTGGCCGGGCCACATCAATGAACCATTCAATACGCCAATCTCCTATTTCAAGTACATGGTGCTGAAAAACCCGAATTGGGATTGGAAAAGCCTATCGTTCTCCGACCCCAAGAGCTTTGCACTTTTGGAAGAATCCGCCAAAAAATTTGGACCGGTTCTTGACTCGATAAATCCGGATCTTACGCGCTTTGAAAAGCGCGGAGGCAAGCTGATTCTGTATCACGGATGGCTGGATCAGAACATCTCGCCGAGAAACACGATCCAGTATTTCGAAAGCGTTCAGAAAACCATGGGAGGGCCCGGAAAAACCGAAGAGTTCGTCCGCCTCTTCATGGCGCCCGGAATGGCA
>DATJPG010000019.1:0-13508 GCA_035506515.1 Acidobacteriota bacterium
AAAAGTTCTTTTAGGAAGTGGACATTAGATCGGGCCGGCCTAATAGATATCCCTGACCGTAGTCGACGCCGATGGCTTGCAGAGTTTTGAGTTCTTCGGGCACTTCGATTCCCTCGGCAATCACCTTGGCACCGATTCCCCGCCCCATGGAAATGATCGCATTCAGCATTTCACGCTTCATGATGCTCGTATGTATGCCTTGCACAAGGGACATATCCACCTTGAGATAGCTGGGCTTCAGCTTGCCGATCGTCTCGAGTCCGGAGTAACCGGAACCCACATCGTCCACGGCGAACGACATTCCCAACGCCGTAAAATCGGTCATCGCATCCAGGAAAAGATTCAGGTTGTCGATCACCATTTTTTCAGTGATTTCAATGACAATCCGGTCGGGAGTGATATAAGCCCGCTCCAGGGATTCGACCAGGTGCTTTCCCTGGAACTCAGGATCACGAATCGTGGCGGGCAAGGTGTTGATGAACACCTTCGTGCCGCTTGGAAGCCGATGGGAATAGTGCAGTGCCTGTTTGCGGCATACTCGATCGAGTTCCACCAGGAGGTGATGCCGGATCGCAGCGTCGAACAGCTTGTCGGCCGTCGGGAAGGTCGACCCTGCGTTGCCACGCGCCAGAGCTTCGTAGGCGACCGGCTGCCCGTCGCGCAGATTCACAATCGGCTGATACAGAGTGATTATTTCTTCATTCAGGATCACCTCTCGCAGATTCTTCAGCGTATTGATCTCTTCGGTCTTCTGCTGCCATTGAGCCTGATCGATCGCCTCGCGGATCATGCGCAGAATATTGTGATGCGGATCCATCAGAGGGTTATAGATGCCGATGGCATAGCCAATGGAGATGCGCGGCGTGGTCTTGAGATAAGGCGAGGCTGTGCGCAACAACTTGGGGACAAGCGCTTCCATCAGCCGAAGACGCATCGCCTCGAGGCTTTCATAGGACAACGTGGTGAGGTGGCGGCGCGGGCTTAGAAACAACAGGATTCGAAATCCGCCCGGCTCCTCCAGCACCAGCATATCCTCCTTGCGAAAGTCTTTGCCGGACTGCTCCTTGAGCAAAGAGAAGATATGATGCCGAACGAGCGAATAGGTTTGAATGCCGTACTGCTCCTCAATCAGGGTGAAGGGAGAGATGTCGAGAAGAACCAGCGAAAGGCTTCCATTATTCACCAATTCCTCTTTGAGGATCGGGATGTGCTCATGGTAGGTGCGGATCGGTTCGGACATGGCTTACCCTTGAAAGTTAGTAAAATTAAAACCACTATACAATTTTTGTTCTGAAAAAGCATCGAAGAAATAATGCAGCAAAATTATCCGTGAAATCCGCGTGACAATGCGGATAATAGGAGTATGACAAAAGCAGAGAGCATACGGCGCGCGCTGAAGCGCGATACCATCCTCATGCCGGGGGTTTATGATGCGCTGAGCGCGCGCATCGCCAACCAGGCCGGCTTTGAGATCATATTCATCAGCGGCTATTCCGTAAGCGCCACGGCGCTCGGCGAGCCGGACTTTGGCTTGTTGTCGCTCGGCGACATTACGGAGGCGACGCGGCGCGTCTGCAAAAATTCGGCCGCGCCGGTGATTGTCGACGCCGACACCGGCTACGGCAACGCGCTCAACGTCCGGCGCACGGTGCACGAGCTGCTCGACGCCGGCGCGGCGGGCGTGTTTCTGGAAGACCAGCTTTGGCCGAAACGGTGCGGCCATATGCGAGGCAAGAGAGTCATCGGCGCCGACGAGCACGCCAGTAAAATCCGCGCCGCGCGCGACGCCGCGCGGGAAGGCGGGCGCGACCTGTTCATCGTAGCCCGCACCGATGCGCGCCAGCCGCTGGGCCTCGACGCAGCCATCGAGCGGTGCAAATTGTATAAGCAGGCCGGCGCGGACGCGCTTTTTGTGGAGGCTCCCCTGTCGCTGGCCGAGCTAAGACGGATCGGGCGTGAGCTGCCGCCGCCGCTGGTGGCAAACATGATCGAGCGCGGCGTCACGCCGCACCTGACGCGCAAGGAACTCAAGAAACTTGGGTTTCAGATGATTGTCTGCCCCCTCGCAGGCCTCTATGCCGCGGCAAAGGCTGTGACGGAAATCTATCGCCTGCTCAAAACCAAAGAGACGACGCGCAGAGACCTCGACCGCATGCTGACCTTCGACGAGTTCAATCGCATCATCGGCCTCCAGGCGAAATACGACACCGAGAAACGGTATGCAGCAGAGCAGGAAGACAGCGAAAAGCCTGCGAAGGAATAACCTCACATTTTGGCGCGAGCGCCGGGGCCGCAGATGCTACGCGCCGCGACGCAGGCCATGCGGATTATCTGTGAGGACGGCTCTCCAGAGCCATCCGACTATTGGTTCTCCTCCATCGGAAGGTTCTGGAGAGTCGTCTTCACAGGCCTCCGGGTGCAAAAACCATTTTCTATTCATAGTGTAGCGCTTCGATGGGATCCAGGCGCGAGGCTTTGATGGCCGGTAAAAGTCCGGCGATCAGGTTTCATAGGGGATATTTATAGTCATTGTCCGGTTCGTTGTAGTTGGCGATTCGGGAGTTGGTCTTCAGACCCCCGGTGCTCATCCGATCAGTTTTGCGTGTTCGACCTTGATGCATCTTGACTGCACCGCAATGAGGCCGGCTGCTTTTGCTTTGCGCGCAGCTTCCTCATGCACCAAACCCAGCTGCAGCCATACAACCTTGGCTTTGATCTTTATGGCTTCATCAACGATGCCTGGAATAGCCTCAATTTTTCTGAATACATCCACGATGTCGACCTGCTGGGGTATGGATAGTAGATCCGGGTAACACGTTTCTCCGAGGATTTCTGATTTCGCCGGATTTACCGGGATGACGATGTATCCGTGCGCCTTCAGGTATCTGGCAACGATGTAGCTGTCTCGATCCGGCTTGTCGGAAAGACCGACGACCGCGACTCTCTTACAGTTTGTCAGGATATCCCGGATCTCATCGTTCATTGGATTGGATCCCGGAATCCCGCAGGCTTGATTGTCTGTCATCGTAGCTCCGAAGATAATTCTGTAAATCAGGTTATCAGATTGCACCACCGGATGCAGAGGGCGATCATTTTATCGCTGCAATCCGTGTTAATCCGTGGCTTGTTTTTCATCCTTTAGACCGACCAAATGGCAAAGGATCTTTAACGCCTAGCGCTGGGATTTCTTGCCCGAGGCGACATCACGGGAATACTGCTCGGACCGGCTTCGCGGAACGGTTAGAGAAACCCAATTCCCGGCTCCTCTTGCGGTCAAATGCTTTGCCAGAAACACGATTTGTCCCACATGATACGCATAATGCGCGATTTGCCGGTTGATTGCCTGCATCACGGAGTGAGGTTCAGTCCGAATTGCCACCTGAACAGTCATATCCGAGTCTTTGAGAAGTCCCAGAGCATCGAAAAGGTATTTCCAGCCGCGTTCCCACAATTCCATAATTTCAGCACGCGTTGTGGGCGGCTGCTCAAATTCCGCATCGCGATTGCGGTTCGGCTTCTCGCCATCGGTAGTCAAAAAATCTGTCCATCTCGAACGCATGTTTCCAGCCATGTGCTTCACGATGATGGCAATGGAATTTGACTCGGCATCGAGTGCGGCAAACAAGCCTTCATCCGGGCATTGCGTCATTGCGCGATCCGCCAGCTTCTTGTAATAACGGAATAAATCAATCGAGTCTTTTAAATAAGAGGTTGTAAATTCATGTGCCATGAATTCATTGTGGCATTGCATGTCCGGTTGTCAACCGGATTTGGGGCTTGACCCTGTTTAACCCCAATGCTGTTCACTTTAGGTTCCGAGGCGTTAGATGTGTTCAAACGCAGCCACGAATTGCACGGATTTCACTTCAAAGTAAAATTTACCGTTGCCGTTGTCTTCACAGCGACAGGCACGCCCTTCATAAGAAATGGGCTGAATCTCCATCTCTTTACGGCGGGAATCGCCGCTTTCTCGAGAACCGGATTATTTTTCGGATTCCCCGTTGCCTCATAAACAAAGCCTTCTTCATTGATAATGATTGTGAGCTTGATGCTTCCCTCAATTCCTTCACGTTTTGCCTGCTCCGGATAGGTTGGATTTACCTTATAAATCAGGTGAGATTCCTGAATATTGGCCTCAATGGGTACAGGGTCGCTTTGCGGAGCGCGAGCTTCATATTTTGCTCTTTGCTCCTGGATCGGCACGGTCACTTCAGTAACTTGAGGCCTGTTCCTTGGCATTGGCGTGGTTATGACAACAATCACCAGGGGCACTAATACCAATGTCAGCAGGGGGAATCCGTACCAAGATACGCGGCTGAATGCCGACGGTTTGGCGACTCGTCCCGTCCGGACTGCACGATCTTCCAAAGGCGCACCCACGAGAATCATTCCCAACAAGGCCGCAAAACAGGAAGAGAGAAGGAAAACCAAATTCGAAGCGACGCTCATGATCTGGGATGAGCCAATGCCTAATAACATTCTGATAAATGCTATTAAGAAGCCGAGGATTCCCATGGAAGCAAAAGACATTGACAACGGCGGTCCCGAGTTCACGCTGCCGACAAACAGCATCAGCGCCAACGCTCCTCCCAAGACTACCAACAGCGATGGCCAGTAAACAATTGAAGGGAGTGCATTCCACAACATGGTCTTTGAAAGATGGGGGATGGTTAAAATCAATGCTGAAAAAAACAGGATATACCCAATTACTGCCCCGTACCTCAACCCGCGACGCCCAATTGTTGATGACGATTCGTCTCGCCCTCCACCTGGCAGCGATGGCTGGCTTTGCAGCCTTCCCATGAGTTTCCAGCAGGGGATGAGACAAATCACTGCCAGTAGGATGCCATAGAACGAACCCAGCAGAGATCGTGTCAGAGTGTTTATGACTGCGAGGACGCCCGCGCTCTCCTCTGTCTTCATGGCTTCGAAACCAAGAATAACGCTCAGGACGCTGTAAAACCCGCCCAGCATCCAGAAACTGCGACCGACGGCTTCCCAGAAATGAATTGAAAGCCGGATCCCAGCATCCTCGCCAGGAGTCCCAACCGCATGCATGAGGGCGCGACGGGCTTCATTGCCGGAAAAACTAATCATCACCAACGCAATCCCACCTACCAGGACAAAGATAAATCCATGGGGGTCGACAAAATCAGGCAAGTGTCCGGATTTGACCACGGCCAGAGACATAAGCACCAAAATTAAAATACCCCCGAGGACCATCAGAAGAGTCTTCGCGGAATTTGTGGATGACATGCTGTCCTCCTTTCCGAACTGAACCATATGAGTTTTTCCCCATTACTTCGCATCGTGGGACCCGGGAATGAAGACCTCGCGGAGAATCGGTTGATTCCATAGGAATCGCACCTCCATGAGAGAATGGCGCTGCTGGCCTGTTTTGCCCGAATCCTGCGAATACTTTTTGAGCATCTTCGGAAGATACGTTCTCTCATCGACCGCGATCTCGATAGTCTGCCGATCTTCTTGTCCCGCGAGTAAGAACTCATCTTGTCCGGCGCCGCTCTTGCTCACGATTTGCGCCAATCCGTAGTGCTTCTCCATATGTTGTGCCAGGATTGCCGGCGTCAGGAATTCCATGACTGGCTGCCACACAGGATCCGGAGGATTGGACGTGTTAGAAATCCACAGCGTCTTTTCCATGCCGCTTCCTGGATCTAGGTCCACGCGAGTAATGCCGGCCGCGCTCCAGCGCGCCCGATAATTGGAGGTTAGCCTCCCGGCATCCGGGATTTTCAAAGTGCAATCCATGGACGTCGCACTATATAAGCCCGTGGATACGTCAACGATTACTTTCAACCGCGAAATGGAATTCGCCAGAGCGCTCTGATTTCCGCTGAGATGCATCACCGCGCCCAGGATCAGCATCACCGTCGCGGCAAATGCCAAAGCCCAACGGGGCAAGCGGATGAATGACACGGAACGCGCCGGCAATCGGCCCGGCACCGGATCCAGTTGCGCCAGAATGGCCTGTACCTGCTGGATCTGCTGACGCAACCTATGTAATTCGTCGCGGCAAGCGGCACAGTGCGACAGATGGGCTTCTACACGGGCCACCTGATCCGGCGGTAATTCCTGCCGCAGATAATCAAAGAGACCCTGGGAAGACTGACATTCCTGCATATATCACCTCTTGACCGAACGGGCACATTTGGCAATGGCCCGCGCCAGCAACTTGCCCACCGAACTCGGATTCAAATTGGTTGCCACCGCAATATCGGCATAGGACAGACCATCCTGGAAAAGCTGCAGCAGGATCTGCTCGCGCACCGGCAACCGGCCGATCACCTGCCGGGCCAGATTCCGCTGTTCCTCCCGGACATACTCTCGTTCGGGCGATGTGGTGCGGTCCAGCAAGGGCAACCAGTCCCGGATCAACCTGACCAGCCGCTGCTCTCGTCGCAGATGGTTGTAGCCCAGATTTGTCGCCACGCTATAAAGCCAGGCTCGCGGATTCCGCAGTTGGAGATTGCCCGCCAGTTGCCGATGCAGCTGGATAAAGACATCATGGGCCAGATCGCCGGCCAGATCGGATTTATCCACCAAACGGTACAGATACCGGTAGATGGAGTCGTGATAGAGCGCATAAAGCTCTTCAAATTGACCTGTAGCTGACGGGCATTCTGCCATCATCGGCAACTCCGCCATCATCAAATTGTTCGCACTTGCATCACTTCCGATTTCGCCCGATAAATCCCGCCGACAGCCCAACATGCCAGTCTGGCTGATTTGCTGTGTCATACTGTAGGACAAACGGGAATCAAATTTGTGACAAAAAATTCGAATTTCCCGAAGTGGTGTGGGGCGAAATAGGTGAGTGTCCAGGAATTTGACCACGAAAAACACGAAACACACAAATCAAATGAATCCCTTTTAGTGTATTTGGTGTATTTCGTGGTCCATTTTTGGGGGACGGAGCAATGATGCAGTTTCCAATGCCAATCGTCGCTATATAACCAGAGGGCAGATAAGCCAAACGCAATAGTCGGCGTTTTAGTGAAGCCGGGCTGTCGATGACCCCAATTGACGATCAACCATCGAGGCGCGAATGAAAGAGTCGGGATTCAGGATGGAACAAACATCGATTCGTGGATTTTGGAGTTTGTTCGCTACGCAATTTCAGGGAGCATTCAGTGACAACTTGCTGAAGAACCTGGTCATTTTCATGCTCATTGCCATGAACATGAAACTGGCCGACAAATATCGTACCACCGAATTAGTGGGCGCCCTGTTTTCCTTGCCGTTTATTTTGTTTTCCATGGCCGGCGGCTTCCTTGCCGATCGCTTCAGCAAGCGCACAATCAGCGTCGGAGTAAAGGGTTTTGAAATACTGGTGATGTCGCTTGCGCTGGCCGGTTTATTGTTGGGGAGCATGCCGATTCTGCTCGGCTGTGTATTCCTGATGGGGGTGCACAGCGCGATCTTCGGCCCGTCCAAGTACGGACTCCTGCCGGAACTACTGCCAGAGAAGAAATTGTCCTGGGGCAACGGCCTTCTGGAACTCGGGACATTCACCGCCGTCATTCTGGGCATTGCCACCGCCGGGTTCATGGCGGAGCGATTTCGCGGACATCATGGCCGGTCCGGAGCAATCCTCATCGTGCTTGCAGCCGTCGGGCTGATGCTCAGCCTGGGTATCACGAAAGTTCCTGCCGCGGACCCGCAAAGGAAATTCCAAGCCAATTTTCTCGAAAGCCTCTTCAGTCAGATGCGTTCCTGGCGCGGCGACCGTCCGCTCATCCTTGCAGTGCTCGGCAATACATATTTTACTTTTCTCGGCGCTTTGCTGCTGTTGAACTTGTTCTTCTTCGGCGCCAATGTGCTGAAGGTCAGCGAAGCTCAAACCGGCTGGTTGAGCGCGGCACTGGCCATCGGCATAGGACTGGGCAGTGTTGCGGCAGGATATCTGTCCGGCGGCAAAATCGAATATGGCCTGGTGCCGCTCGGTGCCGTCGGGCTTTCGATTGTATGCCTGTCGCTTGCGGAGTCGGGATTGTCGCTAAGGACAGCATTGATCCGCCTGGCGCTTCTTGGATTCGCAGGCGGATTTTTCATCGTTCCTATTTCCGCTCTGCTGCAGCACCGGCCTGACAAGTCGAAGAAAGGCGAAGTGCTGGCGGCGGCGAACCTGCTTTCCTTCGTCGGTGTCTTTCTGGCCTCAGGAGCGCACTACCTGCTGGCAGAAATTGCCCATCAGTCTCCCACCCAGATCTTCCTTTTCAGCAGTGTGCTGACGCTGGCCGGCGCCGTGTACGTGGTCGTTTTGCTGCCCGACTCGTTGCTTCGATTCGTTTTGTGGGCTTTGACGCGAACGGTGTACCGGATTCGTATTGTGGGCCGCGACAACATTCCGGCGAAAGGCGGCGCGCTATTCGTCTGCAACCACGTGTCCTTTATCGACGCCATGCTGCTGCTGGCTTCAACCGACCGGCAGGTGCGATTCATGGTGTTCAAGGACTACTACGAACTGCCTTATTTCAAGCCATTCGCTCGCATTCTCGGCATGATCCCCATTTCCTCCGAGCAGCGTCCGCGCGAAATGATTCAATCTTTGAAAAGCGCCAGCGACGCCATCCGCGCAGGGGACGTCGTCTGCATTTTCGCGGAAGGCGAGATCACTCGCATCGGCCAACTGCTGCCCTTCCGGCGCGGATTCGAACGCATCATGAAGGATCTGGACGCGCCCATCATTCCAATTGCGCTGGATGGCGTGTGGGGCAGCATCTTCAGCTTCAATAAGGGACATTTTCTGTGGAAAATTCCACGCCACCTGCCCTACCCCGTCACGGTGAATTATGGCGCTCCGTTGCCGTCTTCCGCGACGCCGTTTGAGGTACGGCAGGTGGTACAGGAACTCATGGCCGAGGCATGGCAGGATCGTAAAAGGCGCATGCGCCCGCTTCATCGGGCGCTGGTACGAACGGCCCGTTGGCACCCTTTCCGGTTTGCCATGGCGGACGCGCAGAATCCAAAAGTGCGGTTCAGCACTGTGTTAACTCGTGCGGTGTTCCTGGCCAGGCGATTGCGCCATGTGTGGGCGGATCAGAAGATGGCGGGCATTCTCTTGCCACCGTCGGTTCCCGGTGCGCTGGTGAACTATGCCGCGATGTTGTTGGGGCGAGTGCCGGTAAACCTCAATTACACGCTTTCCGATCAGGCACTGGCTTCCTGTATCGGCCAGTGCGGGATCACCAAGGTAATCACCTCGAAAGCGTTCCTCGAAAAAGTTAAAATCCGGATCCCGTGTGACGCGATCTATCTCGAGGAGGCAGTTGGCAAGTCGGCAGGATGCCCCCCTTCTGTTTTTGAAAAGCTGGCCGCCGTTGTAATGGCGTGGCTGCTTCCTGTCGGCATGCTGGAACATGCGCTGGGATGCGAGTCGAAAAGCGCCTTGGATGACCTGGCCGCGGTGGTTTTTTCCAGCGGGAGCACAGGGGATCCGAAAGGCGTGATGCTGAGCCACTACAACATCGGGTCGAACATCGAGCAGGTCCACCAGGTATTCGGATTCAACCGGCGGGACCGCATGCTTGGCATTCTCCCGTTTTTTCATTCCTTCGGATTCATGGGAACGCTGTGGCTGCCGGCCGCTCTTGGAATAGGAGTGGTGTATCATCCGAACCCGCTTGACGGGAAAACGATCGGCCCGCTGGTGCGTGATTTTAATGTAACGTTCCTGTTGGCAACCCCGACGCTTCTCCAGATTTACATGCGCAGTTGCACCCCCGAGCAATTTGGAGGTTTGCGCGTCGTCATCACCGGCGCGGAGAAATTGCCGGACCGCCTGGCGACCGCCTTCGAGGACCGGTTCGGAATCCACCCGATGGAAGGATATGGCTGTACCGAATGCGCGCCTTGCGTGGCGACGAACAAACCGGATTTCCGGGCCGCGGGATATCATCAGGTTGGCGCCAAGCGCGGGAAAATCGGGCATCCGCTGCCGGGGGTTTCGGTGCGCATTGTCGATCCGGAAACCATGACTCCTGTGCCCCCCGGAACCCCCGGCCTGATGCTCGTACTGGGACCGAATGTGATGCAGGGATATCTCGGTCTGCCGGCAAAAACCTCGGAAGTCCTTGTGTTAAATAGGCCCGAAGGAATTTCATCTGTCGCGTCATCCGAAAATAAATGGTACGTCACAGGGGACATTGCCATGATCGACGAAGATGGATTTCTTCAGATCACAGACCGCCTGAGCCGGTTCAGCAAGATTGGCGGGGAAATGGTGTCTCATGGAAAGGTCGAGGAAACATTGCACGAGGCGGCGGGAGTGGCAGAGCAGTCTTTTGTGGTCACAGGAGTGAAAGACGAGAAAAAGGGCGAGCAACTCATCGTATTCCACAAGCTGGACGAAGAGTCCTTACAAAGCTGCATCGAGAAGCTGGCGAAGAGCGAGCTCCCGAATTTATGGAAACCGCGCGCGGACCGTTTCGTCCGCGTGGAGACCTTTCCCTATCTCGGCACGGGAAAACTCGACCTGCGACGGATCCGGGAAATGGCAGAACAGGCTTCCACTCATGGTATCTGAAGATGCAATCAGGTTACTGTCAAGCCGGACTCTCATTGCGAGAACACGGTATACCCCGGTCCTCCCCGCAGGCATTGCAATGCACTCCCAGAGAGCCGTTGGCTAAAACCCCACATTTCAAAAATAACCGCAGCTCCCATTCAGCAAGATGCGGAACCGGGCGATCACGTTCCCGCTGCAGGCCCGGGAAGGTCTCCAGATGATCGGAGACAACTCCATAAAGCGGATTATCTTCAGGATTCCCGGGGTGGCAGGCGGCCTCTGCATCACAAATGAAGAAACCTTCTGTTTTCTCGTGCACACGATTGCACACCCTGCATTGTGACAAAGCAAAACCGGTTAAATTGCAAATCGGCAACCGGCGATCGCGTGCGTCTGTTTATGCGCTTGACTCACAGCGTCAGTAAACCCTAAAGTAAGTCAGCGCTAACTTATTTCCCAGAAGGGTAAAATGCGAACTCGGGATATTTGTTCCGGGGACAATTCCCCGGCATCGCGGAAACGTCTCAGGGCTGAAGATCGCCGCAACCAGCTGCTTAGGATTGCCAAGGAATTATTCTCCGAATTTGGGTTTGAAAACACCTATACCAAGGCTATCGCCGCGGCAGCCGGAGTAAGCGAAGCGATAATTTTCAGGCACTTTGCATCGAAGGAGGCGCTCTACGAGAGCATTCTTGATCGCAAGGCGGATGAAATAGGAATAAAGACCTGGGGAGCCGAACTGAGCAATTTTGTCAAATGTGAAGATGATGAAGCGCTGGTGCTTTCCGTGGTGAAACATATTTTGGAAGCCGACCGCCAAGACCCGCAATTTCAGAAATTGATGCTCCAGGCGGCGCTGGGCGGTCATCCCTTACACAAGATCACTGGACAGCGCCTTTTGCCCCTCCATCGACTCCTTTGCGACTACATCAAAAAGCGGCAGAGAAAGGAAGCTTTTCAAAAGTGCGATCCGAATTTGGCGGCATACGCAATCGTCAGCATGGCCGGTTATTATGGGCTCGCTAAAATATTGTTCGGTTTGGACGAGCTCTCGCTGCCGGACGATCAAATCGCGTTGGGATTTACGCAGCTCATTCTGAATGGCTTGCGCGCACCCGGCCTTTCCCGACGTACGAAGGAAATTTCAAAGGTGAGAACAAATAGGCGGAGAACGTGAGCTCTTGAATGTCCTTTCCCGGGATCACTGAATCACCGATCACCGTGCAAATGGGGGGTTGTATGAAAAGAAGAGTTTGGTTGATGCCTGTAGTATTTGCGGGATTGATGTTAAGCCTTGGAGCATTCGCTCAAAAACCGGGCAAAATCGACATCAGCAAAATGAATCCGGCCGGCCTCCTGGTGGACAAATACAGCTATATGGCACAGCCCTATAGTTTTTACTACTTCCACCATATGGACCAGCTCGGCTTACGCACAGACTTGATAAAAAAGGGAGAGCGGATATATCCGCTGCGCGAGCCGGCCAGGGATTGGACAACCGACTACAAATTCCATGGCGGCCGTTATTCCCTGAATGAGTACTTCAAGAGAAATTTCGTCACCGGATTCCTGGTCCTTCACAACGACCAGATTATCGTCGAGAGATATTTTCATGAAGCAGATCGGAATTCGAGGTTCGTGTCCCAGTCATTGTCCAAGTCCATTGTCTCGATTCTGGTCGGAGCAGCTGTCGAAGAAGGGGCAATCAAAAGCGTCGAGGACCCTGTCACAAAATATTTGCCGTATCTGTCGGAGGGCGGCTATCGCAATGTCACGGTGAAAAACCTGCTTCAGATGTCGACCGGCGTCAACTACAGCGAAAACTACAGGGATCCGAAATCGGGGGCCGCGTTGATCGGCGCGGCACTGCTTACTGGAAATCCCTCCTTCAAAGACTACGTGCAGTCAATTCAGCCGACCAGAACTGCTCCCGGCACCAAGTTTGAATATCAAAGCGTGAATACGCAGGTCTTGGGTCTTCTCCTGGAGAAGGTTACGGGAAAGCGGCTCAATACATATGCGCAGGAAAAGCTGTGGAGCAAAATCGGCGCCGCGAGTGATGCGTTCTTCTACGAGTCCCCGAAACAGTCGGATACATGTGCATTTGCCTGCTTCAATGCCACGGTGCGGGATTACGCGCGGGTTGGACTCATGATGCTTCGGGGCGGAACGCTCGGCGAAAAGCGTGTGGTGTCAAGCGCCTGGGTACACGATTCCACGCAGCCGGACGCGCCATATCTCAAACCGAAACCGGGCGGCCCTGAAGGCGGCTATGGGTATGCCTACCAGTGGTGGGTCCCTCCAGGGCATGACGATGTATTCATGGCGCTGGGAATCTACGGACAATGCATCTACGTAAATCCCGCCCGCCATATTGTCATTGTTCAAACGAGCGCCTGGCCGGAACCTGTTTCGGACCTCCTGGAGGCCGAGCAGGGAGCGGCGTTCGAAAAAATTGCGCGTGAAATCGTGCCGTAAGTTCCGAACATCGTGAGCGGACGCTGTTTAGAAGATGGCTTCTAAAAGGAAGGAAATTTCGGATATGAAAAAGCGAACAATCGCAATTGTCCTGCTTCTTATTGCTGTTTTGGGGGCATCAGGATGCGGACAGCAAAAGAGCACGCCTGCGGATACGGTGCTAATCCACGCGAGAATCTATACTGTGAATACAAAAGAACCTTGGGCGGAAGCCATAGCAATGCGCGAAGGGAAAATCATTGCGGTAGGTTCGGATAAAGCGATCGCCGCGTATCAGGGCCCTTCCACAAAAGTCATCGATGCGAAAGAGCACATGGTGCTGCCCGGGTTTATGGACGCTCATGTCCACATGATGGCCGGAGCTGCCCTGCTTGAACAGATCTCATTAAATGACGCCAAGACAATCGGTGATTTCCAAAAGATGCTAAAGGACTACGCCGCTGCGCACCCTGATAAGAAATGGATCCAGGGTATGGGGTGGTACTATAGCGTTTTCGGCAAG
>DATJPG010000020.1:0-18276 GCA_035506515.1 Acidobacteriota bacterium
GCATCTTCGATCCGGAATTCAGGCTCGGAAACAGCCTCTATCACGGCCAGCAGAACCGGCATGTATTCCGGCCGGCATCCCGCCATGACTCCATTAACGGCGATGTTCCAGACCGTAGCCGCCCGACTTTCGGGGAGCAAAATCCCGATTACTTCTTCCCTGGATCGGTCTGTAAATTTAAGAAACTTTTCGACTCTGTCAATTGTCGGGGGGATCACAGGGAGACCGTCGGTCCATTGTCTCCGGAGAAAAAACTCCTGAACTTCATCCAGTGTCCCGCAGAAGACGATTTGGTCCGGTTCCGGTTCTTTAGGCCTGGCTGTCTGCAATACGGGTTTCGTAAACACCTGGATGATATTCTCGACGAGGGTGCCTGTAACCTTTCTGGACAGTTCTTCATCGCTATCGACGGATACGACGCCGGGATACTCGGCCACCGGCAGGTTCTGGACTCCAAGGCTTTGACCTACCGTCTGAACCTGTTTCAAAAATCCGGTGGTGATGATCGATGCTGAGGGGATGCCGGCTTTTTCGGCAACTACGCTTGCCCGCGCAACTGCGGGCGAGCAACTGCCTCAACCTCCGACTCCGGAAATGACCGCATCACAGCCGTATTGACGAAGCTTCTCCGCCAGGGTGGCAATTATCTCGGCCTCCTGTGGTCCATGAGTATTGCCAAAGGTAGGATATTCAACGAACTTTATACCGGGATAGCGCCCGGACAGCGAGGCTCTGATGAGAGGAAATATCTCTTCTGCCCTGAAACCATAGTCGGACAACTCGCATATGGTTTTGCCGGATAGGTCTGAGATTCGAGGCGCCAGGGTGACCTTCTCCGACATTATTTTACCGAGTGGCCATAGAACTTCGTATCCAATCCGTTGCATCATCAATCCCCCGATCCCGCTGTGGATGCCCGGTTTTTAGCTTGCCGCCTTCAAAAGGCCGATCACCTGTGTTCAAAATGCAATTTGCAGATTTACTCTACCTGATCGTAGGACTTTCCCACCCTCCATACTTTGCAAGGATCGTTTGCCAGTTCTGAGGAACATGTATCGGTTTAGTTACGAAATGCGATGGTCCATATCCCCAGGTACCCATATAGGCGATCATGTCAGGACCTGGGCCTCCGGAGACACAGATCTTGAGACTTCCCGGATTGAGAAGAAGAGGGACCGGGGCGTCTGGATCTTTCTGGTGTCTTTCGAGAACCCATGCAGGCAGCCTGCTGAATCCTACTGCTTCTCTTCCATCGAACACCTCTGTCCCGGGCAGCTGAATTCTTTCGTATAGTTTTTCCTGAAGTTGCTTCCTGGAAATGCCTTCGCGACGGATCGCGTCAAATGCAGTTGGCGAAATAAGCACCAGGTTGTTGTAGATACAGTTCAGAGCATACCGGTCATATTTCGCTTTTGCCTGGAGGCTTATATGGGAAACGATTCTATCGACGGAAGGAGGTGTCGGCAATACCAAGTCCGGTTGCCAGGACATGGCCGGCATTACGCTGATGGTCGGCTGACTATCGGAAAAACCTTCGGCGATTCGCAATGGTTCCCAAGCGCCTGAATAGGCAGCTTCATTCTCTCCGATCACGGAGTAATATCTGAAAGGGCTTCCGAAGGCCTTCATGTCGTTGATGCCGGGCCAGGTTTGACCCAGGTTCATCATTATCAGCTTTAGGGCCCGTCCAATCGTAGCATTCGCTTTCCATCCCGGGCCCACCGCGCAAAAACTATCATTTATATTGAGTTGAGCGATCAGCTTTTTCCCGCTGACAACAAAGAAAGGAGCCACCTGGCCGGAAGTGCACTGCACGCCAATAAGGTCAAACAGGGGGTCGACGATGGCTTCTACTGCCGCGAGGATGACGGGCATATGCTGTGGCAAACACCCGGCCATAGCCGCATTGACTGCGACCTTTTCTATGGTTGCGTTTACTCCACTGGGAGGGAATCGGGCTATGACGTGCTCACGCGGCAAGGATGATCCCTCGAGCATTCTTGCCACTGCTTCTTCCGTGGGCGGCACCAGCGGCAAACCATCGCTCCAGCCATGATTCAGGAAAAAGCGCTCCATTTCTTCCTGGGCCATGAATATGTCTTTGTCGCTGAAGGTTAGGCTGTTTTCCTTTATCGCCGGTATTTCAGGAGGCTCCGGGGACCATGCAGTCAAAGCTCTGGCAACCTCGTCTGCGACTTTTTCCGCTATCCCCAGGCTTTCAATCTCCTCTGCGGGAGGCACGTAATCCAGAATCAAAGGAGCTATCGCCAGATCCTCCAATCCTTCACTTCTGGCGAGAAACCGGGCGTTGGATTTAAAGCACTTTGTGACTATGAATGCCACCGGCTTTCCGGATTTCTCAATTTTGATGGCATCTGGGGCAGTTCTGGTCGTGCTGCCGCCCGACATGCCCATCGCGACGATCACGGCATCGCTATTTTCGGCAACCTCTCTAAGCTTTGCCGCCCTGGCATCCGCATCTGCAAGCACTGACATTTCCCACGTGCGGAATTCGGCGTTGGGCATTCGGTTTTTCAGCGCCTTATCCAGGTAAGGATAAAATACCTGTCCCACCGGGACGCGGTTTCTTAGGATGCCGATCTTCTTCCCATTCAGGTCCTTCAGGCGAGGCGCATTGGGAATTGCAGAAACCTCCGAACTCCCACTGGGATTCAAAACTCTTATATGAGTCTGGCCGTTGGTCACGTTCTAATCCTCCTGCGGGCAATGATTCCATGCGATGGAGCGCTGCATTATTTCGGCCGGATCCCTTTCGAATAATTCACCCGGCCTACATAGAATTCCGCCTCAGGCTCGCGCGGCGTTACACCTGCCCTTTTCAGGCCTCCTCGCATGGCATCCTTGAAGTGCTGGAACAGGAATGACGTCGGTTTCCTGAACATGCCTCCATTCCCGCCAGTCAACCACTGCATGTATTTCATCCCCAGCATCCCGCATTGAAACGCGGCATCCCGGGCACCCATAATGATCGGAGCCAGTTCCCAGTAGAGTTCCATCCCTTTGGAGAAATCTCCTTGCGCGAACAGATTGAACATCCGGAGAATTCTTGGATTCTCCCCTGTCTGATCGAAGATTACATAGTCGGCCGGCCCCGCCCACTGTTGCCCGTATTTTGCAACAGTGATGGGCCATTCAGCCATTTCTGCAGCTGCAAGCAACACCTGATCGCCGACACGATGGTGAACGTCAACCCACTTTCCAAGGCCATCACTGAGATAAGCCTTTACTGCAACTACATTGGGTATTTGACAGATTCTCTCGATGAGCGCCGGATTGAACATGCTTGGATGAAACCTTCCGAAATCGTAAAAAGGTTTCGGCCAGAGATCCACGGCGAGGTTGATGGAATCGCATATCTTTTTGGTGACCCGGTAAATGTCCTCCTCCGAGGTAGCATAAAAGTTTCCCGGCCAACCCAACAGAGTGTGCGTTCCTCCAACACTTTCGAAATAATTCAACAATTCTATTGATCGATCGGCATCGTCAAAGACTCCGAACATGGATACAAGAACTTTGCCTTTGGCTTCTTCAGCGACAATTCTTACGAATTGCTTTCGCTCTTCACTACTCAAAGCGCTGACTTCTGCCGCACAAAACACGCTGAACATGCCCTTGTCTATGTTATGTCTGACGTCGTGCCTGATCCCTTCCTCATCCAGCGCCTCGAGGTCCGGGGTGAACGAGGGTTGAATGACTCCATCCAATCCGTGGTAGTGCTTTTTTGCCCATGCCTTCGCTTCTGATTTTGTAAATTCCATAAACAGCTCCTTGTAGTGGTGATAACGCGTTGTGACCGTTATCGCATATACAGAGGAATCTTCTCTCTCCCGTCAGGCCTCATATTTTTTAAGCCTATATCCCTTTGCATAGTTTACGCGGCCTACATAAAACTCCTCCTCCGGCTCACGCGGAGTAATTCCCAGGGCTTTCATGCCGGCCCTAATGCCATCCTTCTGATAATCGTACAGACGGCCCGTAGGCTGCCGGACCGTTCCGCCATTTCCGCCGGCGCACCAGTGAGCGTATTTATCCGTTAGAGCGGTTACGATGCCGGTGTGAAAGTAAGAATCTGCCAACGATCCCTGCGGTCCCGGCCGGGACATCTCCCAGAAAATATCCATAGCCTTGTCGATCTCACCCTTGATCAAGTTATCGAATATCCTTACGATTCGTGGATTCTCGGGAGTTTGCATACAATAAAAAGGCCCTGCTCCGGCCCACTGCTGCCCGTACTTCGGGATGGTGAAAAACCATCTATCCGGCATCGGATCACTGACCAGGATTCGATCGCCGCAAAGTTGGAAAGCCTGAATGGTGAGCGCAATGGAACTGCCGCCGGTGACTTTCATCGCGACGACGTTGGGGAGGTCGGAAATCCGGCGCATTACGTCCGGCGGGAAATAACTTGGATGGAAATGCCATGTGTGCAGCCGGCCGGGATAAAACGTTATTGCCAGGTTGGTGGTCTCGCACATGAATTTGTACATCTGAAAAATGTCCTCTTCCGACCGCGGGTAATACTGCACCGGGTGCGCGAGCGTGGCATGAGTGCCGCCGACCTTTTCGATATGATGCAGCATCTCGATATCCTGCTCGACCGTGTCCTGCATGACGCTCACGGAACTATGCATTTTGCCTTTGGCTTCGTCGCAGACTATCTGCACGAATTGTTTCCGTTCCTCGAATGTCATGGCGCATGCCTCGGGCGCAGCCATTATTGAGGTAAAGCCATTGGCGAAAATCTGGTTGACATCGAAACGGATGCCATCTTCATCCAGCTTTTCAAGGTCGGGAGTGAAGGAAGGGAAAATCGGCACTTCCAGGCCTCTCATATTCTTCTTTGCCCACATTTTTGCTTCTGATTTCGTGTATTCCATATTGCCTCCCCGGCCCGATTGCAGATTCCCGATTGAATATGATTTATTCAATCCGTAACCCGCGGTTATTCAATCACCCTGGTTATAGCGCAATTCCCAAAGGTCGGAATAAAACAGGAATGTTTTCCCGGTCCACCCAACACCATTACGACAAAGTCATCCTTATGGGCGATCGGCATCCATTCACAGTCTGTAAACTCACCATATTTTTCAGGGAATTTTTTTCTGTATTGGAGATTTTCTTCAGACAGACTTTTCTTTGAGAAGCGGGCATTTTCAAAAAGATATGCCTTGATCTGCTCCTTCGAGAATCCGTCCTTGGCAATCGCAGTTGCATGTTCAGGGCACAGCATCAAGACGGGCTCGCCGGTGAAGAAAAGCGCGTTGTTGCTGCCCGGCTGAGCCATGGTCGCTGCAACGGTCATCAATAAATCCTTGCCGGCGACGCTGTTGTGCTCATTGATATTGTGAGGGCTTTCCGCAGCAAACACAGTGACCGTGCTATCGCCGGACCCAAAGCCTCTCTCGACGTGGAAAGGCGGCCACGGGCTTTCCTGTTCGTTTTCGGCGACGCAGTAGGTGTATTTGCCAGGCTGACCCTGGGTGGACTTGTCGATCTCGCCCGGAATAGCGCCTCCGATGTTTATCAGGATCAAACTTACGGCGCGGCCTATGGTTGCATTGGCTCTGACTCCCGGGCCAAATGCATTGCCTTTGCCGTTCAATCCTATTGTTTGCGCGATGGGACCATTGACCACGATCAAAGGACTGCAAGGATGGGTCGTTGATTGCACGCCTCGGAGTCCGAACTTCTCATCGGACATCGCCTTCAGGGCAGCGACAATCACCGGAAGATAACCGGGCAGGCATCCGGCCATCACGGCATTGATGGCAATCTTTTCAAGCGTCGCTGCTCCCATCCTTGGAGGCAGGATTGCCACGACCTCCTGCGGATCTCTATTGCCGATGGCGGATAGCATTCTGCTTACCCGCTCCTCCGTGGGCGCGATGATCGGCAGGCCGTCGCTCCAGCCATGCTTGATGAAGGTGCTGTTTATTGCATCTTCACAATTCTCAACGCGAACTCTTTTCGATACCAGTCTTGGAACGTCATCCACCGGAGATCACCTCGGCATTCATCAGGCACTTAACCCGGATTATTCATGAAGCTTCTACTGCGGCGGCGGATCCGGGCATGTCTGCAGCGTTGCGCTCGGTCGGATTCCTCGACGTACTGTTGAGTACGCCTGCGGAATCCTCCCGTCGCGCGCCTTGTATCCATGCCCGTCTGCGCCGCCTCGCTACGAACCTTCATGAATAATCCGGGTTAATCCGAGCAGTTTGGCCGGATTTTTCTTTGCCATCAGGATAACTTCTTCTTCGCTTATGCCATATTTGATCAAAGTGACTATAAACATCCTCATGCCTTCGACAGGGAGCGGATTCCATATTTGCCCCAGATCCGTCGACATAATGCACTTTTCTGCGCCCACTGCCTTGATTACGTCCACCATTTCGGCGGGATCATGTCTGAACTCGGATGCCTGGAAGGCCAGGAAGGTGCACTCGATGAAAGCGCCGTTCTTAGCCAGCCGAATCAGATCCTGCTTGGTGAAAGCCTCGGAAAAAAACTCGTGATCCAAAGGATGCGTGACCACAAATTTATCGATGCCCATTCTGCGGGCTTCTGCTTCAAGGGCAAAAGTTTCCGTCGGCGACATATGCCCGCTGGCCAGAACCATTTCATGTTCCTTGATGATCGGGAGCATCTCGCCGATCTCCGGCACCAGGTTCCTTTTGCTATCCAGGATCGAGAACCCATCTCCTTTAAGAGGAAGCCCGAGTCCTCTCATTTTGGAGATGGAGTTGGTCGATGAGAATGTCGGCATCCAGACCACACGCGCCCCTGCCCTGGCGGAATATTCGACCGCATACACGTTCAACCCGCCCATTTCATAGTCCAGGCAGACGCTGCCAAAAGCGGTGAAATCGGGAACCAGCTGGTTCACCATCATCGCGACTGGAGCGGATGGGTAGAAGTGGTTTTTTATTACGAAGGCTTTCATTCCGGCTTGCTTCGCCTGCTGGGCAGCTTCCAACGCATCCACCCTGCATTTGAAGACGTCGGGGCCGGGATGAAGATGCATATCGATAGATCCTGACAGCAGTTCGTCGTAGTCAATGATCTTAAAAGCCATTTGTGTTCTCCCTATCGCGTGCCGACAAGCACCGCGACGATGGTATCAACAGCATTCTCAGCCTTTTTTCGCACTTCTTCCGGGGCAATGCCTGCCAGGGGATGCGGAATCGTGACCAGGCGCGGAGCCGTGATCCCCCTTGCCAGTGAAACCGATTTGGCTAACGAGAGGAATGCATCGCTGCAGATGATAGCTGTCGGAATTCCTCTTTTTTCCAATTCTGTCGAATCGTGGATACTCCACGACGTGCAGGACCCTCAATCGCAGATCCCATAAACAATGGCGTCGCATTTGGGCGCGAGCTGCTTCATCTCTTCCGGAGTCATGGGAACCGTCGCGCCGGTCCCTCCTTTTTTAATGTGGACAATGTCCGCAAACTGAAATTTTTCACGGAGTACCGCTTCCACATGATCCAAAAAGATATCGAAGTTGGGCTTGCGGTTATCCACGAATCCGATGACCTTGCCATTCAGGTCATTCAGACACATTGCCATGGTTTCTTGTTTTACAGTCGTGGCTGCTGTCGGATCCAATACGTCGATGTACTCTTTCACTTTATTCGCCCTGAAGTGTCGGAATCTAAAAAACTCTACAGTTGATCAATCAGCCTTTGAACCGCGATCGCTGCCGTCGCGCCATCTCCTACTGCGGTTACTATCTGTCCCCGCGAATTGCTTCTGATGTCACCTGCTGCGAAAATGTTGGGAAGGTTAGTTTGCATCGTTTCATTCACCAGAATGCGTCCCTGGTTGTCGAGTGATAAAAGTTTTCTGATAAAGCCGGTGTTGGGATCGGTACCCACGGCGATCAGGACGCCATCGACACGAAGGATTTCCGTCTTTTGTGTCACCGTGTCGCGAATCTCAACCGCTTCGACCTTGCCGTTACCGGAAATCTTGACCAGTTCTGCGCCGCATCGAAGTTCGATCTTGCTGTTGGAACTGATCCTCTCCTTGAGAATCGCCGAAGCGGAAATCCTCCCTTCGACCTCGACCAGATACACTTTGGCTGCGATCTTGGCCAGGTAGAGGGCCTCGGTGACACCCCTGTCTCCGGCGCCGCAAACAATCACTGCCTTATCGTGAAACTGACCGCCGTCACAGAGAGCGCAATCAAATACGCCCTTCCCCAGCAGTTCATTCTCCCCGGGGATATTCAACTTTCGGGGATGGCAGCCGCTGGCAATTACCAGCGCCTTAGCCGTGAAGTATCTCCCGTCGGTCAGCTGCACGCATGTCGATTCTGAATACGATTCGATCCCGGCAACCTCAGCCATTTCCATCTGCAGGCCCGAGTTGACGGCCTGGATCGTCATTTCCGAAGCCAGCTGGGATCCTGCGACGCCGTCACTGAATCCGGGATAGTTCTCAATCCAGTCGGCATTCTTGATGTTGCCGCCAAAACCATCCTTATCAATCAGCAGGGACCGGTATTTGCCGCGACTAAAATATATGCCGGCCGTAAGCCCTGCAGGGCCACCACCAATTATTATGGCGTCAAAATCCAGCATCTCCCCTTCCTTTCGCTTATTCCGCATGGCGGAGGACTGTCGCAAAATTCGGGTTCTCGATTGATGGAAGTGTATATCAGGCCGGAAGGGGCCGAGTAAGACTTTCTATTCCATCCCTGAGCGATACAAGACAATATCATCATAGCAAGACGAACACCGGGCGCTCCGATTTCATGAGGGAAGGAGCCTGTTGACGGATCGCTAACAAGTAGCAGATAACTTCGTTCTCTTGTCGAAAATGATGTACGTATACGTACTTGGATACGAATTTATTTCTATCATAGCGAAGCTTGTTTTAAAATGAAAAAAAGATAGGCTGACCATCAGGCAAAGCAGGGTTTGTCTCCGAGGGCAGGTTGGTTTATTTCCGCCAGATTTCCCTCAGCTGATCGGGATGTCTTGTCGACCTCAAATGGAAGGATTCGAAATGACAGGCGCGGATAACGATAAAAACAAAATTCCGGAGAAAAATGCCCTCTGGCTATGGAGGCCGCCGGAAGGCGGCTATATAGGCCGGAGAGGATTGCGCCCCAAGGAGGCGCCGGAGAAAGTCTCCGGCAGAGCGTTGTATACGAACGACGTTTACCTGCCGGGGATGTTGTATGTGAAAGCTTTTCATTCTCCGTATGCCCACGCCAGGATCCGGAAGATGGATACGAGCAAGGCCGAAGCTCTCCCCGGCGTCTGGGCCGTAATCCGGTACGATGATCCGGAAATCGATTTGAGCGATCCCTATCAGCCGGTATTGGGTTTCATGTGGTTTTGGCATCAAAACTCCATTCTGCCGGACACCGCAGATTATCAAGGTGTCCGGTTAGGAGCGCTGGTAGTCGCGGAAAGCGAGCAAATCTGTGACCATGCCCTGAAATTGATCGGCGAGGGAATCGAGTGGGAGCAATTGCCCTTCATCCTGGATCCGGAACGGGCAATCCAGCCTGACGCTCCTCTCCTGCACCCGGAAAGAAATTCTAAAAATAACATATGGAAAGATGCCGTGATCCTTGACCAGGGGGACGTGGAGAAAGGATTTGCCTCCTCCGATCATGTCGTCGAGTTCAGCGAGATCAAGAATGAAGATGATGTCTGGGCGGGCGTGGAGCCCGGATGCATGGTTGTCCAATGGATCGGGGACAATCTGGAATTCTGGTATCACGGGCAGAGAATCGGCGTAGATGTAAATTTCATATCCGCTCCCGTGTACAAAAAAGATAAAAGGCAGCCCAAAAAGGTGAAAGCGCACACGCCGTTTAATGGCGCCACTTTTGGTGGAAACGCGATGGGGCTTGCGTGTCAGCTGGCCCGGTATGCGGCGATCGCAGCCAGGAAGACCATGCGTCCGGTCAAAGTTGTGGATGACTATTCCATGAGCTGGGAAGGCAACAGTTTTGAGACCGGAATAGCCCGTTATAAAGTGGGCTTTAATAATGACGGAACGATCGTAGCTATCAAGATCGATATCTACCAGAAAAATGGTCTCCCGATAACGTCAAAGTTCATCGATACCCTGAAGACGCCGAACGTTTATGTGCATTCGACACATACTTATTGGAACAGACCCCATGAGTCTTGCTGGAAAGATGGGGCAGCCAACTGCACGCTCGTTAATCTGGTAGTGAATAAGGTGGCAGCCTGCTTGAATATGGATCCGATAAAGGTGCAGCTGCTCAATGATGGCGCCTTCGGGCATGACATGGCCTGGCTGGACGAAAATGTCAAGAAGCCCTACGGAATGCCACTCAGGGACAGCCTGAAGGAAGTCATCGAGGCCGGCAAGAAAGCTTTCGATTGGGACCGGAAATGGCATGCGCCGGGCACACGCAGGCTCCCCAATGGCAGGATGCACGGCGCCGGTTTTTATGCGGTTGCCGGTTGGCATACTGGCGCCAGGAAGGGAGGCGTCCCGGGCATATCCATGGCGAGAGATGGAACGGCTACCGTCTTTTACCGCCGCCCGGACTGCGGCCAGTCTGCCGCTACCACCTACTGCCAGATTGTGGCCGATGAGATCGGGCTGCGCTATGACGACGTCAAAATCGAGTTCATAGACTACTTTTACTTTGATGCGGTTCCCCCTGCAGGTTCCATGGGTTCCAGCTTCAATACTTTCGGTCTGGTCGTGAATGCGCGCAAAATGAAGGAGCTTCTTTTGGATTACGTTATCAATCCTCCTGCCGAGGCAATGCGCGCCTACCAGAATGCGATCCCCCCGGCGCTCGCCCCTTTCCAGGGCAAAACGAAAGATGAATTGGATATTAGGGATGGCGTCATCTTAGAAAAAGCCCATCCGGAGAACAAGCTGCCTGTCGCGAAAGTCACCTCCATGCAGCCGCGCGGATTGGAAGCGGCCGCAGAAGGAGGATCCTTCTTCGTCGGAGACAAGGCTCCCGAGCTTCCCGATGTAAAGGAAAAATATACGCTCGTCCGGCAATGTGTTTTCGTGGAAGTGGAGGTGGACACAGAAACCGGACAGGTCGAGGTAACCAAACTGGTTCACCCCTATGATGTAGGCCAGTCACTGAACCCCGATGTGCACGATCAGCAGCTGTACGGGGGTGCTTATCCCGGCATCGGTGTCTCCGCAACGGAAGCCATCTTTTATGATCCGCGTACGGGAGTCAGACTGAACGATAACCTGCTGGGCTACCCCATCCTGACCATACTGGATGTCGGTGATATCGAGGCGCCTATTGTGCAAACGCATCTGGGCTGGAGCGCCTACGGACTTTGCGGCTGCAGCGAAGGCGGCAAGGCGGCTACGGCCGCGGCACTATTGGTCCCTGCCGTATATAACGCCATCGGCAAGTGGATTGAGGAAACCCCCGTCACGCCGGAGAGAGTCCTTAGAGCACTGGGAAAAGCTTAGGATCCGCAGAGAATGTTTCGTTGCGGCTGTGAATAAAGGAGCAACAACTTATGCTGGCAGAAAAACAAAAGAAAGCAGCAAAATCCGCCAAACTATCCAGAACAAGAATGCCTAAAGGGACTGCCTCTGCCGGCAAAGGCAGTATGCGCAACGGTGCAACCGCGGCGCCTCCCGTTCATGGGACCCGGATTCCTTCGACGATCGCCCCAAGAACCGTGAGGATGACGGTCAATGGCAGACCCTATACTCTCCATGTTGAGCCCAATTGGACTTTGCGTGATGTCCTCAGACAAAAACTGGGATTTACGTCGGTAAAGGATTTCTGCAATGGTTATGGAGCCTGCGGTTCCTGCGCCGTCATCATGGATGGCCGGCCGGCCCTTTCTTGCATGGCGATTGCGGCCGACTGTGACGGGGCGGTGATCGAGACGGCCGAGGGCATTGCCGATGCCAGGCATCCTCTCATTGAAGCTTATATAATGAACTGGACCGCTCAGTGCGGCTATTGCACTCCCGGCTTCCTCGTCACAGCCAAGGCGCTGCTGGACCGTATCCCGAATCCAACTGTTCAAGATATTAAAGAGGCTCTGGCAGGCAACCTATGCCGTTGCGGCACCTATCCCGCACACATCAAGGCTATACAGGATGCGGCCAAAGTGCTGAAGGGGGAGGAGTGATATGTCGGAGGAATCAACGGAAAATCGGCCCTGGATATGGAGACCTCCCGAAGACGGTTACGTTGGCCGTCGCGGCTTGCGGCCCAAGGAAGCGCCTGAAAAGGTTTCCGGCAGAGCAGTGTATACAAGCGACGTTTATCTCCCGGGAATGCTGTATCTCAAGGTATTACGTTCCCCGTATGCACACGCCCGGATCACGAAGATGGATACCAGCAAGGCGGAGAAGATCCCGGGCGTCTGGGCTGTAGTGCGATACGATGATCCGGATATAGACTTTACCGACCCCTATAGACCTGTGATCGGGCGCTCCTGGTTTTGGTATCGGAACATACTCCCGGATATTGCCGACTTTCAAGGTGTAAGGCTGGGGGCCATGGTTATCGCAGAAAGCGAACAGATCTGCGACCTGGCTTTAAAGCTGATTGGCGAAGGAATTGAATGGGAGCAGATGCCATTCATTCTGGATCCGGAGGAGGCCATTAAACCTGGCGCTCCTCTCCTTCACCCGGAACTCAATCCCGAGAGCAATATCTTCGATGATTCAGTGACCTACAAAATTGGTGATGTGGAGAAAGGATTCGCTTCATCCGACCACGTCGTCGAGTTTAAGTCGATCAAAATCGAGGATGACGTCTGGGCCGGAGTAGAGCCCGGAAGCATCGTGGCCTGGCTGAAAGACGAGGAAATGGAAGTCTGGTACCACGGACAAAGAATTCCGGCGGACGTAAATTTCATTTCGGCCCCTGTATTCAAAAAGGATAAGAACCGGCCGAAAAAGGTGAAGGTCCATACTCCCTATAACGGGGCAACGTTTGGCGGCAATGCAATGGGGATGGTCGCTCAGCTGGTCAGATATGCAGTCATAGCAGCCAGGATAACCCAGCGGCCAATCAAGGTGGTGGACGATTATTCCATGAGTTGGGAGGGAACCAGCTACGAGACTGGAACGAATCGCTTCAAAGTGGGATTTAATAGCGACGGCACTATCGTGTCGATCAAGATCGATACTCTCCAGATCGCCGGCCACCCTTTGCCCAGCAAGTTTGTGGATGTCATCAAAACTCCCAATGTCCTGGTTCATGAAGTGCACAGCTATTGGAGCAAGGCCCACGAGTCCTGCTGGAAAGACGGCGCCTCCAATTGTGTTCTTTCGAACCTGGTTATTAATAAGGTAGCTGCCCATTTGAATATGGATCCGATACAAGTGCAGCTGATCAACGATGGCGCCCATGGACATGACATGGCTTGGCTGGACGAACACATCAAAAAGCCCAACGGAATGCCCCTCAGAGACAGCTTGAAGGAAGTTGTCGAGGCGGGCAAGAAAGCTTTCGATTGGGATAAGAAGTGGCATCCGCCGGGCACGCGCAGACTCCCTAACGGCAGGATGCACGGCGTCGGTTTTTACGCGGTGGCCTGCTGGCATACCGGCGCCAGAAAGGGAGGAGTTCCAGGCATATCCGTAGCCAGAGACGGGACTGCCACCATTTTCTATAGGCGCACGGATTGCGGCCAGTCCGCTCCTTCCACCTATTGCCAGATCGTAGCGGATGAAATCGGGCTGCGCTATGAAGACGTCAAAATAGAATTTAAAGACTATTTTTACTTTGATGCCGTTCCGCCTATGGGTTCCATGGGCTCCAGCCTGAATACGTACGCCCTGGTGACGAATGCCCGGAGAATGAAGAAGCTCATCCTGGAATATGCTGTGAAATTCCGCATGGGAGCCACGAACATCAATTATGGCGACAATGTTCCGGCAACGATTTCTCCCCTCCTTGGCAAAAAGATCGAGGATCTCGACATCAAGGACAGCTTCGTCTTTGAGAAGGCCAATCCGGAAAACAGGATTCCGGTGAGGAGAATCGTCTCTTTTCGGCCGCGCGGCTTGGAATCGCATGCCGAAGTGGGCGATTTCTTTGTCGGTGAAACGGCAGACGAACCTCCCGCGGTAAAGGAGCCATACAGCATGGGCCGGCAGTGTGTTTTTGTGGAAGTCGAGGTTGATACCGAGACGGGACAGGTTGAAGTAACCAAACTGGTCCATCCGTATGACGTGGGCCAGTCGCTGAATCCCGATGTAAATGATCAGCAGCTTCTTGGCGGGGCGTATGCCGGCGTAGGCGTCTCTGCCACCGAAACCATTTTCTATGACCCGCGTACCGGAGTCAAACTGAACGACAACCTGCTCGGCTATCCGATGTTGACCATATTGGATCTGGGTCCCGTTGAGGCTCCCCTTGTGGAAACGCACGTGGGCTGGAGCGCTTATGGGCTTTACGGATGCAGCGAAGCCGGCAAGGCGGCCACGGCCGCAGCAATATTGGTTCCCGCTGTCTATAACGCAATTGGCAAGTGGATTGAGGAAACCCCCATCACTCCGGAAAGAGTCCTGGGAGCGTTGGGAAAAGCATAAGAGGTTCATTCAAATGAAAAGCTTAATGGAATTCGAACACGTCAACGCAACCAGCCTGGATGATGCGATCTCAATTCTGCGCGAATATGGAAACAAAGCCTGGGTCCTTGCCGGTGGAACAGACCTGGTGGGCACCATGAGATTTGAGGTGCTTCAAGACTACCCCGAGATTTTGGTCAATCTGAAGACCATTCCGGGACTGGACTATATCAAGGAGGAGAAGGGCATTCTCAAGATAGGCGCCTTGACCCGGCTGGAGGATATCGCCTTCAATCCCATCGTCCGGGACCGGTATACAGCTCTTTGCGAGGCAGCCGGCAGGACGGCTTCTCCTCATGTTCGGGCAATGGGCACCATCGGCGGCAATCTCTGCCAGCTCATCCGTTGCTGGTATTTCCGCAAGGAGGAAAACCGGTTTGACTGCATCCGGAAGGGTGGCGACATGTGCCACGCCGTCATTGGAGACAATCGCTACCATTCCATTTTTGGCGCCGCGAGGGTCGCGCCTCCTCCCTGTTCCTCCAATTGTCCGGCCGGCAACGACATCCCTTCCTACCTGAGCAGCATCCGGGACAACAACGTGGTCGAAGCGGCTCAGATACTGCTGAGTTCCAACCCGATGCCTGCTATCACGGGCCGCATCTGCCCTCATGCCTGCGAACAAAACTGCAATCGAGTGGAGTTGGATGAAGCCCTCTCGATTCGATCGATCGAGCGTTTTGTCGGAGACTACGCTCTCTATCATGCCGATAGCCTGTATCAGGCGCCTCGGAAAGAAAGCACGAAGAAAGTGGCTGTCATAGGCTCGGGGCCGGCCGGACTATCCGCCGCCTATTACCTCCGAAAACTCGGCTATCGCGTTACTGTTTTTGAATCAAGGGAGAAAGCCGGCGGTGTTCTCACTTATGGAATCCCTCCATACCGACTGCCCAAGGACGTGGTCAGCACTCAGATCAAGGCCATTCAAAGTACCGGTGTTCAAATCAAGTTCAAAGTTAATGTCGGCAAGGACATCACTCTGGGTGAGCTTCAGAAGAAGTATAACGCCGTCTTCTGCGCCACCGGCGCATGGAAACCCTCTATTCTGGGGCTCCCTGATGAAGGGTTGCTTAATCAAGGCCTGGACTTCCTGGAGAAGATCAACACGGGCATGGGACAGATAGGCGCGAAAAAGGTATTGGTTATCGGTGGCGGCAGCGTCGCAATGGATGTTGCCACTTCTGCTCTCCGCGCGGGAGCCCTGGAAGTAACCGTAGCCTGTCTGGAATCCCGCGACGAGATGCCCGCCCTGCCCGGAGAAGTCGATCAGGCAGTGCGAGAAGGCATAAAGCTGATGACTTCCTGGGGACCTTCGCGTGCCTTGAAAGCTAAAGGGAAGCTTTCGGGAATGGAACTGGTTCGATGCACTTCGGTATTTGACAGCCAGCATCGATTTGTTCCTACGTACGATCGGGCGACGAAAATCAAAGTGGATGCGGACCAGGTCATTCTGGCGGTCGGGCAGAAACCCATTCTGTCCTATGCCAGCAAGTATCTGAAAATCGAAAAGGGTTTGATTCTGGTCGACCCGAATACCCAGGTTGCCAGCGAGGATAACGTGTTCGCCGGCGGAGATGCCACGATATCCGGTCCTCTTACGGTAGTGTCTGCCATCGCCGCGGGACGACGGGCCGCTGTGGCGATCAATCATTATCTTGGAGGCAAGGGTACTTTACAGGTCGAGAAAAAAGTCGAACATCTCACTCGCTGTGATAGCGAATGTCTGGAAAAGACAACCCGGGTTAAGGCGCCGGAGAAATCCCCATCGGATTATCGTCTGGATAAAGAAGATGTTCCGGGATTGGATTTTAATGTCGCGGAGATTGAGGCCAAAAGGTGCTACAACTGCGGGTGTGACGGAGTGAACCCTTCGGATATCGCACCGGCATTGATTGCCCTGGATGCCACGATAGTAACATCCAAAAGAATTGTTAAAGCGGACGACTTTTGGGTCGCGGATAAAGGATTGAAGCCGACTCTCCTTGATGACGACGAAATAATAACCGAGATCCGGATACCCAGGCCGGCTGCCAACATCAAGAGTTCATTCCTCAAGTTTGCGATGAGGAAATCCATAGACTTTGCAATTGTCAATTGTGCTGCCGCCATAGAGAGCAAAGGCGGAGTCGTCAAATCCGCCAGGATCTGCTTGAATGCCGTATACAGCAACCCATACCGGGTGACGCGAGCCGAAGAGGCCATTAAGGGCAAACCCATAGATGAAGCCAATGCCGAAGCTGCCGGGGACGCAGCAGTCACGAATGCCGTAGCGTTGCCGTACAACAGATTCAAGATTCAGATAGCCAAAACACTGGTTAAGAGAACCATACTGGCGTGCGATGGCGTTCAGAATCAGGCATAAAAGAAAGACATGAGGTACAGATGCCCAAGTTATTGATCAGAGTTTTCGGTGACCCCGGTGAGGATATGTGCGAACTGCAAGAAGCAAAGTACCTCATAGATTTTTCGAGCCAGATTATCGTGATCGATGGGCATCAAATACGCTCCTATGACGAGCTCGCAAAAATCGCTTCCCAGGAAAAGTATAGCAACCAGGAGTTTATTGAGGTCGTGCAGGTACCGGCAGTTACAGGAGGCTAGTTGCAGCACATTTTATGAGGTGAGCCAATAATGATATCCCCCGCTGAGATGGAAAAATACAAGGAAGAGAATGTACTTCTCAAGAAACAGATTGAGGAACGGACCGGAAAAACCGTCGAACAACTGTATGCGGAAAGAGCCAAGCGCGTCAGGGATGCGATCGAGCTAAGAGTGCCCGACCGGGTCCCCTTTTCGGTTTTGATCGAGCCTCACGCTTATTCCGGAATTCCCAATTCAGCCGCCTACTACGACCATATTGCCCTTAAGCGAACAATGCGAAACATTGCCGTCGATCTGGAACCCGATATGTGTGAACCCGGATTCCCAGCCTCCGGGGCTGCGATGACCGAATTAGATATCCAGAACTGCGTATGGCCCGGCGGATCCAAACCGGATGACTATAGTTACCAGTTCATCGAAAAGGAATACATGAAGGAAGACGAGTATGACATGTTCCTGAATGATCCTTCTGGTTTCATGATCCGCTGCTACCTTCCTCGTGTATATGGTGCTTTAAAGCCATTGGCCAAACTGCCTCCTTTAGACAGTATGTTTATGGGTCTGGAATATTTGACGCCGCTGTTCGCCAGCCCGGAATTTCTCGAAATGGCCCAACATCTGGCCGAGGCTGGAAGGCATGTACAGAAGCTCTTTGAAACTGTCGGCAATACTTTGGAGGAATTGGCTCAACTGGGATTCCCGCCATTCGCCAGTTTTGTGCGCGGCGGTGTGGGCGGAGCGCCCTTTGATACGCTTACGAGTTTCCTTCGAGGCATGAAAGGCTCAATGCTCGATATGTACCGTCGCCCAGACAAGCTTCTCAAAGCTTGTGAGGTGATATTGGAAAGGCGTATCGCTCAAGCCATCCCTGCTGATACCACGCACCGGGACTATCCACAGAAGATCGCGATGCCGCTCTGGAGAGGGGATTTGGCCTTCATGTCCGACGCGCAATTCAAAAAGTTTTACTGGCCCGGACTGAAAAAGTCTCTACAAACTCACGTAGACCTGGGGTACGTACCGGTGCCCTTCTTTGAAGCCAAGTTCGGCGACAGACTGGAATGCATGCTGGAG
>DATJPG010000021.1:0-6704 GCA_035506515.1 Acidobacteriota bacterium
AAACCTCTTCTCGTCCGATTGCATCCTGTTCTTTAGCCGAAGCGACGATGGCGGAGAGAAAGTTTCGGGTTGCCATGATGTGGAGGGCGAACAAGAGTCACGCATTTTGCGATAGAGCAGAATGGATCTGTTCTTGTCCCGGACACCGGGCGATCACCTCCCTGCCATTATTTGGGGTGTCTTCAGAAAGTGAGAAAGTGTCCAGATGTATCGGGCTTCCCGCGGCGGATTAGCGGTGCATCATGTGCTTCTCTGCCTGTTCATGAATCCCTATCGGCATCTAATTCGTCGATGGAATTACAAATCCGCCTGCATAAGCGCGTTCTCGCGCGGGATTGCGGTTTTGCTGGCGAACCTCTCCTCGGGTGGTGCCGGCGCCTTCGGGGCTATGGTGACTGAAATCTGTTACCGTTCGCTGGCCTCCGGCTTTTACAGCTCGGCAACACAATCGTTCCGATTTGCGAGGCCTTTTTGGCGCGCATGGCTTGTCTCGGCGGGGTTGCTCCCGGTTTTTGGAGAAACCGTCGAGTTCTTTTTGCACAGGATGCGCGGGACGCACCGGCTCGGCGCCACAATCGTTGTTTCCACAATGATCACTGCCGTCTCAACTCTGATCGAACTATTGGCGATGCGCCGGGGTGTCCTGACCGTTGGAAAAACGAGCGGATCTCTGATTCAGGACCTGAAAAAGCTTATTACCCTGAAATTCGTTTCCCGTCGGCCAACCGGGACGAACTTGTTGCCGGATAAGAACAAAGAAGCCAAGACCTGTCGGCTGCAATCGACTGCTTCCAAGTCGGCCTGATCTCTTAACCGAATTTTCATAATGCCTTCACTTGATCGTAACGTTCGGTGTGTATGGTTACGCCGGTTCTAATATACAGTGTGATTCGAGGGCGTGGTTGCCCCGAATGGATGGATTACATCTACAAGGAGTTGCAGATGCGCAAGGGAAAAACTTACTTACATCTAATGACCGGAATTCTTGTCTTGTTGTTCGGGTGCCGGGCGGGATATTTGCAGGCTTCTGATCAACCCGGAAAGGCGAGTACCGAAGTGGCAGCGGCGGAGACCAGCACTGTGAGCAATGCCTCTCCGGTGCCGGCATCCAGTGAAATGAATGAGATGCGGTCTTTGATCGACAACCAGCAAAAGCAGATTGAGAAGCTTCAATCCACGATTGAGCAACAGCAAAGCGAGCTTGACAAGACGATGCGCGCCGTTGCTGCAAGCTCCGGGACGACCGGAACCTCAGCTGACGCGTCCCCGCAGAACAGCGCTGCGCCCGCCAATGCGGTAGCCCAAAACAATCCGCAGACGTCCAGCACTCCGGCATCTGCCGGCCAATCGTCCGCTAATGCGAAGCCGGCAGCCGGCGATACGAGCAAAGCGGCAGCCCCAAAGTCCGACTTGCCGGCCGCGTTGAAAGGCTTCAAGCCGATTGCATTATTCTATTTATCGTACCAGGCAGGAAGCCAATATGCGGGAACTGCCAATACCACCGTGGACTACAACTCTTTTCAACTGAAGCGGGGCTATTTTGGCGCGGATGTGGATCTCAACTCCTATCTTTCCGCCCGGTTTGTAAGCGACGTCACGATGGACTCCACCGGTGACGTGAAGCTTCGAGCCAAGTACATGTACGCCAAATTCCACTGGGCAGGGAACGATGTCGTGACGAATCCCTATGTGGAATTCGGTTTGGCTCATATGCCGTGGCTGGACTTTGAAGAGGCCATCAACGGATTTCGCATGCAGGATACGATGTTTCTGGAGCGAAACAGCGTTTTCAACAGCGCCGATATCGGAGTGATGGCTGGATCGGATTTTGGCGGAAGCATGAGCAGCGATTACAAGAACAAGGTGGACAGCAAATACGCCGGCCGCTACGGTTCCTGGCAGATCGGTGTCTACAATGGTGGCGGTTACCACGCTACCGAGAAAAACACAAATAAAGTGTTCGAAGGCCGGCTTTCCATTCGCCCGGTTCCAGGCGCAGTGCCGGGGCTTCAGTTCACAGTCTTCGGTGTCGTCGGCAAAGGCAACGTGGCCGTGACCAACGGGATACAACCCCCGGACTGGAAGAGCTTCAATGGGATGGTTTCCTATGAAAGCCAGTACTTCACTTTAACCGGACAAGGCTATTTCGGAACCGGGAACCAGGGCGGGAGCGTGCTTATACCCGGGACAACAGATGCTGCCGATCAAAGGGGCGTCTCGGTCTTCGCAGCGGTTCATATCCCCACTCCTCATTTCGGAGAAAAGGTATCCCTGATAGGCCGTTTCGATGAGTTCAACGCGAATACCAGCACTTACAGTGATGTTCAGCGCCGCTTCATTGGCGGGGTCGCGTTCCATCTATATAAATCAAATATCCTGCTGTTCGACTTTGAAAGGCTGAATCACAGCAAAACAACGATTCCGGGAGAAAATCGAGGGCAGGTTACCATGCAGGTGTCTATCTAGACGGCCCTTCCGCTTGAAGTGCAGAATCCAGGAAAACCGAAAGGAAACCCAAATGAAAAGACCTATCCTGAAGAAATTAATGATATTGACGATGGCAGCCCTGGTTCTCATGGGCTTTCAGGGGCTGAGTTACGCGCAGATGCTGATTAATGGCGCCGGAGCCAGCTTCCCATATCCGATTTACTCCAAGTGGTTCAATGAATATGCCAAGCTGCATCAGGGCATCCAGATCAACTATCAATCCATCGGTTCCGGCGGCGGTATCCGGCAGGTCACTGAAGGAACGGTGGATTTTGGCGCCACGGACGGCCCGATGAATGATGAGCAGTTGCAGGATTTTCAGAAGAAACGCGGCACAGGCGTTCTTCATTTCCCGACAGTATTGGGGGCGGTTGTGGTCACGTATAACATACCGGGAGTCAATGAGTCCTTGAATCTGACTTCAGCTGTGATTGCGGACATCTACCTTGGGAAGATTACAAAATGGGATGACGCCGCGATCAAAGCGAACAACCCCAAAGTAAAACTTCCGAACTCAGACATTGTCGTCGTGCACCGTTCCGACGGCAGCGGCACGAGCTATTGTTGGACCGACTATCTGTCGAAAGTCAGCCCCGAGTGGAAGTCGAAGGTCGGGAAGGGCACTTCGGTGAACTGGCCCGTGGGGCTCGGCGGCAAAGGCAACGAGGGCGTCTCGGGACAGGTAAAACAGACGGCGGGTTCCATTGGATATGTCGAGCTGATTTATGCCATTCAAAACAAGCTGCCTTATGCCAACGTTAAGAACGCGGCGGGGCGCTTTATCAAACCGGATCTGGCCAGCACTACGGCGGCGGCGGCGGGCGCGGCAAAAAGCATGCCGGCGGATTTCAGAGTTTCTATTACCGACGCTCCGGGCAAGGATGCATATCCGATTTCCACCTTCACCTGGTTGCTGATTCCTGAGACCATGCAAGACAAAGCGAAGGGAGATGCAATTAAGGACTTCATGAAGTGGATGCTGACTTCCGGTCAGGGCATGGTCGAAGAGCTATCGTATGCCCGATTGCCGAAGGAAGTAGTAGCGCAGGAACAGAAGGCTCTCGCCAACCTGAAATAACGATGTTTTATGCCACTGCTTTGAAAAAGGATTCCCGTCCTGCGGGGCGGGAATCCTCATCCCTGGTTCGTTTCTTCAAGCACGCGTTGAAAGGCGACGAACTTGCGCGGGGAATTGTGTTTGCCTGCGCCGCCAGCATTATCGCCATTACAATCCTTTTGGTTTATGAATTGTGGACTAAATCGTCCCTTTCCATGGCCACTTCCGGATTGAGATTTCTGACCTCGCAGACCTGGGATCCTATTGCAGGAGAATTTGGCGCTTTGCCCTTTATTTACGGGACCGTTGTAACATCGGCCCTGGCACTTTTGATTGCCATTCCTGTGGGGGTGGGCGCCGCGGTATTCCTGGCCGAGCTGGCGCCCTCCAGCCTATCCGACCCCATGACGTTTCTCATCGAACTGTTGGCTGCCGTTCCCAGCGTCATCATAGGCTTGATAGGAATTTTTGTTCTTGTCCCGGCGCTTCAAACCGTTGTGCCTGCGCTGAAATCAGTTCTGGGATTCCTCCCGATCTTTTCCGGCCCTTTTTATGGCGTCAGTGTTTTCTCCGCCGGAGTCGTGCTCTCTATAATGATCGTTCCCTTCATCATCTCGATATCAAGGGAAGTGCTGCTGGCGGTGCCGCGCGACCAGCGGGAAGCAGCGCTTGCGCTCGGGGCTACAAGGTGGGAATCGACCTGGCAAGTGGTCATTCCCTTCGCGCGGACAGGGATTATCGGTTCCATCTTTCTGGCCCTCGCCCGGGCGCTGGGCGAAACCATGGCAGTGACGATGGTGATTGGCAATACCCCCAAAATCTCCGCCTCGCTCCTCGCTCCCGGATACTCCATTGCTTCTGTGATCGCGAACGAATTCACGGAGGCTACCGGTGATCTGTATTTAAGTGCGCTGATTGAACTGGGCTTGGTACTGTTTGCGCTATCGATTGTACTCAACGGAGCCGCCCGGCTGCTTATCCTCATGACTTCGACAAAAGGATCCAAGTGAACAGAGGGCTATTATTCCGGCGCAAATTGATCAATGCGACAATGCTGACAGTCACCGGCGTGTGCACGGTCCTGGCAGTGAGCGTCCTTTTTTTCATTCTCGGATATCTGTTCATTCAGGGAGGCCGGAGCTTGAACTGGGACTTTTTGACCAAACTGCCGGCTCCTGTGGGTGGAACAGGCGGAGGTATGGCTAACGCGATCGTGGGGAGCGGCCAGGTGCTGTTGCTTGCCACCATGATCGGGGTTCCGATAGGCTTCCTGGCGGGTGTCTATCTCGCGGAGTATGAAGGAGTCCTTTTCTCGTCGCTGGTTCGCTTTGTCACCGATTTGTTGAATGGCGTCCCATCCATCGTGATTGGGATTTTTGCGTATACGCTGATTGTTCTGAGAGTGAAACATTTTTCCGCAATTGCAGGCGGCGTCGCGCTCGGCATCATGATGATTCCCATCGCTGTTCGCAGCACGGAGGAGTTTCTCCGTGCCGTGCCCGTTTCGTTGCGGGAAGGGGCGCTGGCTTTAGGGTCTTCCAGGTGGAAGATGGTCGTCACGGTAGTCATTCCGGCAGCCCTTCGGGGAATCCTGTCGGGAATGATGTTGAACCTGGCACGCGTCGCCGGAGAAACAGCGCCGCTGCTTTTCACCAGTTTGAATAATCAATTCTGGAGCACCGGCCTGAGTCAGCCTACCGCTACGTTGCCAGTCATGATCTACGCGTACGCGATCTCTCCCTATCCGGACTGGCATCGGCAGGCGTGGGCCGCCGGCTTCCTCCTGTTAATGCTGGTGCTTTCAGTCAATGTCACGGCCCGCTATGTGATTTCATCCGGGTTTTCCCATAAAGCGAGAGTATAACGTGTTTGCATCCATTAGATCTGAAGTTGCTGTACAGGGCAGCAGGGAAATCGAAAACACGAGGTCGAAGGCCGGTCTGAAGCTGCAGTCGCGCAACCTAAGCTTTTACTATGGAAAATTTAAGGCACTGCACGAAATCGACTTGAAAATTCAGGCCAACAAGATCACCGCATTTATCGGGCCTTCCGGCTGCGGGAAATCGACATTTCTCCGTACGCTGAATCGGATGAACGAGACCATTCGCCATACCCGATTCGACGGAGAAGTGTTACTCGACGACGATAATATCCTCAATCTCGAGCTCACCGCACTGCGGCGCCGTGTAGGCATGGTGTTTCAGAGATCCAACCCATTTCCCAAGTCCATTTTTGACAACGTTGCCTACGGGCCCCGATTAAACGGCATCCGGGGAAAATCCGCTCTCGAAGAGGTTGTGGAGAAATGCCTGGTTCGGTCCGCCCTATGGGATGAAGTTAAGGATAAGCTTCATAAGACCGCGTATGACCTTTCGGGAGGCCAGCAGCAACGCCTGTGTATCGCACGGGCATTGGCAGTCGAACCGGAAGTGCTGCTTCTGGACGAACCTTGTTCGGCACTGGATCCAATCGCCACCGCCAAGATCGAGGAATTGTTGTTTCAAATCAAGGATTTTTGCACGATCGTGATGGTGACGCATAATATGCAGCAGGCTGCGCGGATCGCTGAGTACACGGGCTTCTTCCTGATGGGCAAGCTCATTGAATTTGACACAACAAAAACAATCTTCGAAAAGCCTTCAATTCAAGCTACGGAAGATTACATTACAGGGAGGTTCGGCTAATTCTTGCCGGAACGGGGATATATGGTGCGCCACTTTGAAGAAGAATTGGATCAGCTGAAAAGCAAGCTGCTGGAAATGAGCCTGCTCGTGACAACCGCCATTCACAGGAGTATCGAGGCGGTTATTGCACGAGACTCGAATCTCGCTGAAGAAGTTCTGAAAAACGAAGAGAGAGTGAACCAGATGGAGATTGAGATCGACGATCTTGCCATCCAGCTCCTGGCTTTGCAGCACCCTCTGGCCGTTGACCTGCGTCTGACAGCGGCGGCACTGAAGATCAACAACGATTTAGAGAGGATGGGAGATCTCGCCGTCAATATCGCCCTGTTGGCCATCGATCTCGTAGGAAAACCTTCCATCAAACCCATGATTGACATTCCCCATATCGCCGCTTTAGTGGAGTCCATGGTTCGAAAATCCCTGGATTCCTTTGTGGCGCGCGACGTTGAACTCGCCCGCAGCGTGCTGGCTTCCGA
>DATJPG010000022.1:0-14527 GCA_035506515.1 Acidobacteriota bacterium
GCGAGCTCGTCTACATCCCCGACACGGTGAAAAAGCCCCATGTGCTGTGCGCGCTCCGCGTTCACGCACTCCCCGGACAGCAGAAGATCCCGGATATCCGCCGCTTTCATTTTTCGAATCAGCAGGCTCATGACTTGCGCCGGGATCAATCCTCGACGCACTTCGGGGAATCCGATCGTCGCCTCGGGATCGGCGATGGCAAAGTCGCACGCGGCAACCAGCCCGGCCCCACCGCCCATTGCGGCACCGTGGACCAGGGCTATCGTCACGGCCGGCATCCGGTACAGGGCCAATAAACACCGCCGCAAAATCCCGGCCGAATTTGCGCCGATTTCGGGATTCACCGTTTCGCTGAAATCCAGTCCCGCGCAAAAGGTCGGCCCGTTTGCGCGCAGAATGAAGACCCGTATTTTCGCATCGTTTCCCGCCTGCTCGACCTGCGCGCAGAGCTGCTGCAAGAGAGGGGCACAAAGCGCGTTCCTTTTTTCCGGACGGTTTAAGGTACAGGCGACAACGTCTTCGGAATACACCTCATAGCTCACGAAGTCATGGCTCACGGCTCTACCTCGAAGGACATTTGAAGGATGGCCTGGCCCAAGGCCTTCCCTTGGGCATCGGTTCTCAGGGAAACGCTCCCGCCGCCTTGCAAGGCTCCGTAGAGCACAAAGTTGAATGCAAGGAGATTCGGCAGATCGAACCGCCTCACCTGGCGGCAGCCAAGGCGGGAGAAATAGTGTGCCACTTTTTGTTCGGTCAGGTGCTCTTTCAGGAAAAAATAATCTTCGCGGGTATACGCGATGACCCCGATGTTGACATTGGATCCTTTATCCCCGCTGCGGGCATATGCAAGCTCTTTGAGTGTCATGACGGCACCTTGACGATCGTTTGTACAATAGACTTGGGAATCAGGCAGGGCCAGAACCCGAAAACGGGACGAACTTTCGGCCTTCCGGTCGTATACCCGGTGACGCCCTGAGGCCCGGAAGTTACCAGCGATGCCAATTCTTTCGTGAAACGATCCACCGCCTGTCTTCGCGAATCTCTTACTGCGACTCGCAGCACACATTCTTTCAAATCGCACGATGATCTCATCAGGCCGAGGACCGCATCCCCCGATCCAAGGCACTCCACAAGGGTTTGCTCCAGCTCGAATCCCGCGCTTCGAACTCGCTCCAATAAGACCTCCCCGCAGAGTCTTGCCTTGCGTTCCGCGTCGTCTCCAACCAGAGTCAACAGCCCGTCGGCCCTGTATCCATCGCGATAGGTGGCGCTAACCTTCAGGTTCTCCCCGGGTGCGATCCCTTCTGCCCCCGAAATGCGCATGCGGTCTCTGCCGTCTTCCTGAAGCTTCAAAGACAGAAAAGAGACATTCACATCGGGGCTCCGGTAATTTCCGGGATCCTCGATCTCGTAAAGGAGTTGTTCCTTGACTGTCTGTTCATTGACGGCGCCGTCGGTATCGGACGGTTTCGTGATGACGCAGCTGCCGTCCTCCTCCACTTCCGCGATAGGAAATCCAATGGAAGTTCGTCGCTCCAGCTGCAGCCAATTGGTGGAAACTCCTCCCGTCACTTGAGTGCCGCACTCGATCAAATGGCCGGCGATGGTGGCACCGGCCAGTTGCCGGTAGCTATCCCACTTCCAGCCATAATGAAAACCGCAAGCCCCCACGGTGAGACTGGGATCGGCGCATCGGCCCGTGATGACCATGTCGGCGCCCAGGGCAAGCGCTTCGGCAATCGGTTTTGCTCCAAGATAGGCTGTTGCCGTCGTCAGGCGACCCTCGATGTTGCGGAGGGATTCGCCCGTCTCCATGTTGCAGTAAAGCGCATTGCTCACATCCGACTGCAGACAATTCAGGACATTGTCCCCCATAACCACGGCAACGATTTTTCCGCTCAGGCCGGATTTCCGTAGAACGTCCAGGCAGGCGTTTGCACAACCTTCCGGATTCAGTCCGCCGGCGTTCGTGATCACACGGAACTTTGATCCCTGCTTCCAATAAGGTATAAGACTTTGCACAACGCCGACAAAATCGCGGGCATACCCCGAAGCAGAATCCTTTTCCTGCTGGATGGCCATGATCGACATCGATACTTCCGAAAGGTAATCCAGCGTCAGATAATCCAGATCCCGAGCCTGGCGAACGAGAGTCGCCGGAGCATCGATCTGGTCGCCCCAAAATCCCTGCGCATTGCCGATACGTAAAGCCATTTTCCTCCGGGTGCAGCAGCATCTAAATCTGTAGAACTCCCGTGTGAAAACTCGAGGCTTCGCGAAGCGGGCGCCTCAATACCATCTGCAGCAGCCGGATCAAAACCTCACGCGTTCTGTGCGGTTCGATGATTGCGTCCACCCAGCCTCGCGCAGCCCCGTAACGGATGTCGATTTGGTCGCTATAGGATTTTCGGATTTCATCGTGCAGCGCCTGGACCGCTGCGTCGTCAAGAATCTTCCCGCTTCGAGCCGCCCCTTTCTTCCGCAGATCCACAAGCGTGTTGGCCGCCTGATCGGCCCCCATGACAGAATATCGGGCATTGGGCCATGCCAGCATGAAATCCGGATCATAGGCTTTGCCGCACATCGCATAATGCCCCGCGCCGAACGAACTTCCGACGATAATAGTGATTTTGGGAACGATGGAATTGCTGACGGCGTTCACCAGCTTGGCTCCCCGGCGGATGATGCCCGATTCTTCGGCGGCCTTTCCGACCATGAAACCCATGACGTCATGAAAAAACAGGAGCGGAATGCGGTCTTGATTGCAGTTCATTACAAAGCGCGCCCCTTTATCGGAGCTCTCGGCATAAAGAACGCCTCCGAGCTCGATTTCTCCTTTGCCGTTTTTTACGTTGTGACGCTGATTGGCGAGGATTCCAACCGGCTGGCCGTTCAGCCGTGCGAAACAGCAAAGAATGGTTTTGCCGCACCCGGCCTTGTATTCTTCAATGGAACCCGCGTCGACCACGCCCTTTAAAAGCTCCATGGCATCGTACTCGCTCCGGCCTTCGGCGTCGATGAAATCATAGAAGCTTTGGGGATCCCGCTCCGGCATTGAACCATCGCGCACGGATGCGTCTTCTGTCAAGTTTGCAACCAGACCGCGCAGGCGCCGGATGCAGGAAACATCGTCCTCTTCCTCGAAATCGACCGTGTCGCTCAGGGTTGCATGTAGAGCACTTCCGCCGAGTGCCTCCGAACCGATTTCCTGACCAATCGCCGATTTGACCAGCGCCGGTCCCGCGATGCAGAGGCTGCTTCCTTTCGTCATCAGCAGCTTATCGCAGAGCACGGGCAGGTAGCTTCCCCCTGCAATGCAGTTCCCCATGATGGCCGCAATCTGAGGAATGCCTGCGGCCGACAGAACCGAATTATTGCGAAAGATGCGCCCGAAATCGTTTTCTTCCGGAAAGACCTCGTCCTGCAGAGGAAGAAAAACACCCGAGGAATCGACAAGGTAGAGAATAGGGAGCCGGCAGTTGAAAGCGATGCTCTGGCTGCGCAGTGTCTTTTTAACCGATTGGGGAAAGAGGGCACCGGCCGCGACCGTCGCATCGTTTGCAATAATCATGACCGTCCGTCCTGATACCGACCCGATACCGGACACTACGCCCGCGGCCGGAATTTCTCCCCAGCGATCGTACATCCGGTACCCCGCCCAGATGCCCAGTTCGAAAAAGGGCACATCCTTGTCGAGCAGCAGATTCAGGCGTTCTCTTACAGTCAGACGATGCAACCGTTTTTGCCGGTCGATCCCCTCGGACCCGCCTCCTTGCTTCAGCACTTTTTCCTGGGCCAGGATCTCCTCAGTCAGCGATTTTAACTTCCTCATGAATCCAGTCCTCGAATGAGCGTTTGCGCGACGGATTGAATTTCCTCATCCCGGTTATGCCTGGATTGGCCGTTCAGAGAATGGTCCAGCTTATCGAGCGCATATTGGGAGTAAAAACGCGCCAGAACAATCTCCTCGTCGATCGCGTGTCCGGCACCGGAATTCGATTGGATGACCCGATCGATCTTCCCGAGGACCGCTGTCGTCGTATACAGGGCGATGGCGCTCTCCGCAATACGGTTTAATTGCAGCTGTTGGTCCACGATCCCTTCTCTATATTTTGCCAGCAGGCGCAGATTGGAAAAGGCGAACCGACGGATCGACCGGCTCAAGCGCGATGCTTCGTTCTGCAACAGCCTGGATTGAACCGGGATTGCCGGTCTGGCAACTCTTCCTAGCAGGAGCGCGCCCATCTTTTGCAGAGCGTGAAACACCCGGATCGGATGCCTGGTTTCATCCAGCAGCGTGCGTATTTGCATGCCGATGTCCCTCAATCCCACCGCTCCAATAAACACCCGGAGCACCTCATTGGATCCTTCCCCGATCATGTTGATCCGGGCGTCGCGCATTAACCGCTCGAACGGCTCCGTTGTGAAAAAAGAACGGCCGCCGAAAATCTGCATCGTGTCGTACAGGATCTGCCATAGGGACTCGCTGGCGAAGACCTTCAGGATCGCCGTTTCAAGCATGATGTCGCTTTCTCCGGCATCGACGAGTCCTGCAGTCAGATAGGTAGTTGCATCCATGGCGCAGACGAGAGCCGACATTTCCGCGAGTTTCTGTTTCACCAGCAGGAAATGCGCCAGCGGTTGTCCGAACTGGCGCCGCGTTTTTGCGTGCTCCATGGCGCGCCGGACCAGATATTTGGCCACACCCGTGCAGGTGGCCCCAAACGTGATCCTGCCATAGTCGAGAACCGTGAGGCAGATCTTAAGTCCCTTGCCCGGTTCTCCCAGAACGTTTTCTTCCGGAACCTCCATGTCCTGGAAATCAAGGTTCGCGGTCCAGGTCCCTCGATATCCGACTTTCTCCAACGATTTTGCCGTGATTCTGAATCCGGGCATATCCGGAGTCACGATGAAGGCTGTGATCCTGTTGTCCTCTGTTCGAGCCATGACGGTGAGCACTTGAGCCATGCTGCCGTTCGTAGTCCACTGCTTCTTCCCGTTGATCCGATAGGCCATCTTCTGCGCATCGTACACCGCCAGAGTTTCAATCCCGGCGGCGTCGGACCCGGCGTTCGGCTCGGTGAGAGAGAAGGCCGCCAGTTTTTCCCCGGTAGCCAGAGATCGAAGCCATCGGTTCTTCTGGAGCTCCGTGCCCAGCAGCTGGATGCCCTTCAAACCGATACTGTGATGCGCATTGACCAGCAGGGCTGTGGATCCGCAATGGCTCGCAAGCTCCTCCATAACACGGCAGTAGGCATGCTGCGACATCCCCAGTCCCCCGAATTCTTCGGGGACCGAGAATCCGAGAATCCCGAGCCGTCCCAAACCCTGGATTACCGAATCGGGGATTCGCGCTTCACGGTCAATGGCCGAAGCGTCGATTTCCTTTTTACAAAAGATTCTGAGATCGCGTACAAGCTCTTCGATGCGCTGTTGTTCACGACTGTTCGCTACCGGATAAGGAAACACATGACGGGAATCGAATTTCCCCCAGTAGAGTTGCTTTGCGAAGGACGGACGGGTCGGGGAGGAAAACAGGAGCTCCTCAGCCTGTCGTATCTGCTCTTTGTCCATAGGGAATCCGGTATCCTTCAGATTCAGGTACGGTTAAAAGCCGGGCGGCGTTAGAAAGGATCGGCCGATTCATATATTCACCTTCTTCTCAAATTATTGCATCAAATCCGCCGAATTCAAATTTCCGGAAGCGAGAAATGAACGGTGGCCCTTTTCTCATGATTGCCGGCTCAATGACCAGATCGGTTTCCGCTGACGACTCAGAGCGAGTATAATTCGATTCAGTAGGAACTTAGTCCCCCCAAAAAACTCCCGCGAAGCTTCTGGTCGGGCAGCTTTCGTAGCTCCATCGCCATCAGAGGCCGACAAAATGGATTGGAGGGAATGAATGCGGAAAGCCGTTATCGTCAGTGCGGTGCGCACTCCACTGGGCAGCTTTAACGGAGGGCTGGGGACCGTCGGTGCCACGGATCTGGGCGCAGCGGTGATTCGGGAAGCCGTCCGTCGCGCGAACATCGACCCGATCCACGTGCAGGAGGTCATCATGGGACAGGTGCTGCCCTGCGGATATGGCCAAAATCCCGCGCGGCAGGCTGCTCTCAAAGCCGGCTTACCTTTGCGGGTCGAAAGCCTGACAGTCAACAAGGTTTGCGGCTCTGGACTCAAATCTGTAATGCTAGCCGCGCAGGCAGTGCAGACAGGGGATGCGGATGTGATTGTGGCCGGAGGCATGGAGAATATGAGCATGGCTCCCTACTACCTGGAAAAGGCTCGTTTCGGCTACCGGATGGGTGCGGGACAACTCCAGGATCATATGCTTCACGACGGACTCTGGGATATCGTGAACGACTTTCATATGGGAGTGTCCAACGAGCTGTGCTGCGAACGCTACGGAATTACCCGCGACATGCAGGATCGCTATGCCGAACGATCCTATCGTAGGGTTCTCGATGCACAGGCTGTCGGCTTGTTTGATGAAGAAAAAGTGCCTGTCGTTGTGACGCAAACGGAGAGGGGCCCGTCGTATTGGAGCCGGGATGAATGTCCGAGGGAAACCTCCCTGGAAACCCTGTCCAAATTGCATCCCGTATTCGCACCGGCGGGCGTGGGTACGGCCGGCAACTCTTCTCCCCTCAGTGACGGCGCAGCCGCAGTTGTGGTGATGTCGAGCGACAAAGCACGGGAACTCGGCTGTCAGCCGATGGCTTCCATCGGCGCGCAGGCTTCCTATGGCATCGATCCGAAATATGTTCTGGTGGCTCCGATCTGGGCAATTCCCAAATGCCTGGACAAGGAAGGGATCGCATCTTCCGATGTGGATCTCTTCGAGATCAATGAATCATTTTCCGGATCCACCTGCGCCGTAATGCAGGAACTGGAACTGGATCCTGCAAAGACCAATATCCGGGGAGGCAGTGTAGCGCTGGGGCATCCGATCGGCGCCAGCGGTTGCCGCATCCTGGTCACTTTGTTGCATGAAATGGTTCGCAGCGGAAAGGCGACAGGCCTGGTCTCGCTGTGTCTGGGGGGAGGCGAAGCGGTTGCCATGATCATTCGGCGTTAGGGCCGTTCGATGAATAAGATTTACGCTTGATGCGCGGGAGGACATGAATGGAAGTCAAAAAGATTGGCGTCGTCGGCGCCGGGCAAATGGGAAGTGGAATCGCATTGACGGCTGCGCGAAGCGGCATAGAAGTCGTCCTGCAGGACCTCTCGGACAGCCGATTGCTGCAAGGCATGGATGCCCTCACGCAATTCATGGTCAAGGAAGTCTACCATCGCAGAATGGCGCCGGGCGACAAGCCGGCCATCCTGCAGCGCATCAAGCCAAGCGTGGATATCAACGATCTTCAAACGACGGATTTTGTCATCGAAGCCGCAACCGAAAATGCATCGGTCAAGTTTGAAATCTTCCGCAATCTGGATCGCATTTGTCCGCCGCCAACCATCTTAAGCACCAACACGTCCGCCATTCCCATCGGGCGCATCGCCGCTCAGACTCAACGCCCGGACAGGGTGATCGGAATGCATTTTATGAACCCGGCCCCGGTCATGAAACTCGTGGAAATTATTCGCAATGCTTCGACTTCGGATGAGACTTTTCAGACAACGTGGTCTCTTTCGGAGCGGTTGGGCAAAAAACCCGCCGAGTCCGCCGACTTTCCCGGTTTCATTTCCAACCGCATTTTAATGACTATGATCAATGAAGCGATTTTTACCTTATATGAAGGCGTGGGAACCCGGGAAAGCATTGATACGATCATGCAATTGGGTATGAATCATCCCATGGGCCCGCTGGCTTTGGCCGACTTCATGGGACTGGATACCTGCTTGTCTATTCTGGAAATCCTGCATGATGGGTATGGGGATCCGAAGTATCGTCCCTGTCCATTACTGCGCCAGTATGTGGACGCCGGCCGATTGGGGCGCAAAAGCGGGCGCGGGTTTTACACATACGAGCGGGGACGGAAGCAGGCAGACTGAATCACTGAATGGCGGTTATGTAACCAAGAGCGGCACAAGCATGGCCACGCCTCATGTCGCCGGGGCGGCGGCTCTGTTGCGCCAGCGATATCCGACCGCCGATCCCCAATGGATAAAAAACGCTCTGATGGAGAAGGCCGTCGACCTGGGACTGAACGCCTTTGCCCAGGGGAGCGGCCGCATCAACGTCTATGGGTCTGCAACGCTTGTGGCCTATGCGTCATCGAGCGCTGTGAATTTCGGCGTCGACGATAAGAGTCAGCCGAGTTTTGCCAAGAGCCAGTCAATCACTCTCACCAATAAGAGCACTGGAAGCAAAACCTATAGTTTGAGCATTTCCGGTTCGCTTCCCACCGGAATTACATTGCATGTCACCCCTTCGACACTGACGCTCGCCGCAGGGGAGATGAGGAGCTTTGTTTTTGACGTAAGCGTCGATAATAGCATCGCGCCCGATAGCGCAACCACTACCGATCCTTCGCAGCCATATGATTTCGAAGGACACATCCTGGCGACCGCGGGAACGGATACCGTTCGGATGCCTTTTGTGTTTTTCAAAGCACCACAGCTCACCGTCCACTTTGATTCTCCGCCATGGTTCCTGATATTGCACCCCTACAAAGGCGGACCAGCCAAAATGATTCAGCCTTCGAGCGATTACACCACACTTGTGCCTGTAGGCTCTTACAGCGTCATCACATTTCTCGTCGCTAAACAGATCCGGCATGGTTGAGTGTGTCCATGTGTCATCGCGAAAAAGATCCTCGAGGATGAATACCGCCAGTTCCCCAGCTCGAATCCGTGGTCAGTAATCGTAGACCGGCTCTTTTATCCAGCGTACGTCCGTAATCTGCGATATCAGGATGGGAATAGCATCTTTGCCATCGGCCACAATCCGGTCAATGACTTTTGAGTCACAGTAATCCCGGTCCTGGAATCTGCCTTTCGCCCGGCACGACATGTTTTCCCAGCTTTGCAGGGTGTATGCCTTCTGTTTGGGGAGTGCCGGTTGCCGGGCGGGTTGTGCGCTTTGCGCTTCGACAAGGCAGGGCAGTGATAAAAAATGCAGCGCTAAGGAAATAACCTGGAATTGATTTGGAATGCATCGTTTTGCCCTCTGAATTAACCTGCATTTTAGGATATAAAAAACCTCGGAACCAAGCGCGTTTCTCCGGAGCTCTTTCCGGACAGAAAACGGTGGAGAAAACCTTGGACATGCATTTCTTTCCGTGTACATTTTGCATAGACGACGCGCGTCTAGCCCGCATTAGAAGCTTCATGAATTATGCGGGCAAGGAGCCTTTCAATTCATCGATGGAGGAATGAAAATGAAGTTACCCGGCAATCTTCAACAAATGATGCAGCAGGCACAAAAGATGGAGGAAGCGATGCAGCAGGAGATCGAGCGGATCAGGGTGGAAATGAGCGTTGGCGGCGGGGCCGTGACAGTTCAGATGGATGGCAGGAAGAACCTTCTCGATATCAGGATTGCTCCCGAAGCGGCGGAAGATACCGAGATGCTGCGCGACCTGATATTATCCGCAGTCCGGGAAGCTGCCAAAAAGGTGGACGATGACGTCAACAGCAAGATAAGCAGTCAAATGAGCGGGTTAGATCTTCCGCCGGGCCTATTCTGATGCCGTCGGGGCGGCATTACCGGGTGCGGTTCTATTGTTGACGGCACATCCGTCAGTCCATAGAATCTGAAGGGCTACCGGAGAGTTTGCGTTTACAGGATCGCGGAAAGGACACGATGGCGACGGTCAATGAAAATTTTCTGAAATTGCAGGCGGGTTACTTATTTCCTGAAATCGGCAAACGGAGACGCGCATTCCAGCAGGCACACCCCGAAATAAAAATCATCAGCATGGGGATCGGCGATGTGACGCAGCCGCTTGCGCCGGCGGTGATCGATGCCATGCATCGAGCTGTCGGCGAAATGGGGGCAAAAGAAACCTTTCACGGCTACGACGATGACGGCATCGGTTATTTCTTCCTCCGGGAAGCGATCAGCAAAAACGATTTTCAATCGCGGGGCGTATCCATCGAGCCGGATGAGATATTCGTCAGCGACGGGGCGAAGTCCGATACGGCAAACATCCAGGAGCTTTTCGCGCTGGATAGTATCGTTGCGGTGCCCGATCCGGTTTATCCTGTGTATATCGACTCGAATGTCATGGCAGGACGGACAGGGCCCACGATCGGCCAGGGAATTTATCAGAAGATTGTTTATATGCCGGCGGTGGTCGCAAATGATTTCGTTCCCGACCTGCCTTCAGAGAAGGCTGATATTATTTACCTCTGCTTCCCGAATAATCCGACCGGTGCGGTGGCCACAAGAGCACAGCTCGAACGGTGGGTCGACTACGCGAGAAAAAGCGGCGCCGTGATACTTTTCGATGCGGCATACGAGGCTTTCATCGGCGATCCGAAGATTCCGCACTCGATCTATGAAATCGCCGGGGCGAAAGAGGTCGCGATTGAATTTCGCAGCTTTTCCAAAACGGCCGGGTTTACGGGCGTCCGGTGCGCGTTCACCGTCGTCCCAAAAGAATTGCGTGTTGCCTCCAAAGCCGGCCAGAGCGTTGCCCTGAATCCGATCTGGAACAGGCGCCTGTGCACGAAGTTCAATGGCGTATCTTACGTTACGCAAGCCGGCGCTGCGGCGACCTACACACCGGAAGGCAAAGCCCAGATCCGGGATACCATCGCGATTTATATGAATAATGCAAGGGTGATTCGCGAAACCCTGGCCTCGCTCGGCTATCAGGTTTATGGCGGTGTGAACGCTCCCTACATCTGGCTCAAGACGCCGGCCGGACTCGGATCGTGGGAATTTTTCGACCTGCTGCTGACAAGAGCGAATGTCGTGACCACGCCGGGAGCGGGGTTCGGACCCTCAGGCCAGGGGTATGTGAGATTGACGGCCTTCGGTGATCCGGACAACGTAAAGGAAGCGCTGGACAGGATATCAAGAATATCCTGAAGCTAGACTGCAACAAAGGCGGATTCCCAATCCGCCTCCTGTTCGTTCGATCGATACAGTTTGTTCAAATCCACCATTTTATGATTGCTGATTCTTTGTTGTTCCTCCGGCCAAGCCAGAAATTGGAGGGGATTCGCAGCAAAGAAAAACCTCTATAACAGCCGGAATATACTAAGATTAGAGCCGCTCGCAATCGTCAATGGAAGCGAGTCAGGAACTTGCCGGGGAGTCTCGCTGCGAAGGATCGGAGCATCATCGGACTATGTCGAGGCGGAATAATGCGATTCTCATTTTTGCGGCGCTGAGCCTGATCTGGGGCTCAACCTGGTATTTCATCAAGGTCGGCCTCAATTATTTTTCCCCTTTTCTTTTCGCCGGAGTGCGATTTCTGATCGCCGGAGGCCTGCTGACGGGACTTCTGTTCCTGACAGGCAGAAAATTTCCTCGAAATGTCCGCACCTGGAAGTACATGTTCTTTTCGAGTTTTTTGCAGATCACATTTCCGTATGCCGGAGTTTTCTGGGGAGAGCAGTTTATCTCTTCGGGGCTCTCAGCCGTTCTCAATGCCTCAATTCCTTTATTCGTCGCCCTTCTTGCGCATTTCACGCTCGTCCAAGAACGGCTGACTCCGAAAAAGATCTTCGGGTTTTGCATCAGCTTTTTGGGGATTTTGATCATCTTCAAAAATGACCTGGGAGGGAGCGCGGCCGCGATCATGGGGGGATTGGCAATCATCGGAAGCTCTATCAGCGCGGCGTGTGCCAACGTGTATGCGAAGCATCAAGGGGCCGCCCTTGATCCTATGGTAACCGTGGCCATTCAGCTGTCCTGCGGAGGAATTGTCCTCACCGCGGTGAGCCTTGCTGTGGAACACGAGGCTCGCTGGCATTGGACGGGTGAATCGGCGGTCGCCCTGCTGTTTTTGAGCATCTTTGGATCGCTCCTGGCGTTTATCGGATTGTATTGGCTCATCAAGCACATCGATGTCACCATCGCCTCGATGCTCTCTTTCATTACACCCATCGTAGCCCTAGCCATCGGCACCATCACGCTGGGGGAAAAAATTGGCGTCCACACACTGTTCGGCATCGCATGCATTTTCGGTGGGATTTACTTCGTTACAGGGAAGAAACGCAAAAATTAGCGATGCACAAGGTGCAGAGACCGATACAGATCGGCCACGGAGTATGTCAAACCTGCGAAAAACGTCACACGTGGAAGATCTCCGCGGGCCGCAAAATAACAGCCGGTGTCAAACACGAGCCTGCTCGAGGCGCTGAATGTCAGAGCCGGAAGAATAGTAATGATAGGGGGATTCTCGGAGTTTACGCGGCTGAATCCTGCAATTTCCGTTGCAATTCCCAGTCTTTTCGGCAGCGCGATCGAATAAGCCAGGGCTGTGAAAAAATCTCGATCAAATCCATCGGCATTGGAGCGACTGCGCCACTCGACATTCTCATTAAAATCCACGTGATGCCTGCCGAAATCCTTGCTGAAGAGAATTCCCACAGCGTGGTTTACGCCGGCGGCACCGAGATCATCGCCTGAAGTCGGAAGGGTAGCGTTATACAGGATGGAAATCGTCGGGAGCCGGCCTCTTTCTCCGACGAAGCGATATTTGAGCCCGGCGCCGGAGTCGCCGAGCGCGGAAATTCCTGCGTCGCGCTCAAAAGGATTGTTGGCGAAGCGTAACTCCAGATTCTTTAACAAGCCGAACTTTAGTAAACCGTTGATATTTTGATGGCCGTCTGCAGCCTCGATTCCGTATTCAATCTCAAATACGCCGCGTTGCACCGTCTCGGCAGAAGTGGAAAATGTGGGGCGGTTGGGCACCGCCGTAATCGTGCTTTCACTCTGCTGCACGGCTTGCGCAGAGCCAGTAGATTCCTGGCCATGATCCTGGGCTTTTGCTCGAATGGTGCAGGCGCAGAAGAAAACGAGCACTAAAGAAATCGGGAAACGCATAGATCGCACAGGCGTCCACGGGCACATTCTTTGCATCATAGCCGCCATTGTAACACTAATAGCGGCTATCCACGCATTGCTATGATGATTCCTATGTGACGGATTTGCCTGTTTTGTTGAGCAGAGTTTTTTGAGATTATGTGGATCGGGAGCGGATGCTATGGAATATACATTTGTGGATCAGGAATTGAGGGAACGCCTGCGTGAGTTCTATTGCGGCGGGAGAAGGCTGACGGTGCTTACCGGAGCGGGACTTTCTGCCGACAGCGGCATCCCGACATTCCGCGATGCGGATGGTTTCTGGACTGCCGGTTCGAAAAACTATACGCCGGAGGAAATGGCGACATACAGGATGTTCCGCACAAAGCCGCTGGAAGTATGGAAGTGGTACCTGTACCGCAAAGGCATCTGCGCAAAAGCATCGCCCAACCAGGGGCATCGGGCCATCCGCCAACTCGAAGAACTGTTCGGTGACCGCTTCCGCTTGATTTCTCAGAACGTAGATGGACTGCACCTGGCTGCCGGCAGTTCTTTGGAGAGAGCCTATTTTATTCATGGCTCACTCGACCGATGTCGCTGCGGGCAAGAATGCTCCGAGGAATTATTTCCTTTTCCCAATTTCACGCTGAGAAAGGGCGACGAGCTGACAGACCAACAGACGGAAAAACTGAAATGCCCAAAGTGCAGTGCATTCACGCGGCCCCACGTGCTGTGGTTTGATGAATATTATGATGAGAAATATTACAGGCGGGATAGTGCGCTGCAGGCGGCAAAAGAAACGGGAGTTCTTCTGGTAGTAGGAACATCGGGCGCCACCACTTTGCCGCAGCTTGTCGTGCAGAGCACAATATCCGGGCAGGGAATTGTGATCGATATCAACAAGAACCCCAATTATTTCTCAACGCTGGCAGCCGGCAGCACAAACGGATTTGCATTAAGAGGGAGCAGCAGCGAGATCCTTCCCGAATTTGTGGCCTGCTTCAACGAATTTGCAGATGCCACAAAATAGATCTGGGAACAGGCTCCTAGAGAGGGACAGTATAACCAGGTACGGTTTCAGACTCCCTTGAATGAGATGTCCACCATCAACTCGCTTCCGATCGCTTCCAATTCCTTGTGCAGGTCCGACAGGATGCAGGACTCGGGTATCTGCAATCGGGCCGTTGCCTTGAATGTCATGTCGCCTGACATGGGAGCGCTGTAACACTCGCTTTCCAGTTCTTCGACATTGATGCCATGGTTTGCCAATGCGGCCGAGATCTGATAAACGATCCCGGGCCGGTCGTGGCCTATGACGCTCAGCGATGCGCTTCGAGACGGCACGGCGGCAGCGACTGCCTCGTCGGGACGGACAACCACGGTTAATCCGCTCGAATGCAGAGCCCGCAGGGCTTGTGTCAGATCATCCGCATACTTCGTCGGCACCTGGACCCTTAAGATGCCCGCAAATTCCCCGCCCAGGCGGCACATCCGGCTTTCCAGCCAGTTGCCGTGATTATCTGCGATGAGCCCCGCCAGAGATTCCACCAGCCCTGTGCGATCCTTGCCGATGACCGTCATAACCAGTTGATTTTGCAT
>DATJPG010000023.1:0-35520 GCA_035506515.1 Acidobacteriota bacterium
AAGCTCTGCCCGATCAAAAGCGTGGTCGCCCAAAGTCACAAAATCCAATACGGAAAGCAGGGCTATTGCAACTTCCGGCGTTGTTCCCAATCCGTCCTCAGCAGAATTTTCCGCATTTGCAATCGCCGCATCCAGGCGCAACTCTTTCCGCAGCACGGGTACGAGCGCTTTAACCGCGGCGCAGCCCGTTGACCCGACAATGTCTCCAATAAACAACAAACGAAAAGACTTCGTCATGCGTACCTTTCCATTGTTTCGACAATGTGCTCAATGCGAGCCATTGCACCAACACCCGTATCCCCGCAGGCCAGAACTGCATATTCCGGTTCCAGCACAGTTAGTTTGTGGAAGCGCTTTCGCAACGCAGCGATATGCTCTTTCGTAATAGGATCGATCCACATTTCCGTATTCATGGCGGGCGCAAGGACGACCGGTTTTTCTTTCGGCCACGCCCGGGCGATGCAGCATAGGAAGTTATCGCAAATACCGTTAGCCATTTTGGCAAGAGTATTGGCCGAAAGCGGAGCTATCAAAAGCAGGTGCGCCCAGTTCCGGAATTCGATATGCTTCACCGGATCGTTCTTGTGATAACCGCTTGTGAGCCATTCATCTTTGTCATGAAACAATTCTAGGGTGGCAAGTTCTCTGCCTGGGACAGCCGGCTTGAGAGGATCGCCAGTACCCGGCGGCAGGAAATACAGGGAAGGATTGGTCGCCACAATCCTTACCCCATGTCCGGTTGCAAGCAGTGCAGCGCACAGTTTCTCCGTCAACACCGCCGCCACGCTGCCGGTGATTCCAAGAACGATGTTCATAATCCGATTCCCTTCATGATAGCTTCTGGCAAATTTGCGCGAGCCACTGGAACAGCTCGTCCTTCGGTCATGACGAAAGCCCGTTCATTGGACCATTCCAGGCAGTTCGCCACCATCATTTCCGCTTTGCTGTGGACCCGGCTTTCTTCTGCAATCTTCAGAAGTTGCTCGTCACTCATCATGGTCTGCAATTTGAATTTCACCAGATAGCCTTCGTATCCCCAGTGTTCCCGGATCAGATCCACAATCTTTTGGGTGGGCACAAGACGCAAATATAATTCATCGAAGCTGGAGGAGATCTTGCCGTTTGACCCGACTATCTGCATGCCCCGTTCCGGTTCGTAAACAAACGTTCCCTGGACCCTGTAATCGCTGACCGCGGCGGAATGAACGATTGCGTCGTACTTTTCATCCGAGCATATGGAACTCTTCATGGCGCAGAACAGATCACAGTAGGTATGAAATGCTTCCGTGGATAACCCTTCGCAGTGCTTCCCTTCGAGAAGGGAAGGATTGGAAGTGATCAGTTTCACCTTCCACCCCTGTTGTGCAAAATAGAGGGCAATGTTGGTGCCAGTCCGACCTTTGAAGATGTTGGTTATCGCGCGGACCCTGTCGATGGGGACCATGGTTGATCCGGCTGTGACTAATACCGATTTCATATGAGCCTCCTTTGTGTTTATCAATGCGGGAAAAGCAGTCTCAACCGCGAGGCATTGAACGACGCGGTCTCCTGTTGGGCATTTGCGAATTTGGTGCCGACCATGAATGCGTCCTCCCGGTTGCCCGCAACTGGGTTCAGGACCGGATCTCAGATCCGGGTCGTTTGCGGTGATTGGAAGGCTGTTTGCGGTCTCCCAATCACCGTTGCTTTGATATAAAGGTTGGTGGACCAACCTATAAATGCGCTGACAATTCTCGGCCCGCATCTACGCGGCCTTGGAACCGGAGGGCTTGGTCGGCGTAGAATTCTCGCTGAACAAATTGCGGATTTCAGCGATAGCCGCTGCAATCGAGGCGATTGGCGATTCATTTCCTATGTTCAGCCAGCGGGCATCTTTGAGCGGCAGCGATCCGAGTGCCTGCGCGACTTTTTCCGTAACCAGACGCGCAAGTTCATAGTCGCGAACCGCCTGAGGCCTTTTCTCTTCCGCGCTGCTCACCGCCAGAATGACGTCCCGCTCTGTTTCAGCCGAAGCGAGCATGCGCTCCCGTTTCGCTTTCGCCTCGGTATCTTCCCGCCGGACCCGGGCCTCTGTCAGTTCCTGTTGCGTAGCTTCGGCGGCGAGTTGCCGTTCGCGTTCGGTCTCCTGGACGCGCAGCTTGGTCTTATGTTCAATTTCAAGTTGCTCCATTTTCAGCTCGCCTTCGTGCTCGAGCTGCTGGCGTTTCACGTGGTTCTGGGCGTCCAGCAGTTCGGCCCGCCGCTGCCCGAGCTCGAGCTCCACCTGGGCGGCATAGGCTTCTTTGTCCCGGTGTGCGTTGGATTCCTCCTTGGCGAGGCTGGTCGCCGAATCGATCTCGCGCTTCTTCATGCGTGCGGCAGTTTCGAGACGAATTTGAGCTTCGTTTTCGCGTGCCTGCTCTTCGTAGCGTGTGGACAAGGCGCGCTGGAGGGCGGGATCCACGGGCTTGACCTGCAGAAGCTGAAACTGTTCAATCCGGATGCCAAGCGGGATGCTGACCTCTATGAGTTGCTCCTTTACCCCTGCAACGAATGTATCCTGCCCGATCATCAGCTCGTCAAGCGATGCGGTTGCCGCATAGCGTTGTACCTCGGCGGCGAAAACATCCTGGAACGCGCAATACTGCTGTTTTGAAAGCAGGTGTTTTTTGCCCGTCAGATCGGCGGGAGGATGATCGTTGAGGTTGGCCAGCCCCAGGTTTCTGAACGCCTGAAACGGACCATCCGCGGTAGGAGACACCGACCAGAGGACGAAACCCTCGACAAGCACGTGGAGACGCTCCTGGGTCAGTGCTTCGACTTTGAAGCCGACCCGCTGCACGGTGCTGGAAAATCGGGCGATCAAATCTCCCGGCCGCCTCCGAAATGAAATTCCGATGCCCGCCTTGACGAGTTGCCCGTCTCTGATTCTAAGCAACCACTCGTCGGGCTGGGCCGTAACGAAGCTCCAGCGGAGCCAAATCAGCGCGGACACAGGCCCCGCTATCAGGAGAAACACGAATAAATCGAAAACGAATGAACCGCTAAACATGGAACACCTCCCCTTCATGTGCTACTTGAATTGCCGACGATTCGGAATCGAATGCGTCGGGATAGTGAATGAGTCGCATCCGGTGCCGCAGCTCTGCGGGCAAACCGGCGAGGCTGGCATAGGCCGAGTGCGCCGGCCCGAAGTTTGTCTCATGAATGATCAGGTTCGCCGGCTCAAGAAACTGCATGAGCTCGGGATCGAAAGCGGTGTCGCACGAGTAGCCCAGGATGCGTCCATTCGATTCGACACGGACGGCACACGTCGGAATATGGTGCTTGGTTCTGCGAACCTGGATTTTAAAAGGGCCGATCGTGGTCACGCTCTCCCACTCGAGCGGCGTGAAGGCAAAATAGTCATCGAAAGACAAGGAGTAAAATTCGGTGCCGTTCCACAGCCGGCCCATGCTTCCTTTCAGGCGCTCGCTCCAAATCACTTCACGAACCTCGGGCACCGATAAAAGCTGAACTCGTTTGTTTTCGACGAAATGCTTGAAGAACGCCACTCCCTCGAGCCCGTTCATGTGATCTCCATGCACGTGCGTGATAAGAAAGTGATCGATTGTTGCAAAATCAAAAATTCTGCCGGCATGCCGACCTGCATCGCGAAGCACTGCCCGATACATATCGGGGCAGTCGATCGCCAGGTGGAAACCGTCGCTGATGAGCAGCAGGGCTGTTGGCCGATGAATTTCCGAGAATGTATCGCCAACCCCGAGTGCAATAACCTCAAATTCCGACATAACTCGCCTCCCGGCGGTTCTCCGCCTGACTCAGCCGCTCCAATAGCCGGTCTGAAACCATTTTTGTGCAAAATGGAGATATGCAAGCTCCGGATTTAGCCAAATCCTTGAGCCGGCTCGAGCTGACCTCCGAAAGATCCGGCTGTGCCGGGATAAAGATGGTTGCGATCTCCGGTGCAAGTTCGAGATTTGCATTTGCGATCGTTGTTTCATATTCGATATCCGATACGCCGCGCAGACCCCGAACGAGGAACTTCGCCTGATGCTCCCGGGCAAAGTGGACGACATATCCCTCGGTGCCGGCAACGCGCACGTTCGGAAGTCCCCCGGTGGCGTCCAGAATCATTTCGAGGCGCTCCTTCTGCGTAAACAAGGTTGATTTGCTGGCGTTGACGGCCACCAGGACAAATAACTCATCGAACAGCCGTGCAGCCCGCTCGATGACTGAGAGGTGCCCGGCCGTAATCGGGTCAAAGACCCCGGCATAAACTCCGATGCGCATGGCCCAACCTCCGTGAATGATCCCTTGGGTAGGGAGTTGTTCTATGTGCTCTCATTGTCGTTATATAATAAGGTTGGTCGACCAACCAATAAAAGTAACTTGAAAAATCAAGCCTCTGCCTAACCTTCATTTTGTCGCCCGGAGAATAGAGGTTTTCGGCTTCAATAGTCCGTCGGCCATCGCCTTGGTGGAAGCGGCGGCCGAAGCCCTGGGAATGACGCTGCGCGCTGTTGCCGCGAGGACAAGGTATCCCTGGATTGCCGCAACCAGGGCGGCGGCGGCGACCGAAGGGTCGTTGCACCGGAACACTTTGGCGGAGGTCCCCTGTTTCACAATGGCAGCAAGCATTCCGGCCAGGGACCTCGTAATTTTTTCAAAATCATCCCGAACAGGCTGATGGCGGATTGCCTCCCCAATCAGGGTGATCCAGCATGCGAGCGCTTCCGGGTCTTTCGTCGCTCCGAGGCCGAGGTGATAATCGATGAACGCCGCCACCTGCCTGGCCGGCGACCCGGCGGCGTGTACCGCCTCAGCGAGCGCGACCATGTGGCCGGTCATCAGCATGCGCTGGGCCTCGAGCAGAATCTCCATCTTGTCCTTGAAGTGGTAATGAAGGAGCCCCTGCGTCAAACCCGCCTCGGCCGCGACATCGGATAGGGCCGCACCCTCATATCCTTTTTTCGCCATGATGCGCATGAGGGCGTTTGCAATCTCTTCTCGGCGCTGTGCTCTGTTCGATGGTCTCGGCATCCTGAAATCTCCTTAGTTGGTCAACCAACTAAATAATAATCGAGCCGCCGGTTGGCTGTCAAGAATTATTTTTAATTCGATATGGTCTCTCCCGGTCCAAAGTCAGCCGTCTGACTGCTACGGAAAAAGCGGGTGGGGGGAGAAATAACAGGATACCGATTTGCACGAGGTCCGGTGTATAATGCCGCGCATCGATAGGCAATCAAATCTGGCGATATCAAAAATCCTTCGAGGAGAAAGATCTATGAAGCATCCTGCGGGTTCGATCCTGTTTGCGGCATTTCTTGCGATGTTTGTTTGCGCATCGATTCCGGCAGTCGCGCAGCAACCCTGCGAAAGCCTGAAGTCGATCAAAGTTCCGGACATTACCATTACCGCCGTCACTGCCGGCAAGCCGGGATTCGAGCTGCCCGGCCAATCCGGCTTGATGGGGAATATCCCTGCCCGGAAAATTCCGGTGCCTTTTTGCAGAATTGAGGCCTTTGCGGCGCCGTCGAGCGACTCCCATATCGGCATTGAAGTGTGGCTACCCGACGCAGCCAACTGGAATGGTAAATTTCTGGCGGCAGGGAATCCAGGCTTTATCGGCTCTCTCTCCAGCGGCGGGCTGGCGGAAATCATGGAGAGGGGGTATGTATCCGCGGGAACGGACACAGGGCATGTGGACGCGGCTGCCGGCGCCGGGAATCAGAATGCGGGATTCGAATGGGCAATCGGGCATCCCGAAAAATGGGCGGACTGGGGCCATCGCGCCGTTCATGAAATGGCTGTATTAACCAAAAAGCTGGCGCAGAGCTACTACGGCAAGCCTATTCAACATTCCTATTGGAACAGCTGCCACAACGGCGGAAACCAGGGACTCAACGAAGCGCAGCGCTATCCCGATGATTTTGACGGGATCGTCGCCGGAGATCCTGCGTTTTGGATCTCACACCTGCAACCGGGCTCTCTGTACATCAGCTGGGTTGCCCTCAAAGACGGCGTGAATGGCCCTGGGTATGTTCCACCGGCCAAAATCACCATGCTGAATAAAGCCGTGATTGAGGCCTGCGATGCGATCGACGGCCTTAAGGACGGTCTCATCGAGGATCCCACAAAATGCAAATTCGATCCCGCGAGCATACAGTGCAAGGGCGCGGACGCTCCGGACTGCCTCACGGCCGGCCAGGTGGATACCGTCAAGAAAATATATGCCGGAGCGAAGTTCAAGGATGGTACGCCCATTTACACCGGCTTTGAGCCGGGGAGCGAACTGAATTGGAACTTCATGATCGAGAAGGAACCCTTTTCGGTCAATATCAACTATTTTAAAGGTATGGTCATTCAGGATCCCAAATGGGACTTCCGTACCTTCGACGTGGATCGGGATACGCGCCTGGGCATCGAGCGTGCCGGCAAGTATGTGGATGGAAACAGTCCCGACCTCAGGGCCTTTAAGAAAGCCGGCGGCAAACTGATCATCGTTTCCTCCTGGAACAGCCTGGCGCTTCCGCCGCGGCAGGTTCAGGAATATTACAAAAGCGTAGAGAAGGTCATGGGCGGCCCGGCGAAAACGCAGGATTTTGCCCGTCTGTTTGCGGTGCCCGGATCAGGCGGTTGCCCCGGTTTCATGATGAATGTCGAGGATTTCAACGCCTTCGACGCCATGACCAGGTGGGTCGAGAAGGGGGAAGCCCCAGAGAAAATCATCTACTCGCATCGCGAGTCCGGAGGTGCGGCGTCCGGGATGGGAAGAGCGGGGAAAGTCTATCGAACCCGTCCGGTTTGCGCCTATCCCAAGGTATCCAAATATAAAGGCAGCGGCGATATCAATGACGCTGCTAATTTCACCTGTGCGGCCCCGGGCAAATAATGCTTCCTGTGAGGACGACTCCGGAGAGTCGTCCTCACAGCCTGTTCTTTAAGGCGGCGGCACGCTGCCGCACTCCGAGGTGCCCAGCGTGGACCGGCTTGCCTATTCCCAGCCGGTCTTGGTTCCATAAGGCAGAACCAGCCCGGTTGCCTCGATGTCGTACACCTTGCCTTTTTTAATTTTGAAAAAGTGCATCGCCGGCATGTTGAAGACGCCTTGGTAAGCCGGCACGCTGTCGACGCCCGGGATGCCCTTGAGCTTCATCGTTTTTAGCTTGCTGTCGTGATAAAAGTCTGAAAAGCCGACGGCCAGGCCCTTCTGCTCATCGACAATCAACAAGCGGCGGTTCCTGATTTCCGTGATATACGCAAAAACCCCGGCGCTGATCTGTCCTTCGCAAGTGTTCGGCGCGGCAGCGATTGCCATGCCCAATTTGGCCATCTCAGGATCTCTCGGGGCCTGCGGTTGAGTCTCCGGCTTGGATGCCGGCGGCTTTGCAGCGCGTTTCCCGCCCACCGAAATACCTCCATTTTCGCGGCGCTCGCATTCGTTGGCAAATGGGCACAGCGTGCCGTCCTCGCCCGTCAGGGCTTCGTAGTAAGAGAGCCCGATGTCGACCATCTGGGCGCGCGGCGTCCGGTCCTCGGGTGCCAGATCTTCAACGAGTCCGGGACGCGGTTTCTGGAGATTGGCCATCGTGAGCAGCGCGGCATCGCGAACGGCGTGGTGCTCGGCCTCGGCGATTTTACCGCGCCGCAAGGCCAGGCGAACTCCCAAGAGGACATTTTGGTTGTTGTTTTCCTTCATCACGACAAGACAGGCAACCTGCTGCGTCACCGGATCCGCCGCGTAGATCTGGAATTCCGTCGGCCCGCCGGACGCGGTTACCCATAACCCGTCTCCCACCGGAATGTTCGCCGTGTTCTCGGTAAACTTGACCTCTTCGGCGAACGGCACTGCCTTCGGGTCATGTTTGACGAGCGCTGCCAGGTAGTTTTGCATTAGAGTTACCAGACACTGGCGATCGCAGATCTGGGCCGCCACCAGGGAATTGGCGGCCCCCAGAATGGTCAGCGAAATTACTAAAGATGCAATCCACAGGCCTTTGATTTTCATATCGATTGCTCCATTCAGTTGTTCGAGATTTTTGAGTGCAGTAACAGCCGATATCAAGCAACTCCATGCACCACAATGTCAAGCAAAATGGGTGCGGGCTGTTTCCTGCACAAATCGTTTGTCAATGCGTCACGATGCGGATAGATTCTGAAAAGAACAGAAAGGGCTGAATCATGATTTCCGGCGTTGATCTCGGCAGGCTCAGGGCTATCGTCGGCGAACAATCTGTTTCGACGGGGGAGTCGGTACTCAATCTCCATGCTCATGACGAGTCGTATCATGCCCATGTTCTTCCCGATGTCGTCGTTTGGCCGCACAACACCGCCGAGGTCAGCGGGATTGCACGCTACGCTTTTGAGCGCAAGATGCCTATGACGGCCTGGGGTGTGGGTTCGAGCCTCGAAGGAAATCCCATTCCTGTGAACCGGGGGATTGTCGTCGATTTCCAGGAGATGCAAAAAGTACTCGCCATCCGCCCGGAAGACTTCCAGGTCGATGTGGAAGCGGGAGTGGTTTACAAGGAACTCAACAAGACGTTGAGCCGCTACGGCCTGTTCTTTGCGCCCGATCCCGGAGCCGCAGCCACAATCGGCGGGATGATCGGAAACAACGCGAGCGGCATCCGCACCGTCAAATACGGTGCGACGAAAGACAATCTCGCGCGACTCACCGTCGTTCTTCCCGGAGGCGATGTGATCCGCATCGGGAATCGGGCGCGGAAGAGTTCGTCGGGCTATGACCTGATTCACCTCTTCGCCGGATCCGAAGGCACTCTCGGTCTCGTCACGGAAGCCACGCTGAAACTGGCCGGGCTCCCCGCAAATTTCATGGCGCTGCGCGTGACCTTCCCGGAAATCGGAAACGCCACCGACACCGTGTTTCAGATCATGAGTTCGGGATTTTCTCCCGCAGCGCTGGAATTTCTCGACACGAATGTCATTGCGCTGCTCAACCGGGATAGAAATCTTTCGATGGAAGAAATGCCCACGTTACTCATGGAGTTCACCGGTTTCAGCGATGAGGGTCTCGGCATTGAAATGGCCAGTATCGAAGAGATCTGCCGCGAAAACGGGAGCACGTCGATTGACAAGGGCATCGGCCGGATGGAACGGGACCGGCTCTGGGAAATGCGCCACCTCACCTTCGAATCCATCAAGCGGCAGAATCCGGGGCTGCTGCCCCTGATTGTGGACATTGCTGTCCCGCTTTCGCGCTACAGCGACATGGCGGCATTCATCAAACGGGAAGTGCGCGATCTGCTCGCGTATGTCTTTGGCCATGCCGGCGACGGCAATATCCACGTCATCATCATGGACGAACCAGCGGACAGCCGGCGTTGGGCAAATGTGGAAGATGCCAATCGCCGCATTGTGGAAAAAGCCCTGGAATTTGAGGGAACCTGCACCGGCGAACACGGTGTGGGGATCGGCAAGCGGGGCTTTCTCGCCGCAGAGCATGGAGATAGCCTCGAGCTGATGAGACGGATTAAAAAGCTCGTAGACCCGGCGGGCTTGTGCAACCCTGGTAAGCTCTTTCTGCTGGAGGATTGAGGAAATGCCTCAGCGCGCAACCGGTTCATCCGGACTGCCGATCGACGAAGAAAACCGGTGGCAACGGCCGCTCCGGGACTTCTTCGACGCCATCTTTGTGCTCACGATCGCGCGAGCTACGCAGAGGCACTCCCACATCGCGGCTGTTCTGGATGGACTGGAATTTGAGACATTCATGGGCGTCGATAAAAACGAGCTGACCCGGGAAATTCTTGACGTCGAATACGATGACTCAAAAGCACGGGTGGTTCAAAGAACTCCCCGCTCCCTGTACCCCGGAGAAATAGCGTGCGCGTTGTCGCATCGCATGGTCTACGAAGAAATTGTGCGGCGCGGACTGAGAAAAACCCTGATCCTGGAAGACGACGTCGTCCCTCAGAACATGGGATCTCTGCCGGACGTCCTCTCGGAGTGGCCTGAGGATGCAGGCATCGTGTACCTTGGGTATTGGCGCAGAGAGCAATGGCATTTGAAGCAGAAGGCCAAAACGCGGATCTATCTCATGTATCGCAGTCTCCGTCTGGGGGGATGGCATCGTCTCCAGCACGCGCGAGTTCGAAATTATTACAGCCGTCCCTATTCGGAGCACTTCATGACTTCAGGCTATCACAACGGCTCCCATGCCTATGCGGTAACTCTGGAAGCCGCGGGCGTCCTGGCGCAATTACAGCGGCCCGTCGTTTACCTGGCGGATCATCTGCTTGCTCACGCCGCAACCGCGGATTCGCGCTGCAAGGGATATTCCTGCAAGCCTCTGCTTTTCGAGCAATTGTTTCGGATCGGAAACAACGAGTACATCACGCTGCGATAGATAGGTGAATTCATGAATGTCTTCGTCGTCGCGAAACACAAAATATACTCGCTCTTGAGCGGGCCGCAGCTCAACCGTTACCTGCAGGGCACAACGACGCGAAAGCTTCATCTCGGCTGCGGCAAAAACCTGCTGCAGGGATGGCTGAATACCGATCTCAAGTATCGGAAAAACAGGATCTCGTTCCTGGATGCCTCGAAAACCTTCCCATTTCAAAACGAAACCATCGATTTTATTTTCTGTGAGCACCTTATCGAACACCTCAGCTTCGTTCAGGCAAAAAACCTCCTTGGCGAATGCCGCAGAATTCTAAAAGCAAATGGAACAATCAGAATTTCGATGCCGTCCATTTATTTTCTGTTTGATCTGTTGAAGAACGGGACCCATCCGCTGAACATTGAATATACACGCTGGGCTGCACAAAGATTTCTTACAAAGGCCGGCATGGGTTATGATGAAGACCAAGCGGCCGTATATGTGATCAGCAACTTCTTCCGGGATTTCGGCCACAAGGTTATCCACTCGTTTGAAAGCATACAGAGTCTTTTGTTGAAGGCGGGATTTCGTGAAATCGAGCAAGCGAAGATCGGGGTGAGCAAGACGCCTGAATTATGCATGCTGGAACAGCACGGACACGTTATTCCGGATGAGTTCAACCGGCTCGAGACTTTGGTCGTCGAAGCGAGAAAGTGAATAAGGAACACTGCGGGGAAAGAGCATGATTTCAGCCAAGATGAAGCAGGCAATCGGCATTCTGGATGAACTCGGCATCGACGCGTGGTTGATCTTCACGCGGGAGTCGGCAGGCGTGCACGATCCGTGCATCGATCTTGTCGTGGGCGGCAACGTAACCTGGGCATCCGCCTTCATCCTGACACGAAAAGGCGGACGGATTGCGGTGCTTGGATCGCTGGACAAGGCCGCACATGAGATGCTCGGGTATTACACCGAGTTCGTTCCGTATGTTCAGGGAATGAGCGAATCACTGGTCGGGGTGCTCAAACGAATCGACCCCATGAAAATAGCCATTAATTATTCGCTCGACGACGAAATGTCGGACGGCTTGACACACGGCCAGTTTCTTCTCCTTCAGAAGCTTCTCGAGGGCACGCCGTATGCATCCCGGTTCATTTCGGCCGAGCCTGTCATTTCCCGCCTCCGTTCCCGTAAGACCCAGCCGGAACTCGCCCGTATTGAGCGCGCGTGCGCCGAGACGGTTGACTTGTTCGGGAAGCTCCACTCGCGCTTGAGGATTGGGATGACCGAGAAGCAGATCGCCGCCATTATGGTAGACATCATGACGGCCAAAGGACTCACGCGTGCGTGGGATCCGGAGCACTGCCCGGCCGTGTTTACGGGACCTGATTCCGCCGGAGCACACGCGGGGCCCACGGACCGCGTGATGGAACAGGGCCACCTTATGAATGTGGACTTCGGCATGCGCTTCGAAGGCTATTGCTCGGATCTGCAGCGCACATGGTATTGCCTGAGGCGAGGGGAAACAAATCCTCCAGCCATAGTCATGAAGGCGTTCAACTGCATTCGCGAAGCGATCCAAAAGGCGGCGGCATTTATGAAGCCTGGAGTCAAGGGCGGCGATGTGGACGCAATCGCCCGCGGCCACATCACGGCGCTGGGGTTCGAAGAATTTCCGCACGCGCTCGGCCACCAGATCGGCCGAGCGGCTCACGATGGCGCGGGATTGCTTTGTCCGCGATGGGAGCGCTACGGCACGAAGCCGGACGCGATTCTGGAAAGCGGGCAATGCTACACGATTGAGCCGCGCATTTATGTGAAGGAGCACGGCGTCGCAACAATCGAGGAGATCGTCGTCGTTACCGAGAAGGGCGTACGGTACCTGTCACAGCCTCAAACCGAAATCATGCTTGTCAAAGAAAAGTAATTCGCTCGCGGGGATATCCATCCTGTGCATCTTCGTTCTGCTGCAGCGTTGGGCTAAGCAGCGACAGAACTGCGTGTTTCAGGTTGCAAGTTGCAGGTAACAGGTGGCAGGTAACCATTCAACCTGAAACTTGAAACCTGGATTCCGTATTGATCGAAAGGGCGCTCCTTTTTCAATGGAACGCCCGCGACGACGAGTGAGCGAAATTATTGCGGCCCGCCGCAGGATGCCGTGGGCGCCATCATGGCTTCACCCATTTCGTCCGGAGATTCGAGGGAAGGCGACGGGCCGGCATCCGCAGGAAGACGAAGGGTGAAGGTCGATCCCTCTCCAGGCGTGCTGGTAACGGTAATTTCACCGCCCATCATACGGCAGAAGTGCTGGCTGATCGTTAACCCGAGCCCCGTCCCTCCATATTTACGGCTGGTAGATGCATCGGCCTGTGTAAAGGGTGTGAATAGCCTCGTCATCTGTTCCGGGGTGATCCCGATCCCGGTGTCTTTGATCCGGAAAAGGATCCAGTCCACGCCGTCGGCGGTGCGGCGCTCCGTCTCGATCCAGATCTGGCCGTGGTTGGTGAATTTACAGGCATTGCTCACGAGGTTGAAGAGGATTTGCCTTGTCCGGAGCGGATCCGCATTCATCTTGCCCAGATCCGGACAGTTTATTACAGAAAGCGTGTTGCGATTCTTTTCCAGCAGCGGCTTTGCGGTCGCCGCAATTTCATCAACCATCTGCCGGATGGTGAATGTTTCCGGACAAATGATGACCTTGCCGGCCTCGATTTTTGAAAAGTCCAGGACGTCGCTGACCAGGCCAAGCAAGTGCTTCCCGGCTATCCGGATCTTCTGCAGGTCTGAAACCAGTTCGCTCTGTTCCGCGGAGTAGATCTCTTCCTCAAGCAGCTCGCTGTAGCCAATGATGGCATTCAGAGGAGTCCGCAACTCGTGGCTCATGCTGGCCAGGAATTCGCTTTTCACTCTGTTCGCGGATTCGGCTTCCATCCGCGCCTGCAGAGCTTCTTCCTGTGCCTGCTTTCTTTCTCTGATCTCATCCTTGAGCTCGCGCGTGCGTTCGTCCACCAGTTGAACAAGCTGACGCTCATGTTTTTTTAGAACTTTCAGCCGGAGAAGATATGCCGCCATACTCAGGATTACCAGGCTGGCGATGCACAATCCATAGAACCATCCGGTCTGGTAGAAAGCATGCCGGAGCTCAAATTTGTACGAAGCCGTTTGACGGTTCCGCGTGCCATCGTGGCCGATGGTACTGACATAAAATTCATAACGACCCGGAGGGACTTTGGTGTAATAGGCTGTTCGGCGGGTCCCCGCGTCAATCCAGTCTTTGTCAAACCCGGCCAGCTTGTACATGAAACGGATTCGCTCTGGGGCGAAAAAGTTGATCCCGGTGTATTCGAATTCGAGGTCTCCGTGCGAAGGGGGCATGGACACAAACCTGGTGAAGTCAATCGACTCACGATCGATGCTGACGTTCTTCATCAGAATGGACGGCGACAATCCCAGCTGTTTTAATAGCGCCGGATTGATGCTGACGATGCCCTCGATCGTCGGGAACCAGAGATGTCCGTCCGCGCTTTTCCATGCCGAGGGCTGAATGCCGCCGTTGCATTCGCGGCTCCTCATTCCGTCGGCTGTATCAAACAGAGTAGAGGTTACTTTATCGATTTCCCCGCGTGCCAGCGCATTTAGATCGTGGCGGCTGACTCGAGACACTCCCAGGTTGCAGGAAAACCATAGATCGCCTAAATGATCCTCCAATATGGAGTAGACTGCGTCATCGACAAGTCCCTGCCGGGTATTGATGAAGCGGAGCGAGTTCTGGTCGAGCCTCGCGAGGCCGTCGCTGTCGGTCCCGATCCAAATCACGCCGTCGCGATCCTCGTACAGGGCGTAAATGGATTCGTGCTGAAGCTTGGACGAATTTTTATAGGAAACAAAACGGCCTCCCTTAAAACAGGCAAGCCCCTGATTGGTCCCGAACCATAGCGCTCCCTTGCTGTCCTGCAGAATTACCCTTACCCAGTCGTCCGGAAGACCGTCCTTTTTTGTGTACTGCCTGAACCGGTCGTTCTGGTAGTGGCTGACGCCGTTTCCCATGGTCGCGATCCAAAGACTACCGTCGGGCGCTGCATAGACGGCGCGAACATGGCCGATGGGAGCATCAGGCCCGGCAAGTATGCTATATAATTTCCCGTTGCTGATCCGATTCAGGCCCCCGTCGGATCCAAGCCAGATATCTCCGTTGGAGTCCTCGGCAATTGCCCCAATCTCATTGCGGAGCATGCCTTCGCGGGTCGTATATCGCGTTACGTGACCGTCTTTCATCCGCAGGGCGCCGTGCTGTTCACTGCCAATCCAGAGTGCCCCTGTGCGATCCTCACGAACGCTCCAGATGGTTCCATCCGCTAATCCCTCAGGTTCGCCGTATGGAAGAATGGCAGGGTTGCGCAGGCAGTTCAGTCCGCCGCCGCGCGTGCCGATCCACAGATTCCCCTCTCGATCTTCCAGCAGGCTCCATACCTGATCGTTGGACAATCCTTCGGCGGAAGCATAACGGGAGACGATGCCGCCGTGCATACGCTTCAAGCCCGCGTAGCGCGTTCCCACCCAGACGATCCCGTTGCTGTCGACTGCAAGCGATTGAATCGATACAGACTCCAGTCCCGCTACTATCGAGGCGGCGCTGAGGTTATCGCTGACCAAGTGATAGAGACCGTTTTCGGCGCCCACATACAGTCCGCCATGACCGTCGTTGCAGAGAGCGTGCACCCAGATTCCCGACAGTCCCGGGATCTGGCTATAGGTAGTGAATGTCCCGTTTTTAAACTGGCTCAGCCCCCGGCGCGTCCCAGCCCAGATGCTTCCATCCGCAGATGATTTCACAGACCAGACTTCATCGTGCGCAAGACCGCTCGCCGTTGTATAGGTCACGAACCTGTTTTGAGAGAAACAAACCAGGCCGCCTCCTATCGTTCCCATCCAAAGGGCGCCGTTTTTATCCAATGCCAGAGAACTGATGTATCCGTGCGGAAGGCCATCTTTAAGAGTGTAGGTTTTGAAGCTGCCGCCCTTGTACTGGACTAGCCCCGCTGAGGTGGCTGCCCAGAGAGTTCCATCTCCGGATACGAGTAGAGCCTGAAAAGAGTTGCTGACCAGCTCAGGGACGTTGGATCGGTTGAATATCGTAAAATGCATTCCGTCAAAACGGGCCAGACCGTCATCCGTTCCAATCCAGATATAGTTTTCTGGGGTTTGGGCTATCGCATTGATCGAGATCTGCGGCAAACCCTGGTCGAGCCGCCAGGTTTTATGGATATATTGCGTTAAAGCGATTCGAGGATCGAGCGCGAATGCGGCTTCACTCGCAACGCTCGACAGCAGTGCGATGAGGGTTGCGACCTTCAAAATCCGTTTCAATAGACCCATCCTTACTGCAAAATACACAAACACTTACAAAGGCCCATATCGACCTTGTTACTCATTTGCTTAACTGGATTGATGAAGCTATTTTTGTGCAAAAACCGCGGGCAAAAGCGGCTTGACATCCCCGGCCATACCTCATACACTCCGGCATTCTAAATAGATTTGCTTTATTGGAATTCTTATCGACTTGGTCATGTGTAAGTCCTCATGGTCGGACCATCTAGGGCGGGGCAACGCTGACTTTCAGTTTTGAGTAGACCGGCGCCATCAAATGGCAAGAGCGCGGCTGTCCTCTTTAATCAGAGTCGCTTCTGATGGTGGAGGGTGAGGGTTGGCAGATTTCCTGGTTTTCGAAAATGTCTCTAAACACTTCGGGACGACCCGGGCTGCAGACAATGTCTCCCTTTCCATTCGCAAAGGGGAATTTTTTTCCCTGCTGGGCCCCAGCGGCTGCGGCAAAACCACGCTGTTGCGCATCCTGGCGGGTTTCGAGCAGCCCGACAACGGCAGAGTGATGCTGGACGGCGAGGACATCTCTGCGTTGCCTCCCCACAGGCGCAAGGTCAACACAATCTTCCAGAATTATGCCCTTTTCCCTCATCTGACGGTGTGGGAGAACATCGCATTCGGCTTGCGTATTTCCAAGTGTCCCAGGCAGGAATTGGAAGCGGAAGTGGAGCGAATGCTCCGACTGATTCAGATGGAAGATCAGGCTCACAAGCGCCCCGACATGATCAGCGGCGGACAGAAGCAGCGTGTAGCCATCGCCCGGGCGTTGATCAACAAGCCGCAGGTGCTCCTGCTGGACGAACCATTGGCGGCTCTCGACCTGAAGCTGCGGCAGCGGATGCTGATCGAGCTGGACCTGATCCACGACGAAGTGGGTATTACTTTCCTCTACGTGACCCACGATCAGGGAGAGGCCATGAGCCTGAGCGACCGCATCGCGGTCATGGATCGCGGACGCATCGAACAGATAGGCGCGCCGGCCGAAATCTATGAAGCCCCGCGCAGCAGCTTTGTCGCCGCATTTATTGGGGATACCAACTTCTTCGAGGGGGAAGTGGCCGACGTCGTCGAGAATGAATACTGCCGGCTGAAAATTGAAGGGTTCCCGGACGTGCTCTGCTTCAACGACAAGCAGATCGGCAAAGGGAATCTCGTTTATTTGAGCATCCGACCGGAAAAGTTCATCATCTCTCGCGAGGAGCCGGTCGTCGACGGACGCCACAACAAAATGCGCGCTCATGTTGAGGACGTGATCTATCTTGGGACGCATACAAAATACTGGGTGCGAATTCAGGATTACAGGATTGCCGTCTTCCGCCAGCACAGCCGCTTTCTACTCGACGAAAAACCCATCCGCTGGCACGAAGATGTCTGGCTCACCTGGCACGCAGACGACGGTTTCATGCTTGAGCGGTACAGCGAATCGGACGAACGGCTTACAAACCTGCCGCCACAGAAAGTCGGAGAAAACAATCTCGAGGACAAGGATCGGGATCCGTCCTGATCCGGACTTCGGGATGAGGCTCTTAGCCATGAAAATCGCCTCGAGAAAAAAAGTGAATGAATGGCTGGTGACGGCCCCATCGCTATTTTGGCTTGTCTTTTTATTTCTGGTTCCCACGCTCATCGTTTTTGCCATCGCGTTCAAACCCTCCGACCTGTATGGCGGAATCGGGGCGGGCTGGACGCTGGAAACCTTGCGCAGTCTGGGCAATCCGAATTACCCCATTATCATCTGGCGCACGTTATACCTGAGCATCCTCACGACCGCCGCCTGCATCGTTCTGGCTACGCCGGTTGGCTATTGTCTGGCAAGGACGGGTCAACGATGGAGGCAAGTGCTGCTGTTGCTCGTGATCGTTCCTTTCTGGACAAGTTTCCTGATCCGCATTTTCGCGTGGAAGACCCTGCTTCACCCGGAAGGGATGATCAAGAAGAGCCTCGTATTCCTGCACCTGATTTCGCCGGAGGCGTCCCTGCTATATAACGCCTGGGCCGTTTGGCTTGTCATGGTGTATACGTTTTTGCCTTTTGCGATTCTGCCGATTTATGCCGCGGCCGAAAAATTCGATTTCCGGTTGCTGGAGGCGGCCCAGGATCTGGGTGCGCGCCGGTGGCAGTCGTTGCTCTACATTTTTCTGCCCGGAATCCGGCGCGGTTTGTGGACCGCGATCCTGGTTGTGCTGATTCCTGCGCTGGGTTCCTACGTCATTCCCGATATTGTGGGCGGGCCTAACGGCGAAATGCTTGGCAACAAAATTGCGCAGCGCGTGTTCGTCGACCGGAACCTCCCGCACGCGAGCGGGCTGTCGGCCCTTCTTATTCTGGCTGTGCTGCTGCCTTTGCTGGCGGTTCTCGTGCTGCAGAATAAAAAAGGAAGAGCGGCCCCGTTGATCGAGGAGGACGCATGAAACGCAGCCGCCTTCCCATGATCATTACCTGGACCCTGCTGGCCTTTTTCTATCTGCCGATCCTGGTGCTGATCCTGTTTTCGTTTAACAGTTCCCGGTTCAGCGGCTCCTGGACGGGCTTTTCGCTTCACTGGTACCGACAGCTCTACCATGAACAGGAAATCTGGCACGCCCTGACGAACAGCCTGATCATTGCGTTCTCGGCCACCGCCGTTTCCGTTGTGCTTGGGACCACGGCGGCCATCTCCCTGCACCGGTTTTCCTCTCGTCTGCAGAAATTCCATTACATGTTGATCTATACGCCGCTGGTGGTTCCGGAAATCCTGATGGGCATCAGCCTGCTGCTGTTTTTTGCCGCCCTGCATATGGAATTGGGCCTCTTCACCATTTTCCTGGCACACGTTACCTTCTGCATCAGCTATGTGGCCATGGTTGTGTTGGGACGCCTGCAGGACTTCGACTATGCCATCGTCGAAGCGGCCCAGGATCTGGGCGCAGGCTGGTGGGCGACCCTATGGCGTGTCCTGCTTCCGCTGCTTATGCCCGGGATCGTTGCCGGTGGGCTGCTGGCGTTTACCCTGTCGATCGACGATTTTGTAATCACTTTTTTTGTGGCCGGCCCCGGTTCCACGACACTGCCGATCCGCATTTACAGCATGATCAAACACGGGTCACCGCCTCTGATCAATGCGCTGTCCTCCATCCTGTTGCTGATTACCTTCCTGGCGGTCTTTTTCAGCCAGAGGTTAGCCAAGGAGGTATCATGAAAATCCGGCACTTGCTTTTATTGTTGCCGTTCATTTGCTGGATCCCGGCAGGCTGCAGCCGCAAAACTCCCGAGTTAAAAATTTACACCTGGGCGGATTATTTTAAACCGGAGCTGCTGCAGCGTTTCGAAAGGGAGCGGGGCTGCAAAATCATCATCGATACGTTTGAGTCCAACGAGTCGATGTACGCCAAAATCAAGGCCGGCGCCACGGGATACGACCTGCTGACCCCCAGCAGCTATTTCGTAAAAATCATGGCCAAACAGGGTTATCTGCAGCCGCTCGATCATGTTCAGTTGCCCAATCTGAAGCATGTCGATGCCGATTATCTGAAGATCGCTATGGATCCGCAGATGCATTTCAGCGTGCCCTATATGTTGACCAACACCGGAATCGCGTACAGGAAGGATCGAATCAAAGACTTCACCCCGTCGTGGAAGATGTTCAATCAGGCAGCGCTGAAGGGGCGGATGACCATGCTCAACGACATGCGCGAGACCATCGGCGCGGCTCTGAAATATCTGGGATACAGTCTGAATTCCCGCAACGACAGGGAGCTTGAAGCCGCCCGCGACGTCGTCATTTCCTGGAAAAAGAACCTGGCCAAGTTCGAATCGGAACAGTACAAGGGCGGAATCGCTTCCGGTGAATTCCTGCTGGTCCACGGCTACAGCGGAGACCTGCTGCAGGTGAGGAAAGAGAATCCGGAGATTGATTTCGTCATTCCGGTGGAAGGCACTTCCATCTCGTGCGATGACCTGGTCATTCCGAAGGATTCAAAGCAGGTGCGGCTCGCGCACGCGTTCATCAACTTCATTCACGATCCGGATGTGGCGGCCGAGAATACAAACTTCCTTTCGTTCGTATGTCCGAATACGCCGAGCTATCTCAAAGTGGATCCGGTGCTGCGAAATAATCCGGCTGTTTTTCCGGCTCCCGACGTGAAAGCCAGGTGCGAAGTCATCGACGACCTGGGCGCCGATACGGCCAAGTACAACAGAATCTGGGATCAGATTAAGGCCGCGGAATAGCAATTTCTGGGAGCCTCGAAGAGGCGATAAAGAGTAGGCCCGACCGTCAGGTCGGGATAGGCATTTTGCTTTGTATGAGCGCCGAAGGTGCGACACCTTTTGTATCGCGCCTTCGGCGCTCGTTTTATTTTATCATTCTGTCCCGACCGTCGGGTCGGGCCTACTCTTTACCGGTCCTTCGGACCTCAACGCCTCCAACCAGCATTCGGCTCCTCGCCGGGTTCCGCCTGGCTTTTGCGCCCGCCTTAAACATATGTGAGGACGACTCTCCCGAGCCGTCTTCACAGGCGCCGCGCTGGTTGCGAGGGAAGGCACCTACAACTCGCCGCAATCGGCGATCAGGATTTTAGCCTTTGGTCGGCCTGATTCCGTGCCGTAGCTCTCAATCTGTTTGATCACATCCATTCCTTCCACGACCGACCCGAAAACCACATGCCTGCCGTCGAGCCAGGCAGTCTGGACCGTGCAGAGAAAAAACTGAGACCCGTTGGTGTTCGGGCCCGCGTTCGCCATGCTCAGAATGCCGGGGCCCGAATGCTTCAACGTAAAGTTCTCGTCGGCGAATTTGTCGCCGTAAATCGACTTGCCGCCGGTGCCGTTATGACGTGTGAAATCGCCCCCCTGACACATAAACTGGGGAATAATGCGGTGAAACGAGCAGCCTTTGTAACCAAACCCTTTTTCGCCGGTACACAGGGCGCGGAAATTTTCAGCCGTTTTGGGAACGACATCGGAACGCAATTCGATCACGACTCGGCCGAGCGGATTGTCGTCGGCTGTGATATCCAGGAAGCACCTGGGAAGCTTTGGCTTTTCTTCTGTGCTCATGCAATTTTCTCCGGAGGCAAATACAGCGATTTAGGAAAGCAAACCGGCATGTCCGGCGACCTCTGAAATCAAGCGCAGCCGGTCAGGCACGTGCTGGAGTCTATCGGAATCGCAGTCGCTTTTCAATGCGCCGTCGGTGTGCGGGAACTCGCTGCCGCCTGGACCGCATTGCATATCCGGTTTTCCTGTTTTAAGCAGGGTGCAGGATGGGGAAAAGGCAGAGTAGTGAGCTCCCAAAGTGTGATATGGTGAAAGAGGTGTAACTTCCTTGTATTTCGGGCATCGTTAAAGCTGTGTCGGCTTGTATGAAAAGCAAGGGGTGAGGCATGAGTGACAAGGTGAGCAAATCAAAGTTGAATCTGGGTCGTCGTGGATTTCTGAAGAGTGCGGTTGTATCCGGAGTGGCGGGAATCGCCGCCTCCAGTCCGTTGTTGGCAGCCCAAAGCCCGCCGGCCCAGCAGAACGGCTGCAAGCAGTCTTGGGAAATCGCTCCGCCTCCAATCCCTGAAAGCGAAATCAAAAACACGGTAACGACGGACGTTGTGGTCGTAGGCGCCGGAATCGCCGGGATCACAACCGCTCTGTCGGCTGCTGAAGGCGGTCTCAAGGTCATTATCCTCGAGAAAGGGAAGACCTATTCGGTGCGAGGTTTTGACGTTGCGGCAGTAGACAGCCGCGTCCAGAAGAAGATGGGCGTCAAGATCGATGTTCCGGCCGCCATCCGCGCCCTGATTAAAAATTGCGACAAGCAGATCAAAGAAGAGCTTTACTGGATCTGGACGAGACATAGCGGCAAGGCGCTGGATTGGATTCTGGATCAGGTCGAGCCGGCCGGATTGGTGGCCAAATTGTCGACCGCGCAATATAAAGGGCCGAATTACTTCGAGTACCCTGTCACGCACCATATCCTGGGCGGTCCTCATACGAAAGATGGTTCCTTCATCGATGTGGTCGATATTCTCGTGAAGAATGCGAAGGGCAAGGGTGTGGATTTCCGCTACCGCACACCCGGCGCACGCCTGATCCGAGAGGGGAAAGGACCGGTAACAGGCGTCATCGCAGGAACGGCCGGCAATTACACCCGCTTCACTGCCGGCAAGGGCGTCGTGATGGCAACGGGCGATTACGGGTCCAACAAGGAAATGTTGAGCTATTACTGCCCGATCGCCACGTATGTGGATCACAATGTGTACACTCCGATCGGCGCCAATGTAGGGGATGGGCACAAGATGGGATTGTGGGCGGGCGCTGCCTTCCAGAAAGGGACGCACGCACCCATGATCCACACAGTGGGCGGCGCCTGGCCGTATTTCTTCCTGCACGTCAATAAGCACGGCCTGCGGTATCAAAACGAGGACATCTCCTGCCAGGGGTGCTGCCTGGGCAAGATGATGCAACCGGACGGCATCGGTTGGACGATCCTGGACTCAGATTTCTTGAAGTATGTGCCGCAAACTCTTGCGATCGGAGGCGGATTCTTCTGGGATCATCCGGACCGCAACATGGGCGAGGAATGGAAACCGGATGCGGACATGGCGGCTCTGGAAGACAACATCAAGGCCGGGCTTGCATTCAGAGCAAACACATGGGATGAACTGGCGGCTAAAATGAAGGTTCCTGCGGAAGCGTTGAAGAAAACCGTCGCGCGCTATAACGAACTCGTAAAGAAAGGCGTGGATGAGGATTTCGGCAAACGAAAAGAACTGCTATTCCCGATCGAAAAACCGCCGTTTTACGCCGGCCTCATAAAAAGCGCTCTTCTGGCGACGACCAGCGGGCTGCGCGTCAATACAAAACTCGAAGTGCTGGATGCGCAGGACGAGCCGCTCGGAAGATTCTACGCGGTGGGCAACGTTCAGGGCGACATGTTCGCAGTCGACTATCCCACGGTCTTCCCGGGTTTGAGCCACGGCCGCTGCATCACCTTCGGGCGCATGGTCGGTCTGCACCTGGCCGGCAAACAGATGTAATAATTCCAGATTGCAAATTCCAGATTCCAGACCAAGAAACAAATTTCGAATCTGGAATCTGGAATCTGAAATCAATGAGGAAAGGAACATATTCGTGATTAAAAAGTTTCTCTGTGTTTTCGCTCTGACGGCTTTCCTCTGGACGGGGGCGGCTATTTCGCAGGATAAGAAACCGACCACCGCGGACCTACACAAGGAACACGGGCTCGACTGCAAGGCTTGCCATAAAGAAGAGCCGCCCAAGACCGCGGCCTCCGAAGAGTCTTGCCTGGTCTGCCACAAATCAATGGAGGCCGTTGCCGAACGGACAAAGGACTTCGAGAAGAATCCGCACAAAAACCATCTGCTGGAAGTCAGCGATGTTGCGTGCACCGATTGCCATCATGGCCACTCGGCCACAACCGCCATATGCGAACGGTGCCACATGGGCATCACATTCGAAAAGAAGCAGGAGACTGCAAAATAGGTTCGTGCTCCATAACTAAAGCAGAAAAATCGGAATGTTGTCGACAGACGTTAGTTCCACCAGCCGCGACGGGAGTATCGCATGCAGAAAAAGGGTCTATGGTCGTACGAAAACACGTTGGTTTTCATCCTCGGCCTGAGTTTTGGATTTGCATTCTTTGACCGTAATGCCGTCAGTTACCTTAGCCAGTATATTATCCGGGATCTCCACATCACCTATGCGCAGTATGGAACGCTTCAATCCGCCCTGTCGCTTAGCTGGGCGGTATCCGCCTTCGTTATTGGCCGGTGGTCCGACGCTGTTGGTGTGCGCAAACCTTTTCTGATTGGTATCCTGATCGTTTTTTCAGCGTGCTCCGTCCTCTCGGGACTGGCAACTTCCTATACCGTACTGCTCGTCGCACGTCTGATCATGGGAATCGCGGAAGGCCCGCTGATGCCGATTTGTCTGGCGATCATCATGGTGGAGTCTTCGGAGCATCGGCGCGGGCTCAATATCGGCGTAGTGCAGAGCGTGTTCGCTTCGCTCTTGGGCGCTGCGATTGCGCCGAAAGTGCTCGTATGGCTTGCTGATTCTTTCAACTGGCGCGTCGCCTTTTTCATCGCCGGTGTGCCTGGAATATTGTGCGCTTTGGCGGTCCTGCTCTGGGTGCGCGAGCCGCAAAACGCACCTGTCCGCCAACGGCAATCCGCCGATCGGCCCGGATTGGCCCCTCTGTTCCGTGAACGGAATATCTGGATATGTGCCGCGATGGCTTGTGTCATGGTGTCGTGGCTGATGCTCCACCAAAATTTCCTCCCTGTTTTTCTTACGACTCTGGGCGGTCTCAGCAGCTCACAAATGAGCAATGTGATGATGACGACCGGCATTTGCGCCATGATTGTCGGCTTCCTCTGCCCGGCATTGTCCGATCGCATCGGCAGAAAACCGGTTGTGATCGGCGCGTGTTTGATAAGCCTGCTCACGCCGCTCGCCGCCTTGTACTTTCACGGTCCGGTTTTCATTCTAGGCTCGCTGTTGTTTGTCGGCTGGATCGGCACAGGCGCATTTGCGCTGTTCATGGCGGTGATTCCCGGAGAGACGTTATCGGCGCGTTACGCGGCGTCGGCATCGGGATTAGTCGTATGTATTGGGGAAATTATCGGCGGATCCTGCGCGCCGCCTCTTGCGGGCTGGGCGGCAGACCTGACGAGCGTGGCTGCGCCGCTTAAAATTGCTTTTGCCTGTGCGATCGTCGGCTCGATTCTATCGTTTTTCCTCAAGGAAACCGCCTCTGTGAAAACAGGTGCTGCCGCTTTGCGGGAATAGTCGGGGAAGTGTTCTCTATACAATCCGCTCGATGACCATCATCGTCAGATCGTCCCTGGGCGGTGCGCCTGCGCGAAATCGGGAGGCGTGGGACAGACACGAGCGCATAAACTCGTGCACGGGCTGGTCCTGGGATGTCTGCATCATTTCGATCAGCGGCGCCAATCCAAGCTCCAGTGCCTGGGGGTTCTGCGATTCGGTCAAGCCATCCGTGAAAAGAAACAGGCGGTCGGCGGCATTCAGAGTAATCTTTTCGATCGAAAACTCCTCGCTGCAGAAAAGACCCAGGGGCAATCCGGTGGAATTGATCGAGCGAATGCTCCTCTTTTGCGCCAGCAGCGACGGCAGGTGTCCCGCATTGCATAGCTGAACACTTCCGTTTTTGTCTGCTCTCCCGCAAACCAGCGTCGCATAGTGGTCGGCGAGCGTATTTTCGCAGAAGAGGCGGCTGGTGCGCTTGACGATCTCTTCGAGCGGAAGGCCGATGCCTGCGAGTGCCCGGATCATGGCGTGCAAGTGCGCCATGAGCATCGATGCCGCCACCCCCTTGCCCGAGACATCCCCGAGCATGAAGAACAGGCTGCCGTCTTCGGCGGGGATAAGATCGCAATAATCTCCGCTGACAGGTCCGGCAGGCTGATAGTGATAGATCGCTCTCCAGCCGTTGAACGTCAGATCATTCCGGGGAAGCAGAGCAGTCTGGATTTGCCCGGCCAGCTGCAAATCCTGCTCCAGCGCCCGTTGTTGGGGCGCCGTCAGGTGATCCAGACAGAATCGCAGCAGAGGATCCGCGGCCAGGCGTTCCTTTTCGATCGGCTCATGGCACGTTTCGCACAGGCCATACGATCCGTCATCCATCCGCGATAATGCCGAATCAACTTCCTGGAGGAGCGAGGACAGGTAGGAATGGTCGGGGGATACTGTCAGGGCTTCCTGAAGCCGCTGCCGGCGGCTGATCAATTGAGGGCGTAGTGCGCTGTCAAATTGTGTGGCCATATCCGCTCCTGAAGCAAATGATACGCCAACCGGGGCGCGCCACAGGATATCTCACGACCGCTGAAAGAAAAAATCCAGGCGCATCCCCGTACCCATAAGGTCTCATTGCCACAGAGTATACACCATGGAGAGCCGGGTTTCAGGCGAAGCAAATCTGCCGAGTCGCCGAGGCTCTTAAGCTCTGGACACAAACTCTCCCGTTTGCGTGCTGACGCGCACAATCTCTCCCTCCTTGATGAACAGAGGGACTCTCACCTGCAACCCTGTTTCGAGCATCGCCGGTTTGGTCGATCCGCCGGATCCGGTGTCGTTGCGCCCGCCCGGTTCGGTGGAGGCGACGGCCAGTTCTACGAAAGGAGGCAATTGAACGGCAATCGGCCCGCCGTTGTACTTCAACACCTGGAGAGCAACGCCGTCTTTGAGATAGAACCTGTCCGCGCCCAGCTGCTCTGCCGACAGAGAGAACTGCTCGTACGTTCCCTCATCCATGAAGTGGCAGTTTTCGCCGTCCGAATATAAAAACGATGCGGGCGTCAGCGCGACGTCCGGCTCTTCGAATTTTTCGCTGGTTCTGAAGGTTTTTTCCTGCGCCGCATTTGTGATCAGATTTCGCAGCTTCGTTCGCACCATCGTCGATGCGCCGCGCGCGCTCGGCGAAGCAAAAAAGACGTCGAGCACCGCGTACGGCTGCCCGTCAACCGTGATCAGCATTTTTCGTTTCAGTTCGTTTGCCCCGATCAACGCCATCTGGATGAACCTCAATCAAATAGAAATAAGATGCATCTGCCTCCGGAATGAATAAAGATATGCTAATCCGGCTCTCCGGTAAACACCCGGAGCGTATTTAGATGAAACAAGAATCCGGAGAGTAGTATATAAATGTGTGGTGTTTGCCGTAGAATGGCGAGCTGTGAGGCGGGGCCATCGTTCCGTGAAAAACTTTGACTGAACAATTGGAGATAAGAATGGAAAGAAGGACCTTTATCAATATCGGATTAGCAGGTTTGGGTACCACGCTTTTAGTGGCCGATGCGGCTTCTGCGCAATTCATACCAAAGCCTTCAACAGAAAAATGGGCAATCCTTTTTGGAACATGGTACGGGTCCGCACGCGATGCCAGCGTATGGATTTCGGAAGGGATGGGCGGGATCGCGCCTGCTTTCGATATTCGCCAGGTCCCGGCGGATCTGGCCGGCTTCGATCACGTGGTGATCGGAACGGCAATTCACGGCGGAAGGGGCCCGAAGGACCTGGAAGATTACATTTCAAAGAATGCCGACAAGCTTCAGAGCAAGATCCGGGGGACTTTTGTAGTATGCGGGAATCGAGGGAAAATGCCGGGCCCGCAGCAGGTCACGGATTATGTGGATGGCTATCTGGGCAAACTGTGCAAGGTCAGCGGTGTGCCCGGCCGTGCCTTTGGAGGACGCATTACACAGGCGCTCATGCCTGAAGCGGAATTTAAAAGCATCCAGGACATGTACGCGAAAATTGGCGGGCCCCTCGGCGATTGGGACAACCTGAACCGGATGGAATGCCTCAAATTCGGCAGGGAAATTTTCGCGGCGAAAAAGGCATAGCAAGCCAATTGTTGAGACGTGGCAATATTTTTACAGGAAGCCGGTGAGGATGCCGGCGCTCCTTGAGACATCAAGGTCTAATCGCAAGGAGAGTGACATGGACAGCGAAAAGAAAACGGTATTGCTGGTTGACGATGACGAAGATTTGTTGGAACAAGTCCGCATGGTCGTTGCGCGGGAGTTCATCGTGGACGTCGCACGCAGTGGGGCGGAGGCGCTCGCGAAGCTGGGCAAAAACCGCTATGCCTGCATCGTGATGGACGTCATGATGCAAAGCCTAAGCGACGGGTTGGACACGGCAAAGAAAATCAAGGAGAACTCCGCAACAAAGACGGTCCCGGTCATCATGGTGACCGGTGTCACCGAGCATTTCGATTACCGCACACAAATCGACGAGAGTTTTTTTCCGAACGACAAGTGGCTCGACAAACCGGTGGATCCGAATGTCCTTCTCCGGGAAATCCGGAAACTGGTCGGAGCTGCATAGCGAAAATTGCAGTTCCACAGCTTGGATCGGGGTTTCATCGGGTGTTCCGCGGTTGCCCCGCTTCAGAATTTGAGCTAGCGTTTCAGGAAAAAATTCCACGGGCGCTTCGGCTTTGACGCCGCTTCCGGGACGGTACCCGCGGCCAGCAATCGTGCGACACGCTTCACTTCCAATGCAATTTTGGAAGAGGAATTGGATTCCACGAGTGGGGTTCCCAAATTAACGGAATTCACTACCGTCTGATAATCACTCGGCAGGGAGCCTATCACGGGCTCACCCAGAAATTCTTCGACTTCCTTGATATCCAGGTCAACCTGTTTGCTCCAGCGATTCACGACGATCATCGTTTTCGTGCGCGGGTAACCGACCTTGTCGAAAATCTGCAGCGCGCGTTTTGCGCTGCGGATCGCGGGCAGATCGAGAGTCAGCACCAGAACGATTTTGTCCGACTGGTCGAGAGCCGTCAGCGTGACGGCATCGAACGTGTGATGCGGATCTAGCACGACGTGATCGTAGCATTCGCGCAGCTGGCGCAACACCTCGAAGATATGCTCCGGCTTGATCCTATCGATGGGGTCGACTTCCCTGGGCGCCGCAAGCAAATGGAGGTTGGGCGAGTATGGGGCTACATAGGCCGAAATTAATTCCTTGTCGATGGCACCGCGGTGGGAGATCAGGTCGGCGATGGAGCGCCGTGGATCCAGGCCCAAAAACAGCGGCAGGTCTCCCGCTTCCAGGTTCAAATCCACCAGCACCGTCCGCATGGATGAACACGCGGCAAGATTGGTGGCGATGAAAGACGTGCCGCATCCTCCCTTGCTGGAGAAAACGGCGGTCATTTGACCTATTTTTATCTGTGCGACGGCTTGCCCTTCGCAGAAATGCTGCACCCGATCGAAAACCATCCTCAGTTCATCGGCGCTGATGGGAAGGCGGAGAAACTCGCGGGCTCCCGCGCGCAGGCTCTGCAAAATGAGGTCCGCGGATGTTTCTTTCGCGATCGCAATGACGGCCGTTCCGGGACATTCTTCCGTCAAACGCTGAATGAGTTTGATGGTGGGTTCCGCGTTTGCGCTAAGGCTGAGAATGGCCGCGGAGGGCTTGAGCCGCACGACCTCGTCGTGGACCTGTTCGATGTCGTTGCCGCCCGAAAGAAGCTTTAGCCGGCTGTCCGTTGCCAGGGCGGCTCGAATCTCGTTGAAATTGTCCAGATTTGCACTGAGTACGACGATTGAAATATCCGGGGTTGCCATAGTATCCCTCGGCCGATGTGAACTCTCGGCGGACTGTCATGCCTCTATCCCGGTGTCCGATCCTGACACCCGGAAATAAAACACGCACACTTAATGGATCGGCAATCCTGCACGCATATCCATTATTGAGCAGAGCATAATCGAAATAAATGAAAAGTTGGTGACGTGCGTCACCGATGCATCGCCTCAAGTTCCGGACAGCCTGCATTTTTAGATCACCGCGGCTTCCGGGGCAGGATTGGGTTTCCCCTGCGTCTATTCCGGCGCTTTATCTTCGGGGCAGGATCGGGTATTGTATCGCTGGGTTTCACAATCATGGAGCAAAGCATCATGATACGAAAATTGATCTGTTCTTTTGCCGTCGGTGTCTGCATCACGATCGCGGCTGGACTCTGCCCATTAGTAGAAGGTATCTCTAAGTGAACCGATCACTGTTCGGCAAGGATTTCACGTTTGCCTCGACTGCGTATTTTTTCGTTTTCCTCAGCGCATCCATCTTTTATCTCTTCCCGCTTTATCTGAACCAGTTCCATCCCTCCAAGAGCATGGTCGGCCTGATCATGGGGATCCACAGCATGACGGCGATCATGGTGCGCCCGCTGTTCGGCCGACTCCTCGACAAGCGCGGCGGCCGAAAAGTGGCGATGGGCGGCCTTTTGATCATGATCGCGAGTTTGCCGGGATTTTATCTGATCGGCAGTGCGGGCGCGCTCGCGATTGCGCTGCGCGCACTGAACGGCATCGGATGGGGCGTCTCCACGACTGCACTGCTTGCGATCTGTTCGGAACTGTCTCCCGCAGACCGCATGGCGCAATCGCTCGGGATTATCGGTGTCGCAGGCATCATTGCCAGCGCCGCCGGCCCCATGCTGGCGGAAGAGGTCTTGCATCGCTCAAATTTCCACGTCGTTTTCAGTGTAAGCCTCGCGGCACTGATCATTGCGGCTATTTTTGTTTTTGCAGTTAAAGCCGCGCCGCCCGGCCGGCCTTCGGACAGGATCAAGCAATCGGGGCACATGTCCGCCTATCCGATGCTGATTCTGCTGATCATCGCGGCTATGCCGATCGTCCACGGCGCTGTGCGGGGAGCCGTTTTGAATTTCATCGCCCTCTTCGGAGCCGGTCTGGGTTTCAGCAGAGTGGGGCCGTTCTTTCTGGCCTTCTCGATCGCCGCCGTCATCACGCGCCTCGGGATCGGAGACGTCTCGGACCGTTACGGACGCAAGCGCGTCATCATTCCTTCCGCATTTTTAATCAGCCTGAACCTGCTATGGATCGCCGGGATTCATAACTACTGGGCATTTATTCTGAGTGGCTTCGTCGCCGGCCTTGGGCAGGGATTGATCTTTCCCGCTCTCAGCACCTACGTGATCGATTTTCTCGGGCACGAGAACAAGGGATTGGCCTTGGGGCTGTATCTGTCTCTCTTCGACGTCGGCATGGGAATCGGATCGCCTATTTTCGGCTGGATCTCCGACGCCGCCGGCTACCGGACGATGTATATCGTCGCGGGATGCCTGAGCGTTGCTTTAACCGTCGTATTCAGTCTCAAGGCGCCGGTGTTTCCTTCTCTGGAGCACGCAAAAGAAGTCCCCCCCGACAGGGCTTGATTGTTTTTGTAATCCGATTGCGTGAATGATGAGAGTATTATTTCCTGGAGATCGGCACTTTTCCCATTCCCCGATGGAAGAAGCGAAGTGAGGAAACTATGGCGTTTAATCTGAAGCGATTGTTGACGGGAGTATTTGAAGTCCAGCCCGGCGAAGAAGTCGTGGTTGCTTGCGACGTTCCACACGGTGCTTTGACGGATAGTGCCGCGTGGCAGGAGCGGCGGGAAATGGCTGCCGAATGGCGGGCAGCCTTCGATGCCATGGCCGGCAACGGCGGATTCACCGTTTTGCCCCTGTTTGAATATCCGGCTACGGGAATGCATGGAGCCGATCTTCCGGTGGAAGGAACACTGGGAGGGGACCCGGCGGAAACCGATGCAGTTCTTCTGAGCGCCACCCTTGCGGTTTTTATCACTCAGTATTCCGCGACGGCCGCGCTGGACGGCTATTGCCGCCGCAAAGAGGACTTTCGTGCCGCGTCCTTGCCTGGACTGGAGCGCCGCATGGAGAACACAGCACTCGATGCGGATTACCGCGAGGTGGCGCGCCGCTGTCGAATCCTGGATGAAGCCATGCGCGGCGCAGAAGAGCTTCGAGTCCGGTTTTCAAGCGGTGAAAGCTGCCGCTTCGATCTCCGTTTCCGCAAACCCGAAGTCGATGACGGATATCTGCCGCGCTTCAAGCCGGGGGACCGGGTCATCAACCTGCCATCAGGCGAAACCTTCATCGTCCCATACGAAGGAGAGCGACCGGGAGATCCTTCGCACACGGCAGGAGAACTGCCGGTCGATATCGCCGGTGAACACGTTGTGCTGGAGGTCGCAAAAAACCGGATCCTGCGGGTGCGCGGCGAAGGCGCAGGGGCGACGCACTTTCGGGAAATATTTGCCGCGGACCCCGTGCGGGCAAACATCGCCGAAGTGGCCTTCGGCTGCAACGACAGTGCCGTGGTGACGGGCAGCGTCCTGGAAGACGAAAAGGCCGGATTCCACTGGGCCTATGGACGGTCGGATCACCTGGGCGGATCGGTCGGCGTCGCCGCATTCCTCCGGCCTGACACCGTCGTGCATCAGGATACCGTCTATGCGAAGGGAAATCCGATTCAGGTAGCCGAGGCTACGGTGATCGGCCCGCGTGGCGAAGTCACCATCATCCACAATGGCACTTACGTGGTGTTTTAAGGCTTTAGATTTTCGGGGTCGGAATCGGAGTTCGGTCTTCGTTGCCATCAAAAGCCGATTCCCGATCGCGATACCGATTCCGACCCCGATGAGTTGAAAAAACTTCCGGCTTTCGTGGAAATTTCAAAACCCATTTCGCTCAAAAAACACTTAATCCTTATACGGCTCCGGAGGAGACGGCTGGAAGATGTTGATCCGGTACCGGCTGTACGGCATATGGTAGGTGACCGGCTTATCGGGCTTGTTCAGCGGATTGCCCGCGATGCTCGCTGCGACGGGTTCTTCGGCCCAGCCCTTTTCATAGGGACACATGTAGGTCAGCCGATAGGCAAACTTCCAGAATTTCCATTGCCCGTCTTCCTTCACATATTCGATGTCGTATTTGCCCAGGCACAGGAACTGCTTGAAGGCGCCGGCATTCGCCGAAAAAGAACACACCCCGTGGGAATGCCACAACCCCTTCGCCAGCGTCCCCTTTTTGTTGATCTCGATCACGGGGTTGCAGGTCATATGCACCGCGAGAAATCCCTGACTCCGGTGCATCCGGTCGACGTCAAAGACCTTATTCCAGAAGTACGTGATGCTTTTAATTCCTTCGTACACGCCGCTATCCTCGATCTCCATCATCGTGCCCGGCGTTTTTTGGGCAAACAGCGACGGCACCTCGGAATTTCTGCCAACGTGATACAGGTGGGAATACATAGACTGCAGCTTCCATATTTCCAGGTAATCTTTCGCCCAGGCATTCTCGGCGGCCTGCTTTTTGAGGGCCTTTACCTCGGCCTCGAGCTCCTTTAATGACATCGGCATTTCTTATCCCTCCATATTAATTGCGTTTGAGGAGCTTTATATCACAGCACCGGGGCGAAAAAATCCTAAAAGAATAGTGCGGATTAGGCCTAAAAATTAGGAAACCTTTTTCGTATTATAAGCGTCTAACAAATAAAGGTTTTATACGGTAAAAAGGGGATATGCTTGCGCCAGCGTATAATCATTGCTGCTCTGTGTGTGCTGTTCACAACGACCTGTATTGCGGGATCCAACATTTCGACACCTGTCCACGTTCTGCATGCGGTCGAGGTTCAAGGGAAAATCACGCTGGACGGCGTTCTTGATGAAGAAACGTGGGCCAGGGCAACTCCCATAGGCGACTTCATACAACGCGATCCCGATGAGGGTAGGGAACCCACCGAACGCACGGAGCTGCGCGTGGCTTTTGACCACGCCGCCATCTATTTCGGCGTGCGGATGTTTGACCGCGAACCACGAAAAATCGTCCGACGCCTGTCCCGCAGAGACGACTACGCAGATTGCGATATGTTCACAATCCAGCTAAGCCCCTTTCATGACGGGCTGACGGGCGCGCTCTTCCAGATAAGCTCTGCCGGCGTACAGCGCGATGCGATTATTTCCAACGATACGTTTACGGACTACTCCTGGGAGGGCGTCTGGGAATCCGCTGTCCGCGTCGATGACCTGGGGTGGTGTGCCGAAATCAAAATTCCTTTTTCGCAGCTGCGTTTCCCGGCTTCAGGGAATCAATTGTGGGGCATCAACGCCTCGCGTTTTATCCATCGAAAGAACGAGACTGTGTGGTTGCGTCTTGTGAAGAAGAATGAAAGCGGCATGGCCTCCCGCATGGATGACCTCGACGGAATCGCTGTGCCCGAAGTGCACAAGCATTTGACACTGATGCCCTATGTTGTGGGACGAGCCGAGTTCGTCAAACCGCTGTCTCCCAATGATCCGTTCAACGACGGATCCCGACTGTTTGGCACCGCGGGCGTCGACATAAAATACGGCGTGAGCAGCAATTTTACGCTGGACGCCACAATCAACCCCGATTTCGGACAGGTCGAGGTGGATCCCGCGGTTGTAAACCTCTCGGCCTTCGAAAGCTATTTTCCGGAAAAACGCCCGTTCTTCCTAGAAGGCGCGAATATCTTTAACAATTTCGGCCAAAATGGCGCCAACAGTTCCTGGAGATTCAACGGCCAGGACCCGAACCTGTTTTACTCGCGCAGGATTGGCCGCTACCCGCAAGGGTTCGCCCAGGGGGAGTTTGTCAACAGTCCCACGGGCACAACTATCCTCGGTGCGGGCAAACTTACAGGCAAAACCGCCAGAGGATGGACTTTCGGATTGATAGAAGCGGTTACGGCACGGGAATTCGCCGAAGTCATGCAAAACGGCCAACACTCCGAAACGGAAGTCGAGCCGCTGACAAACTATTTCGTCGGCCGGGTTTTAAAGGAGAACGGCCGCGGCGGGATTGGGTTTCTTGCAACCATGGTCCAGCGCGACCTGAACGATTCGACGTTGAAGAGCATGCTGGCTGATCAAGCCTATGTGGCCGGGGCCGATGGCTACTTTTATCTCGATTCCCGCAAAGACTGGGTTGTGACCGGCAAACTCGCGGGAAGTCTGGTGACAGGAAGTCCGGAGGCGATCGACGGTCTGGAGCGATCGCCGCAGCATTATTTCCAGCGTCCCGATACGGACCATGTCGAGCTGAAACCGGGTGCAACTTCCATGAAGGGATGGAGCGGCAGCGTCAGTCTCAACCGCCAGGGCGGCAACATAAAGGTGAATACTGCACTCTGGGCGACGAGCCCGGGATTTGAAGTCAACGACCTGGGATTTCAAACCGGCGGCGATTTGGCTGGAGCCCATTTTGTGGTGCAGTGGCGGAAGACGACTGTCGATCGATGGTCACGATCCCGCTATCTGTGGGCGGCAAAATGGTGGACATGGAATTTTGCCAGACAGCTCCAGGGCAACGGCTGGAATGTGGAAGGCATGATACAGGCAAAAAACTACTGGACGTTCTGGCTGGATTCCGGAGGACATTGGCGGACTCACGACCAGATGCTGACCCGCGGCGGGCCTTCGGCCGCCAAACCGGGCGGCGGCTTTGTGGAAACCGGATTGCAGAGCGATTCGCGCAAGTGGATTGCCATCGTGCTCGATTGCGGCTATGAGTGGAACGAGGCGGGAGGATGGGCAGAGAGCGGCACGCTGAATTTTGCTTTGAAGCCGTCTTCTTTTCTGACCATTTCCACAGGCCCGAGCATAGGTCGTGCGCGGGACAGGGCCCAGTATGTCACGTCTGTACCCGACACGACAGCCACGCACACCTTCGGATCCCGTTATGTCTTCTCCGAGCTTGACCAAACCGAAGTCTCCATGTCGACCCGCGTCAATTGGATTCTCAGCCCGAAAATGTCGCTGCAGATTTATATGCAACCGCTCATTTCAGTCGGAAACTATTGGGGATTTAAGGAATTTGCAAAGCCGGACACGTTCTCATTTCTTCGCTACGGCAGCGATGTCGGAAGTATCGGCCTGGATGCGAACCATCAATACACGGTCGATCCGGACAAAGACGGACCGGCGGCGCCATTTTCCTTCTATGATCCCAATTTCAATTTCAAGTCGCTGCGCGTGAATGCGATTTTCCGGTGGGAATGGAGGCTCGGATCCACGCTGTATTTCGTGTGGACTCAGAACCGGCAGGATTTTTCCAATCCCGGACAGTTCTCGGCAGGACACGATATTTCCAAACTCTTCACGGCACCGGCGAACAACATTCTGCAGGTCCGCCTTGCCTACTGGCTGGGCCGATAGGCACTTGAGGCCCCGCATGGTCTTTGCAGGCGGGGCTTGCGAAGCATGGAAAGCATGGACACCCATTGTTTGGGATGCGTGGAATTGTGTGGACACCCATTATTATGCGTGTATGTATGCGTGTGTATGCGTGTGTGCGTGCGTGGACGTGTGGACGTGCGTGGACACCCATTATATGTGAGCTTGATTGGTGTCCAATCCAAGCCTCGATGTCTTGCTGAAAGCGCCTTCAAAAACGCCTTCGACAAAAAGAGGACGGAATTCGTACAGAACTTGCCGGCAAGTGCGTCCGGACC
>DATJPG010000024.1:0-3961 GCA_035506515.1 Acidobacteriota bacterium
GTGGGAAATAACGAACACTATCCGTTGTGATGAACGCGGCCGCCTCTATGGGTATGAAGAACTACACCTTTTTCCCGCAACACCTCGATTGCTCCCACGAAACAGCCTTATAGGAAGTAAGTGTGCTGCAGAAGTACGCGAATAAGGAGGTCACATGACCTAATTAAACGTGAACGAGCTGTGCAATTGATGAGGGTGGGCTCCTCGGGATCGGTTTTCAGGAGCAGATCTCAAACCCCCTTCAAGCTGCTGCGGTCAAAAGCTGTGGTGGGGAGCGTTGGAGGAAAAGTGCGAAGAAAACTCGTGCAGGTAGGCATCCGAGAGACGAACGAAAGTGAACCTATCGAGGACGCGTCGTTAAGAAGTCAAATGTCGTCAAAACCAGGTGCGTTACTTAGACCTGCTGGGGGCCTGACGACTGAGCAGGTGGCGACCGGCCTAGAGAAGGCGTGAAACGGATGCAGGCGGTTGCACGGAACTGCAGGAACCAGTCGCTCCGATGGAAAGGGAGAAGCCCAAGCGGCCAAAACCGTGAGGCGAGAGTACCGAAGCGGAGCACTGGGGCAGACCGACTCGTGGTAGCGAAGAAGGCCCGTAATGGGGCTGGAGCAAAGGGGTCGGGTCAGGCGGTCACATGAGCGAAACAACTGGAAACAGGATGAACTCGATGCATGCGACAGACAAACCGTTCAACATCGATAAGCAGACGGTGTACGAAGCCTATAAGGCGGTCAAATCCAATCGAGGCGCAGCCGCGGTACGCCCCAGGGCGGAGTGGTCAGCCCAATTTTGGCCAATCTTTTTATGCACTATGCGTTTGATTTCTGGATGGCAAGGACACACCCGGAACTCCCATGGTGTCGGTATGCGGACGACGGGTTGGTGCACTGCCGTACCCAACACGAAGCGGAAGCCCTCAAGGCCGAGCTTCAAACACGGTTGGCGGAATGCCACCTGGAGATGCACCCGACGAAAACCAAGATCGTTTATTGCAAAAACGGGAAGCGTAAAGGCAAGTATGCAAATGTCAAATTTGACTTCCTTGGATACTGCTTTCGACCCCGTCTGGTCCAAAGTTTCCGAGACATGTCGCTGTTCTGCGGATTCAATCCAGCAGTCAGCCCCTCGGCGCTGTCTCCCCTAAAGGAGTGCGTCAATCAGATGTTGGTGACGTGGATGATGCGTAAATTCAAGCGCTTTAAGGGCTACAAGATCCGAGCCATCCGGTTTCTCCAACGGCTGGCCAAGGAGCGCATGGATCTCTTCGTTATCTGGCAAATCGGGAGGACTGGCAAGTTTGCCTGATGGGAGCCGAGTGAGGCGAGAGTCTCACGCTCGGTTCTGCGATAGGCTGGCGGTGCAATTCCGTCGGCCTACTCACCTATTGTGTACAAGGGGCGCGATTCCAGTCCAAGCTGATTACTTCCAACAATCCCGTTTATTGCTTTTTGGGGACGCGGCCTCGATTAATAGGAGGAAGTCGATTTTCGCATAAAACTGCAGTTGTTGTGCTCTATCGACCCGTTACCTTCAGGAAATATGCGGCATAATAATGGAGCCAGCCGCATTAGCTCAGTTGTTCGCCTTTGAAACGCCGACAGGCGTGCGCAAATCCACAACCTTGAAATTTGCGGGCATTTGGAACAATCGCATATCAGGCTCGCCGAGTGTAATATCGCTGACAGCAAAGCTCTGATCGCCGAAGCGCGGATCCTGCCGCTTTTCGATTACGTTGATGCCAAGTACGGGCGAGTACCAGAATTCCTTGACGACCACGATTGGATTATTGTTGCCAAACGCACTGGCATTGATGGTCGAGGTTTCGCGCGTGCCGACAGTTTCAACACCGTTTACGATCTTGTCGCCAAGCGCCTCGCGGGCCAAATCTCCCGCTCCATCGGCATATGGTCCCGTGGGAATGACATGCGCCGGGGAGGGAGTTCTCAAATAGCTACTAATCGTGCACGTCTGTTCGCTCGGATGGCACATAATAAGCATGTGCGCGAGAGGATCGGAGAGTTCAATTTGATTGATTATGTTTTCGCTGGTATCGCCTGCGGGCAAGAAATTGCGCCGCTCCTGATAGATGCGGCCCGCCGCGTCGCGCGCAATCGTGCGATGATTCTGAAGTGTGATTGTTCCGCCATCATCGAGTTTGCGGATCGTGCTGGTGCTGACTGTTGCCGTAAAAGGGGCGTTTGGCAGTGGCGGGACATTGATGCTTTGGGTAATTGTCCGCGTGCCCCCGCTCGGGGCGTGCAATCCCCCTTGCTGGGCTTGAACGATCGTCCCATTGATGCAAAAGGCAAGGACTAATACCAACATTAGGGCAGTAACTGTGTGCTTCATATTCAGCCCTCCCCAATGAGCTCTTTGTTACTCATTGCTAGCACCACATTCAGCTACCATCGCTGCGCAATTTAGCCAAATTATATACTCGCCCGATTGGCCCGACAATACCAGATACTGCGTGCGAGTTGAGTGTTAAGGGTCACATTCAGTATGGGATTCCAATCCGCTTTGTAGCCAGAGAAAACGGCACTCTTCATCCGCTTGAAATCGTGCTCGATTGACATCATTGTCCATAAGTCCGAATCTGGAAAATTACTCCCAACGGTTTTTGGTTTACTTTACTCCGAACTGGCTTATTGGCCAGAATAGGATTTGAGCGAATCCATCAATGGAAAACGGCAGTTGCGCAGAATAGGAATGTTGCAGATAATCGCTTGTGATGAAACCAAATCGTTTGATATTTGTGCTTCTTTTGATCTGTAGTCTTTGCTTCCTATCGATCGGTATTTCCGGATCAGCCGAAAGACCAGCCGACAAAATCTTAATCGAAAAGAAGGCACGAAAGCTCACGCTCTTGCGAAAGGGCGGGGTTGTTCGGGCGTATCGTGTCGCGCTGGGAAATCACCCTGAAGGCCCTAAAGTCTGCCAGGGTGACGTCCGCACGCCAGAAGGGCGCTATATCACCGATTGGCGAAGCAAAAACGGCCACTATCATTGGGCATTGCATATCTCCTATCCCAATGAAATGGATCGCGCGGCAGCTCGGAATGCTAAATGCAATCCAGGCGGGGACATTTTCATCCACGGATTGCCAAATGGCTATGGCTGGTTGGGCAAGGCGCATACGCTGCACGATTGGACGCTGGGCTGTATTGCCGTAACAGATCAGGAAATTGAGGAAATTTGGGGTCTAGTCCCGGACCAAACAATTGTAGAGATCAAACCATAAAGTCCGGAATTCCGATTGCAGCCAAATATGCCGGCATTAGGAGAAAAGTTCGGCTGATTCTAAGAAACTGACATTCCCATTCCTATTATGCTCAAAGTGCATTCATGGGGAACCAAATGGGAAAACCGTGTATCGACGGTTCAATTCTGCCATACGCCCGGTCTCAACCAGGCTCACAGAAGTTTTTTCAGCTTTCGGTGCAGTGCTTCCCGGCAAACATCGCTATTAAGATGAGGTTAAATTAGTTTGACAGGAACAAGCCATCCCGCACGGAGGTGTCCAGGGGAGGCGACATGGTATACTCGCAAGGTACCTGTACGCCGATCCACCATAGATCCAAAGACCAAGCAGCTTAAGATCGACCAAGCGAAGCTCCGAACCCGCATTATTTATGAAGGTTCTTAGCAAGGCGATGCAGGCGAGTAACGCCGCATAATTTTCGCGGGTCATCTGTGAGGGCGGCTTTCCAGAGACTGTCTCAAAACTCAGGACCTGCTGCGTTATGCGCCAGGGCAGGTCCGAAGGACCGGCAGAGAATAGGCCCGACCGTAAGGTCGAGATAGACGAGTAGCATGAGACCGAGCGCCGAAGGTGCGACACGAGGCTAAGGAATAAGAAACCGGAAGGATTGTATATAAAACGTTAACAGTGCCGCGCCCTCGGCGCTCCGTCTTTGCGATAACCTAATCCCGACCTTACGGTCGGGCCTATTCTCTGCCG
>DATJPG010000025.1:0-43370 GCA_035506515.1 Acidobacteriota bacterium
GAGATTTTCTATACTCCTCCCGACAGCGCTGAAACGCAGCACCTGCAACGCGGCTCCGATGTGTTGCCGCCGGAACCATCCGAGATCAAACCGCACCCGTATGGCGTCGAGCTCGGAGTCCTCATCCGCATGATGAAGGAAACGCCGGCGCGGCATCTCAGCGTCGCGCTGCGCAGGGATTTTTCGCGCATCAGCAGCCGGGTAGCCGAAGAAATCTGCAAAGCAGCCGAACTGAGTCCGAACGCCAAACCTCATACGATCGCGGTCCACGAGGCGGAACGGCTGTATCAGGCCATCAACAGCGTCAAAATCATGAGCCCGGCCACCAATTGCCTCTCCCCGATCAGGGAAGAGCAGATCCTGCTCGGGCTGCAAAAAGAAATCGAGGCCGATTTCTACACGGCAATCACGCGCACGCCGACCGTCTACCGGGGAAACCCTTTTCAGGTGGAAGTCGGGCTGGCATACGGAGGCGGCCTTCCCGGCGATGAGCTCGTGGACCTGATGCGTTTTGCCAATCGCGTGCCGCTTCAGTATCAGCAGTCCGGATGCGCAATTACGAAGGCAGCCCTCGGAATCGACTGGCGCAGCTACGGCCTTTCGCAGTCCAAGGGCGCACTTCCGATGGGACCGATGGTACTGTTCGTCCACATCGCTTCGGCCTGGGTGCCCTTCACCTCGGAGAGCAAAGAGGCCGTAGCCGCATACCCTGAAATCATGCGCGAACTGCGCCTGGCCTTGCAGGAATGCGGCCGCAAGCTGGCCACGCACATTCGTGCCCACCGGCGCGAGGTGGATGAAGAAAAGAAAAAATCGTATATCGAAAAGTATATTCCTCACATCGGCATCGCACTGCGCGAAATCCTGGGTCTGAGCGCAAAAGCGGAAAAAGACGTGGTCACGACTCTCAAGGATGTGCTGGAGCGGAGCAGATCGAGGGAGCGGATTGACGATTGATGATTGATGATTGGCGATTGACGACTGGAAACATACGTCTCAATAGGTTGGGAGTACGTTGTGGCAAAGAAGATTGAGAAAAAGCAGAAACCGGCGACGGCGTCTAACAAGAAGGTCTTGAGCGCCATCAAAGCGTCGGCCGAAGATATTCACGGCAAAATCATGGCCCGCAAGAAACCCACCATGAAGCTCCCGGTGCGGTCGCTTTCAAACGTGCGCTATCAGCCGCAGCACGGCTTTTTCGAGATGAAAGGGCAGAAAAAGGAACGCACGCTCACGGTCAATACCGTCAAGACTTTCGCCCAAACCCTGCGGATGGTGGCCCTCTCCAAGGAACTGGTCGAGAACGACGACATCGCGACTAAACGAGAAGCGTACTACGTCTCAAAAAACTGGGAGGAGGCCCGGTTCAGCGAACAACCGGAGTCCGACACGGTGATGGACGACGTGGAAGCCTACTTCGGCGTCAACCGCGAACAATTGGGATTCATCCCCGAAGAAAAAGGCGGAGACGTTGCCGGAAGGCTGTTTGTAGTCGACCACGATCGCGATACGGGCCAGATGCTGCGCATCGACTGTACGAAGTTCGGATCGGGAGCTTACAGCATCCCGATTTCCGTTGAGCAGCTCCAGTTTGAAACCGATGCGGATTTTATCCTGGTTATCGAGACCGCCGGCATGTTTCAGCGGCTTGTGAAGCACAACTACTGGAAAAAAGCCAACTGCATCCTGATCAGCATGGGAGGCGTCCCTACCCGTGCCTGCCGCCGCTTCATCCGCCGGCTGGCGGATTTCAAAAAGATCCCGGTTTATGTCTTCGTCGACGGAGACCCGTACGGGATCACGAACATTTACCGGACATTGAAAGTCGGGTCCGGGAACGCCGCGCATCTGAACGAATTCTTCTGCGTCCCCCAGTCGCGTTTTCTCGGGATCACACCGCAGGACATCGTCGACTACAAGTTGCCGACCCATCCGCTGAAGGACGTCGACATTAAGCGCGCTCGCGACGCCATTAAAAACGATCCCTTTATCAAGCACTATCGCGACTGGATTCACGCCATCGAGCATCTTCTGAAGATGGGAGTCCGCGCGGAACAGCAGGCGCTCGCCAAGCATGGATTGAATTACGTGATCGACACCTATCTTCCGCAGAAGCTGGCGCATCCGGAAAAGTTTCTTCCCTAGCTGACGGAACGCCAATGCTTCCCTAAAAGCCACAACGGATCAATTTGGCGGCAGGATTCTATACAAATGCGGGAATATCCGCTCCTTCCTGCAATCTCTGAACAGGAAGTGGACTTCCAGGAGTTCCCGCTCGAAGTAGGACCAACCGGGAGGATCCGTGCTCCAATAAACGGGAATGTGATTGCGCCAGGCCGACTCAACCCTGGCGTCCACAGCCGAGACATTCCAGTCCCAGCCTGACCAGACGATCTGCCATTCCGGTCGAACGCCGATTCCCCGGTAATAATCAAGAATAGGACTGTAGTTTCCAGCTATCAGCAAGGCCGAACCGGGCACCGATTCCTTCACCTGCCTCGCAAACTCAATTTTCCCCGTCTGCATTTGCCTGTAGGGATAAAATGCAGCCATCGCGACCCCGAAGAAAATCACTTGGAGGATGGCCCATGTGGCCAGGCACCGTTTCGTGGGGTTCCAGCGCCTGACCAGCGACGCACAAAGAATCACGGAAGCGGGCAGGACGATCAGCGCGTAACGCGGGTGCATCTGCACATCCGCATCGCGCCAAAGAATCGCGATGGGCAGTATGAGACAGCAGATCGCTCCCCAAACCGGATGGGGGATACCGGCCGACCGGGAAGCGCCTTCGACGGGACTCACACTTCTTCGCGCAAATATCCTCTTGATTCCCGCGCCGGCGAGAGCTATCCACGCTCCGGGGCAGACCAAGAAAGTGAACAACAGGCTGGCTTCCGCGTTGTTTGTGAACTGCACGGAACCCATCGGGATGGCGCGAAACCACGTCTTTGTCCGCGCCAAAAAGACAGCAGGATCGCAGAGGTACCACACGACAGCGGGTGCCAGGATCACGATTGCCGCGGCAGTGGCAAACCACAGGATCGAGCGGAAGCGTTCGGAGCCGGGCTTTCTGCGCGTGAAAAGGATCCACAAAAACGCCGCGCCGAGGGTAAGCGCCTGCTCCCGGATCCCGACGGCCAGGCCAAAAAATACCCCCCCGGCGATATCGCACCACAACGTGTGCCCCGCTTCCGTCTTCCACAAAAAAAGCGCGGCCAACATCAGTACCACGAGCATCGGCACTTCGGTCATAATGAAACCCGAGTAGACGGCATAAACCGGCGAGAGGGCCAGGGCCAGAACGGCCATGTCGACAGCCGGTCCGGACAGGATGCGGCCCGCCAACCGGCAGAAGAGGACTACGCCCAGCACGCCGAGAAGGATCGTTGCACCCATGGCAACAAATTCAAGATGCAGGGGCGCGAGGCGGAAGAGCTTCCGAATCGATTCCCAGATCACAATATTGTAGCCGAGAAAAACCGGCCGCCCTATGCCCAGGTCAGAAAGATGATGGGAAACGATCTGCTTCAAATAGTCGAAGCTGTCCCACTGTCCCAGGAATCGCGCGCTTCCCGCGAGATACAGGTAGAAGGCAACAACCGGCAAAACAAAATGAGGACGTAGAATCTTTTGCATACACGGACAGGCCTATTTGCCGGGCGCGACGAGCGTGCCGCGTTCATAAATGGTAATTTTCGGATTGAGCCTGCTGCTGGTTCTTACGACAATCTCCCCGAAATGAAAACCGGGTTTCGCATCCGCTTTTTGTACGGCCACCAGTTTCCATTTCTGTCCGCTGCTCCCGGGCACAGGTTCAAGTTTCACAACCACTCTGAGATCGGTGGTATCCGCACGCAGGATCTTGATCGATTTTCCCGCAGGGAGCGTGAGAGTGACTTCCTTGCGTACTTCTTTCCCGCATGGGACATCCCCGAAAAAAATGCCATTTTCCGACAAAGCAATTTCCGGTTCCACCGTTGCCTTGATAGTCAGCGCAATTTCGGGGCTGTGCGGGTCGTTTGTGGTTACATATATGTTTTTCTCGATAATCCCGCTGATATCCGCGGTTTTAACTGTGACCTCGATCTGGCCGCTCTTGCCGGGAAATGTTCTCTTTGCTGACAGCAAAGCCGCTGTACATCCTCATGTGGGCCGCACGCCAGTGACTTCCAGGATTCCGGTGCCTTTGTTGGTGAACGTGAACAACTGCTTCACGGTTTCGCCCTGAGTTACGATTCCGGCATCTTTGGTGATGCCGTCGAACACAATGGAAGGCTTTTTTGCCTGACCCGCGGCGGGCAATCCAGCCACGATCCAGATTAAGATTGCAGCACAACGGCGCATTCTCATTCTCCCGGAAGGTATGAAGTATGCAGCACCATCCACTGTCTTTCAAAGTTGTTTATCTATTGCAATGTTTAAAATCCCGGTCGGCGGCAGGCAGCCGCAGTGTATAATGAACTGCTAATTCTAAAACTAATTCGGGCATGGTGGGGATGCAGGAAATCAAGCGTATTTTATTGGCTGGCGGGGGCACGGCGGGTCATGTGAATCCGGCATTGGCCATTGGTTCAGCGATCGCAACGACAAAAACCCGCCTCCTGTACGTCGGCGTCCGCGGCAGAATCGAGGAGGAGGTCGTCCCGCGCGAGGGGATTCCGATCAAATACATCCGCGCGTCCGGATTCCCCGGCAGCATCTCGTTGAAATTGATCCCGTTCCTTCTGAATCTCCTGACCGGGACCCTGCAGTCGATGCTCATTCTGCTCCGCTTCCGTCCTGATATCATCGTCGGCACAGGGGGATACGTTTCCGCACCGGTCATTGTCGCTTCTTTAATATTGCGTAAACTTCGCCTGGGCAAATCCCGGGTCTTTATTCACGAACAGAATGCCATCCCGGGGAAGCTCAATCGTATGATGGGACGCTTCGCTCATAAGGTCCTGGTCACATTTCCCGAAACCCTGTCGTCTTTCCCCGGAAACGGCGTGCTGGTTGGCTATCCTCTCCGAAAGCGAATCGCCCAGGTTGACCGTGCCGAAGCCAGACAAAAAATAGATCTGCCGATACCGGAAGGTCGCAAGGTTGTCCTCGTTTTCGGCGGCTCGCAGGGAGCACGCACCATCAACCGCGCGCTGGTCGATGCCCTCGAATACCTGCTCCCCTATCGCGATTCTCTGTTTATCATTCACGGCGTCGGGCTTTCCAGAACCAATGACTACAATGCGATGAAGGAAACCGAAACCAGGCTCCGTCAACTGTACGGCGAGGAACAACTGCGGGACATCGAGGGATTCTATGCATACCGCGCATTTTTCCACGACATCGAGCGGTATTATGCGTTGAGCGACATTGTCGTGGCTCGCGGTGGAGCCGGGAGTCTCAACGAAATTTCGGCTATGGGCAAACCCGCCCTGATTATTCCAAAATCCAACTTGCCCGGAGATCACCAGGTCATGAACGCCCGCTCCATGGAACGGGCCGGAGGAGCCGAGATTCTTTACGAACAGATCACATCGGCAAACGGAAGGCTCTCGGAATCGATTGATGGAAATATTCTGGCGGCAAAGCTTCTCTCCCTGCTCCACAACGAACTCCTGCTGCAACAAATGGGACAGAACAGCCGGTCATTCCTGAACCACGACGCGTTGGCGCACATCGAGCGCCTGATCCGCGGCAATAAGGATGACGCATCCGCGAGACCCGAGATGTCCGCGAGCGTGGCGGAGGATTATTCGCTTCCCGCAAACAAAGATCTGCTGGCGCAACTCGAAAAGTCCTACGAGAAGCATCGGCTCGCGTACCGCCCGGAAAGCGTGATTCCGCGTCCGCAGGATCTGGAATACCTGAAGAATCGGGCCAGCGCGCTTCTCGTCGATCCCTCATGGCAGGAGCGCAATCTCGGCGTAAAACTGATCGGGCTTCTGCAGGCGAAAGAAAAGATCCCTGAACTGTTGACGCTCTTTTGCGACCGCAGGCCGGCCGCACTGATCAAAAGGATCTTTGGCGGAGATTTCGAACAGGTTGGCTTCGTCCGGAGAAACATTGTCAGCGCCATTGTCAGAATCAAAGAGCTTTCGCCGGAAATTGAAAAAGCGCTTCTCTTGGGGTTCACGGATCCATATTACGAAGTGCGGGCGGAAGCGGCGCATGCCGCGGCATTTTTCGGCGAGAAACTCTCCGCAAAACAGGACATCATATCCGCCCTTCTGCGGCTGCTGTCGGATTCGAACATTGATGTCAGCACCGCGGCCGCGGAGGCCCTGGGATATATCGGCGGGGAACACGACGCCTTGCCCGCCCTCCTGGGGCTATGGGATTCGAGGCTCTGGCGCATGAGGGCATCGGTGCTGCGGGGCATCCTTCACATGGTGGAGCGCGGGCAAGTCCAGGATCTGGGAATGCTGGAAGCGCAGGTGCCTAAATTTATTTTGACTTCCACGGATTTCAGACCGCATTTCGAGATCAAATTCGCCTACACACGCGTCATGGAATCAGTTTCCAGGAAAAAGGGAAAGAGGGTCGCGCAATGATCTATTTTCTTGGAAGATACCTTCACCCGCATTTTGACTTTTTCTCCTTCCTCCGGCTTGTCGAATACCTTTCGGCCCGAGCCATCGGGGCCGCGCTGACGGCGATACTCCTGACCCTGATCCTGACACCCGTATTTATCCGCTACCTGCACCGCCACGGACTCGTGGACCAGTTGCGAAATACCGGGCTGGCATCATCCTCCGACAAGACCGGTACGCCCGCGATGGGAGGGGCTATCTTTGCAGGCTGTGTGCTGGCTTCCTGCTTGCTGTGGTGCAATCTTGCAAACTTCTATCTCGTGATGGTGATGCTGGGGATGGCCTGGTTCGGGATGATCGGGGCGTTCGATGACTGGACCAAAATGCGCGCTAAATCCGGCGATCGCGGCATGTCGGAAACGAAAAAGCTGTTGCTGCAGGCGGCGTTTGCGGCGGCGCTTGTCGTGTTCCTCGCCAGCCCGTTTTCACCGGTCCCGGCAGCCCAGGCGGGCGCTTTCTACATCCCCTTTCTAAAGCCGCCGCTGTTCAACTCCGTCTGGCTGTATTTCCCAATCGTCTTCTTTTTTGTGATCGTCGTCGGCAATGCCGTAAATATTACCGACGGGCTGGACGGCCTCGCCATCGTTCCATCCGTCTTCGTACTGGGCGTGCTCGGCGTTTTCGGTTGGATCCTGGGGAATGCCATCTGGGCAAAATATCTGAACTACGCTCTTTTGCCCGGCGCCGGAGAACTGGCGGTATTTTGCTCTGCCTTCGTCGGCGCAGGAATCGGATTCCTGTATTTCAACGCATATCCCGCGCAGGTTTTTATGGGAGATACCGGAGCACTGGCGATTGGCGGATGCATGGCGGTGCTCTCCGTCGCATTAAAGCAGGAAGCACTGTTCCTGATCCTCGGCGGGCTCTTTGTCGTGGAAGCGCTCACGTCACAGATTCAGGACAAGATCGGAATCAAGTGGCTCGGACGCAGGATCTTCATGCGGGCGCCCCTGCATCATCAGATGCAGCACAAAGGGCTGGCAGAGACGAAAGTGGTCATACGCCTGTGGATTGTGGCAGGGATCCTGGCGCTGACGGCACTCGCGACACTGAAGCTGCGGTAATCGCTCTCAGCCGACTGCTGAGGGCTGGAATCAAGCAGCGGGTCGCGAGCTGCCTGGCCCGCAAATCACCAATTGTCCTATAGCCGAACAGGCGTGGGAGTGTAAAACCGTTGATGCGCAGGAGTTCAAGCCGGAACGCGGTTCTCGTCGGATCAGGAATTTTTCTCAGTCGCATCATCGGGCTCGTGCGCGAGCGCTTTTTCGCTCACTACCTGGGCTACGGCGAAGCCGCAGATGCGTTCAAAGCCGCCCTGAAGATTCCCAATTTGCTGCAAAACCTTTTTGGTGAAGGCGCTCTGTCTTCGTCGTTCATCCCCGTCTACGCCAACCTTCTCGCAACGGGAAACAAGGAAGAAGCAAACCGCGTCGCCCGCGTGATCGGTTCCATTCTCGTTCTGGCAATGTCGCTCCTTGTCCTCGCGGGAGTTCTGGCCACCCCTCTTCTCATCGACTTGATTGCGCCGGGATTCAAGGGTGCCAAGAGAGACTGCACCATCCAGATGGTACAGATTATGTTTCCCGGTGTCGGCGTTCTCGTGCTCTCCGCATGGTGCCTGGGCATCCTCAACAGCCACCGCCGGTTTTTCCTTCCATACGCTGCGCCGATTCTCTGGAACGCTGCAATGATCGCCGCTCTCGCAGGATTCGGCCACAGGTTCCACGGATATGACCTGGCAGAGATCGTGGCCTGGGGATCCGTAGCCGGGAGCCTTCTCCAGTTCGGGATTCAGATCCCTTCCGTAATCCGGCTTGCAGGGCGAGTTCGGTTTCAACTCGATTTCGTTTCCGCCAACATCAAGACAGTGATCCGGAATTTTCTGCCGGGCGTCGCCAGCCGGGGAGTCAATCAGTTAAGCAGCTATATCGATCTTCTGCTTGCGGGTTATTTGCCGACAGGGGCCGTGGCAAACCTCGCCTATGCACAGACGATTTATCTGATCCCCGTCAGCCTGTTCGGCATGTCCATTTCAAACGCGGAGCTGCCGGAAATGGCAAGCCAGACCGGATCGATCGATGCCATCGGCGAGGCACTGACACATCGCCTCAACAGCGCAATGCGTCGCGTCGCGTTTCTCATCATCCCTTCGGTGGCCGGTTTTCTCGCGATCGGCGACAGCATCGTCGCACTTCTTTATCAGACAGGCAAATTTTCAAAGGAAAACGTTCCATTCGTCTGGGCCGTCCTGGCCGGCTCTACCATCGGGCTCCTCGCATCCGCCCTGGGTCGTCTTTACACCTCTGCCTTCTGGGCGCTGCGAGACACCCGCACCCCGCTTCGCTTCGCCAGTATGCGAGTCGTGCTGACGGCCGGGCTGGGTTGGTTCCTGGCCTTTCCGGTACCAAGATGGCTCGGACTTTCCGCCGACATCGGGCTGATCGGGTTGACCGCTTCGGCCGGCATCGCCGCATGGCTTGAATTCACGCTTCTAAGATTGGCGATGAACCGCCGGATCGGCAGGACGGGATTGCCGATATCCTATACGGCAAAAATTTGGGGGATTGCGGTCGGTGCGGTTGCAGTGGCTTTCGCGGTTAAATACTGGACAATGGCTCTGCCTCCGATGATCTCGGGAATCCTCGTACTTGTCGTGTTCGCCGTCGGCTATTTTGGTATCGCAACAGCATTGAAAGTGCCTGAGGCACTGCAGCTGATGCACGCCGTCAGCGCCCGGCTCCGCCCCAGAACGTAAATTTCCGCAGCAGAGAGCCGACAGCTGAAAGTTGACAGCCCATTATTCCAGCGCCTTCAGTTTCGGTTGCAGCGCCTTGAATTCCTCCGTCCCGGCACGCCGCAGCCATTCGAAAACAACAGATTCCGCCGTGAGTATCGTTAGACCGTTTCGATCCAGTCTCCGCAGCGCAGTCTGCGCATCCAAAGGCCTGCGGGATGCAGTGGCATCGGCAACCACGAATATTCTTTCTCCCTGTGAAGACAAATCCAACGCTGTCTGTGTCACGCAGATGTGCGTCTCGATTCCGGCGAGCACAATCTGATCCCGCTTGAGCGACGAGAGTCTTTCGCGGAATCCAGGCGCGGGAAGGCAGGAAAAATCCATTTTTTCCAGCGGCTGTTCTTCCGGCAGGGCCTGCCGGATTGCATCGATCGTCCTGCCCAGGCCTCTCGGATATTGCTCGGTCAGAACCAGCGGGACATGCAGCAATTTAGCCGCATAAATCAGCAGGTCTATCCGCGAAAGCACCCGCGCCTGCTCATACACATGCGGAAACAAACGCTCCTGAACATCGATAAGCACCAGCACGCTGCGGTCCCGGTCCAACAGTTCGGATTTCATGACAAGATCCCCCCGTACTGACATTAAAGTATAACGAACCGGCTTATCTCCAAAAAGATTTCCGCCGCAAGTGACAAAACGAGCCGAATGGATTACTTTATAAAACATCAAAAAGGAGAAGGTCCGTGAAAAAGGTAGTGTTGCTGCGGCATGGCGAAAGCTTGTGGAATAAGGAAAATCTCTTCACCGGCTGGACCGACGTGGATTTGAGCGAGAAGGGATTGCAGGAAGCGGTTGAAGCCGGACGAGTGCTGCGTTCGGATGGGTATGTTTTCGACGTAGCGTTCACCTCTGTTCTGAAACGCGCCATCAAAACCCTGTGGATGGCTCTCGAAGAAATGGATCTCATGTGGATACCCGTCATCAACTCGTGGCGCCTGAACGAAAGGCACTACGGGGCGCTCCAGGGACTGAACAAAGTGGCGATGGTGGATAAGTTCGGGGCGCAGCAGGTTCAACTCTGGCGCCGCAGCTACGACATCCCTCCGCCGGCTCTCGAACCGGGCGATGAACGGTCGCCCGCGAAGGATCCCCGGTATGCCGGTCTGGACGCAAAAGACATCCCCATGGCCGAATGCCTCAAAGACACGGTCGCGCGAGTGCTTCCCTACTGGCATGAAGCGATTGTGCCCGCCATTCAGTCCGGGCAGCGCGTGCTCGTCTCCGCCCACGGCAACAGCATACGCGCACTGGTTAAATACCTCGACAACGTGTCGGAGGCCGAGATCGTTTCGCTCAATATCCCCACCGGCATCCCGCTGGTGTACGAATTCAACGACGATTTGTCGCCCATCCGCCATTACTACCTCGGCAACGCCGAAGCCATCAGCCAGGCGATTCAGGCGGTAGCCAACCAAACAAAGAAAAAATGACGAATTACGAATGACGATTTAGGAGAGCTTTGGTGCGATGTCTTCGTCATCCGTCATTCCTCCTGAATTCTGCCTCCGGAATTCCAGTCTGCTCGCCCAAACTCGCAAGGAATGATTTATACTGGTGCGTCGTTCCGGATGGGCGGAAAAGTTATGTTTTCGAGAATTGCGGCGAAGTTGCATGGCGAATCGAATGCGCTATATAAATTGCGCGACAGGCTGAAGTCAGAAGGCCATGCTATCCAGGACCTGATTTCGGGCAATATCAACGACCAGGGATTCGGCTTTCCCCAGACTGTTCTGGAGGAAATTCTGGTGCAGGCGTCGCGTGGCTGCGAGATCTATAAGCCCGACTCTTTTGGGCAGAGACAGGCGCGCGAGGCTGTTGCCGAATATTACAGATCGGCCGGGCATGGATTCGATGCGGACCGCGTGCTGATCACACCGGGTACAAGCTTTTCCTACTGGTACTGCTTCAAGCTGCTGGCCGATGAGGGGGACGAGATTCTGTGCCCTTGCCCGTCGTACCCTCTGTTCGACTATATCGCGCTGCTGAGCGGTGTGCGGCTCGTTCCTTACCGCCTGGGCGAAGCGCGGCAGTGGGCCATTGACATCGATCGCATGGAAGCGTGCATCTCCACGCGGACACGGGCGCTGGTGCTGATTTCGCCTCACAATCCGACCGGCCATGTCGCTTCCTCCGAGGAGATCGCCGCACTGGCCGATGTGGCGCGACGCCACGAACTGGCGATCATCAGCGACGAGGTTTTCAGCGAATTCCTGCTTTGTGCCGGACGCCTGCCGCGTCCCGCGCAAACCGATGCACCGCTGATTTTCACCCTCAACGGTTTTTCGAAAATGTTTGCCCTGCCGGGGCTAAAGTTCGGATGGATGGCCGTTTCAGGAGATCCTGACAAAGTTCGCGAGGCGCTTCGAACCCTGGAGCTGATCTCGGACACATTCCTGCCCGTCAACGAAATTATCCAGGCGGCCGCGCCGGAAATTTTCAAATCTGGCAAGATTGTAGCCGCTGATTTTGGGCGCCGCATTCACGACTGCTGGCTGCTTGCCGAAGATGCCCTGGGGCGCGGCAGGAGTTTTGACTATGTCCGGCCGGAGGGGGGATTTTACGTAACGCTGAGGCTGGAAAATTCGGATGAAGAACGGGCCGCCGAGCTGATTCTGAAAGAAAACCACCTGTTGCTGCATCCGGGTTATTTTTACGATATGGATCCGCATCACCTGATCCTGAGTTTCGTGCAGGCGCCGGAGATCATTCGGGAGGCTTTTCCGAGGTTGGTTAAAACGATAGACTCCATGAATCCGGGTCACGGTAAATAGAGCTGACGGCCGTCGACAGACAACCGATAGCGAAGGAGGAGACACCATGAAATACGTGCGATATCGATTCGAGGGGAAGATGTCCTATGGGGTGCTGGACGGAGACACGGTCCGCGAAATTGACGGCGGATTGTTCGGCGAAAAACGCCCGACGGGGCAGTCCGCAAGACTCGACACCGTCGAATTGCTGTGGCCGTGCGAGCCCTCCAAGATACTGGCGGTCGGGCTGAATTATAAGAGCCACATCGGGAACCAAACGACGCCCTCCAAACCAGAAATTTTCTACAAGCCGCCTTCGGCGCTTGTGGACCCAGGAGGCAAAATCGTCATTCCTCAGGGATCGCGCGATGTCCACTTTGAAGGGGAGCTGGTTGCCGTCATCGGGCGAAAAACGCGGGATGTGTCTCCAGCGGATGCCGCAAACTGCATTTTCGGATTCACGTGCGGCAACGACGTCAGCGAACGCTATTGGCAGAAAAACGACCTGCAGTGGTGGCGCGCCAAGGGCTGCGACACCTTCGCTCCGCTGGGACCGGTGATCGTTGCCGGATACGACTGGATGCAAGGCAAGATCGAAACCAGGGTGAACGGCACCGTCCTGCAGTCGGGCAATTTCAGCGAGTTGCTTTTCAATCCGTTGGAAATTATCAGCCACGCCAGCCGGCATCTGACGCTGATGCCCGGCGACGTGGTCTATACCGGGACTCCAGGTCGCACCAGCACTATTAAACCAGGCGACGCGATTGAAGTGGACATTGAAGGGATCGGAATCCTGCGCAATACCGTCACGGAGTAATTCCAGATTCTCGATTCCAGATTTCCGAGAGCAGTGATCTGGAATCGAGAATCGGAAATCATTGTTTAGCCGGATGCACCGGCGGCGAATGCCAGTGCGCCGAACTTGCGCGTGCGGGATTGAAAATCGGCAATCGCTTCCTCGAGATCGGATTCCTCGAAGTCGGGCCAGAGCTTCGGACAGAAATAAAACTCCGAATAGGCCGCCTGCCACAGGAGGAAATTGGAGAGCCGTCTCTCGCCCGCAGTGCGGATGATAAGATCCGGGTCCGGTACGCCCTCCGGCGAAATCTTCTGCACAAAGTCTTCTTCGGTAATCTGCTCGATTCTGAGTCCTTTGCGCACGACATCACCGGCCAGTGCGCGCGCGGCTTCCATGATCTCGTAGCGGGCTCCATAGTCCAGCGCGATGCGCAGGTTGAGCCGCCGGCAGTGCCTGGTATCCCGTTCCACGGAGGCGAGAGCTTCCAGCGCCATCGGAGGGATGCGGTCCCGTCTTCCGAAGGCGGAAATTCGAATGCCATTGTCGAGCAGGGACTGCCGCTCCGTCATCACATAGCGTTGAAAAAGGCTGAAAAGGAGGCGGATCTCCTCCGTCGGCCGTTTCCAGTTTTCACTCGAAAATGCGAAGAGAGTCAGGAAGGGGATTTCCTGTCTGCATGCCGCTTCCGAAATGCGGCACACGGTCTGGACGCCCATTTCATGACCTTTCCAGCGCGGAATCCCCCGCTGCTCGGCCCAACGGCCGTTCCCGTCCATGATGATTGCGATATGCTGAAGCGAATTCATTTTCAGTTCACCCCTTAAAAATCTTATTTAAAGAATGATCGGCCGCGCGACGCTCTCCCCCGGGATGCCGGAGCATTCAGCTGTGGGAGGGGAGCGGGTTGATGCCCGCGCGCAGCACCGGCCTTTTTGATTTCTGTACCTGAGCGCGGTCCGGCAGGAGGCTGGACAGGGTCTCGAGGTACTCTCCCAGGGCAACCCGTCCGGCCGGGCTGATGCGGTATGTGCTTTTGGGTTTTCTGTCTTCAAATTTCTTATCACATATTACATATCCGGCCGTCTCCAGGCGCCGCGCCTGGACGCTCAGATTGCCGTCGGTCGTCTGCAGCAGATCGCGAAGCTCGGTGAAGGTCAGCGATTCCTGCACCACCAGCGCCGAGAGAATGCCGAGGCGCAAGCGCTCATGGATCAGGGGGTCCAGTTCGTTGGGCGTCGGACGTGCGGTCTTTTGTTTGTTAGCCATTGTGCCTCCGTGCGATGTGCGCTCCATAAATAATGTGCAGCCATCCGAACCCGAGGGCCAGCCAGATCAACCCCGCTTCGGGAGGCGAAAAGGTTGCGCCCGCTGCCGCGATCAGGAAGCTCAATCCCATATAGCGGACAGGCGCTACGGATACCTGCCCTCCATTGGTCACCGCCGCGCCGTAGCATCCGAGCCAGATGACTGGGAGCCATTCCAGCTTGCCGGTCCGGACGGCGATCGCGGTCAGCAGGCCGCCCACAAAAAGACCGGGACAAAGGCCCCACAGCAACTTGCGCAGCAGCGGCGGCTGGATGGGAGCGCAGGTTTCACGGCTCTTTCGATACATGCCGAAGGAAACGATCGCGACAGAAACGAGGAGCACGACGCTCCAGGTGGCGAGGGCGAAATACGGATAGGATGCAGGCCCCCAGGGCGCACCGGTGATGAAGGCGTTCACCGCGACTCCGGCCAATGACAGGACGCCGGCTGTCAGCAAACACCACCCCGGAACGGCGGTGATTTGCCCCGCCGCCTCCATTGTTTTCCGGATATACAGCAGATTCTCGCGAACGGTTTGAGTGCTTTGCGGATCGACCATGCGGGACATCCTCCAGATGCCCCACATGATGCCATAACGCCCCCGGCAATGTCAAGTTCTTTATGACACAAAGTACAATCCCGGACCTACTTGTCCCGGAATTGGAAGGCGCCCCCGAGTTTCCTGGCGATGCGGTCCCGGATCCAGTGAGCGTCCCGCCATTCAACGGGATTCACCGGGAGCCCCTGCAGCAGCGTGCAGTAATGCAGATGGTCGCCGCCGGCAAGGCCCGTCTCTCCCGTATTGCCTAGGATGGCTCCCTTGACGATCTGTTGCCCTTCCTTTACGGCGATGGAAGAGAGATGCCCGTAAATGGTCTGCAGCCCATAGCCATGGTCAATGACCACGGCATTGCCGTAAATACCGAAATACCGGGCATAGAGAACCGTTCCACTGTTGGCCGCGGGAATGGGAGCCTGCTTGGTGACGGCGAGGTCGAATCCGAGATGATCCTGGCGGTCAATCTCGCGTCCCTGGTAGATGTACGTCCTTCGATCGGCAAACGCAGCCATCACTTTCCCGTTCCGCATCATCTCAAACGGGCTGTTCCATAGAAAGGCCGGTTTCGATTTTTGCGCCAGGGCCAGGATCGTCTGGCTGTTCTTCTGCCTCAATTCACGGTTGATGGCCAGATAGTTGTCCAGGGGATTGCCGCGGTCGGTGATTTCGGGCGACTGCGACAGGATTTCCGGGACGACCTTGTTGATGAAGGAATCGTTGATTTCCAGTTTGTCCGACTTAAACGGTTTCGGGAAGAACTTGTCGATGACGCTTCTTTCCGCAGAATTGCCGGCCGCATCTTCGGCGATCAGCCGCACATCGGGCTGCGGCATGTCATAGGGGACTGCGAAGAAGGCAAACCGGTCTTGCCTCCCTCCTCCAGGCAGCGGGTATCCCGGGAACCACCAGGAACCGGAGCGCACGCCGTCTCGTACCGTCGGTTCGCCGACTCGATAGGTGACGAGCTCACACCCTCCCTGGTTCACATAGATCTTGGTGGATGTCACCTGCAGCGACGGAGGAATCAGCCTCACGGGCAGGATGACTTCTTCAACGATGGGCGCAGGGTGCCGCAGCCACGTATTTGCCCTTCCTGCGGTGACGCGGATAGAAGCCGGTCCGCCCTTTAAGCCGGGCAGAGTCTTGCGCCCCATTTCGGTATGCAGCACATCCCTGACTGTCTTGGAACCCCAGAGCATGAACTGGGAACCGGGCGCATAGCTTTTTTCAGCGACCGTTGCGGCATTGTTGCCTTGAACGAGTTCCACTTTGACAAATGTCAATCCGCGCCGGGTTTCGGAGACGGTAATCGTCACGGGCGTGCGCATGCCGATCGCGGACATCGCGGGCTCGATCTGAATATCCGGCAAGCTTCCGGCGCAGAAGAAGCCCTGCGCTGCAGCCGCCAGCAACACCAGGGCGAGGATAAATATTACGGATTTGAGTGGAAGTCCAGATTTAAGGCTGTCGTCAGTCATAGTCATCCTGTCGTTTTGGTTAAATTTCAATCGAAGAGTGTACCACTAAACCCGCCGATTTCCGGGCAGGGATTTCTGGAGCCTGTCCGAGTAATAGAAGGGGCCCCTCCTATTGCTCGAACAGGCTCCTGGGATGCGAATCGCTGGATCAGGGAGTTCGGTTCCATCTGAGTTCCGCAAAAGCACATAAATATTGCAGAGGATGATTGCTCTCACTGGAGTATCCATGTAGAATCGGGGTGGGATTGCCGGCGTTTCCATCACTATGATCAAGTACAAGGAGGCTGTAATGAAAAAGATTTTTGCGGCCGTTATTCTCGGTTTGTGGCTCCTGTTTGCGATCGGCTGTTCATCCATTCCATCCGGGACAGATAAAATCGCGGATCTCAACAAAAATGCGGCAGCGATGATAGGCAAGAACGTTGTGGTTGTCGGATTGTCTGAAACCAAGACAACCCTTTCTTCCTTCAGGATGTTTAAAATTTCCCAGGGAAACGACTGGTTCTGGGTAAAGTATCCGCAAGACTCCGAAGAGCCGCCGCAGGGAATTCAGGTGCGAGTAACGGGAACTGTGCAGGAAAGCCAGTTCAACATCATCGGCAAAGCATATTTTATTCAAGCGACAAAAGTCGCAATGGAATAAAGTCGACGCGCGTTGGGATCAGCGTTGATCCGAGGACGGCTCTCCGGAGCCTGTCTCAAAACCCGGCGCCATCCCAAAATCGGAATCATTGAGGCGCGAAGTGCCGGCAGAGAATAGGCCCGACCGTAAGGTCGGGATTAGGTTATCGCAATGACGGAGCGCCGAGGGCGCGGCACTGTTAACGTTTTATATACAATCCTTCCGGTTTCTTATTCCTTAGCCTCGTGTCGCACCTTCGGCGCTCGGTCTCATGCTACTTGTCTATCCCGACCTTACGGTCGGGCCTATTCTCTGCCGGTCTTTCGGACCTGCCCTGGCGCATAACACAGCAGGTCCTGAGTTTTGAGACAGCCTCTCCGGAGCCGTCCTATATCATCTCGATTTTCTCCCCGACCTCGATTCACCGAATCATCCCAGAGCTAATCTTCCCTGTCCTCTGTATTCCGTTTTGCCCTACAGGTACCCTTCCAAAAACACCCGCAGGTTTTTTCGCGCAATTGAAGTATTCGCCTTCCACTTCCTATAAATCTTTCCCACTCCCGCGCTCGCCAGTTTCTTAGCGCGAGAGGAAAACCGTGCGGCAGGGTCATAAGAAAACGGAGCTAAAAATGAGTCGGCGGCCTCGTCGCTAACGACGCGGATGCAACTGAGAGGGACGGATCCGGAAGCGGCCACCCGGGCTAACGCCGCGGTTTCCATATCTACGATCGAGGCATGGAACCTGTCAAAGAGAATACGCTTATGCACAGTTTCACCGAGCACATAAGGAGAGGACATGACATCGCCTCTGCAGACAGGAAGGCCCGCAGACTTCGCGGTTTTTACGAGACCTTCGCAATCCGCCAGTTCGAAGGTGTCGTGCAATCGAATGTGGTCCCAATCGTGATCTATCTCGTCCAGGCTGAATGCCAGAGCCCGTTCAGCGACCACCAGGTCACCCAGTTTCAGCTCAGGATCAAGGGCTCCCGCGTAGCCGATTACCAGGATATGGGAACACGAGATCACTTGCAGAGCTTCTTCCAGGGCGGCAGCGGCCCGCCTGGGCCCCACCCCAGATTTTAAAAAAGCAACCTTTTTGCTGTCGCGTTCGGCCTGCCATGCACTGATTTTCCCGTGAGAAATCCTTTGTGTTTGACGGCACAGGGCAAGGCCGGTTTTCAGTTCCTCTTCCAAAGCCGCGGCAATTAATAGCATAACTATCCCAGCATAGGTCGCCCGCACAGCAGAGTAAAGACTGTTCGCGTCATTTCTGACCTATCGAACCTCACGAATGCTTTCCCATTGAAACCAAATCAGTCAAATTTCATCCAATTATATGGATCTGTTGTGGATAATGTTGAATGGGCGGCACATATTCAGATATATTTTTCGGTGGCGATGAGAATCCTTATGGCCGCGTCAGGTTTCTATAAAATGAAAATTCCTCTCCTGTTCTTCTTCCTTATTCTTCCTCCCGTACTGGGCTCGAATGGAAATTTGCAGGACGCCATTGGGCTGTACGAAAAAGGGCAATTCGCCCAAACCGCAGGTGTTTTGCGGCAGATGAGCGCCTCGACTCCCTCCAATCCGGAGATATGGGTCTGGCTTTCGAAAACCCTCCTCAAAATACGCGAATGGGATAAGGCGGTCGAAGCGATGGAAAAAGCAGTGCATCTTCAGCCCGCGGATGCGAAGAACCATCTTTTGCTCGGTCGCGCGTGTGGATCCAGAGCGTCGCACTCGAGTATCTTAACGGCAATGGGATGGGCGCGCCGTGTGGTGAGGGAATTCGAGACGGCGAAGAAGCTTGCGCCTCAGGATGTTGATGTCCGGTTCGATCTGCTCCAATACTATCTGGACGCGCCCGGTATCGTTGGAGGAGGGAGAGAGAAGGCCGAAGAGGAAGCCCATGCGATCGCGAAGCTGAACCCCAGAAAGGGGTTCATGGCACGGGCAACGATTCACATAAAAGATAAAAAATGGGATCTGGCCCGCCAGGAATTGATACAGGCGGTCGCAGAAAATCCGCAGTCCGTCAGCGTCTACAAGGATCTGGCCGATTTTCTGCTCGACCGGTCCGATTTTGAAGGCGCATTGAACTACGCCAAAAAAGCATTGCTCCTCGATCCAAATTCAAAGCGCTCCAGCCTCATCGCGGCCGCGGCAAAAATAAGGCTTCAATCCGGCTGCGAGGAAGCGGAGGAAACATTGCAGAATCTTCTCGCAGGGTCATTAGGCGAAGGGGATCCAGGGTTTGAGGAAGTGTACTATTGGCTGGGCGAATGCTTTCTGACCAAAGGAGAAAAAGCCAGGGCTCAGGAGGCGTTCAAATCCGCGCTTGCATTCGACCCGGAATACGGCAAGGCTCAAGACGGCCTTTCGAAACTGAAATAGGTTCATATTTCAGGAGTCTGTTTCAAGCGGGCATATTTGACGGCGATCACTCTCTTGTGCCGGAATTTTAGGCCGAGGTCGCGCAGATTCAGATCGCCGGTCTTCGGCTCCGCCAACCGAGCAAAACTAATATCGATTGAGGCTCTAAGTATGACAAAACTGGTACAAACACCCATTCTTGTCTTTGCTGCGTGCATGGTCTTTGCCGGCGTTCTTTCCGCTTCGGAACAGAGCGGTTCACAACCAGAGGTCCGCACCATGACCATCCAGGAAACTATCCGCCTGGCTCTGTCGCGATCACCGGAAGTTCTGGCAGCTGAAGCGCAGGCCGCCCGGGCGAGAGAAGCGTTGCGTGAAAGCCGTTCTGCGAATATGCCGCGGCTATTCGCCGGAACCGGTCTGGCCTACAACAATGGCATGCCTCTGAGCATCGACGGCGCAGCGCCCTCGATTTTCCAGGTTTCGGCAAGCCAGCCTATTTTCAGCAAGACAAATGCCAACCTGATACGCGAGACGGAGGAATCAGGGAAAGCAGGCCAACTGGGTGCCGAATCGGTCCGAAACGAAATGGCTTTGCGGACTGCATCGGTCTATTTCGATTTGTTTCAGGCGGGCAAGGTCCAGGCGTTGCTTTCTGCAAAACTCGACGCAGCGATAAAACAGCAGAAGCAGACCGAGACCTTGCTCGAAGCCGGGAAAGTGCTTCAGGTGGACGTAATGCGCGCCGATACGGCTGTCCTGGCAGTCAGGCAACCGATCCTGGTCGCACAGGAGCAGGCGGCGATTGCCGACAAAGAGCTTCACATGCTGACGGGATTGTCCGACACTATCCGGATTCAAACCGTCGAGCCCCAAATCGACAGCCCCATTTTCGAGTTACAGGAAGAGGCGATAATTCAGCGGGCGGTGCAAAACTCTCCGCGAATTTTGAAGGCGGAGGCAGAAGTTCGCGCGAAAGAATTCCACATCGAGGCCGAAAGGGGCGGTTATCTGCCCAAGATTGAAATCATCGGCCAATACGCCATGCTCAGCCGCACAAACAATTACGAAGATTATTTCAACCGATTCATGCGCCATAACTACCTCCTGGGGCTTTCCATCCAGGCGCCGGTCTTCAATAAGAGCACGGCGGCAAGAGTCGCGCAGAGCCGTCAAGAGGCCGCTGAGGCACGATACCGGTTTGAAGGTTTGAAATCAGATCTGAAACTGGATATCCAGCGGAGCCTGGGGAACCTGAGGATTGCTCGGGGAGACGTTGACCTCCGCCGCAGCGATCTTAGTGCCGCACGGGAAACAGTAAAAGTCAGCGAGACATTACTTGAGGCCGGACGCATCAGCGAAAAGGATCTGGAGGCGTCCCGCTCCCAGCTACTGCAAAAGGAACTGGCGCTGATCGATGCGGACCGCGCGCTGTTTCAGCAGAAAATGGACCTGCTGCATTCATCCGGAGCCATAGCAACTGCTATTCAGTAACGTCGCCTGCACCTGGCGATAAATGCCTTCGCCTTGTTTGCCGTGGCCGTGCGAGAATTGCATGTCTGCCGGCCGACAAAATCGAGCACCTGTTTGCCCGGATTCTCGGGGCTGCAGAACATTTCCACGGCAAGGATGGCTTTGCCGATGGCAATGTTCCGGCACTCCTCCGTTTCAAACATCCCGCGCTCAACACCGATCAGCCGTCTGACAATCCGCTTCCGTTCCTCCGGGAATGCCCGAGCCATCTTCCCGAGCGCCGCAATCGCGTTGTTGGCGGTTATTAGCTCGCCCCCGTCCAGAAAGCCACATATTTTCTTCAGGCTGCTCCGGACCCGGCCCTCTGTATCCTTCGCCGCCAGGTTTCCCATGATTGCTGTCGCATTCCATTTCAGGATTTGATTTTCGCTGTCGAGTAGAGTGGCAATTGCGTCAATGCTGTCGCGAAGCATTTCGGGATGCTTTTCCGACAACAGAAGCAGGGCTTTGGAGCAACTGAATTTCACGCGGGGCAGTTGACCGGAAAGGCCTTCCAAAACCAAGGCGAGCGGTATCTTCTTTGCCGCCATGCCATCCATGATGCTCTCGGCCTTGATTTTTCCGGCCGCTAAATCAGAATGGAGGGAGTTCTCCTTCATCGTAGCCTTCCGCTCACGACTTTTTTCACACATCGGCTGCCCCGATTATTTTGCTTCCGGCCCGATCGCTTCCTTTGCCCAGGTCAGGATTTGGTTTCGCTCGACAGCGCTCAGCCGGGAATCTCGGTGAACCAATCTGTAGTACCAGGGCGGCATGTCGCCGCCCTGCACTTCTTCCGCAATGCTTCGCAGCTTGTGGGATCGTGTGCCGTCATCGTACGTCTCCCACTCCGAAAAGTTCAGATGGCCGCGTCCTCCTTTTACATCACTGCCAACCAGCCATGAAACAGGCGCCACACTTGAATACCACGGCCACACGGTTTCGTTGGAATGACAGTTGTAGCAAGCGCGATGCAGAACGGTTTTCACAGGTACGGCAGCCAGATCCGCGCGTACGGGAGGATTCGACTTGTCGATCTTTAGGAACTGCGCCGGCAGCAAAATCACGACGAGCGCCAGAACTATTATCTTCAGGCTTTTGGGGACGCTTTTCATATTCGATCCTTCGTTCCGGTCTGAGCTGAGCGATTTGAATACAAAGCAGCCGCCAGTAAAATATAATCGAATGGCCACGCCACAAACAAAATTCTTCCGGTTCTCCTCCGGCGGTGTCTAATAATAAAGGAAAACCGTCAGAGGATTTCAAAATCGTGCGCATATCGAAATTCGACATCTGATTCTCTGGCCCGGAAACGTGAAATCGTGTTTTAAATACCAGATCCCGGATGCATAATTCAGCCTCAGGCAAATAACGTCGTGAGGGTACTGCGATGGATTCAAAGCAGACAAAGATACTACTTATCGTTTTCGCGCTTGTATTGTCCGCATGGTTGATCTCACCCCTGATATTTTCGAGGAGCGAAATTTCCCAAACGTTCGTCATTCCCACTCCGGCTTTCGATGCGTCGCGGGCGTATGCGACCACCGAAGAATTTGTGAAGCTATACCCCAAGCGCGACCTTGGCAGCCTGGAGTCCCGCCAGTCGACAGGATTTTTGCACGACCGCCTTCAAGAACTGGGATACAGCATCACCTATGCCCATTTTGACGCGCGCATCGCCCGGCGCAAACTGGTGGGGAGAAATGTCATCGGATTCAGGCAAGGGCAAACCCCTGATACACTCGCGCTGATTGCCCATTTTGATACGGCTCCAACAACCACGCAGGGGGCGACGGCAAACGGATCCGGCGTCGGTGTGCTACTGGAGCTGGCCCGCGTGTTTGCCGCAGTCCCGATGCGCCGCAGCCTGCTGATTGTTTTTTCGGATGGCGGGGAATACGGAAGTTTAGGGGCCAAAGACTTCGCCGAGAGTTATCACGGGCCCAATCCCATCGCCGCAGCTCTTTCTCTGGATCATGTGGCGCCGGGTGATCTCGCGGCACTCCGTCTGGGAGCAACAGGACAGATGAAAGGCTTCGCACCGCCGTGGCTGCGGCAGACTGCATACCAGGCCGCTGAAGCTCAAGGTTTGCCCGTATACGCTCCGTCGATCATCAGGGAGCATTACGAACGGGCCATTCTTGTGTCGGGAGCAGATCAGGGGCCACTGTTAAGTGCAGGCATTCCCGCCATCAACCTGGGAAGCCTGTCTACAGATAGGGCGCGCCAAAGGTCAACTTATCACTCGCCGCAGGACACGATAGAAAATTTGAAAGTTTCCAGTTTGGGCAAGTTCGGATTTGCGGCCGAACGCATCATGCGCACTCTGGATGCGCTGCAGTCTGTTCCAAAGGAATCGCCGGATTCTCTAAGACTCTGGGATGCCCGCTACTGGATGCCTGAGACTGGAACAATACTGCACATATTCGCTTTTCTGCCTCTCGCGGTCGTCTTCTGGTTTAACGCGAAAAACCATCACGGGACACTGAGCGCGATCGGGATTCGCAGGGAACTGCTGGTAAGTTTTGGCACGGCGCTTCCCTTCTGGGCTTTTCTCGTCTCCATCAGCCTTGTGCGCGCCCTGCGTTTGCTGCCGACCTATAGTCTCTACCCGGCAACGGCCAAGGACCCGGTTCTTCTCAATATTCCGTGGAGTATTCTTGGAAGCATCCTGGGCACGGCATTCTTCGTCGCAGTTGTTTGCAGTCTCATAGGATTATTCTCGGTACGCAGCCTTCCAAAGCCCGACTTTCATGCCTCCAGGGTTGTGCTGATGGGTCTTCTTCTGGGCATCGCCGCGCTGGCGCTGGCCTACAATACGTATTGGGCTGTCGTCTTTCTGCTTCTCCCGGCATGGGTATGGGGTCTGGCGAGCTGCGGCAAAACCTGGAGTAAGCGGATACGGAATGGGATTTGGATTATTGCCGCCGGTATCCCTTTCTATGCGGCAACCTGGATTTATTGCGCCCGGCTTGGGCTTGGCTGGAATTTCCTCTGGTATCTCGTGCTCGCTCTGGGCTCCGGCTTATTCACGTCCTCGGGCTACTATCTCGGGATTGCGGGTATAACCCTTGGCCTCAGATTCCTCGTTATCCAGTTCCGGAGGAACGAGAGCTAGGAGCCTGTCCGGACATATCAGTTCGTGGCGCAAACGATGCTGCGGAGCATCTTGATGTGATTCTTGATGTAGGTGCTGTCGTCCGGGGCAATCCTTTGCGAAAGGTACGCTTCAAGATCCGCAAGGGCCTTCGCGAAGAGGCTGGTTTCCATATAGAGCAAACCGCGGTCCCGCAATTCGGAAGGAGTTCCCGGATTCAGCATCAGGATCTTTTCGATGATGGAAAGCGCTTTGAGGTATTGTTCTTTCTGCGTGTAGATTCCTTTGAGATTGTAAAGCATTCGCGTGAGGATCGTCCGTTTTCCCATGGCCTGGAGCAGAGACGCACTCATCGTGACCGTATCTTTATACATCTTGTCGAGAAGTTCCTGGCAATCATTCCAGGTGAGAATGCGTCCCAGATTAAAGGGGTCGACGATGATCTCCTTTTCGCCGGCGACATGCTTAACCAGGAAGTGCCCGGGGAAACCCACGCCTCGGATAGGAAAGCCGATTCGTTTTGACACTTCCATATACAGCAGCGATAGCGAAATCGGAATCCCCAGTTTGCGGTCCAGCACTTCATTGAGATAGCTGTTCCGTGGGTCGTAGTAGTCTTCGCTGTTGCCGCGCAATCCCTCCTGGACAAAGAGGGCTTCGTTGATTCCTTCGATCACATTGACCGGTGCGCGATCTACGCCAATGAGCACCTCTGCGCGTGTGGCCAGCACGTCTATTTTCCGCAGGTATTCTGGGATATCCAGGTCCGGGTATTCTTCCAGCGCCATGGCCAGGGCCGCCCGGTCCAGAGAGAGGGCGTCTTCATCCAGTGCGGCAATTTCCGCGAAAGACTGGCGCGCTTTAAGAGTCGCTAAAATCACCGGATTTCCTCGAAAAGATCATTCAAGCTTTCCAGCGCAATATTTTCCAGCGTGGATACCACTCTGTCCGCAGCCTGCAAGGCTTCGCGGGGATAGCTGCTGGTAACCGCCATACAATGCATACCGGCAACTCGCGCCCCGCTTACTCCTCCAACAGAATCCTCGATCACCAGGCACTCTGCGGGAAGGATGGGCGCGGTATTCCTGGCATCATTCAACCATTGAAGCGCCAGCAGAAAACTTTCCGGGTTCGGTTTTCCAAGAACAAAGTCCTCCGCCGCCACGATGACAGTAAAGTAACGCCTCAAGTCGATCGAATCCAGGGCTGACTCAATTTCAATGCGGCGTGCGCCTGAAGCCAGCGCCAGCGGATAGTGTCCGGCAGCAGCCCTGACGAACTGGGCAGCTCCGGGAAGCAGCGGGTATCCGCCGCGAAGCGATTGCTGATAATTCCGGGCTTTCCGCTCCAGCGTCTCGCTGCGCGTGGTTTCGTTGAGCTGGAAGGAGTGATCGCGGCAGACATTCTCAAGACATTCCTTGTCGTCGAAGGGAAGATATTTACTCCAATAGTCCTCCCGCGTCAGGTGGATGCCCAGATCTGCAACTGCATCGCGCATTGCCGCAAAATGAAGGGGTTCGTCATTGAGAATGACGCCATTAAAATCGAAGATAATCGCTTTCAGCATTGGTCTCCGGGCAAAGCATTACTTATACCAATGATGCTATTTCGGCTCAAGCGCATTCGGGAAAGGGCGGAGCGGCGGCCGGTATTGATAGAGGCTGAACTTCAATCCCGATACCGATACGCCGCCGCAAGAGCTCAGAGGCGGTGCAGATTAGGGAACGTCGATGGTCAGCGAGGATTCCAGGCGAAATTCCAGGATTGTCTCTGCGGGGATTCGCAGGACTTGGCCTTTTGTGATCACCTGAACGCCGGTACCGACGGCGGCTCCCGATGCGGCACCAATGGCGGCACCCTTGCCACCACCGGCGATCGCGCCGATGACGGCTCCAACTGCTGTCGTTCCGCCTACGGTCGCAGCCGTTCTGTTCCCTCTCGAAGACCCCACTTGGGAATAGTCGGATGATCGCAGTGGATAAATTTTGCCATTGACTACAATGTCGGTCAGCTCAAGAACAAGCTGTGCCTGTCCGGAAAGCTTGCCTGATTCCTTCGAGTAAGCGATCCTACCCTTCACCAGCGATCCGCGGGGAGCGACTGTCTGGGTCCCCGATACAAGATTTTGGTCCAGTATTGCTTCAAAGGGATCGCCTACGCGGTTCCGCTCCGTATCGATATCCGTCGTCGTTCGGACGACGATGGACATTCCTTTCGGCACCGTCACGGTCGAATCCTGCGGCGCCGGGCGCTCCTCATCCGCTCTGGTCAATTGTGGCCTCGGTTTTTCTTGTATGGGTGCCAGCTCCTCTTTGTTCACAGGAGAAGCCTGGGGTTTTACCCTGGGAGCTGGACTGCCGGCGCTTTTTTCCAATTCCGGTTCTCCGAAAACCAGCTTGGAAATTTCCGCCGTTTTGAAGCTTTCGACTCTGCCCAGGACCCGAAAATCAATTTGATTGGCATCGCCGCGGATAAATTTTCCTGAAAAAACCGTCCCATCCTTGAGGATGATCTGGTCGGCCCACGCTGTGGGGCCTATCAGCAAAATCAATAGCGCGGTTAGGTAAATGGGCGGTTTCAATTTCATCACAAATCTCTCCTTCCCTTTGCCAAGTCAGACCGGTATCTCCCAGCCTGCCTGCTGGCTTTAGATAAAGCTCGCGCCTGTATGTTTCAGAGTAAATACCGACTCCGTACCCGGCCCTATTTTGTCGATTTGCTTTCCGGGGCATGCCCCAGGAATCCATAGCGCAGTACTTGGACTTTGACAGCTCTCCGGCCAAATTCCATGCAATCCTGGTATTTTGGAATGAAAATATCGATGATTTTTCCCTTTACCAACTCTCCGGTATCCAAAACCTGGTAAATGCCTCCCATTAAGGGCGAATCTACGTATATCATGGAACCGAGGGGGATGACTCTCGGGTCGGCCGCGACATGGCCGGGAGCGACTTTGGCCCCGCTCTTAGTGATTCCGGTAATGCAGTAGGCAGTTGCTTCGAAATCTTCCGTTCGGGCAGCCGTTGAGGCTGTGGCATCGTCGGAACCGGAAACATCGCCAGCCTGCAAAGGCCGATCCGCCATTCTGGCACACTCCCTGTGGGCTAAATGGATTGTGAAGGCTAATCCCAAAACGATGACGGGAATCCTAAACCGCCTTAGGCGTCTCCGATTAACTTTCCAATTGCTCCCAATCATAAAGCCTCCTCATTCAATAGAATTCCCCCGGCTCGGGCGGAAGATTCGCAAACCTAGTTCAACAAGCTAGCTCGAATGGCGGGGTAGAACGAGAATTCAGTGCTCTCGCTTGAAAGGATTCGGAAAGAACGTCTCGGATCTCAATAAGCATGGAGAAAAGGCTAGCAAATCGTTTTGGGCTGGGCAACTATTATTTTAGGATGGGTTCCTACGCCCTTCCCGGGACTTTTTAATAAGATGGGCTGAGATGCCATTCTGCAGAAGTGGGTGTCCATGAATTGTCGATGTGTGGTATTATTTTAGTGACATTTGATTGGGTATGGCTTTCTGATGCAAATCATTTTATTATAATAACTTACATGAGGAATGCTGTCCCATATGCATGAGCTGGGGATTGCACAGAATATTTTGGAAATCGTGCAACAGGCGGTTCCGAAAGAGCAGACAGCCGCCGTTCGATCGATACGGATCAGGGTCGGTCCGCTTTCAGGAGTGGTGCCCGATTCCCTTGAATTCTGTTTTCAGGCCATGGTTAACGAGACTGAAATGCAGAATGCCAGCCTGGCCATCGAACAACTGCCCGCCATTCTCACCTGCAAAAAATGTTCTTATAGATTTCAAACAAAAGACTTAGAGTTTTTCTGCCAGTCATGCGGCAGCTCGGACCTGGAACTTGTTTCAGGCAAAGAGCTGGAGGTCGTGGAAATCGAGCTGGCGGAAGAGAGTGACCAAAGCCTATGAGCGTCATAACGATTGAGCGAAAGGTGCTGGAGAAGAATGACCAGGTTGCGAGTCGTAACCGGCAGCTCTTTCGCGACCAGGGAATCTTTGCGCTGAACTTAGTCAGTTCGCCCGGAGCCGGCAAAACCAGCCTCCTGGAAAGGTCCTTCCAGGAGCTGCAAAGCTCTATGAAAATTGCAGTTATAGAGGGAGATGTTCAGACCGATCTGGACGCACAACGCGTCGCGCGCTATGGAGTTCCGGTCATTCAGATCGTTACCATGGGGGGATGCCACCTGGAAGCAGGGCTTGTCGAAGACGCCCTTGGCAAATTGAATCTCAACGGAGTGGATCTTCTCTTCATTGAGAATGTCGGGAACCTCGTCTGCCCGGCCGGCTATGACCTTGGCGAAGCGGTCAAAGTGGTTATCCTGAGCACAACTGAGGGAGATGATAAGCCACTGAAATACCCGGCGATGTTCCTCAACTCCTCGGTTCTGATCGTCAATAAAGTCGACCTGATGCCGTATGTAAATTGCGATCTGAATGTGTTGAAAGGTAACGCACTTCGGGTCAATCCCAACCTCAAGATCTTCGAAACCTCCTGTTTTACCGGTGCAGGAATCTCCGAATGGTGCGAATGGCTCCGGCGGAAGGATGCCTCAGCAAAGTGATCCAGAGAATGCACATTGTCATCCGGGGTGCGGTGCAAGGGGTTGGATTCAGGCCCTTTGTATACCGGCTGGCGACGGAGCTGAAACTGCCCGGCTGGGTATTGAATTCGCCGCAAGGTGTTTTCATCGAAGTCGAAGGCGAAAAGCAGGATCTGGACTCCTTTCTTTTTCGACTTCAGAATGAGAAGCCGGCTCCTTCCTTTATTCAAAGTCTGGAATTTTCGCTTCTGGATCCGATTCATTTCGGAAAATTTGTGATCCGCGAAAGTGAACGGGCCGGAGCCAAGAGCGCCCTGATCCTTCCGGACATCGCAACCTGCCCGGAGTGCCTTCGGGAGATTTTCGATCCGGAAAACCGCCGGCATCGATACCCGTTTACCAACTGCACTCACTGCGGGCCCCGCTTCTCGATTATCGAGTCGCTCCCGTACGACCGGCCGAATACTTCCATGAAGTCCTTTGAAATGTGCGCAGACTGCCGCGCTGAATACGAGGACCCTCAAAACCGGCGCTTTCACGCTCAGCCAAATGCCTGTCCCGCCTGCGGGCCAGAGCTTGAGTTGTGGGATCCCGCCGGCAAGGTGCTTTCGAGGAGGGATGATGCGCTCCTGGCTGCGGTCGATGCGGTTCGAACCGGGAAAATCGTCGCCATCAAAGGACTTGGGGGATTTCATCTGGTCGCAGATGCTCGAAGCGCGCGGTCTGTTGAGAATCTGCGCCTGAGGAAGCACCGCGAAGAAAAGCCCTTTGCCCTGATGTGTTCTTCGCTCGATCAAATTCGCCAGATCTGCGCGGTCTCAGATCTGGAAGCCCGGCTCCTCACGTCGCCGGAGTCCCCCATCGTCCTTCTTCGGCGCGCGGACGGGTATGGTTCGCCGTCGATTGCCGAAAACCTGGCTCCACATAATCCTTACCTGGGAGTGATGCTTCCCTACACGCCGCTGCATCATCTGTTCATGAAGGAGATTCAGTTCCCCATCATCGCGACCAGCGGCAACCTCTCGGACGAGCCGATATGCACAGACGAGCGCGAAGCCCTGGCGCGGCTGGCCGGCATCGCGGACCTCTTCCTGGTCCATAACCGGCCCATCGTTCGCCATGTGGACGACTCCATCCTCAGAGTGATCCTGGGACGCGAACTGGTCCTCAGGCGGGCGCGCGGGTATGCTCCGCTCCCGGTGCATTGCAGGCGGCTTCTCCCCGATAGTCTGGCCGTGGGCGCTCATCTGAAGAATACTATAGCGCTCACGGTGGGGGACAACGTTTTCGTCAGCCAGCATATTGGGGATCTGGAGAACAAAGAAGCTTTCGACGCTTTCGAGGACGTGATCCGCAGCTTTCGCCACCTGTACCGCGTCGACCCTGTCCGCATCGTGGCCGACCTGCATCCGGATTACCTTTCCACTAAATACGCCCGCGAAAGCCGGATTCCCGTCCTGTCCGTTCAGCACCACTATGCGCACGTCGCCGCCTGTATGGCGGAAAACGAGCTTGATGGCCGCGTGCTGGGCGTCTGCTGGGATGGAACCGGGTTCGGAACAGACGGAACCGTGTGGGGCGGAGAGTTCCTGCTGACGAGCGAATCGGATTTCAGGCGCGTTGCTTCTTTCCGACGATTCATGCTGCCGGGAAGCGCTTCGGCGGTAAAGGAGCCCCGACGTGCCGCAATGGGTGTTCTCTACGAGATTCTGGGCAATCGCACATTCGAGCTGAAAAATTTCGTGGGACTCCGATCCTTTAGCGAACGCGAAATTGCGGTGCTCGCACAGATGCTACAAAAAGGAATTCAATCGCCATGGACTTCAAGCGCCGGCCGGCTGTTTGACGCCGTCGCGTCCCTGTCCGGCCTGAGACAGGTGATGAGCTTTGAAGGACAGGCAGCCATGGAGCTGGAGTTTGCCATCGGATCGGAAAAAACGGATGAATTTTATCCGATCGTTGTAACCGATAAAGTGGGGGGCACGGGAGAGGACCTCGAATCGAGGTTGATCGTGGATTGGGAACAGATGATCGTCTCGATTCTAGAGGACGCAAAAAATGAAATTCCTCTGGCAAGGATCTCGATAAAATTCCACAATACACTTGTAGAGGCCGTCGCGAAAGTGGCGCACCGTGTATCAGAGCGGCGGGTGATCCTGACGGGAGGCTGTTTTCAGAACAAATATCTCCTGGAACATGCCGTGCGCAGGCTGGAGGCGGATGGATTCCGACCGTATTGGCACCAGCGCATTCCGCCCAACGACGGCGGCATCGCTCTGGGCCAGATCGTGGCCGCGTCACGCATGGTGCCGCCTGGAAACGCCGCCGTCTCGGCGTCAGGGAGATCGTAAAGGGGGCGAGCGTGGCAAGTTTTGCATGCTTTGTCCTTAAAGGGAAACTTAGGATAGAAGAAGCCGGCGAGACGCCGCTTCCAGGATGGAGAGGGGATTGATATGTGTTTGGCCGTGCCGGGTAAGATCATGAGTATCGATGGCACAGATCCGGTGTTCCGGACCGGGAAAGTCAGCTTCGGCGGGATCGTCAAACAGGTCAATCTTGCCTATGTTCCCGAAGCGAAGATCGACGATTACGTCCTCGTTCACGTCGGGTTTGCCATCAGCATCGTGGATGAAGCCGAAGCGCAGGAGGTCTTTGAATATCTGCGGCAGATTGGAGAACTCGCGGAGTTGGAAGAAAACAGCATCCAATGAAATTCATCGACGAATACCGCGATGCGCAAGCGGCTCGGCAATATTCCGACAGTCTCCGGCGCGTCACGACAAAACCATGGACAATTATGGAGGTGTGCGGAGGGCAGACGCACTCCATCGTGAAGTTCGGGATTGACGAGCTCCTGCCTCCGGCCATCACTCTCGTCCACGGTCCCGGCTGCCCGGTCTGCGTCACATCCCTGGAATTAGTCGAAAAAGCGATCGAGATCGCCTCCACGCCCGACGTCATCTTCTGTTCCTTCGGTGACATGCTGCGCGTCCCGGGAATTTCGAGAGACCTGCTGTCGGTCAAGGCTACCGGCGGCGATGTGCGCATCGTATATTCGCCGCTGGACGCCCTTAAAATCGCCGAGGAAAATCCAGCGCGCGAAGTCGTCTTTTTCGCCGTCGGATTTGAGACGACGGCACCCGCAAACGCAATGGCCGTGTATCAGGCGGCGCAAAAAGATATCCATAATTTCTCGCTGCTGGTGTCTCATGTCCTGGTGCCCCCGGCCATGGAAGCCATTCTTTCCTCGCCGGAAAACCGCGTACAGGGGTTCCTCGCAGCGGGCCACGTCTGTGCGGTCATGGGGTTCTGGGAATACGAGCCGATCGCAGCGAAATACCACGTACCCATCGTCGTGACCGGTTTTGAGCCGGTGGATATCCTACAGGGCATTTACATGTGCATCCGCCAGCTCGAAGGAGGCCGTGCCGAAGTGGAGAACCAATATTCGCGTTCCGTAAGCAAGGCCGGCAACCTTCCGGCTCAGAAATTGATCGGCGAGATATTCCGCGTGGTACCACGCAAGTGGCGCGGGGTCGGGGAAATCCCGCAAAGCGGCCTGGGCCTGCAGGAAAAATACTCGCGATTTGATGCGGAAGCCCGTTTCGGCCTTGTTCATTTTACTGCCGACGAACCTGCGGAATGTATCAGCGGACTGGTTCTGCAAGGGATCAAGAAACCCTACGAGTGCACCGCATTCGTCGTCCGGTGCACGCCCGAGCATCCGATGGGAGCGACGATGGTGTCTTCCGAAGGTGCCTGCGCCGCATATTATCATTATCGAAAAAAATCCTGACACGGATCAAACTCATGGCATCCGAATCGAAGAACGGCAACGCGTTTATATGTCCGATACCTATAGAGCAATATCCTAATGTGCTGCTGGCGCATGGCGGCGGAGGCAAGCTGACGCATCAGCTTATAGAAAAGATGTTTCTGCCCGCCTTCGGCAACTCCATCCTTGGAGCAAGGCACGACGGCGCCTTACTGCATCTACCGTCTCAACAGCTCGCGTTCACCACCGATTCCTACGTGATCCGGCCCCTGTTCTTTCCCGGCGGAGACATCGGCTCGCTGGCCATCAACGGCACGGTGAACGACCTGGCCATGTGCGGCGCGCGTCCGTTGTTTTTGAGCGCGGGATTCATTCTGGAAGAAGGCCTGCCCATGGACACGCTGTGGCGCGTCGTGCAATCGATGAAACTTGCGGCGGAGCAGGCAGGCGTCCAGATTGTCACCGGCGACACGAAAGTAGTCGACCGCGGCAAAGGCGACGGAATCTTTATCAATACCGCCGGAATCGGAGTTGTCGAAGCGCGCCAGGCAATATCGCCCGCAAATGTGCGACCGGGGGACGCCATCGTTTTGAGCGGGGATATCGGCCGGCATGGGATCGCGATCATGGCCGTACGTGAAGGGCTCGAGTTCGAGAGCACCATCGAAAGCGATTGCGCTGCGCTGTCCGGAATTGTCCTCGATCTGATCAGGGCAGGGATCGAGCTGCATTGCCTGCGGGATCTCACGCGGGGAGGGCTGGCAAGCGCGCTGATCGAGATCGCCGAATCCTCGTGCCTTCACTTCGAAATCGAGGAAAACACCATACCCATGCTGGAGGATGTCAAGGGCGCCTGCGAGATCCTGGGATTCGATCCGCTCTATGTCGCCAACGAAGGCAGATTCATCAGTTTCGTTCCCGCTCGCGACGTCGACCGAACGCTGGCGCGAATGAGGGCGCACCCGCTGGGCGCTCAATCGTGTATCATAGGGACGGCTAAAGAAGGCGATCCGGGCCTGGTAACGATGCGCAGCCGGATCGGCGCGACGCGCGTCGTCGATATGCTCAGCGGAGAACAGCTTCCGCGGATCTGCTGAGAAACAGCTGTCAGCCATTAGCGCGCAACTATCGGCAACAGGTAGTTTCTAATAGATGCGCGCGAAACAATAATTCCCGGGGCACCTGTCTTTCCTGGGTTGCGACCGCAGGAGGCGATGAATATTCTGCGCTGTTTTTGAATTCCATCCCAAAGGAGCTGTAAGCCTCAGCTGATTGCTGAAGGCTGAAAGCTGAGAGCTAGATAAAATGGCTTTTTCCCTGAAGCTTCAGGAAATTCGCGAGGGTTTTCAGCCCGCGTTCTGGGTGGCAAACATCACCGAGTTGTTCGAGCGCCTGTCGTACTACGGCGTGAACGCCGTTCTTGCCATCTACCTGCATGAAACTCTCAAGTTTTCTCAGCAGCAAACAGGGGAACTCATCGGCTTTTTCGGCGGCGTCGTCTGGTTCCTGCCTATTATCGGCGGGACACTGGCCGATCGTCTCGGATTCCGCCGGTCGCTCGCCGGCGCGTACCTTGTGCTCGCCCTGGGCTACTTCCTGTTGGGTTCGCTTTCCGCCTCCTGGATGGCACCCTTGAGGAATGCGCTGCCCCTTGCGGTGGTCGTGCAATTGATCTTATGTGTGCCGGCGCTCGGGCCCGCCATCGTGAAACCGTGCGTCGTGGGCACCACGGCACGCGCCGCTGCCGAGAATGTTCGATCGCTCGGATACTCCGTCTATTACACGCTCGTGAATATCGGGGGGACGCTGGGCCCCATGATGGCGTTTGCGGTTCGACGCACGATCGGCATTGAGAATGTTTTCCGGGTTTCCGCCGTCAGCGTACTCCTGATGTTTTTCGGGACGGTTTTCTTCTATCGGGAACCGGATCGTCTCGTCGAGAAGCAGGTGGCCAGTTTTGCGCAGGCTTTCAGGAACATGTTCGTCGTGCTGGTGAATTGGCGCTTCATGGGATTTCTCCTGATTTTTTCAGGGTTCTGGATCATGTTCTGGCAGGAGTTTATTGCCCTTCCGCTTTTCATCCGGGGGTATGTAAATCCGAATGCCGACGTCGATCTGATGACAACCGTGGATCCGCTTGCCGTCATTCTCTTCCAGATCCTGATCAGCTTCCTGACGCGCAAAGTGCGGCCATTTACCGCCATGATCGCGGGGATACTCATCACGAGTCTCTCGTGGGTGATCCTGGCCGTGTGCAACCTCGGCTGGCAGGTGAATGCGACCATGCGGATCGGGGGGTGGCACTTGCCGATCCAGGGCCTGCCGGTTTATGCCGTCTTCGCCCTCGTGATACTGGCGATCGGCGAAATGGTCCAGTCTCCGCGCTATTACGAGTATGTCTCGCGGCTCGCCCCTCCCGGACAGCAGGGCACGTTCATGGGATTTTCTTTTCTGCCCATCGCGATCGGCTTCGTTATCGCGGGTAAAATCGGCGGCCGGCTCGTGAACTACTTTGGCGAGGTGATCCACCGGCCGACTCAGCTCTGGTATGTGATTGCGGGCATCGGAATCGCAACAACGCTGCTGATGTGGATCTACGACCGGCTCGTGAAACCCGCGGCGACACCGGCCCAATAAGCCGCGGAGAAACAATCGGCAGCTTGCTGCCGCTTTTAAAGTTTAGAGTTTCCAGTACACAGTTCCCAGTTTTTGAGCTGAATTTAACTGGGAACTGGAAACCGGGAACCGGGAACTCTGGAAAGCGGCAGCAAGTTGTCTCCGAAAGAACGCGAATGGATGAGGAGGGAAAAATGCGGTTTTGTATCGAGCAGGAAATCTTCCGGATGTTCCCCAATTTCTGCCGTGGGGTTGTAATGGCGGCCGGCATCGACAACCGCCGCCCCTGTCCTGAACTGGAAGCGCTGTTGCAGGAGCAGCAGGAAAATATGCGGACCAATGCAGGCATGGACCTTGCGACGCATCCGCGGCTTCTCGCCTGGAAGGAAGCCTATCGCCTGTTCGGATCCAACCCGAACAAATTCACTCCATCGATTGTCTTTCTCGCCAAACAGGTAAAGTCCGAAAAACCCGTCCGGTCTATTTCGCCGGCCGTCGACGTGTTCAATTGCATCAGCCTGAAATACGTCATTCCCTGCGGCGGAGACGACATGGATAGCGTCGAAGGAGATGTAACGCTCGGGCGGGCAGTCTCCGATGAAACCTTCGCCCCGATTTTCAAGCCCGAGGAGATGGAGCATCCGGACCCGGGCGAAGTCATTTATGTAAATCGCCGCACAAAACGCGTGCTGTGCCGGCGCTGGAACTGGCGTAACGCCGACTTTTCAAAGATCCTCCCGGAAACCAGGAACCTGGCAATAAACGTCGACGGCATGCAGCCGGCAATTGGCAGACCCGAAATCGAACAAGCTGCCGAAGAACTGCAGCAACTCCTGCGTCGCTTCTGTGGAGGCTCGATCTCCATTCACTACCTGGATGCACAACATCCGGACGTTGAGGTCGAGTTTTAGGGGCGAGTGGGGGGAGAAGCTATCCGCTGACAGCTGTCGGCCGATAGCGGAAAGCTCGAAGCTACCGGAAGAAACTCTTCGACATATCCTTGAAGTGCACGATTTCGCGGATGCCGATCAGGATATTGGCAATCCCCAGTCCAAGTACGGCTCCCTTAAAATACGCATTCGATACCAGCTGCCGGAGAAACGGGTAGTCGTACAGCAGGTGATTATTTTCCCAAAAATGGAACCATGGAAGACAGAGCAGGAAAATGCCCACTTGCAGAGAATATAAGATGTAGATGATTTTCAAAATCCACGAAGTGAGTCGCATGTTCAGCCGGCCTCCACTACCGAAAATGGAATGGCGAGCTGAGGTGTCGTTCTAAGGAGCATGCCTATTGGAACCGCTTTTTAGTTCGTCAATCCTCTGCGCAACGTCCCGATAACTCGGATCGATACTGAATATCCGGTCAAAGCATTCCAGCGCTCGTTCGTTGCTGCCGGACATCGAGTGCGCGATTCCCATATCATAGCGGAGAGCCATGGCTTCGTGTGAAGAATTATCTGCAATACTCAATCCCGTCTGGCACCAACGAAGTGCCGAACGGGCCATCCCCTTTTTAAGAAAACAGGTGCTCAGCATGCCGCAGCACTGGATTGTCTTCTTCGCTTCCTTCTGCGCATGCGCGGCTTTTAAGGCGTTCTCAAATTCCTTGATCGCTTCATCCACGAGCTCCATTTCACGGTACGCGATCCCCAGGCTGAAGTGGTTTTCAAAGGAATCTACGGAAACATTTTCATTCGAGGTGCCGCCGACATCTTCCATCAAATCTGCAAACATCTCGTTGGCCTGAAAACCGGACGCATCCGATTCAAGGGAGATCACCGTCGATATTTTCGGCTCTTCTGAACTCCAGGCATGGAAAGATTCGGGAGAAGGGAGGAGATCGGCGGGCGACGGCTCCGGATTTTGCGGTTCCGAACTCAGAATGGCGAATCCGCTCGAAGAAGCGCCGGGCTCCCAATCCTGAGATATTTCCATCTGGGGCGGATGGAAGTCGGCGGATAGATCAAAATACTTTTCTTCCGGCAACACCTGCCTGTCGGGCGGCTTGGAAACGGGGTCCGGTGGAACCGCGCCGAGCTTCTGATATCGTGACGCCAGTTCCGGATTGTCGGGATTCTGCTTCGCGATTTCGCCGAGTTTGGCCAGCGCTTCATCATGAAATCCGAGGCGGATATAAAAATCCACTTCCTGCAATTGTTCCTGGGCCGACTTGGCCGGCGCCTGTTGCATTCCCTCGGGGTACGATTCAATCGCGCCATCCGCCGGCACTTCCGGGATTAGCTGCAAATCCTCCCCCGCCGGTGCGCTCTGATCGCCGGTGAAGAAAATATCCATGAGATCCGCGGAAAGGTCGACTTCGCCGCCGGGATGGAGATTCGCGTCTTCTGTCTCGGCTCCCGCCCCGGTTTCCGTGAGGATCCCGTTCAGGCGGGCAAATTCCATGAGGTCCTGTTCGTACGCACGCATCTCCGGCGCCATCTGTTTGGCTTCAGCAATATAGTCCTGGGCAGCTTCTTCATTTTTCGAAATGCGGCTCAAAGCGCCCAGAAGCAAGCACTGTTTTGCGGCTTCTGAGTAATTGTTATCCGCCTTGTACAGATGCATCAGGCGGATTCTCATTTCCTTGTTTCCGGGATCGCGAATCTCCATGGACTGCAAGAGCTTGAGTGCCTTCTCCTTCAATCCATAGTTCAGCAGCAGATCGGCTTCCACGATATCGGGCGCAGTGCGTCCGTGTTCCGTTTCAAGCTGCTTGTGCACCGGGAGAGAATTGGACCCGGCCGTTGCTTCCGGCGGCACTTCGGGCGCGACATACGGAGTATCCGGATAGGCGGCCGCAAATGCCTCCTGGTGCAATTTCCTATGTTTTTGGCTCTCGGGATTCGCCTGGACAATTTTGTCCAGATAGACGACCGCTTCCGCAGGCTCGTTCATCTCCAGGTAATGATCGGCGATGATGTCCATCGTCTCGAGATAGTGTTCCTGGTCGCCGGTTGCGGAATAGATGGAGGCCATTTTGATGAGCGAAACGATATGCTTCGGACGGCGCTGCAGGATTTGGATATAAAGCTCGGCTGCGCGCTCTGTTTCGCGGCGCGTAATCAGGATCGGGAGAATGGGGTCCAGGCAATTGGCCGCCTGATCGCAATCATCCCTATCGATCAGGCTCTGGGCGACAGCGAAAAACCCTTCATAGCGCGATTCATCCATCGAGAACACAATCTGGAATGCCTTCGTGGCCATGTCCGGATCGTTGGCAGCCATATAGGCCTGCCCAAGCAGTTCCCGCAAATCCATATTTTGGGGAGCCATCTGAATGGACGTCTTGAGCTGATCCAGCAGCGGCTTAAAATCCCCCGATTTGCGGCAGCACTCCAAAAAGCTGCCGAGGGCGTTCCCATCGAGCGGATTCAGCTTTATCGCGCGCTGGATGGAGTTCATGGCACCGGCAATGTCGCCGGCTTTCACCTGGGCTCGAGCCGCCCCGCTCCAGTAAATATGCGCCTGCTTATCGTCTCCGGCCGTAGTATGGAGTTCAGCCAGTTTGCGCTGAGCGGCTATGTTCCCAGGATCCAGCTCAACGATCTTCTCATAGAGCTCGAGGGTCTCCTTGGTCCGGCCCTCCTTTTCGAAAAGAGCGGCAACCTTCAGGAATTGGTTCTTCGCATCAATGCTCAAGCCTTGCTTGGCATAGAGCGAAGCCATGGTTAAGTTGATTTCGAGGTTGTTGGGATCTGCATTCAGGATTTTTTTGTAGACCGCAATGGCCTTCAGGAAGAAATTATTGCGGACATAGCTTTCGGCAACGCGGGTGAAGTACTTGTTGGCTTCCGGTATGTTGTGCTGACGAAGGTACAGATCCCCAACTGTGTTCAGGATCAGGACGTCGTTCGGGTCGAACTTGATGATCTTGAGGTATTCGCCGATCGCCTGCTGCACCTTGCCATGGAGCACATATTTTTCAGCGTCTTGAAGAAATTTTGTCTTGCTATCAGCGGCCACTACTTCCTCCTGCGGCTACATCCGGGCCTTCTTCTCCAAAGTCCGCCAATAACGAGGCAAGATCCGCGCCGAGCTGCGAGCGATTCCCTGCTACGCGTTGGAAGCGCTCTCAGGCGCGCGCTCAATCCGTCCTGTTTCTTTCAGCCGTGCGGCTTTGCCTCGGCGTCCCCGGAGATAATACAAACGCGCCCGCCGCACCTTCCCGCTCTTCACAACTTCCAGTTTCTCGATGATAGGAGAATGGATCGGGAAAATGCGTTCAATTCCATAACCAAACGAAACTTTGCGAACCGTAAAAGTCGAAGAGATACCATTGTTTTTGTGCGCGATCACGACACCTTCAAAAACCTGAATCCGGTACTTATCCCCTTCTTTGATCTTTACGTGAACTCGCACCGTATCTCCCGGACGAAAGCTGGGGATATCGGTTCGAACTTGAGAGTTATCGACTGCCCGAAGCAAATCCATGACAAATACTCCTTACGATTGGGCTAACTTCTTTTGTATCAGCTCCGGTCTGGCCTGTTTGGTCTTTTCCAGAGCCTGCGATTTACGCCATTCTTCAATTCTCGCATGGTCCCCCGAAAGAAGGACATCCGGAACAGCAAATCCCCGGTAGTCGGCGGGCCGTGTGTATTGCGGATAATCCAATAAACCCGTCGAAAAACTTTCGTTGACCGCCGAATCCTGACACCCCAAGGCGCCCGGAATCAGTCGGACAATCGAATCGAGGACCACCATTGCCGGAATCTCCCCTCCGGTCAGGATGAAATCCCCTATAGAGATCTCCCTGTCCACGAGACAATCGATTACCCTCTGGTCTACTCCTTCGTATCGACCACAAATCAGCAGAAGATGCGGAATTGTAGTGAACTCAGCAGCAAAATTCTGCGACCACGGTTTGCCCTGAGGAGTCAAGAGAACTACCTGGCCTTTCCAGTCTTTCTCTTCGCCTCGGCAAAACTCGATTGCCTCAAACAGCGGGGCAGGCATGAACACCATCCCCTCGCCACCACCATAGGGACGGTCGTCAACAGATCGATGCTTATCTTTGGCGAAATCCCGCAAGTTGACTATGCGGATATCCACCAATCCCGACTGCCTGGCGCGGCGAAGTATTCCACATTCCAGCACGCCCGCAAACAGCTCGGGAAAAATTGTTATGATATCAAACCTCATTTGTCCAGGTCCAATAATCCTTCTGGCGGATCAATGACGATCTGCTTTTCTTTTATGGAGATCTTCACGCAAATCTTCTCTACCGCCGGAACCAGGGATTCCCGGTTCTGGTTTTTGACCACCAGCTGGCTTTCGCCTGCAAAATGAAGCACTTCACTGACTATTCCGATCCGATTCCCGCTTAAATCCTCAACGGCGCATCCGACAAGGTCATGATCGAAATAGCTGCCTTCGGGAAGCGGCATCGCCTGCTCGGCGGGGATTTCGACCCAAAAACCCGCAAACGGCTCCGCGTCGCTAATGCTGTCTACGCCCGCAAATTTCAGGACGATACGGCCCTTGTGCTTCCAGGTTTCTTCGAGGATCATCTGCTTTCGCTGCGTGCCCTCATTGGACACCAGCCAGACTTCTCGCAGCTGACTGAAACGATCAGGAAAGTCCGTATACAAGTCGGCCAGGACTTCGCCACGATTCCCACGGGTCCTGGCGATTCGGGCAATTGTAATAAAAGAAGACTGAACGTCTGGCGCCACTATTCCAGGATTTCCAGTACAAAACGCTTTTTAAGCTTCATCCCTGCCGCGCCAAGAAGTGTTCGGATACAGCGGGCTGTCCTTCCCTGCTTTCCAATGACCTTACCGAGGTCGCTCGGCGCAACCCGGAGTTCCAGAACAGTGGTTTGCTCTCCTTCAACTTCAGTTACTGAGACCTGCTCGGGGTTATCCACAAGCGCTTTCGCAATCATTTCTACCAGATCTTTCATATCCGCTCTCCTCCGAGACCACTCTAAGCCGCACAATTTGGGAGCCTATTCGGACTTCAGCATGAAGATGGAAATGAGCAGGTCTTAGCTAGCAATGGAAGGTGCCGGGGGAGCAGCCTTTTTCAACAGAGAATTCACCGTTTCAGAAGGTTGTGCGCCGCACGCCAGCCAATGACGAACTCTGTCCATGTTCAGCTCAACCAGGGGAGGTTTTGCGGTCGGACTGTAATGCCCGAGAATCTCCACGAAACTCCCGTCTCGAGTCTGTCTTTGCTCCATCACCACCACTCGATAAAAGGGCTTCTTCTTTGCCCCCATGCGTGTCAAACGTATTCTTAGCAAAACTCCTCCTCGTATATATAGAGCATAACCCATGACAATTCTGGCATATAACCGGATTGGATTCAACCTCGGCTACGTGGACTTGCCCGGATCTTTGCATTATACGGCCGAACAACTGCAGGATCAAAGGATTAAAGGGATAGAGCGTTAGAAGATTCGAGAGAAATAGCATCTATCCTCTGGAACCTGGAATTGGGAATTCGGAATCTAAAGTTTACATTTGAGGGAACCGCATCCCTTTGAACATACGTGGCATGATTCCGCGGCTCAGGCTTTTCATCATCTTCCGCATCTCAACATACTGCTTCAGCAGCTGATTGATTTCCGAAACCGGGCGTGCGCTGCCGCGCGCAATCCTCTTCCGCCTGCTTCCATTCAATATCTGGTGGTTGCGCCGCTCTTCCGGCGTCATGGAGTTGATGATGGCTTCGATGTGAATCAGCTCCTTTTCGTCCACCTTCATCTTGTTCAGCCCTCGCATCGGCCCCATGTTCGGCAGCATTCCGAGGATCTGGTCCAGGGGGCCCATTTGCCGGACCTGCTTCAGCTGATCGCGAAAATCGTCGAGGGTAAACTCATCTTTGCGGATCTTTTCCGCCATTTCGGCGGCTTGCTCCTGATCGACCGCTTCCTCGGCTTTTTCGATCAAAGACAGCACATCCCCCATGCCCAGGATTCTTCCGGCCAGACGATCCGGGTAGAAAGGTTCGAGCGCATCGACCTTCTCACCGGTTCCCACGAACTTGATGCCCTGCCCCGTAACGGTTTTGATCGACAGCGCCGCGCCGCCGCGCGCATCGCCGTCCATTTTCGTGAGGATGACGCCGGTCAATCCCAACCGGTCGTGAAATTCCTTGGCGCTGCGGACCGCGTCCTGCCCCGTCATAGCATCGGCCACGAGCAGAATTTCCACCGGAGGCGCCGATTTCCGAATATGGTCGAGTTCCTCCATCATTTCGTCGTCGATGTGCAACCGGCCTGCGGTATCGATCAAAACCACGTCGTATCCGCTGTTCTTGGCATGACGAAGCCCCTTCTCCGTCCTGGAAACAGGGTCCTGATCCTCCGGCGCATCGAAATATCCGAGGCTGTTGTTCTCACACAATACCCGCAGCTGCTCGATAGCCGCCGGCCGGTACACGTCCACCGAAAAGAGCAGCGGCGTGTGATTGTTTTTGGCCAGCCAATAGGCAAGTTTTGCGGAGCTGGTCGTCTTGCCGGATCCCTGGAGTCCAACCATCAGGAAAACGCTCGGCGGCTGCTTTGAAAACTGCAGTTCGGTCTGGGATCCTCCAAGGAGTTCCACCAGCTCGTCACGGACCACTCGGATGACCTGTTGCCCCGGCGTGAGCGATTCCAGCACTTCCTGTCCCAGGGCCCGTTGTTTGACTCGTTCGACAAATTCCTTGGCGATCTTGAAATGAACATCCGCATCCAGCAGCGCGTTCCGTATCTCGCGTGCCGTCTCTTCGATATGCCGGCTGGAGACTCTCCCCTGCCCGGTTAAGTTTCTCAGGATCTTCTGAAGCTTGTTCGAAAGATTGTCGAGCATGCCACCCTCTCAATAATTAAGAGAATAATCATACCGAGAATCGGGCGGAAATTCCCGGAAAAGTGGGCTTTTGATTCGAAATTCGAGATTCGAGAGCTAAAACAAAAGTTATCAGCGTGGATTACAATTGAATTTAGAGAAGAGAAGACTATTAAAAAAGGCCTTCTCGTAAACAATTCTTTCCTTGCGTGAAACCGATTTCTCGCTTCCGACACGCACATTAGCTGGACATAATGGGCGCTGAAATCCATTGCCTGGTGAATCTGGCTTTCAAGCCGCCGGAAGGATAGTAATTTCAAGCTGCCCTTTTTGCCCGGGACGGTTTTATCCCGCTCACCAGGCTTCTGATAAATCTCCATTATGTTAACAACAAAGCCGAAAATCGCGCTAAATCAAACGAGCTCGATAGGATTATACTTTAAAAGGTGATCGAGGTGTGACGAAGAAGCACGTGTTCAGTCATACTTCGCCCGTAAACCTAAGGGAAAATAGGCGGGCTGATTTTTAGAAATAATCGGATTGATCTGCGAGCCTGGCCGGAACAAGAGGCGGCGGCCGCGAGGGCAGGCCGAGACAATCCAGAATTTTTCGGATTGCTTCCGGAGGGTTTATCGCACAAAGGATCCGCATGCGGCCTTTACAGCGGGGACATTCCAGAACGTCTATTGAAAACACCCGTTTCATCAGCTCAGCCCAGGAATAATTCCGAGGGTGTATAGCCGCTCTTTGAACGATGCAC
>DATJPG010000026.1:0-3585 GCA_035506515.1 Acidobacteriota bacterium
AGACATAATGGAGTGATCGGTCTCGACCATGTAGTATCGTGGATTATAGCTGATGTCTCGGTGACTGAAGCTACAGAGCCACAAACATGAGGAGACCGATCATGGCCAATAATATCACTTGGGTAGGGATGGATGATTCAGCAAAAACGATTAACCTCGCAATTTTTAGAGGCCAGGAGAACAACCCGCGGGAGGAGTCGATAGTTACAAACGACAGCACTGGGCTAGGTCGCATGGTAAAAAAGTTGAAGGCAATTTCTGGTGAAGTACGGTGCGTCTACGAAGCGGGCGTCAATGGATACCATTTGCAACGTTTTCTCGCCAAACATGGGATTTCGTGTGATGTTGCCGCTCCCTCATTAACGCCGAGAAGGGCCGGAAAAAGGGTAAAGACAGACAAGTTGGATGCCAAAGCCCTGGCCCGATTGTACCGTGCGGGAGAACTGACATGTATTTTCATTCCGCAAAATGAGCAGGAAAGTCTCCGGGATCTGGTCCGCGCGCGGGAAGATGCCTTGGAAGATCAGCAACGAGCCCGTCATAGATTGGCACGGTTTTTAATGCGCCGCGGGTTGAAATATGCAAGTGGCAAAAACTGGACTCAGGGACATTTGCGGTGGGTGAAGAGTCTTCGATTTGAGGACGATCGGGATCAGATGGTGCTGGATGAATATCAATTGATCCTTGCCGAACAGACGGACCGTTTGCAAAGACTCAATGCAAAGATTGAGGAAGTAGCCAAACAACCCACCTATGAGAAGCGGGTCCGCTATTTGATGGCTCTGAAAGGTATTCGGGTATTGACGGCCATGACCATCATCGCCGAAGCACTCGATTTGAGACGGTTCACCGATGCCCCGGCCTTTATGGCAGCGATTGGGGTAGTACCATCTGAGGACAGTTCAGGCGAAGTCGAACGACGGGGCCGCATCACGAAAACCGGCAACAACCACATTCGAAGGGTGATGATTGAAAGCGCCTGGACGTATCAGCATTCTTCAGTATCGGGAAAAACCGTACAAAATCGACGGAATGGCCTGCCTGCAGAGGTTATCGAAATTGCACGGCAATGTGACAAACGACTCCATCAGAAGTTTCGACGCATGGCCAGCCGGGGAAAAGACAGGAAGAAGATTGCCGTTGCCGTCAGTCGAGAGTTGGCGGGATTCGTTTGGGCCATGGGGAAGGTCGCATAACATGGATTGCCTTAGCCTGATGGAAAATATGGAAAAGTTCGCCAGAAAGCCGGCGACCTTTCCCACATTTCCCACAGGCTCTGGTAGATATTCTTTTAATACTGAGGAAGTAAAAGCATGGGTAGGTGAACGGAACAGGAGATCGAGCGCCAGGCTTCGAAAGGAGAACCCTCGACTGGGCAATGCGGTATGGGAAACCAAAATCCACGAGTACAGAGTGAGGCAGCTCCCGATGAATCAGTTGTCATGCGTGCGTATCGACCCGCGAATATCAGATTGATTATCGTCGCTGTTGCCGACTCGATCCCCTGTTCTGTTCATCGAGCCAGAAAGAAAAATGTGATGCGACATTAAACTCCTAAAAAGCAACTCTCGCAAAAAAGGAGTTGACCGATCACTCCATATCAGCCCAGGGTGGAGGACGCGGAGCGGCCGGAACCCTGGGTTAGCATTGTAATTCATGTGCGGCCTGCATGGCCGATGCAGGTTTTCTGTGTCGCTCCTTCAGAGCTCTATCTATTTTCACACTCATAACCCAGGGTGGAAGAGCACGCGAAGCGCGCTCTGGAACCCTGGGCTCTCCTGCTGGACCCTTCAGGGTCCCATCGGACTCCTTAACTAAGTGCCATTCGGGTCGGTATCGGTATCGGGGTCGCAATCGGGTTCGGTCTCGCTTAGGCTTTTCGCATCCCGATTTCGACTGCGATTCCGACCCCGATAATACTGCTTCAGTCGCTTTGAGCGGCTCATAGACTAAATTCTCCGGCAGGAGCCGGAGGATACTTATTCGGGACAGTGGAGGGATTGTGATGGATGGGCTTGAAAATGGCAGATAATGCGCCAAAATGTAAACTAATTAGCCTAAGTGTTAAGAAAAAAACCTTGCGTATCAATCACCACTCAGGTCATAGTAGGCCCAGATAAAGCAGGCCAAAAAGGGGATTTCCAATAAGCATCGGAAATGCGGCTTGTTTTGCTCGTATCTGCGATTAATTGCAATTGGGGGAGAGAAAGCGTTTCAGTTCCATTTGAGCTATTTTTCAAGAACGGATTGGCGCGGGACTCTTTGAAGTTGTTTTATTCCGCAGATAGGTTGGCAGTCAGAGGCACCGTTTACCTGGCGAACGGAAGGGAAAGAATTCCCACTCTATCAAAGGAGAAAGTATGAATTTGAAAAAGCAATTGCTTGTAATGGCTGCGCTGATTCTGCTTGTTTTTTCAGCGCAGGCATTCAGCCAAACCAACGCCAGTATCTCTGGTTCGGTTACCGATGAATCGGGTGGCGCGCTGCCGGGTGCGTCCGTCACGGTAACGAACAACGCGACAGGCGTCGCGTCAAAGGTACTGACGAACAGCGCTGGAGTGTTCAACGTACCCGGTCTACCGGGCGGGACCTATAAGATCTCGGCCGAGATGACCGGATTCCAGACACAGGTCAAGACAGACCTCTCGCTGGTGGCGCCCTCGGTTCTGAGGGTTAATTTCACAATGAAGATTGCTGCGCGGAATGAGTTGATCGAGGTGAGCGCGAAGGCGGAAAACCTCCTGCTGGAATCGAGCTCCTCTGTCGGCGTCGTGCTTCCGGAAGAGAAATTAACGGAGCTTCCTCTCGTAAGCAGTAATGTTCTTGATCTGATCAAGGTGATGGGCGGCGTGAACATGACGGACAGTCCGACGTTCGGCGCCGATCGTACCACCTTTGCCGGAATCAGCGCGGCCAACGTCAACCTGCAACGCGATGGCGTTACGGTGAATGACGTGCGTTGGGGAACCGGTTTGAGCTCTCCTGTATACCTTAATCCGGAACTCATCGGCGAATTCAAGCTGGTGATTGCGCCGGTAGACGCGGAGATGGGACGCGGCAGCGGCCAGGTGCAGGTTATAACCCGGTCCGGTGCCAATGACTTCCACGGAAGCGCTGTTTGGAATATCCAGAACACCGCTCTAGACGCCAACCAGTGGTATCAGAATCTTACCAATGTGGCGACCAACTGGCGCAACCAGGAAGAGTACACTCTGAGCGCAGGCGGCCCGATCATCAAAAACAAGACGTTCTTCTTTGCGTCTTGGGACCAGCAGATCGTGAAAATCCGCGAACACAACATCAATCCGCAGATCCTCACGAAATGCGCCCAGAAGGGCATTTTCCGTTGGTTTTACGGATATCAGAGCAGCAATTATCAACAGGTCGCGGCCACACCCGCAACCGGCAGCCGAAGCTCTCCATGGACGGTAAAATCCGTGGATGCACAAGGTAATCCGGTGTCTCCGGGTAATGTGCCCGCTTACATGACTGGCGATCCCCTTGTAGGAACGCCTGCCCCTCTTGAGGCCGCGAGCGTTTTCGGTCCGCTAGCAGCTGGCAAAACAGTCGCTATGTTGGGTAACG
>DATJPG010000027.1:0-4128 GCA_035506515.1 Acidobacteriota bacterium
GCTTTGTTCAGAACGGGCACAAGATGCGCGTCCGGCGGACAATTTTTTCCGCCCCCTTGCGCGTGCGACAAAACGCGAGCCAGCGTCTGCGGTGAAACCGCACTGCCGAGCGGCTGCTGAGCCAGAGCGGCCGCCAGTTCCGAGCGATGGACGTGAGCTTCGTCCAAGGGCTGCCCGATGGAATTGAGTCCCGCAATCGGCGCCAGAATAGTTGTGGTTTCAGGAACCACCGGTTCATGCTGGCCGGGCGCCTTGAATGGGAGCGACCGGCTTCCGTCGGCTTCCACAAGAACAACGTCTACATCCGGACGCTCATGCAATTCGGCGATCAGCTCTGATGATGCGCCATAAACTCTCCCTTTGCCGTCCGGAGGTCCTATCAGGAGGCAATTGCCGTGTTGATTCAGACATGAAGTCAAAAGATCGATCTGGTCGAGTGTGATTGCAATGGGAGCGATGCGAACCTGCTCCTTGCTTATATGCGTCGTGGTAGTGGTCACAACGCGCGCGCCTTCTGCGCTTAATTCGGCGGCGAGCCGGAACATCGAAGTTGTTTTACCGCCGCCGCCCACAAATGAAACGACGGAACCGCGTTTCACGCGCAGCGCCTTCGCAAGTGATATCATGCGGCGATTATAGCATCAGTCGGCAGTCGTTAGTTTGTAGTTGGTAGTTAGTTTCTGTCGCGAAACGCGTGAAGACAAGCATTTTTGCTGGGGTTCTGGGCCTGCTTGAGAGTGATTGAGCCCCCAATGTGGTTAGTAAGCGATTAACAAGACGAGAAGCCGTCTTGAAAGTAGAATTTGCCGATGATGAACAGACACGTCTCCATTGGAGAGTTCATTTTTCTCCCGCCGGCCGAGCTAAGCAGCTCGTCGACGCCGGTGTTTTTGCTTTTCGGCAAGCAGCCGTGCAATGACCATGAGGTTATTCGCAAGCACGGCGGCTCCCACGAGGAGTTCAAACCGCTCGCGACCCTCGGCCAAGCAACGCTTCATGCCGCGCCCTCGGAAAAGAACGGAAATTCGGCCCTCAATACCAACACGGAAGCGTTGGCCATCCTTGAAGCTCGGGCTTTTCTCGTACGTCGCCTGCTCCGTTGTCTTTTTGCCGCCGCGCTGCGGAATGCATACGAGCTCGACACCCGCCTTTGTGCACTGTTCGATATTCTCTTTGCTAAAAAAACCGCGATCGGCGCTGTAGATCTTGGGTACATCCCCGAAGGTTTCCCGGTGGCGTTTCAGAGAAGATTCGACCTGGGTGTCATCCGTGGGATTTCCATCGAGCACCTGGTATTGAGTGATCAGCCCGCGGGCGCTTTCTGCGATGTAGACTTTATGGCCGAATTCAACCGGCTTCAGGATCTTGCCTCGTTTGATAAGGTCGGTATGGGTTTCAAATATGGAAAAGATCTTCTCCTCATTCGGCACCTGCTCCTGGTTAAGCACCCGTCGCCGCGCTTGATCCACAACACGATCCCCGAGACTGCAGAAGTGATCGATCTGTTTTCGAATAGCCTGGATTGCGATTTCGGTCATCAGATCCATGCTATGGATTCGTTCAGTCTTTTTAAGAACCTCTCGCGCGTTTGCGATGACCTGCTCCGCGGTGCGGATGAGTTTTCGGTATTTAGGCACCAGACGCCGATGACGTTCCTTGGAAGCAGACCGCATGATCTCTTGCATGCGGCGTCGGGCACTACGGCTTCGGTTGGTAAATCCCGGTACGCCCTCAGGAAGCAGTTCGTCGAGATCTCCGATCAGCCGGGTGACAACCCGCACGGTATCCCACAGCAAGGTACTATCCGTTGGATAGTGGATATCCGTTTCGACCACGGTCGTATCAACGCGCAGTTTCTTTCCATTCTCCAGTCTGAGATCCACGGCGGATTGAATCACCAGTTTGTTGATCACCTCGAGCGTCACCGGAGTGAGTCGATTAAACGCCCGGTTGAAAGCATCATGCTTTGGAACCTGCTTGCTGTAGAAGCGAGTGAATCTCCGGAGAGTGTATCCGTCATTGATCCGCTCTCTCAGTTCCCGGTAATTCCAGTTCTTTACACGCTGCAGTACGAGAGAGCGCAGTATTTGCTGTGCGCTGAGGCCATTGCGCCCGGTCTCTGGATGTTTCAAACCATGTTGCAGGTCCCGGCGCACTTTATCTACCAAGTGGCCATGCTTGTCTATGAAATCAGAGATAGTCTGCAGCATTGGCTCCAGGCGCACACCCTGACCGTAAAATTCCAGATCGGCAAAGCTGATTTGGGAACTCATGGATCGTGTCATTTTTTGACTTTTTGAATTCTGGTGGTTCTCTCATGTTTGAGTGCTTTGGCGTAGCGAATGCCGGCTTGGGAAAGCAGGTCCTGAAGCTCTCGACCATTGTCGAGAGAACGCTGCACATCCGGCACAAGTTCGTCGGGAATGTAAATCGCGAATCGCCGTCCCTTCATCCGGACATAGAGGACATGGCTGGCATGTTGTTCACCCTTCAGGCAAGCTTTGCAGTTCTCGCGAATACATCGGGTACGACGAAAGCTGAGCGATCCCAGGGCGGCTGGCCAAAGGCCGGAAGCTTGTTCTTGGAACCAGTTGGCGACATCTGTAGGAAGTTCCTTTTTAGTTGGCATGAAGTATATGTGCCACATAGCACATATATAGTCAAGAACAATCTGTCAACATTTGTATTTACAACATGTTGCGAGTTTCGCGACAGAAACTAATTAACGCTTGTCCGGCGATCTGGGTTCAAATAAATGATCCCTTCACATTTCATGGAAATAACGCGTCTGAAGAAATTTGAAAAAGCATGCAGTCTCGCGATGGATTCCGCATCAGCAATGTTTTTTGTTTGATTGTGATTTCGCTATAATTCCCAGGCTTTCGCGCCTAGAATGTTTAATAAATTTTTTCAGTTTTAGGAAGGCGCCGGAGAAGGCTATGGAAGATCATCGCCATGGTTTTGGAGGTTGTTGCGATTTTGCCGTGTCTCATTGGAGAGAACTATGAAATTTCCCATATCCGTCTTTTGTGCTTGGATAGTTCTGGCGCTTTCTTCGGGACTGGCTCAGACGCCGACGCCGCTGCCCACCGGTGCTGTGCATTTTGATAAAGACGGAAATTTTGTTACGGGAACGTTCACGTTCCGAGTTCCACTTCAGCCGGCCCCGCTCGGATATTTAGCCGGACAGCCATACTCTGCAGAGGAGGTTTCCCAGCAATCTCAGATACTGGCAGACGGAACACGCATCCTTCGTTCAAATCCCTCCAGCTACGTGTATCGCGATTCTGCCGGCAGGACGCGCACGGAGAGACATTCTTCACTATCACCGACGGGAAAACAGGCCGTTGTCCCGGCCATTCCCGAAATTATCGATCCTGTTGCCGGATGCATTTATTTCCTGGACATCGCCAAAAGGGTGGCACATCGCGTCGAACTGCCGGAACCGCTCAAGCCTCTTACGCCACCGCAGGGCCTGGTTTTGCCAATTGCAGCGCCGATGTTGATGACGAGCACGCCAGGCACGGCTTCCAGCGTTCATCCTGAGACATCCAGCGAATCTTTGGGAACGCAGGTAATCGAAAGCGTTCCGGCCCAAGGCAGACGTACCACAACGGTTTATCCGGCAGGAGCCTTTGGCAATGCCCAGCCGATCTCGGTTATAAACGAGCTTTGGACATCGCTCGATTTGAATTTGGTGATTTCTGCAAAAAGCAACGATCCAAGGCAGGGAGATAGAATCCAGACATTGACGAATATCGGCCGTGCCGAGCCGGATCCGGCGCTATTCCAGGTGCCGCCCGGCTACAAGGTGATCACCGAAACCGGACCATTCACAATCACCATTGATGGATCCTCAAAATAACAATTACGGGAACAGGCCACCTGATTCCATAATCCATTCGCTTGACAGCTGGCCAGAAGCCGATGGCAATTATGGAATCATGTAGCCTGTTGCCGACCGCTTTGAGCGGCTCATCTCCCAAAGCCCCCGGCTATGCCGAGATATTTACTGGCGGGAGTTGGGCTATTAATTAGTCCTTCAGTAATTCAATCAGGCGCCGGCGTTGCCATTCGCGTTCTTTCAGGGCGGCTAAATCTGAATCTGCAGAATTGGCGGTATCTCGG
>DATJPG010000028.1:0-16130 GCA_035506515.1 Acidobacteriota bacterium
CCGGCCGGCAACTGGACAAGCGAGTAGTTGCCTGTCGCCGAACTCGCTGCCTGAAAGACGGCGCCGGTGTTAACGTTCTTCGCCTCGATGGCAGCGTTGGGAATCATGGCTCCCGCCGGATCGGTGACAGTACCGGTGATCGTTCCCCGATCGCTTTGTGCCCAAGCCGATGAAACAATCAGAAACAAACAGCAGAACGCTGTTATCAACGCACGCATGTGTATTTCCTCCTTGAATTGGGATGGCCGATCGAATCCTCGGTTAGCCAGGGAATAGCCTCTGAGATTCTGTTCTCTGCGCATCGCCTCAAGCTGGTCACGAACACAATTTGTGAATCCATGGCTGCTTGTCTTCATGTCCTCCTCCCGCTTCCGAGAGATCGGTACGCAGACATCCGCAGCCATGGAAGTTAAGTCTGTTTGCCTCCGCCGGCAGTGCAAAAGACGAGCGCGTATCTGCACGCCGGTCTTCAGTACTCGTGAGTCAAGCTCCTAAGACTTTGTGCCCCACTTGGTTCTTATACAGAGTTAAATTTGGTGATCGTTTTTTTTAACAATAGCCACTAGGCAGGCCATAAACAAGAAAATTTTGCATCTATTTAACAAGCACGGAGCTTTTTGCACACGCGGGCCGCCTTGCGGCAGCCTGCCTCCGCTTTTCAGAGTTTCCGGTTTCCAGTTCCCAGTTCAATTCAGCCTAGAAACTGGGAACTGTGAATGAAAACTCTAAACTTTAAAAGGGGCAGCAATTTGCCGCACTCCTAAGGGAAACGGGTGCGATCAAGGTTGCATGTTGCAGTCCTCAGGGTTTAACCTGCAGAGTGTCAAGCGTTTCAAGCAAGAGGCGAAGCGGCTTATTCACGGGAAGTCACGGCAATAAAATGGGGGAATTATGAAGAATCGGATCCTATTAGTCTCATACCTTTTGTTATTCGCAATGACTGCGGCGGCTCAGGATCGCTGGGTCACCACCTGGGCAGCGTCTCCGCAGGCTGCCTCATTCAACCTGCCGCTGCCGAAACAGAATGCCGCGGCGCCAAAGGTCGACGCTCCTGCGCCCAAGCCCGCGGCCCAGAATCAAGCCTCGCCATTTGCGATGCCTCCGAACGTCAACAACCAGACCGTCCGTTTGATCGCGCACACAACGATTGGCGGGACGCGTGCGCGAGTTCAGCTCTCAAACGCCTATGGCACGGAGCCGCTCACCGTGGGCGCGGCGCACATCGCGCTCCGAGCGAAGGGTTCGGCCATCGTCCCGGAATCGGATCGGGCACTGACATTCAGCGGGAATCCCTCCATTTCCATACCTCCCGGAGCGCCAGTCGTCAGTGATTCCCTGGATTTTCCTGTTCCACGCAATGGAGACCTGGTCATCAGCCTTTTTATCGCCGGTGATGCAACCGCTCCAACGATCCATCTGACCGGTTTGCATACAACCTATATTTCAAAATCCGGTGACTTCACAAAAGCCGCGGAAATTGCCGATGCGACAACCACGCAGACCTGGTACTGGATCTCGAGCGTGGACGTTCTGGCGCCCGCGGATGCGGGGGCGATCGTTGCCTTCGGTGATTCCATAACCGATGGCGCCACGTCTACGCCGGATACTGACCGAAGCTGGCCGAGCCAATTCGCCGAGCGTCTCGCCGCCAATCAAGCAACCCAAAATGTAGCCATCGTCAATCATGGCATATCCGGAAACAGGCTGCTCGCCGACGGGGCCGGTATATCCGCGCTGGCGCGGTTTGACCGGGATGTGATTGCCCAGCCCGGCGTGAAATGGCTGATTGTGCTCGAGGGGATCAATGACATCGGCTGGGCCCAGATGACCGGAGGCCCGGCAGTAAGCGCCAACGATCTCATCGCCGCGCACAAGCAGATGATCGAGAGAGCGCACATGCACGGCATCAAAGCCATCGGGGCGACACTGCTGCCATACGGGGGAGCCACTTATTACAGCGAAAAAGGAGAAGCGACGCGGCAGGCGTTGAATAACTGGATCCGCACAAGCGGAGTTTATGACGCAGTGGTGGATTTCGATGCGAAACTGCGCGATCCGCAAAACCCGAGTCAACTCAATCCCGCATATTTCATAAATGATCACCTGCATCCCAATGATGCGGGTTACAGGTTAATGGCGGAAACCATCGACTTGGCGATCTTCGGCGCGGCAAAAGTAAAATAATCCGGCGAAAGACGGGAAAGCGCCATTTTTAAGAGGTTCGAAATGAGCACGGAAAACAATAAGAAGGTCGTCAGGGATTTCTATGAAGAAGTGTTCCGAAAGCACGACCTGGCAGCAGTGAGCCGGTTCATGCATGACGACTACATCCAGCACAATCCCGACGCGGACCAGGGCAGCAGGGGATTTATCGAGTTTCACGAGGGATTTTTCGCTGCGATTCCCGACCATTGCGCAACGATCATTCAATTGGTCGCGGAAGACGATCTTGTTTATGTGTATAACAGGATCACGGGGACGCATACGGGAGAAGGGTTTCTGGATCATAAGCCGACGGGAAACAAGATCGCGTACGACGTGGTCGATATGTTCCGCCTTCGCGACGGGAAACTCTGCGAGCACTGGGATGTTGCCGATACGCGCGCTCTTTTCTCCCAGGTGGGCGCAATCAAGAAAGTCGAGAAATAATCTCTCTATCCTTACTGCCCGGAGGCTTGATCATGAGGAAGCTTTTTGTTCTGGCAGTTGTTTTGGCGGCAATCATCCCGTTGGGCGTTCGCCAGTCTCGCAGCGCACAGAATGCGCCAGCCCAAATTCCGCGCCTGGAATTTCCGCTGTGGCCGAATGGCGCTCCAGGGGCGCTGGGTAAAGATGCAAAAGATATCCCTACGCTGACGCCCTACTTTGCACCGCCGGGAAAAGCGACCGGCGCATCTATTGTAATATGCCCTGGCGGCGGCTATGCGGCCCTGGCGCCTCACGAGGGATTTCACTACGCGCTCTGGCTGAATGAACAGGGCATCACGGCTTTTGTGCTGAAATATCGTCTGGGTTCGGATGGTTACAGGCATCCTGCGATGATGCTGGACGTGCAGCGCGCGATCCGGTATGTTCGGGCAAATGCGCCGAAATGGAATCTCGATCCCAACCGGATCGGCGTAATGGGGTCCTCGGCAGGAGGGCACCTGGCTTCTACGGCGCTCACGCATTTCGATGCAGGAGATCCCAATGCTTCCGATCCCATAGACCGCGTCAGCTCTCGACCCAATCTCGGCATTCTCTGCTATCCGGTCATCACAATGGGAGAGAATACGCACGCCGGATCGCGGCACTATCTCTTGGGAGACAATCCCGATCCAAAACTGATCGAACTGCTTTCAAACGAAAAACAGGTGACAAAAGACACACCTCCTGTTTTTATCTTTCACACCTTCGAAGACTCAGCGGTAAAAGTCGAGAACACCATGGAATTTGCCGCGGCGCTGAAGCGGAACGGAGTGCCCTTCTCGCTGCACATTTATCCCAAAGGACCGCATGGCATGGGCTTGGGCACGGCGCAGTGGGATCCTTCCAACCGCCACCCATGGACGTACGAATGCAGCCTCTGGCTCAAAGAGCAGGGCTACGGCAACGGGGCCTTGAAAAATTGAATTCGTGCCGCGTTTGATTCGGCCGGGATATGCCCCATGGGCAGGAGGCGAAACGGTTGTTCCCAGGACGAAACCGCGATTATGGGATATCGATGGATGGAAACGGATCTAACCCTTGCTGACCGAGGGACTGCAGTTCGCTCAGGCGAAGATCGCGCATGCGGGACGAGAAGACAAAGATTGCTGCAGTCATGAAAAAACCGCCCAAACTGAACGCAACGCCTATTGCGACCGGACCGAAACGATCGGCCAAAGCGCCCGCTGCAAAAATTCCGATCGGGTTGATCAGCTGTGCCAGCTGCAAAACGCTCGTCAACCGCCCTCGCAAATGGTCCGGCGCGAGAAGCTGCAGCACCGTCTGATTCGTCGTCATGTGGATGCTCTCCATGGTCCCGGCCAGGACAAGAAACGGGAGCGCAAACCAGATCCGGCCTGTCCAATAGGCGACCACACAAAATCCGGCGTGCGCCAGACTGTGGACGAGCAATGAAACCAACTGAACAAGACCACGCCTGTCAACCTTACTAAGCGACGCGGTGAGCAATCCTCCGAAAAAGCCGCCAAACCCAAGCGATCCCAGCAGAAGACCTAATGCACCGGCCCCACTAACAAATACCTTATTGGAAAACATGGGCAGCAGCGCCAGATGCAAGGGAATCAGGAGCATCGGGTTGATGACCATCATGAGCAGAAGCAACCGGGCGTTCGGATTCCGGCTGGCGTAGCGATACCCTTCAATCATTTCCCTGAAAAAGTGGCGACGAGGAGATGTCTGTTGGGGGCGCTTCGTCTTGATCGACAGCACCGTTGCCATAATCGCCAGGTACATGCAGGCCTGGATCAGGAAATTGTTGGCTGCGCCAAACGCAACGATCAGCGCGCCGGCCCCGCTCGCAGCCAGTGTGCGTGCCGAGCTGAACGCAATGTTGTCCAGCGCTATTGCGTTGGGAAGATCGCCCGGCTTGACAATATCGAACACGAACGTCTGTCTGGCCGGCAGGTTGAACGTATTGGTGATACCGCCGAGCAGAGCAAAAAGAAACAGATGCCAGACCTGCAGCTTCCCGAGGAAAATGTCGATAGCAAGGAGCAGGGTAAACGTAAACATAGACAGCTGGCTGACCGCGATAATTTTGTTCCTGCTAAAACGGTCCACCGTAACCCCGGAAATGGGTGTCATAAACAGCGTTGGAATCATGCGCATCGCGTTCACGATTCCGATGGTACTGCCCAAGCCGGTCAAGCTATAGGCAACCCAACTCATCGTGGTAGTCTGAATCCATACTGCGATGGTCGTGCAGAGATTCCCAACCCAAAGCAATCGATAATCGCGATATTTAAAGGCTTCGAATGTGCTCATTGCATTTGAGGCGCAATCATATAAAAAGTCTGTCGTCAGAGAAAGCTTGATCGAATGACTATTTCAAAGATCCCGATTTCGATTTTTATTGATTGGATTGGCTCAAGCGCAGCCGTCATTAAGTTGGAATGACCGCTGCGCTTTTCCTGGTCACCAATCAGACCGTCCTGTGGCGGCTCTTATTTGCCGACAACTAAAATCACGAAACTGTCCTTGATGATGGATGGGCGCGGACGCGCGCCGGCCGGTGCGCCGGCTGGAGGAGGAACCGGCGGCCCAAATTCAGCGGTCGGTAAATAGATATAATGAGTCTTGGGATCAATCGTCATGGTGCGCGCCCCCTTTTGCGTGGTAACGGTCTCAGCCGCGACCCACTTGCCGGGCGATTCTTCTTTCGCCACCGTCAGGGTGCCATCTTCGCCATTGGCGCTGAAAGCAAAGCCGGTAGACGGGTCAAAACCGTTTCCATCCACTCCCGCCCCAATGGGTACGGTGGAAATAACCTTTCCGGTATTCACATCCAAGATAGTCATTATCTGGTTGTCACACCCGGAGAAGACCAGGCGGCGCGCCGTATCAAATGCCATTCCAGAAGGCTCTATTCCCGGCTTCAGCGAGAAGCGCTTCGTGACCACCATTTTCTGAGCGTCGAGTTCCACGACTTCATTGGTGTCCGCAATATTCACATAGAGTTTACCCTTCCCGTCGGCGGCGGTAAATTCGGGTGAGCCGCCGAGCTCAATCGTTGCCACCACTTTTCCCGATGCGGCATCGATGGCAGTGGCGCTCTTGCCGCGTCCATTGAACGTGAAAACCCGCTTGCTGGCTGAATCATACCGAATGGAATCGGGATTGAGCCCCGTCGGGGCTGTACCGAGCACTTTCAGTGTTTTCAGATCAAAAATGGTTGCGTTGTTGGTGCGGCCATTACTTGTGAATCCGCGTCCAAATTCCGGCGCAATGGCAATTCCATGCACGCCCTCCGTGTTTGGGATATCGCCCACCTGCTTTCCACTTTCCAGGTCAACAACCATTACGTGAGAGGAACGGGAAACATAGAGACGGCGGGCCGCATCGTCAACGGTCAAATAATCCCAGCCTCCATCGCCGCCCAACGGCAGCTTTTTTATGACGTGAAATCCCGGCCCTGCCGCCCAAACAATAACAAGAGAGCAAAGAATCAAGCAAAGAACCAACAGGCATTTCTTCATACGCGTTCCACCTTTCACCTAATTTCTTGGCCTTATATACGGAGTCTGCGCAAGATGGTTACAGAAAGAAACTCAAAATGCGCCCATTACGCTCGCCGCCAAGAAAACGACAACCGGAGAGTTTGCCAAACTCGAATGATTTTGGGTTTTCGCGTAACCACTGTAATAGCATCTCGTAGTATAAAGTGTCATCCCGGATCATAGTGAGATATAGCTGTGTCATCAAATAACCGAATGAAAGGTATCGAAAAAATGGTGCCATTTTCTTTTATGCCTTCCCGCCGTCGTTGGGCCAGTCTCTTAAGGGCAGCGACAGCCTCGCTTTTATTGTTTGTTCCTGGCACGGTTGGTGGACAAACTCCGCCGGCAGCGACGGGAGTCTCCACTCCGCTGATCCTGACTCTGCAGAAGGCGTTGGAGTATGCCAAGGCAAATAGCCAGCAATTCCAAACGGCCGTGCTGGCCACACAGTTGGCACATGAGGACCGGCGGCAGGCTTCCGCGGCGTTGCTGCCCACGGTCAATAGCTTCAACCAATATATTTATACTCAACCCAACGGCACCGCCGGATGGGTGTACGTTTCCAACGATGGCGTGCACGTCTACAACATCCAGGCCAACGTTCATGAAGAGCTGTCGCCCACAATGCTGGCCGAGTACCGCCAGGCCAAGCTGGCGGACGCCCTCGCACAAGCCCGCCAGGAGGTGGCCGCGCGAGGCATGGTGGCCGCTGTCGTACAAGCTTTTTACGGAGCGGTGGTGGCACAACGGCGCATGGGCAACGCCCGGCTGGCGGAGGATGACGCGCGGCGACTGGCCGACATCACTCAAAAGCGGGAACAGGCTGGAGAGGCGGCGCACTCCGACACTATTAAAGCGCAACTCGTGCTCCAGCAGGCACAGCGCGAAGCGCGGGATTCACAGCTCGAGGTCGTAAAGGCCAAGCTCGGCTTAGTGGTGTTGCTGTTTCCTAACTACCTGCAGGATTTTCAACTTGCCGACGATCTACAAAACGTCGACCCGCTGACGCCCTTTGAAGATGTCGAGCGATTGGCCGCTGCGAAAAACCCCGACTTGCGTGCCGCAGAGCTGGCCCTGCAGCAGGAAAAGGCGGGCATCAGCCAGGCGCGCGCCGGTTACATGCCCAACTTGAGTTTTGACTATTTCTACGGAATCAATGCCAACCAATTGGCCGTCAGCGTGGATGGCGCGCAGCAGCTGGGATCCTCTGCCCAGGTTACACTAAATATCCCGATCTGGAATTGGGGCGTCACTCGCAGCAAGGTCGTGCAGGCTCAGCTCAAAGCCAGGCAGGCCCAGCTCGACTTGAATCTGGCGCAAAGGCAAGCCATGGCCAATTTGCAGTCGTTTTACCGCGAGGCACAGACGGCTTTGGCTCAAGTCGATTCGTTGAAGCAGTCTTCCGAAATGTCGGCGGAAAGTTTGCGCCTGACGCTGTTGCAGTACGAAGAGGGCGAGGCAACCATCCTGGAAGTTGTCGATGCCCAAAACACCCTGGTCCAAGCCCGCAATGCCTATGATAACGGGTTGGCCCGATACCGCCTGGCCTTGGCAAATTTGCAGACTCTAACTGGAGTTTTATGATCATGGCAAAAAACCGTTTTTCAATTTCCCTGAGAGTTTTTTGTGCCTTGTCCCTGCTGCTTTCTCTGTATGGCTGCAAGAAAGAAGAGGCCAAGGAAGCTACTTCTCCAGTTCCTGTGGTTGTTGGCGATGTGCAACAGGGAACGATCGACCGGATCATCGTTGCGGATGCCGTTCTTTACCCGGTCCAGCAAGCCGCTATCATTCCCAAAATCAACGCACCTGTCAGCAGATTCCTGGTCAACCGCGGAGATCGTGTCAGCAGCGGCCAGCTGCTGGCCATCCTCGAGAACCGTGATTTGGCGGCGGCGGCCGCGGAAAGCAAGGCGCTTTACGATCAGGCAGAAGCCGCCTATCACGCCGCTACCGCTTCCTCGATTCCCGAAGAGAGCTTCAAAACCGGCTGGGACGTGCAAGCGGCCAAGCAAGCCATGGATGCAGCCCAAAAGGTTTACGAGGGACGTCAGAAAATGCTGGCTGAAGGAGCTATCGCGAGACGCTCGGTTGACGATGCCCAGGTGGCCTATATCCAGGCCCGCAGCCTGTATGAGACCACCCAAAAACACTTGCAGGATTTGCAATCCGGCGTTGAGCAAAGCCTGGTTAAGAATGCTGCCAGCCAGCGTGACGCGGCCAAAAAGCATTACGAAACCTCAACCGCCCAATTATCCTACTCGGAAATTCACAGCCCCATCGATGGCATCGTCGCGGATCGCCCATTCTATATAGGAGAGATGGCTACCACCGACAAACCTCTAATCACCGTCGTCGACATTTCCCGGATTGTGGCCCGAACGAATGTCACGGCCGAGCAAATCCGGTATGTGAAGGTCGGCGCAAAAGGCAGAATTGCGATGCCAGATGGCTCTAATGCCACGGATGGCAAAGTGACCGTGGTTAGCCCCTCTGCGGATGCGGGGGGCACAACCCTGCAGGTCTGGGTGGAAGCGCCCAATCCGGGCGGAAAGTTCAAGCCGGGCACCGGCGCACGCGTTTCAATTACCGCTGAAACGCTGCGCGATGTTGTGACGGTTCCGGTTGAGGCATTGCTGACCTCCAACGAAGGCAAAACCGTAGTCAAGACGATCGACAAAGACATGGTGGCTCACGAAAAAAAAGTCGAGACTGGAGTTCGCAATGAGGGACGTGTCCAAATTCTTTCCGGTATTTCCGTCGGCGAAAAAGTGGTGACTGTTGGCGGCGTCGGCCTGGAAGACAAAGCCAGAGTTGTCATCGCAACCGTCTCTGAAGAGGAGGAGGACGAAAAGTGAGCGGATTGAATCAGACGGAAAATCCAGCTGTTCTCCAACCCGGACCGTCGCACTGGACGGTGCGGCAAGCCAAGCCCATCATCTTTGTCATTATTGCCTTGGTGATTGCCGGGATTTATCTGGCCAGCGCAATCCCGATCTCTGTTTTTCCTTCTACCGATTTTCCACGCATCGTTATTGGCGTGGATAACGGCGTTGCTCCGATTGAGCAAATGCTGGTCTCTGTCACAAAACGTATCGAAGATGCCGTCAACTCCGTGCCGGGTTTGGAGAAGGTGAACTCCATCACCAGTCGCGGTTCGGCTGAAGTGTCGTTGTTCTTTTCCTGGAAAGTGGACATGTTCCAGACGCTGGAATTGGTGAATGCAGCCGTAGCGCGTGTCCAATCATCGCTTCCTGCCACCGCCGTGATCCGGACCGATCGCATGACCTTTGCCAGCTTCCCTATCATGGGCTATAGCCTGACCTCCAGCACCGTTCCCCAAACACGGCTGTGGGAATTGGCAACTTACGAGTTGAAGCCGCGCCTGAACCGCTTGAACGGCGTTGCCACGGTTGTGGTGCAAGGGGGAGAGGAGCCTGAGTTCGAAGTGCAGCCGGATCCGGCCAAGTTGATCCAGACGTCTACGACAATTCCAAACATTCTGGACGCCATTAAGAACAGCAACATGATCGATTCCCCCGGCTTGCTGGAGTACAACCACCAGTTGGTGTTGGGACTTGTGAGCGGCCAAACCATCAATGCCGATCAAATTTCCAAAATTGTTGTCAAAAACACTCCCAGTAACGAACCCATCCGCATCGGCGACCTGGGCATCGTGCGCCCCTCGGTGAAGCCGGTCTACACTGTTGTGACCGCCAACCGCAAACCTGCCGTCCTGCTGAGCATCTATCGGCAGCCCGACGGCAACACCGTGCAGGTGGCAGATCTGGCCCATGCTGAAATTGAGCGGATGCGCGGCGCACTGCCAAAAGGCGTACAACTGGAGCCGTTTTACGATCAATCGGAAATCATCAAGGACTCCATCACGAGCGTTCGCGATGCCATACTAATCGGGCTCATTCTCGCCTCTCTGATTATGGTGCTGTTTCTTCGCGACTGGGGCACCTCGCTGGTGGCCGGACTCGTCATTCCCGCCACTTTAGCCATTACGCTGATCTTTCTCCGTATCATTGGGGAGACCTTCAACCTGATGACCTTGGGCGGATTGGCAGCCGCGGTGGGGCTGGTCATTGACGACGCCATTGTGGTAGTGGAAAACATCGTGGCACACCGCGATTCCGGCCAGGGACGCGCCGAAGCGATTCGGCTGGCCTTGAAGGAGATCAGGGTGCCTCTGATTGGTTCTACCATCACCCCCATCGTCGTCTTCCTGCCGCTGATCACTATGGCCGGCGTCAACGGCGTCTTTTTCAGAGCCTTGGCCATCACGGTCGGAGTTGCGCTGCTGACGTCACTGGCTTTGGCCATGAGCTGGACTCCAACGCTCAGCCACATTTTCCTTCGCAGGCAGCGCAAACCGCGCGCCGGCAGCCCGCAAGAAAGCAAGACAGAAAATGGCAGGCTCATGAAACGGTTGGTCGAGTCTTACGGCTATTTGCTGGGTGTGGTGCTAAAGCATCCCATCCTGCTGGCCGCCGGCAGCTTGTTACTTGTGGCAGCAACTTATTTCGGCTACCAGGCCCTGGGCTCCGACGTGCTGCCCGCAATGGATGAAGGCGGCTTTATCGTCGACTATATCATGCCGGCCGGCACGTCTCTGACGGAAACCAACCGGGTGCTAAACAAGGTAGAAAGTATCATTCGCTCGACCCCTGAAGTGGGAAGCACATCCCGGCGCACCGGCCTGCAACTGGGATTGGCGGCCGTTACAGAAGCCAATACCGGCGACTTTACAGTCAAACTGAAAAGCAACAGGAAGCGCGGTTCGGACGAGATCATGGCGGAAATGCGCGACAAAATAAGAGAAGCTGCGCCACAGCTGGATGTGGAATTTGTGCAGTTGCTCCAGGACATGATTGGCGATTTATCCAATCAGCCCGAAGCCATCGTCATCAAACTCTTTTCGGAAGATCCCGAGCTGTTGCAGAGGTGGGCGCCGGCCATAGGAGAAAACATCGAAAAGATACACGGTATCGTGGATGTGAAGAACGGAATCGAAAACACGATTAGCGGTCCCGCGCTGACATTTCGAGTAGACCCGGCTACGGTCGCCCGCGCGGGCTTCACGGCTTCTGAAGCGGAGCTCGATGCGAGTGCTGTTTTGCAGGGAGAGCCGGCAGAGAACCCGGTAGTAGTTAACGACCGGGCGTATAACATTCGTGTGCGGTTTCCCGCGTCCACGCGGAGCTCGTTGGAGGCCATCCGTAAAACACTGTTGGTGAGTTCGACAGGCAAAACTGCGACGCTGGATACGCTGGCCTCCATCGAAACCAACCCGGGACAAACTGAAATCATTCGTGAAAACCTCCAACGGTATGCAATGGTGACCGCCAATCTGGAAAACCTCGACCTGGGCAGCGGCATTGCCGCCGTGAAGGAATGCCTGAAAGGGATGAAGCTTCCTCCGGAAATCCGGGTCACGTTTGGCGGGAAATATGAAGAACAGCAGAAGTCGTTCCATGATCTTGCCGTCGTGCTGATCCTGGCCGTCCTGCTGGTCTTCATGGTTCTGTTGTTCGAGTTCCGCAATTTCGGCGCGCCGCTGGCCATCCTGGCTTCCGCGTTGCTGTCCACTTTCGGCGTCATCATGGCCCTGCTGGTGACCCACACTACTTTCAACATCTCCTCGTTCATGGGACTGATCATGGTGATCGGTATCGTGGCGAAAAATGGCATCCTGCTGCTGGATGCCAACCAGAAATTCCGCTCCATGGGCTATGGCGCAGAAGAAGCCATGATCCTGGCCGGCGAACGCAGGATCCGTCCGATCTTGATGACGGCCCTGGCCACAGTGGCCGGCATGATCCCGTTGGCGCTGGCGTGGGGTGCCGGTTCGCAGATGCTGCAGCCGCTGGCCATCGGCGTTATCGGCGGCATATTTGCCTCCATGTTCCTTTCGCTGATCGTGACCCCTGCAGTTGAATATTTCATCAGTCAACGAGGGGCCATGCGGGAAAACGCATAGCCGTCCTTCGAATCCAGGCCGCAGCAGCAGAAAGTCTTCGAGAGATGCGGGCATAAACCCGGATCTCGCCGCGGTGGCGCTGAAAGCCGGAGGAGCGGGGGAAATGGTCACACAAGCGGCGACATCTCGTAATATAAATCGAACGCATTTTTTCGTCGGGCAGATGTTGCGCACAGCTTCAGCTGAGTGTGGTACACGGGGAGGACATCAGTGCATTCGTCCTGTTTATCATATTGGGCCGCAACTCAGAACGGGTGCACCGCCAAGGTCGCGAACACCGACAAGCAGAAGGGTTTAGCTGTGCTGAAGATGAGCTTTTAGGCAAATATTTTCGGTATATTTTTAGGCTTTCGAGGGTTTTCCGAAAACTCAAGGGTCTGCAAACATCCCATGGAGGGTAGCAATGAAATCGAAATATTTTGCACCAGCGGCTCTATTCATATTGATGCTGAGCATGACCGCCTATAGTCAGGCGCCTGTTGTCTCATGCGAAAGCTTGGCCAAGCTGGCGCTACCGGATACCACCATCACAATGGCACAAGCTGTGGCGTCCGGTGAGTTTAAACCACCGGACGGCGGGCCCCCAGGACCGAAACAGGACGTAGCACAAGCTCCAATTCCTGCCTTCTGCCGGGTGGCGGCCACGATGAAGCCCAGCAGTGATTCCGATATCAAAATCGAGGTCTGGCTGCCGTTGTCGGGCTGGAACGGCAAGTTCCTGGGAGTAGGCGGCGGCGGATGGGCTGGTCGCATCGCTTACAACGGAAACCCTATCGGCCTCATCGACGCCGTGCGGCGCGGCTATGCGGCGGCCAATACCGACACCGGACATGATGCTTCGACATCCCGAGGCGGAAGCTTTATACCCGGCCATCCCGAAAAGTTGATCGACTATGGATACCGGGCTGTGCATGAGATGACGGTCAAGGCCAAAGCGATCGTGGCGGCCTATTATGGCGTCCCGCCCAAACGCTCGTATTTCATTGGGTGCTCGCTCGGTGGAATGCAGGCAGTAGTGGAAGCGCAACGTTTCCCTGAAGATTACAATGGCATCGTCGCAGGAGCGCCGGCAAATCCCATGACTCTCTTTAACGCCGCGCAGATTTGGCCCGCATGGTTGATAAGCAAAGATCCTTCCAGATCCATCCCTGCGAGCAAGTTCCCTATGATTCACACGGCTGCGCTGAAAGCATGCAGCACTCCAGTCGGGGTGAATGACGGGCTGATCGAGGAGCCGGACCGCTGCACTTTCGATCCTCAGCAGTTGCTGTGCAAAGGCACTGATGGACCTGATTGCCTGACCGCCCCTCAAGTCGATCTCATGCGGCAGATTTATGCCGGCCCAATAAACCCGCGCACCAAGGAGTCAATCTTCCCGGGCCCGCCGATAGGGGCCGAACTGCAATTGGGCATGTATGCCGGAAACGAAGCAATGGAAAACGCGCTCAGTCTTTATAGGTATGCAGTATTCCAGGATCCGGACTGGAACTGGAGGACGATGGACTATGACAGTGCGATGGCTTTGGCTGCCAAAGTGGTCGATCCAGCCATGCGTGCGAGTTCCAATCTCAAGCTATTCGTGGATCATGGCGGCAAGCTAATGCTCTATATCGGCTGGACCGATTACCACAATCCTATGGAGGTCGCCGGTTATTACAACGCGGCGCTAAAGGGCGTCGGGAGCAGCAAGGGGAAAGATTCGCTTCGCCTGTTCATCATACCGGGCATGGATCACTGCGGCGGAGGCGCCGGCTGTGATACCTTCGAAAAACTGGGCCCATTGGAGCAGTGGGTGGAACAGGGAAAGGCTCCGGAACAGATCCTCACTTCCAAATTGACGGACGGGAAAGTGATTCGTACACGCCCCGTATGCGCCTACCCGAAGGTAGCCAAGCACAAAGGAACGGGCGACATCAACAAAGCAGAGAATTTTGTCTGCGCTGAAGAGAAGGCAGCCGGCAAGCGATAAGCGAACGCGTGTTTGTTAGCTAAAGCAGATGCCACCCCCATCGACGTGGCAACCAAGCGTAATTGGAAGATGGATGGCATTTAGCGGAGACGCCTCCTCGATTCCCTTGGGCAACTGGCCATTGTTTTCTTCCTGCGGCCGAAACTTTCGGAGAACGGCGACGGGCTGCCGCTCTCCGAAAATTCACGAATATCTCACCGGGAGCCGCCGCCCGGCTTGGCTTTGCCGAGCAGACCGGACAGGCTTTTTCGATAATCGTCGAAAGCAGCGCGGCCCGATTTTGTGAGCCGGGTAAGAGTGAGGGGGACTTTGCCGCGGTATGTCTTCTCTATTTCGACATAGCCCGCTTCCTCCAGCTTTGCCAGGTGGCTCGAAAGGTTGCCCTTGGTCAGCTCGCTTTCCCGCAGCAGATAGAGGAAATCGGCTTCTTTAACGCCGTGCAGCAGCGCCACGATCAGCAGCCGCGCCGGCTCGTGAATGACTCGATCCAGTTCGCTCACAACTCATTCCCTCCCGGAAGCGGGATGCTTCGGACAAAGGCGCGCAACCGGCAGGCACCTCCGACCGCGAAGGCCGCTCCAATCCCTATGAAATACCACCAGGTTGCCGCCCATTCGAGTTTCAGCGGATACAGCGCTGCACCAAGAACCAGGGAGAACAGCGAATACCAGATAAAGTGATGCATCCCCGGCCGCCGGGATACGACGAGAAAGCCACACGCCATGATCAAACCGATTGCCGGGCCGGAAAGATCGGCAATGGCGCGGTTCTTCATTGAGAGAACAAACACGATAGCAAATGCCGCAGCGGACAGGCCGCCCACAAATCCATAGAGCAGCCTTTTCGATCGTGTCGGCTCAAGGAATTTCACATAACCGGCGCGAGGAAACGTGTACTTATTCTTCAGCACCTTGATGATCCAATTGGCGACCCAGCCGGAGATCACCAATCCCACCACAATAGCCCACGAGCAGGCTTCCGCGAATCGATACCCGCGAGGAATAAGGTCGCGCAGTACGAATGCGGCGCCCCACAGCATAAAGACGCTGCCCATGACGAATTCCGGGATGCCGTCCACATCCCAGTACCGCTTGGATCGTCCTTCCAACTCAGTCAAATCGGGATATTCCATGTCATCCTCCGTCGCATACTAGTTTGTATTGCAAACTAGTATGCAACGATGCTCGCCCGGTGTCAAGCAAAATAATTTTTTGCCGGAAATTTACAGAATCAGGCGCCGCAGACCAACAATAAGTGCAGCAGCAAGCTGCCACTTTAAAACCTGTGAGGACGGCTCTCCAGAGCCATCCGACGAAGGAAAATCAATAGCCGGACGTCTCTGGAGAAGCTGTCTCAAAACCCCGGACCTGCTGTGTTATGCGCCAAGGCAGGTCCGAAGGACCGGCAGAGAATAGGCCCGACCGTCAGGTCGGGATAGGCGAGTATTATGAGACCGAGCGCCGAAGGTGCGACACGAGGCTTAGGAATAAGAAACGGGAAGAATTGTATATAAGACGTAATCAGTGCCGCGCCCTCGGCGCTCGATCTTTGCGATAACCTAATCCCGACCTGACGGTCGGGCCTATTATCTGCCGGCGCTTCGCGCCTCAATGATTCCGATTTTGAGATGGCGCCGGGTTTTGAGACAGTCTCTCCAGAGCCGTCCGACGAAGGAAAATCAATAGCCGGATGGCTCTGGAAAACCGTCTTCATACAGACTATCGAAGAAAGCGCGAGCAAGATTGCGCAATCCGAAAGATTTGCCTACAAAAGCTATGTGGCAGGCGGCGAGACGCCGGCGCGCCCAGGGATTTGGCTTGCGGATTCCCAGGGGAAAAGTTCTTTTAGGAAGTGGACATTAGATCGGGCCGGCCTAATAGATATCCCTGACCGTAGTCGACGCCGATGGCTTGCAGAGTTTTGAGTTCTTCGGGCACTTCGATTCCCTCGGCAATCACCTTGGCACCGATTCCCC
>DATJPG010000029.1:0-7942 GCA_035506515.1 Acidobacteriota bacterium
ACGGCATTGTTGCCTCGGATCCGCGTCTCCCGTTCGGCGGGATCAAACGTTCCGGTTACGGAAGGGAGCTTTCAGAACTGGGCATCCGGGAATTCGTCAACATCCAAACCGTATGGATCGGCTCCTAGCCCGCATTATTCACAGGGTTTCACGAAATTCTAAGTGATTTATTTACAGCTACTTACGGCAGCGAGAAAGAGCATAATCCTAACTTTCCGTAAGTGATTGCTACAACGCTATTTAACTGCCCCACATTCTTGTCTCCTAGCACCTTTTCCCAGTTTTCAGCTCCCCTTCTAGGGGTGGTTAGGAAGATCGGAATTTCGTGAAACCCTATCGTCTCTTTTCTCCAATTACTGAAAGATGAACGATTTCATCTTCCTAACCCACTCAAAAGAAGGCTTGCTTTGGCGCATACTCACGGGAGACTTTCACAAAATTCCGGAGGTCATGCACATGCGCCAACCCGGACTGTTTCATGGCGAGCAACTTCCGTTCCGCATAGCCTACCAGCAATTATTCAAAAACCTGCCCGCTTTCCCCGACCAGCCTGTTTCACGTGGTCGTCCTGAGGTCAGTCGCGACTCCCTGTTGCGTGCTCTCGTGTACCGCGCCTTACGCCGATTTACTACCCTCAGCGATTTAGTCCGTGCACTCTGCGAAAATCCTGCGCTGCTGGAAGCCATCGGGCTTGATCCGCTCCGTTCGGTCCCATCGGTTGAGCGCTTTTCCGACTGGTTGCGCACAACCGATAACGATGCATTGCAGGCAATACGTGTTGAACTCGTTCGTTGCCTCTTGAACGAACACGCCTTCAAAGGACGAATTCTTGCCTTGGACAGTTGTCCTATTCTCTCTCCCGTGCGTGAGAACAACCTCAAAACTGCCGTTCGAGATCGCTTCAACAAGTTGCGCTTCCCCAAAGCCGATCCGACGGCTCGCCTGGGGGTTTTGGCCAGCTTTGCGCGCGGCGAATCGAGAAAGGCCATTTTCTTTTGGGGCTATCGCAACCATATCGTAGCCGACACCGAAACCGAACTGCCCCTTTGGGAACGGACCGAACCAGCCGATCGCAAGGATAGTCCAATGGCCATTCAGTTACTTCCTGCACTGACATCCGCCTTTGATCTGCCGATCGAAGCCGTGTGTGCCGATTCAGGATATGACAGTGAAGCATTCCTGAAAATAATCGTGGATTCATTGTGCGCCCAACCCATCGTAGCCAGGAATCCTCGACATCAATCCAATCCCGAGTTTCGCGTTCAAGGCTCCGTGGTCCTTTGTCCCGCAAACCTCGAAATGTTTCACCGTGGAAAGATGACGCCACGCCGCACCGGTATTACCTATCAACAGTATTCCTGCCCCATACACTACGGCCGGGTCAAACCGCAACAACTCCTGACATGCCCGGCTGCACATCCAAAATTCCTCAAACAAAAGGGCTGCAATTACCTGCTTCGTGTAACTCCCAGCATTCGGTCTCAAATACCATATGGCTCGGATTCGTTCCGAGAGCTCTACCGGGAGAGAACTGCTGTAGAGCGCGTTTTCTCCCGATTGCTCACTGTGGCCATGCAAGATATGCCAACTCGCGGGCTTACTGCGGCCCGGAACTTATGCACGATTGCCCATATCACCGTATTGCTTGTCGCCCTGGCCGCTCATCGGCAAGGTCATTCCAATCAGCTCGCTTTCGTTCGGACCTTTGTACCTCGCTTTCTTGATGGAGCCGTTTAAAAATAGCCTTTTGTGAAATCCTATTATTCATGAAGGTTCGTAGCGAGGAGCCCGACGGAGCGCAACGCAGCAGACATGTCCGGATCCGCCGCCGCAGTAGAGGCTTCATGAATAATGCGGGCTGGCGGCAGCTTTACGGTCAAGTCCCTTGATCGCAACCCGGTGCAAGTCTAGTATTCCTTTATGAGCGTCGCGTACGAAGGACACCATCCCGAAGCGCGGGCATCGAAACGAAATTTGTTCCGGAAAAGTTTTTCGGCAAGCCTTTTCCTGGCTCTCATTTGTTTTTTTTCGAGCGATTCCTTTTCCGCACAGGCACGTGTGGCCGTTTCTTCGGAGAACATCCCGAAGGCGACCAATGTTGCCAATGAAGGGGATGCATTATTTGAGCGCAAGGAGTTTTATGCCGCGCTGATCAAATATCTCGAGGCGTCCCGTCTCAATCCCAACAGCGAATATATATGCAATCGCCTGGGCATTGCCTATTCTCAGCTGAACCTGTATAGCGATGCGATCCAGGCTTTTCGTCGCGCGATCACGCTCAACAAAAAATATCCATATCCTTACAACAACATGGGATCCGTTTATTTCGCGCAGAAAAACTACGGAAAGGCCGCGAAATATTTCAAGAAGGCCATCAGCCTGAACGGGAAAGAGGCCTCGTTCCATATGAACCTCGGATCGCTGTACCTCGAAAAAAAGAAAAGAGACCGTGCGCTGGCAGAGTGGCGCATCAGCTTCAATCTCGATCCGGGAATTTTTTCCAAGCGAAGCATCGCCAGTTTGTCGACCAGCGGCAGTTCCCTGATGGAGCGCTATTTTTTCGTCGCCCGCCTCATGGCGACCGCGGGCAACCTGGAGGCGACTCTCGAGAACCTGAAGCTGGCATTTAACAACGGGTTTACCAATATCCAAGAGATCAAGAAAAATCCCGACTTCGACTACATTCGAAAAGATCCGCGTTTCGACCAGTTCCTGCAGGACGCGGCCAATTGGCTCAAACTCCAGCCCAAAGACGACGTTCGGCCTCCCCTCCGCTAGTCACGGATTCCAATCCATTCCGATCGCCCGAAAAATCAAGCCACGAATTGGCACGATTTACGCGAACCAAAACGGCAAATGGATGGCTGGGCTTCCTGTCGCGCAGCTTGACGTCTATTTCTGCTTCCCGGCGAGAGAATTCCTTTCCATCTCATGCCGTAGCTCGCGGTAGCTGGAGCGCAGTTTTCGCAGGTTGTTCCCGATGGGTTTCAGGCCGGGGAGAGGATTATCGATGAGGCAGCGGTAGAACAGGCCGCCGATAACCGAAGCGCCGTTGTAAACGTGATACAGCACATGGAGCGGAACAATCATTAGCGCGAATCGAATTCCCCGCATCCGGAAAAAAAATCGATATACGGACCAATTCAGGGTGAATAGCAGCGCGAGCGCCGGAAATAGCGCGTACACGCACTTCGGAAACCATAAGGAAAGCAGCAGCGATCCGACCCCCACCCAGGAAAGCACCACGCTCAGAATGCCGGAGACCTTGAGGTTCAGATCGCCGATTTCCCCGGATGCGCGATTATCCTGAAACAACAGTCTCATCCAGGGTATGCCCCGCGAGAATATGTCTGCCCGTACCATCTGAAAAAGCGTCCACCGCTTCAAATGCTTCACCTGGACGGAAGGTTGCAGGCGGATGCGCATCCCCGATGCGCGCATCCGGTGTCCGAGTTCAATGTCCTCAATCATCGCGCCCCGATAGCGCCCGGCGTCAAAACCTCCGACTTTATCAAAAGAAGTTTTGCGGATGGCGCCGCAACCCGCCCAGAAAGTGGACGCATCCTGGCGGCTGGTCTGGTGGACGAAGTGGTGAAGCAGGTTGCGATATTGGGATACCAGTGCCGGTTCCAGCGGTTCGGAATCGTAGGACCCGAAAATGGCATCCAGCGTGTCGTCTCGCATCAGCGGATCAACCAGGGCGTGGATCGTTCCGGGAGGTGCGAGAACATCGGCGTCCAAAAATATCAGGATCTGCCCCGTCGCCTCCCGGGCGCCTGCGTTCCTGCCTCCTGCGGGGCCGCCGCGAAATCCTTCCAGCCGAACGATGCGATCCACCCATCCGGATGCAACTTCGGCGGACCCATCCGTCGACGCATCGTCGACGAAGATGATCTGCAAATGATCTTTCGGCCAGTCCTGGGACTGCAACGAGGGAAGGGAGGACTTCAGCATTTCGGCTGCATTGTGGCCCGGGATAATGACGCTTACGTTAGGAATGATCATACTTCACTTCTTCGTGATACTCGCAGTCCGCATTCACAGACCAGACGTCGTGTTTCTCCCCCAGTATATTCCGAACGGCGAGCATGGCCGTGAGCATAGAATGGTCCTGGTTGTTATATTTGTGCAGGCCGTTCCGGCCGACCGGATGAAGATTGCGGAATGTATCCAGGTATTCACGGACGGTGTTCAGCCTGGATTTGTAATCTCCGGCATAGACCGGGTAAGCCTTTTTCATTCGCACAACCGTCCCACCGGTGATCGCGGCGTCGGAGACAAATCCGAGGGCGGAAACTTCTCGAGCTGCCAACGCCAGAAGATGTTCATCGCTCGTGGCCCAGAGCTCATCGCCTTCGAAGCAGAAATATTCGAGACCGAGGCAGCTGTGTCCCGGTTCGGGAACCATGTCGGGCGACCAGTTGCCAAAGTTTTGAATCCTTCCGACTTTCACGTTCGGATCATGGATATAGATCCAGTTGTCTGCGAATAAATTCGGTTTGTTGATTATGAGCGCCACAGTCAAGAAGTCCCGGTAGCGTAGAGAACGCGCGGCTTCCAGCACATCCGCAGGCGCCGAGGGGTTCAATCTCTCGACCAGCTCCCGAAGAGGCATGCTGGAAATTATTTCTGACGCCGGAAAACGCAGCAATGATTCACCCTTTTTGGCCGCAATTTCAGTGACGCGCTTCCCGTCATGCTCGATGGAGACCACTTCCGCTTCCGTTTCAACCCTGTTGCCGGCTGCGTTTAAACGCGTCTGCACCTCTTCCCAGATCTGTCCCGGACCGAGCCTCGGGTAGTAGAAGACCTTGGTCAGTGTTTTGATCTTTTTGGAACGATCTCCCCAAAGCGCGGCCATGACGGCGCGATAAAATGAAAGGCCGCGGATTCTCTGTTCCGCCCAATCGGACCCGATTTCAGCGCAGGGTATTCCCCACACTTTTTCGGTATAGGTCTTGAAAAAAATCTCATACAGGACCCTGCCAAAGCGGTTGACGATCCAATCCTCGAGGCTGACTTCCGGACGCCTCGGGTTGAGATTGGCTTTCACATAACTCAGGAAAGCCAGTGCGGAACGCATGAGACCAAGGCCGAGAACAACGTTCCGGATATTGAGGGGATAGTCAAAGTACTTTCCGTCAAAGTAGATCCTGGACAATCGCGATCGTTCCAGCAGATCGCCGCCGAGGATGTCGCGCCACATCTGGTTCACAGCGGCGACTTTCGTGAAAAAGCGGTGGCCTCCGATATCGAACCGATACCCTTGGTAGCAGACCGTTCTGGCAATTCCTCCGACCATCGCGTCCTGTTCCAGAACGATGCACGGCACATGGGCGTTTTGCAGCTCCCATGCGGCGGTAAGTCCTGCCGGACCGGCGCCAATAATGACGACCGGTTGCCTGCGATCCACGTCCTGGCCGGAAAAGCTCATCAGAATTATTCCCGAAACCGGCGAATTTTTCGATCCGGTTCCTGTCGATCATTGTGCGAGTGAATCGAGCCCTTCACCGCAACAATCTCATCGTATAGGGGCAAGCCTATTTGCCGAAGTATGCATGGCAAGTTTGCAATCTTCGCGCCGGGAGATTCGGAATCCGATATTCAAACAAATGATGTATTCCAGCATCCCTCGCATTAGAATAAACATTCCAGGGCTGTCATTGCCAACATCTTATGCAATGCCCTGATAATGAAATAGCAGTGTTCAGCAGCAGCGTAAGGGCGCAGTAGTAATTTCCCATACAAGGCAAATCCGGCCCACTGCCGTCGGCTTAGATTTAGCTACCTGCTGATCAAGGAAGGCCAGTATGCCATGGTATTCTGCGGCCAATCAACGCTGTTGACACATCTATCATTATCCCCGATGGGAGAAGGCGTCAACTCACGCTTTCTCCGGCGCGGGGAAAGGCTCGACGAGGTGTTTGGGCTTTGTAGTCGGAGCAAATCCCTTAACCCAATTATTCATGAGGGTTTGTAGCGAGCCGGTGCCGACAGGCATGGCTGCAGGGCGCGAAGCCGGGGTCGCCGCAGCAAATGCTTCATGAATAATGCGTGGCAACCATCCGGATACGCGAGCAGGAGTCGAATTTGGAGGATCAAGGAAGTCAAAGGCAGTTGCCATCCATGTCGCCGGGACATCACCTGGTGCACGGAACAGCCCTTGTCTTTATGGCAGATGCGCTGTTCCCTCTGACGGGAATCATCACGGCGGCATATCTGACCCGAAATCTGGGCGCGGAGTATTACGGTTATCTCACGCTTGCCGCGACTCTGATCTCCTGGATTGAACTGGCGATCAGTTCTTTCTTTGCCCGGGCAACGGTCAAGCTCGTGGGCGATGCCGAAGACTGGCGTCCTATAGGAGCAACGGTTTTAAGACTGCACTGTTATGTCGGGCTGTGTGCAATGGCACTGTTTTGGATCCTGGCAAAGCCGTGTGCTTTGCTGCTGGGCGAGCCGCGTTTGGCGGCATACATTGCGCTCTTTTCCCTGGACCTTCTTTTTTTTGCACCGTCCAACTGCCACATCAGTCTCATCATAGGCAGGGGAAAATACACAGAGCGGGCGATCATAAGCGCCGGCCGGTGGATTGCCCGTCTGGTGCTCATCCTGTTGCTGGTGGGAATGGGCTTCTCGCTTACCGGTGCAATTCTTGGAAATATTGGCGCTTCGCTTATAGAGCTGGCAATCGCCCGATATTTCATTCGCCCATCATGGCCAAAACGAACGATCGCTCCCCTTGCTCTGCTGGATTATGCCGTCCCTATCTTTCTGGCGACGATAATCCTGCGCTCCCTGGGACTGGGCCTGTTTTTGCTTAAAATGATGGGTGCCTCTGCTGCTCAGGCGGGCTTCTATGGAGCCGCCCAGAATGTATCCTTTATTATGCCGGGCACCATTGCCATCTCGCTTTCTCCTCTTTTGTTGTCCACGGTAAATCGAGTCTTGCGGGAAGGAAACCTGCCTGCAGCCAGGGTCCTGATCCGCAATGCAATGCGTACGGTAATAGCCATGTTTCCATTGGCAGCCATTGCCTCCGCTGCTTCTAATGAAATAGCCGTTCTGCTATTCGGTCGTCAATTCGCCGGTGCGGGCCCACTGATAGCAATCCTAATCTTCGCCGGTCTTTCGCTGTTGCTTGCAAACTTAATCAACGCAATTCTGATTTCATGCGGGAAGCCCTCCTGGACTCTATGGCTCGCGGCACCACTCCTTCCCATTGCAATCGCAGGTCATCTTTTTGCGATTCCGAGGTTCGGTGCCGTCGGAGCTGCTGCAGTGACGGCAGCGGTAACGAGTCTGGGAGCGTTGGCCGGCGCAGTTACGGTGAAGAAGTTTTTCAAGGTCGATTTGCCTGTTGCCACTTTCCTTCGCGCTCTCCTGCTTTCGGGAATCGTGTATCCAGCGGTCCACTTTTGGCCGGTGCATGGCGCCGCAACCGTTGCTGAAATAGTGATAGCTGTCATCCTGGTTCTGGCCGGCTATGTCATTCTTGGTGAATTCAGGCATGGTGAGATCCAATTTTTTCGGGACGTCGTCCGACAAGCCCTCAGTCGGGGGTTGCCGGAACAAAGCAGTCCAGAAGATTCGCAAGCGTGAACCAACCATCAAAGACAGGTGGCGGTAGATTGAATAGGCTGTATTTCGCTTTTGGAATCGACGTTTGCAGCTTCCAATAATTCCTGATGAACGCGCAGACAAAAGTGGAAAAGTGGAAGTGGAAAAGTGGACACCCATTGTTTGGGATGCGTGGAATTGTGTGGACACCCATTATTATGCGTGTATGTATGCGTGTGTGCGTGCGTGGACACCCATTATATGTGAGCTTGATTGGTGTCCAATCCAAGCCTCGATGTCTTGCTGAAAGCGCCTTCAAAAACGCCTTCGACAAAAAGAGGACGGAATTCGTACAGAACTTGCCGGCAAGTGCGTCCGGACC
>DATJPG010000030.1:0-40257 GCA_035506515.1 Acidobacteriota bacterium
GACGCGGGCCTGCAAACTGCCACAAGAGAAACTCGATTTTCTGGGATACACGTTTGGACGCAGCTACTCGTCGCGGACGGGGCGAGCCTATCTGGGCACCGTACCGTCAAAGAAGCGGGTGATTCGCATCTGTGAGGCAGTCAGCAGCGAGATCGGGAGGAATAAAGCACTGCTGGATCAAGAATGCGTGGTGGGAAGGCTCAACCGGCTGATGATCAGATGGGCCAACTATTTCTGTCTGGGTCCAGTCAGCCAAGCCTAACAGGTTTTGGAACGGCACGCTCGGAAGATGCTGCGTCAAGTATATTTAATCGGCCGGCGCCGAGGAAACCGTGTCCACGGTGTCCAAGAAGTATTTCTCGGGGACGTACAGTTTGCGTACGACTCGTTCTAAAGTGTCAGGCATATATTTGATCCACAGTTTGATGGGAACATCCTCCAGGTCGGTACACCACGGGGAGCTGCATAAGGACAGCATAAAATCCATCAGGAATCGAATGTTGGTCGCGAGGTGGCCATTATACTCGTGGTGGGCTCTTTGCTCCTGGATCCGTTCTTCATGCATGCTATGCCCAATTTCGGATTCGAGGAACTCCTCGAAGCTCGCGACAATCATTTCGAAGCCCACCTCATCTTCGCCGCTCTCGATAAACTCCCGGTATTGGCGGCCCACTTCTGAATCGTGGAAGCCACGGTATGTCAGCACGCGCAAGTACGCCTCGTTCAGCGGCTCGGCGAGCAACCGCTCCTTGGGCAAACCGTAGGTCAGCCTTAGATTGATGGCATCGTATTTGCCGGTGTGGCGTTCCTCTTCAGCGATCCCGAGACTTGGAATTCGAGCGAGGATTTCGCGGAAGCGGATGTACTCCTTGGGCTCGACGATAATTTTGATACCTGCCACATCCGGGATCTCGAGTTCGAGCGGATCCGACTGCGTCATTCCGTTCTTGATGCTTTTGAGAATGCGCCTCTCCGCATGGTTAAACTCCTCGACCATCGTCTCGGGCGGCGTAATCAGTTGATCCTTGGCTATGCCGAGATTTCGAGCTCGCTCTTCGGCAAGAAGGTCAGCGTTGGCACGGATGCGTCCCAGCATGAAGTCGATGATCCTGCGCGACCCCTTCTCGGCTATCCGCCGATATCGCTTTATGCGCGAGGAGCCGACAAACTCCTGCCTGTCCCCGAATTGGGCCGCATAGATCACGCCGTCTATCGGCGTGTCTCGATAGAAATCCTCTGGGAAGCGGCCGTACTGGAGCCGCATCGCCTCAATGCGCGCCGTCGTATAGCGCGGGTGTGCTATGGCGAAATCCTTGAGCTGCCCCTTGGTGCTTATGGGGTAGTGGATGGGCGAAACCCCATGAAATGCCTCAAGCAGGTCACGGGCAAACCAATCGATCCAGAGCCTGGCGATATACGAGTTAAAATTGACAATGGTCTTCAGCCGCATCACGTCGCCGGGCGCAGGCTTGCCGACCATCCAACGGGAGATCACCTCGGATAGCGAGGATCTATGGATGAAACTATCGATTCGCAACATAAAGACCCCCTACAACAATCGCAAAGTCGCTGCCCCGCTCATGCGCCGAACAAGCCAGCCGCCGCATCGGTTCACGCCTTAGCTTAAGACAAATCGAGTGAGTTCTGTTTCTCTCTGAATCATTTTACAACCAAAGCACTATCTGCAAATGGTGGAAATTCCGAACTGATTGTTAAGGAAGCAGCGTGTTACAATCCGCAACTCCTGCCGGATGGAAAGTCCTTGCTTTTCACCTTCGGCAGTGGCCCCCCATACAAAAACATCATACAGTCGCTACAATCAGGTGAGCGCAAGAAATTATTTCCAGGCGACACTGCCAGATACATACCAACTGGTCATTTTGTATGCGCATTGGAAAACACTCTCTTTGAAGAACTGAAGCAACGGGTGCCTACGAAATAAGCGCAACTGACCACGATCCACATCGATGAAAGCCTGAGCCGCACCATGGCGCCACAAACCTGTCAACCGATGCTATCCCGAAGTCGCGTGTATACGGAAATGTGACTTACATTCAATTTTCGTCCAACAGTCGATCCAGGGCTGCCTGGGAATTCCCAGTCATATTATGGGCGACATTCCGGAGAAAGTTGGAGTAACGTGCGGCCGCACGTGCTTTAACTTGATCAAGCGAATCCCCGGAAGGCTCAGGAACGCACATCAGAAACAGGCGGACAAAACTGTCAAGGAGAGCATAGCCTGCCTGCTGGGCAGTCTCCACTCTGCGGATTTCCTTCGCAAGACGATCAAGAGTTGTGACAATGCGATCCTCAGTTTCACGGATAGCAGAATCACCGGACTGGAGTTCATTGGAAACGGCCTGGCGAATAAATGCGCTTGCGCTGTCAAAGCCTCGCTCCGAGGCGGCATGTTCAATCTTTTTGGTTAGATCACCAGTGGTACGGATTGAGAAACGCGGCATATTTTCCCCCTGATTAATGCAAAGCAACCAAAAGCCTTGTCGGCCAACTGGCGGACATATTCGGATATTTGTCGGCCACGATAAATCTTCTGAATAGTACATTTGTTTGTAAAATCCCAGTCGTCGAGCCGCCACTCCTTTATGTTCCACTACCGGTACACGTGGAATTCATTTCTTCGGGTGAACTATTTATTGCGCTGATTGAAGAATCTGAGCATAGAAAACAAAATCCATGAACAAGGACATGGTATGTCCTAGTCCAGCACGATACAGATCATCCAAACAGCAGCCAAATAAAATAAGCATTTGTGGCGTTTCCTGAGCAAAAGTGCATAAAAGTGGGCAAAGGCACAGCACTTTGACAACACAGAAGCGCAATTCTGGAACAGAATTGAATCTTTTATCGTAATCAGCGCCACAAGTGCAGCAAAACAGCAGCACCTATGCGCATTGTTGGGCATTTTGAGGCAAACGCAATGAATGAGGACGATTTCAAACACCTCCGGCAACTCGCGGCCGAAAGACCAAAAACCAAGGCCGGTCTGATTCGAGTGCTATGGCCTGAAATAAGACAGGCCCTAAGTGCAGGACATACTATTGCTGAAATATTGGGTGCGCTTAAAAAGGATGGAGTGGAGATCAACTATTCAACCCTCCGAAACCGCATTGCGAGGCTAAAGAAAAAAGACAACGCTGAGACCAGGCAATCGGACAGCGACTCTGCCAAAGCAGTGATTGAGCCAGCTCCGATCCACTCCTATGATCCGGGCTCGGCCATACGAGCGCAGCGCGCCAAGAAAACCAAGTTTGATCACAACCCTTTTTCGACGCGTATTAAAAATCTTGTATAGGATCGTTTGAATTTACGCGGCCAGTGACGTTTTTTGATTATCCTTCCGTGGAAGCAAAATCTTCCTATTTCAGAGTTCCTTCGAAAACAATTCATATCGCCTGCAAGAATGAACTGCGGGTTGGTTCAAAAAAAATGAAACAGGCCACCCGCGATCTGGAACATCTCTGAAACATTAACGTAGCAGGGGATGAAAAAGGAGGGGCATGAATGTTTCCGGTTTCCCCTGTTCGTCGCCGAATTAGATCTACTCATCAGCAGTACTCTTGTTTGAAGGCGGTCCTATGCCTCGAAAAAATGACCGGATCGGCGATCCAATATCGGTGGGCCCAAAGCTGGAGAAGATAAATTGAGCGACAAAGCCACAGAATCACGAAGAAAACGGCAGACACCAAGACGGGCGATCCACAAGCATTGTATCGATTGCGTTGGTAGCGCTCCTGCCGTCAGAGATTGCCAGGGTGATGAATTGGTCGATAGTCCATGCCTTCTCTTTCCATATCGAATGGGCGAAGGGAGGCCTTCCGTTAAGTTAATTCGAAGATTTTGCCTGTATTGCATGGGTGGGAGTTGGAAATTGGTCAAGGTATGCCCGAGTAGGACATGTCCATTCCTCCACTATCGTCTGGGCAAAAATCCGAACATTCAATTATCGGATATTCAACGCCAGCATAAAAGGGACCTGGTAGCAGCCGCTCGCCGATATCAATTAAAACAGCCAAAAACCGCATCTGGGACAGAGAGTTTTTCCCAGGATCAACGAACGGCACCTGTTTGATACCGGAATAGGGGGGTGGCGTTTTTTCAAAAGAGAAGGCGAAAACAGTTTTGATTTGCGCTGCGCAATGTGGATTTTACCGGCTTTGGATATTGCGATGGAACGGGCCCAACACACAACGTGGTTTAAGGTCGCTTCGCTTAAAGGAGAAATGTCCATGGATTTTATGACGGTCGGAGAAATCGCAGCCACGCTAAAGGTAAAAAGAAGCTGGGTCTATGCCCATGCCGACGAGCTAGGAGTCTACCGATTAGGAAAATACTTGCGCTTTTATCTACCTCGGGTTCTCCAACACTTGGATCAGGTCAGCAGGTCGCTGGATCAGTTGTCAAACAATCGGCTTCGAGGCCTTGAATCTAATTCCTTTAAAGATGGCCGTGCACAAAATGCGAACAAAGAGGTTGACTAATCCTTCACCCAACGATACTAATCGAGGCGAGAGAGAAGGACGGGCCAATCATCGGGAGAAAAAAAGATGATGACTCGTCAGTTGCTTCAGGATGGTTATGTATCAGATCCCATTCCGACTCGGCACGGAACGGCATTCAAAATCCGATACCGTGTTCCGGCAGCGGGAGGGAAGTTCAGACATAAGCAGGAAACGCTATACGGCCTCGCAGGGAAAAAAGCGGCAAAAGCCGTTCTTAATGAACGGCTGCAGCAGGTCGCTAGCATGAACCTGGAAGCCGTTGATTTAACACTGAGGTCATTCGTGGACAATTACTGGAAGCCCCATTTGGACAGGAAACAGACAAAGCCGTCCACTCTGCGTGGCTATCAATCGGTCCTTGATAATCACATCCTGCCGTTTTTGGGTGACATGATCCTGCCGGAGATCGCCCCTATTAACGTCGAGGAGTTGCTTCAGGTCAAAAACAAGGCGGGCTTTTCCCCTAGGACGATGCGAAATATCATCGTTCAGTTGAATGGGATCTTTAATCTCGCCGTGGACAATGATCTGGTCAGCCGCTCTCCTATTCGCAAACGGCACAAACCCGTTTGCCGCAAGACGGAAAAGCCTGCATGGACGTCGGAGCAGGTTCGAAAAATACTTGAGGCGGTTTCAGCCGAGTATCAGTGTTTGTTTATCTGTGTGGCGCTGACTGGGCTGCGACTGGGAGAGTTGATTGCTTTACAGTGGAAATATGTGGATCTGAATTCAAAAACGCTCCACGTAGCGCATAGTCTCTGGAAGAAGCAGTTAGTCGCTCCAAAAACGGATTCGAGTATGCGGACCATCCCGCTTGGCGAGGTTCTCACCTCGGCGCTTGTGTTGCATCGGGAGAACTCGCTTTTCACTGGTCCAGAGAATTTCGTTTTCTGCAAGCAGGACGGAACATCATTGAATCCGGATGTGCTCCGGAAGGATGTTCTGTATCCCGTGCTAGACCGCCTGAACATTCCGCGGCCGAAAGGCGCGTCGGGATTTCATGCATTCAGGCACTCGGCGGCGAGCCTGATCAATGCCGAGACAGGGAACCTGAAGCTTACGCAGAAATTCCTTGGGCACTCCAACGTGAGCACTACGGCTGATATTTACACGCATGTGTCCGAAACAATGGAGCGCGAAGCTGCCGATGTTTTGGAGAGAGCAATTTTCGGAAGCGGTTCGCGATTTGTTCGCGATTTGGCACCGCGAACAAGAATTCAATAAATTGAAAAATGAAACACATAATCCCAAGTGCTTCCAAGTTACTCACTTTCATCTGTTTGCGGGATTTTTCTTGGGTGAGCTTTGGTAGCGACGGGTGGAATCGAACCACCGACCTTGGGGTTATGAATCCCACGCTCTAACCGACTGAGCTACGTCGCCACTTGGTTCAAGCAGATCGATACAACAGGCCCATCATTTTGCGGTCTTCGCGGTCTTATTTCAAGAGCAAAACTACACTCTCCCGGGAGCGTGAATATCCCGTCTGCCGCCGAGACGGCTAATGCCACATTTTTCCCGGGAGTGCCGCCGTCTCGGCGGCAAACTGATCGGAGAGGCAGGATTTTAGATAAATTGCATATTTTGAACGGAACTTGCTTGCTAACCAGCCAGCGAGACGCTGGCGCTCCCGGGAAAAATTTCCGGAGCACGTGTAGCCTTTGCCTGGGCTGAATCGTAATAGGCAATCGGGCACAAAATCGCGCTGACACACCATCGAGGGGTGAACTATGGCCGAACAACCGTGGACCTGGAAGGTACCGGAGTCCAGCGAACGCATTAAAAGCACGATGAGCCGGCAGGACGCGCAGGAAAGAGTGTCCGGACAGGCCGCATACACGCGCGATATCTATCTCCCCGGAATGCTGTACGCAAAAATCCTCCTTTCGCCTTTCGCGCACGCCAAAATCACGGCCATGGACACGAGCGGCGCCGCAGCGCTCGTGGGCGTGCGGGACATCCTCAAATTCGAGGATCCCGACATAGCCAAAGATACACAGGCCGGCGCGGACACGTCCGCCTTTTACAGCATTCCTACTCTTCCCGGCACAAGCGATTTCTACCAGCACCCGATGGGCGTCGTCGTGGTCGCCGACAGCGAGGAAATATGCGACCGCGCCCTCCGCCTCATCGACATCCAGTGGGAAGAACGCCCGTTCATCCTGGATATGGAAGACGCAGCCAAACCCGACGCTCCCAAAATCATGACCGAAGTGCGGCGCATGAACTTCATGAACTTCGGGGCGAAAAAGGAATCGAATCCCAACGTCATCACGACGGAAGAACGGGAGATAGGAAATATCGAAAAGGGATTCGAGGAAGCGGATAAGCTCATCGAATACACGATCACCCGCGGCATGAATTCGCCGGCCGGGGTCGAAGCGATGGCATGCGTAGCGCAGTGGCGGGGAGATTTCCTCGACCTCTGGATTCATCACCAGCCCAATCCCCAAAACGATCTCAGTTCCCCCGGCATGATGATGCCCATGCTCCCGTTCAACGGCGCAACGCAGATGCCGCCGCCATTCGCTCATTGGTCCAAGATGACGGTGACATTTCCCTACCAGGGCTCCTGGTTTGGCGGCTTGGCCTGGCTAGCCTACTCCACGTCGTTCGTGCGCCTCGCCGCCATTCTCGCCAAAAGAGCCGTCCACAAGCCGGTGAAGCTGCTTTACGACGAAAGCAGCTTCTACTGCGGCGGCGATGAGGCCGGAAAATACAAATGCAAAGTGGGCGCCAAAAAGGACGGGACCATCACCGCCTATCACTGGCACATGTTCGGGGCGAGGAATCCCGCCGTCGATAAAACATACGAATGCACAAAAATCCCCAACATCCGAGGCACGCAGACGTGGCCTTTCACGAACAAAGGCCTCCAGGCCTGTTTCCGGCACGGCGCGGCATCCTGCGTCCCGCACAATGTGATGTTCGACCTCGTCGCCGCCGAATTCGGCCTTGACCCGACCGAAGTCGCGCTGAAGAACGACGGCTGCCAGGGCCACGACTGGGACTGGGTCACGCAATACCAGAAGGAAAACGGCTTCCCGCAGCGGCACAGCCTGAAGGAAGTCATCGAGACCGGCAAACAGGCCATCGACTGGAATAGGAAATGGCATGCGCCGGGCGCCGGGAAACTGCCCAACGGGAGAATGCACGGCCTGGGCTTCATGTCCGTCAACGAATGGCACTGGGGCGCCGGAGCGATGTCGTTTGTCTCCAGTTCGTACGCGTGCCTCATGCTCCAGGACGGAAAGGTCACCATCATCGGGACGCGGTGCGATATGGGAATCGACACCGAATCGGCCTACCGACATTGCGTCGCCGCCGAACTCGGCATGAAGTACGACGATGTTCTGCTGCAGGAGCGCCGATCGGATAACAGCGCTTACAGCCTCGCGCAACCGGCCGGCTCGAGCGGAACCGTGAACGCCACACTCCAGCTCGTGTATGCCGCGCGCGAAATGAAGCGCCAGATTCTCGAACGCGCCGCAACGCCGATGCCCGGATTCATGTTTGGTGCGTCCCCCGCGTCCAATTCCGCTGCGAAGAAAAAACCCGAAGACTTCGATATCCAGGACAGCATGGTTTTCGAAAAAGCCAATCCGGACAAGAAAAGGCCGGTCAGCCAGGTTGCCGGCGGGTTCATGGGTTCAAATCCAATCATCGTGCATCCCGAGGTCAACACCCCCATCAGCATGATGCAGAACAGCATGTCGATGATGAATCAGCGGACGTATGTCATGGGACGGCAGGCGCACTTCATCGAAGCAGAAGTGGATGTCGAAACGGGTCTGGTCCAGGTAACCAATGTCGTCTGCGTCAATGACGTCGGTCATATCTTTAACCGGCAGGGCGCCGAAGCGCAACAGTACGGCGGCGCCATTATGGGTATGGGGAAAAGTGCCTCAGAAGAAAAAGTCTATTGCCCAAGAACCGGGGTCGGTCTCAACTTCGATCACATCAATTACCACTTCGGGACGATGAACGATTATCCGGTGGTCCAATGCCATCTCAACGAAAGCCACACAGGATACGGCACCTACGGAGCGTTCGGAATCGGTGAAAACATCGGCGCCGGCATGGCCGCCATCACTTCTTCCGCCATCTATAACGCCACAGGAAAATGGATCCTCGATTTTCCGATTACTCCCGACAAAGTTCTCAATGCCCTCGGAACAATCTAGGTACCCGTACCTGGTTATACTGTCCCCATTTACATTTCGCTCGAATCCGGGCTCCGGTATCCAGTAAATGAATGAATGGGGACAGTATAACCAGGTACGCTTTTAAGAGCTGATCGCGATTCCGATACCGACACCACCCCCGAAAATGGTAAAAATGGGGACAGTATAATCAGGTACGGTTTTGGGAGATGTTCCTGATGAGTTCAGACAAGCCGCGATCCTTCTTCCTGTCGTCTCTGCCGTTTTTCATCCTGGCGCACGCGACGCATCATCTGCTGACCGCCCTGCCGCAATCCATGCAACCTTTCATTCAGGACGAGTTCGGATTGAGCAAAGCCCGGCTCGGAGGCATCACTGCGGCATTCTCGATATCCAGCGCGGCGTCGCAACTGCCTGCCGGCTGGCTGGCGGACCGCATCGGACCCACGTGGCTCATCACCATTGGCGTGCTTGGCGTCGGTATCGGCGGCGCCCTGGTCGGGTTATCCAATTCCTACACCACGCTTCTCCTGTTCCTCGTTTTCATGGGACTCATGGCCGGCGGCTATCATCCAGCTTCCACGCCGCTCATCTCGGTTTCCGTTCCGGCCAATCAGCGCGGGCGCGCCCTCGGGCTGCATCTCATCGGCGGGAACTCGAGCTTCTTCCTCTCGCCTCTGATCGCCGGCAGCATCGCCGCAGCCTGGGGATGGCGGGGCAGTTTCATCACGCTGGCAATCCCTACCATCATCCTGGGATTTTGCTTCTTTCTTTACTTGAACAAGCGCTATGGGAAAGCTCACATCGAGGCAATGAAACGCCGTCAGATGGAGGAACATCCACCGCAGCCGGGATATAAGCGCCGGCTGATGGCCTTTTTAACGATGATGGTCATCGGAGGGGGCGCGGGAGCCACCGTCAATTCCTTTTTGCCGGTATATATAAAGGAAGTGCTGGGGGCTTCCAATAAAGTGTCCGCCATGTCCCTGTCCATCATCTACTCTTCAGGCCTGTGGGCCGGCCCGATCGGCGGCTGGATCTCGGACCGTATCGGGGCAACCAAAGTCGTCATCGCCACCGGCATTATGAGCGGCCTCGCAATTTTCGCCCTCAAGGAAGTTTCTCTCGGTTGGGGACTATGGGTTGTATTGTGGATCATAGGCATCATCCAGGCCGTGCGCTTTCCTGTGACTGAAGTATTCATTATGAGCCAGTCGCCCGCCCGGAACCGTTCGACAATTTACGGAATTTATTATTCGACCATGCAGTATACGGGCGCCATTTTCGCGCCGGTCATGGGCGGACTGATCGATCGGTTCGGCTTTGCCGCGATGTTCAACTTTGCGGCTTGGGCAGTCACCGCAGTCGCCGTCGTAACGGCATTATTCATCTGGGACACAAAGGATTAAAACTATGACGCGAGACAACAGACGATGCGTATGGGGCCTGCAATTGCCGGCTTTGCTGTTCTTGTGTTCGCCGGTCATGGCTGCAGCGCCGACGTACGATCCGCTGGCGATATCAAATAACGTATCGGTGCTAACGGTTGACCTGACGGTCCACGATGCGGCGCGAAAGCGGGACATCCCGATTCGCGTGTACCTGCCGCCGGAAAAAACTGCTGCGCCCGTGCTGATTTTCAGCCACGGACTGGGAGGCTCCCGCGAGGGGAATGCCTTTATGGGATTTCATTGGGCGGGCCGCGGATACCTCTCGGTCTTTATCCAGCATCCGGGAAGCGATACAGGCGTTTGGCAGGATAAACCGGCGGGCCAGAGAATGGAGGCCATGCGGCGCGCCGCCAGTCTCGAAAATTTCATGTTGCGCGTGAAGGACGTCCCCGCCGTCCTGGATCAGCTTGAACTCTGGAACAAAACGGACGGGCACGTTCTGGCAGGAAGAATGGATTTAAAGCGCGTGGGAATGTCGGGGCATTCATTTGGCGCCGTAACCACCCAGGCAGTCAGCGGGCAAACGGCTGTCGCCGGAATGATCACTTTCACGGACGCGCGGATTAAAGCCGCCATCGCTTTCAGCCCGAGCAGCCCTCGCGCGGGCGATCCGAAACAGGCGTTCGGCAAAGTGAAGATCCCATGGATGCTGATGACGGGCACCCAAGATGTGGCGGTCATCGGCGACGCGACGCTGGAGTCGCGCATGGCCGTATTCCCGGCATTGCCGCCGGGCGGCAAATACGAACTGGTTCTTTATAACGCCGAGCATTCCGCATTTACGGACCGCGCGCTGCCCGGCGATAAGATTCCGCGCAATCCCAATCACCACAGGGCAATTCTAGCCTTGAGCACGGCTTTTTGGGATGCCTACCTGAAGGGGGACCAGGCGGCCCGGGATTGGCTGGACGGCAACGGCCCGAATTCCGTCATCGAAAAGCAGGACCGCTGGCAGAAGAAATAGATCCGCCAGCGCCGAAGGCGCGACAGAGTGAAGCCCAGGGTGGAGGACGCGAAGCGGCCGAAACCCTGGGTTAGCATTGCGATCCATGCGAGGCCTGCATGGCCGACGCAGGGTTTCTGTGTTGCTCCTTCAGAGCTCTCCATGTTTGCACTCTCCATACCCAGGGCTTCACTATGCCGTCCTTTCAGGACTCCGGATATATTGGGCTTGGCGGCGTCAGACAATTCGACGGATGGCGGAGGAAATCTTTTCGAGGGCGTCCCGAAGGGTTTGCCTGGGACAGGCGAAGTTCAGGCGCACGAAACCGGGGCCCTGAAACGGAATGCCGCCGGACAGGCGAACACCCGCTTCTTCAAAAAAACTTGCCCCAATTTTCTCGCCAAGAGTGCGGGTATCGATCCACGCCAGGTAGGTCGCTTCGACATGAGACATTTTAAGCTGAGGCAAGCGCTCGGCAATGCAGGATTCCAGCAGATCGCGATTCCCCCGGAGGTAATCGAGCAATTCCAGTCGCCAGGATTCCCCGCCTCCATATGCCGCCTGACACGCGACGTATCCGAATACGTTTGGATGCGGCACCAGGTCCCCGGTTGCCGATCGAAAACGCTCGCGCAGTTCGGGATTTGATATCACTGCAAAGCCGCAACTGATTCCGGACAGATTGAAAGTTTTGGATGGGGACATGAGCGTCACCGTCCGATTTGCAATTTCCTTGCTCAACGATGCCAGGGGAACGTGCCGGTACGGGTCCAGAATCAGATCGCAGTGGATCTCGTCGGAGCAGATCAGGAGGTCGTGACGCTCGCATACTTCGGCGATGGCCGTCAGTTCTTCGCGCCTAAAAACCTTTCCGACGGGATTATGCGGGTTGCAGAACAGGAGCAGTTTCGTTCGCGGATGGATCGCCTTGCTCAATTCGTCCATATCCAGGACCCAGCGGCCGTTGTCCTGCTTCAGGGAAACGGTCCGCAACGAGCGGCCTTCCACGCGCGGCGCCGTCAGGAACGGCGGATAGACCGGCACAGGCGTGAGGACTTCTTCCTCAGGCTTTAGCAGTGCGCGGCAGGCAAGGTGGAGGCCCGGCACAAGGCCCGGCAGCCATACAATCCATTCCGGATCGATTCGCCAATTGTAATGACTCTCGGTCCAATCCATCACCGCCTGCTGCACGGCTTTGGTCGCGACGGCATATCCGAAAACGCCCTGATCGATGCGTTCCCGCAGCGCTCGAGTCACGCACTCCGGGGCGGCGAAATCCATGTCTGCCACCCACATCGGGATTGCATTCTTTCCAAGGGGATCGGACCACTTCAGACTGTCGGAATTGCGCCGGTCGTTCATGCGATCAAAATCAATTGTCATATGTACCTTTGCCAACGAGTCCCGATAAAAATAGCACAGAATGAGACAGCGCAGCATGGTTGAACAAGCAATGTATACGGAGCGCGCCTTCGGAGTGCGTCATTGATCCGTTGCCATTTGGTTAGCCTAAAGGAAAAAAGCGAGCCACGGATTACACCGATTACACTAATTCAAAATGATGGTTGCATGGGCGGGCCTCCGGCCACGATCGATGATCTGTACGGCGCGAAGCGTCGCCGCCCATGCCGTAATCCGTGTAATCGGTGTAATCCGTGGCTATTTTTATCTTTGAAGCCTTTGGGTGGAAGGTCTCCGGATTTAGATATATAAAATTGAGGCATTCCGCTATGCTGTCGGTGACTTATCCCAGTCCAAATCCGTGTTGCTGTTATTTGCATTAAGGAGGAAGCCAAAACCTATGAGCGACGTGAACAAGTCAGATCTGGCACCGTACCGGTGGGTTATACTTGCTATTTCCATGTTGGGTGCGTTCATCGGCAGCTATGCGCAGTTCCAGCTTCCTGCCTTGGCTTATAAGCTTATTCCCGATCTTCACCTTTCGTCATCGCAGTTCGCTGCGTTGATGAGCGGTCCCATGACGGGCTCCCTCTTCCTCTGCATTCTCGGAGGCGCATTCGCGGACCGTTTCGGGGTTAAAAAAGTCGTTGCTGTCGGTCTTCTGCTTTCTGTCATCGGCTGCACCTTCCGATACGCCGCCACGTCATTCTGGCCATTCCTGATCATGGCGATCCTGGCCGGTCTGGCTTCGGGTCTGCTGATTGGCAACCTCGCCAAGCTGTTCGGCGCATGGTTCCCTCCGGAACAAATGGGCACAATCATGGGCGTCTGCATGATCAGCCCTGCTGTTGCTATGTTTGTCGGAACGTCCACGACCGCATACTTTCCCTCCGACGCCAGTGCCTTTATTTTTTCAGGCATCCTCTGTCTGATCATCCTCATCCTATGGCTGATTTTTGCCAAGAATAAGCCCGAGGGATCGCCCGACCTGCCGGTTCTGCCCACGTTACAGTATGTCGGAAAGGCTGCCCGGAGCCGCGGCGTCTGGCTTGCCGGCGCCTGCCTGTTTTTTATCATGGGCACCATCATGACCTTCAGCAGTTTTCTCCCCAATGTCTTGCGCGATTTGTTGAGCATCGGCGAGAAGAAAGCAAATTGGTATGGCTCTTTGCCCACTTTCGGCGGCATCTTTGGCTGTTTCCTGGGCCCCATGATCTGCAACCGGATGGGGGTCATGCGACGGTACATGGTGATCGTCGGCCTGCTGGGTGGAGCTGCCACGTTCTGGTCCTGGCAATTGCCGATCGGAACTTCCATTGCCGTTGCTTTGATCGCGGCCGGGTTCATCCAGTACTCTGTCCAGCCGCTGATCTCTTCACTGCCGATGCTGCTGCCTGAAATCGGCCCGGTGTATGCCGGCAGCGCCGGCGGCATCATCGCCACCGTCCAGGTGCTTGGTGCCGTCGTTTTGCCGACCTTTGTCATCACGCCTTTGGCAGGCTCAAGCGTGAAGATGCTTTTCGGCCTGGCTGCTTTAAGCATGGTATTGATCATCCTGCCGGTCTTGTTCCTGCCTGAACTCGGAACGAGAGCTTTGGCAGCACGGGCAGCAAACGATTCGTCCAAGCGATAGGGCCGCAAGGGCACAGTATGACATTCGACGAAAAAGTCGTCCTGGGGAAAACCGGGCTCAAGGTCGGCCGCCTTGGCGTCGCGTCCGGCTATTGGGCGCCGGCGAAAGCGATCGAGGAGGCATTTGAGCGCGGCTGCAATTACATGACGTGGGGTACCTTCATCAAAGGGTATTCGCCCCACATGCGCGACGCTCTTCGCAGCATCCGGGCCAAAGGACAGAGGGACCGCCTCGTGCTTGCGATATTCAGCTACGCCCACCAATCCTTTCTGACCGAGCATTTTCTTGCCAAAGGGCTGAAAGCCGCGGGACTGGATTATGCGGATGCGCTGATCCTGGGCTATTTCAATCGACGACCGTCGCAACGCATCATCGACGGCGCCGTAAGGCTGAAAGAGAAGGGACTCGTGCGTTTCCTCGGGATCTCGAGCCACAAACGGCTTTTGTTTCCCAAGCTGCGCGGCGACGAAGTGTTCGACATCTACCATCTGCGCTACAACGCCGTAAACCGCGGAGCGGAGATCGAAATCTTTCCGTCCCTGCCGGAAGGGCGCAAGCCCGGAATCGTTAATTTTACGGCGACAGCCTGGGGCAAATTGCTAAATCCTGAAAAGATGCCTCCGGGCGAAAATGCGCTCACTGCCGCCGAATGCTACCGGTTTGTCCTCTCGCATCCTGCCGTCGACGTGTGCATGACCGGCGCCAGGACAGAAGACCAGATGAAACAGAATCTGCGGATCCTCGAGCAAGGTCCTATGACGGAAGACGAACTGATGCGAGTTCGTCGCATCGGGGATCATCTGTACGGCAGGCGTCGGCCTTCGGCCTGACAGCCGCACCCGTACGGACGGCTCTCCAGAGGCTGTCTTTCGGAGCGCGGCAGCATGCTGCCGCCTTTAAAGTTTAGAGTTTCCAGTTCAAAGTTCCCAGTTTTTGAGCTGAATTTAACTGGGAACCGGGAACTGGGAACCGGGAACTCTGCAAAGCGGCAGCTTGCTGCCGCAAGAACTAACGATGAGACAGAAAATCGATGCACATGTCCACATCGTGCCGGCGCACCTTTTAGGCAAGACGGACCGGCGTTTCGATGTGACCGTTGAAGCTCACGGCATAAAAAGATTTGCGGACGGCAGCGTCTGCCAGTTCATGCCGGACTACCTGTCCGAAAGCAGATTTTCTGCGAACACCCTGATAAAATCGATGGACAACATGGGCATCGAGAAGGCCGTCATCCTGCAGTCGCCCTGTTTCAGCCTCAATGCAGATACCGTCCAGGCGGTCCGGGGCTATCCCGACCGTTTCAAGGGATCCATGATCATCGAGCCCTGGGACGAGAGATGCCTGAAGGACATCGAGGATTGGTATGGCGACGGATTAACGGTTATGAAATTCGAAACGTCCGCCGGCCTCGGCTATACACACCCCAATATGTTTCCGGACCTTCAATTTGACTCGCCGCTATTCGAGCAGATCTGGGCGAAAGCCGAGTCATTGAAAATCACCGTGACGATCGACCCGGGCCCGATCGGAAGCCGGGGATATCAAGTCGAGAGGCTGGACCGCATGATTCAGAAGTTCTCCGGCCTGCGCTGGGTCATCTGCCACCTGGGCTTTCCGTTTCCGGGCCTGCGAGACGATGCCGAAAAATACCGGCGCTGGCAGGAAATGACGGCACTGGCGCAGCACAAAAATGTCTGGTTCGACATTTCGGCCATGCCCGCGCTTTTCGATCAGGAAGGGTATCCATTCCCTTCGGCAACAGAATTGCTGCACGCATTCATCGCAACGTATGGCGCAGACAAACCTGTCTGGGGGTCCGACGTTCCGGGAACGCTGTGCTACGGGACGTATGCGCAGATGGTGAGTGCCTTTGAAAGATGCGGTCTTTTTACGGAGGAACAAAAAGCGCTGATGTTCTACGAGAATGCTCAAAAAGCCTATTTTTAGAGAACAGAATCGCTGCCGCATTCCCGAGTTCCCGGTTCCCAGTTTCCAGTTAAATTCAGCTCAAAAACTGGGAACTCTGAACTGGAAACTCTAAACTTTAAAGGCGGCAGCTCGCTGCCGCGTATTCTGATGCGTGCGGTGGCACGCCAGGGCGAATCGGGGCCGTTCAATTCGGAGAGGAGATGGAATGCCGCAAACGGAATTGTCACAGACCGGAGATGACAGAAAAAAGGTGCTTCTAGGACTGGCGGCCATTTTCCTGGTCTGCGGAACCATGAGCTACTATATCCAGGCGTTGAATATCGCGCGCCCGAAGATGGCGGCCACCCTGAACGGCATGTCGCTGTATGCGTGGTCCGTCTCGATCCCCGCGCTGGTCGGCGCCTTCAGCTCCCTGATCTTCGGCAAGCTTTCGGATATATATGGGCGGCGAATCATGTTCCTGATCTCCGTGATTTGCGCCCTCGTGGGAACTTTCCTTTGCGTGTTCTGCACTGATTTCGTATTCCTGATTGCCGTCTTCTCGATCGCGAACGTGGGACTCGGAGCCTCGATGCCGCTGGGCATGGCTGTCATAGGAGATTTGTTTCCGCCCGTGGAGCGGAGCAAGTGGATCGGCCTGCTGAACATTCCTATGGGGATTGCCGCCTTATTCGGGCCTACCCTGGGCGGGTGGTTCGCGGACTCCATGGGATGGACCTCGGTTTTCTGGTCGCTCGTTCCACTCCTCATCCTGTGCGTTGTCCTGGTGCCGCTGGGCGTGCCCTCGGTGGTGGCTCCCGGCATCTCGCGCAAAATCGACGTTCGCGGAAGCGTGCTGGCCATCCTGGCTTCCTCGACAACCATCATCGGCATTTCCCTTGCCGGAGATATGTACTCGTGGATATCGAAACCGGTGCTCGGCCTGCTCGGAGCTTCCCTCGTCTTCTGGATCCTGTTCTTTCTCGCCGAATCCAATGTTGAGGAGCCGATTCTCGATCCGCTGGTTCTCCGCAACCGCTCATTCAACACCATCGCGGCTGCGGCGTTGTTGTCCTGCCTGGGACAGATCGGGATGATGATGTACTTCCCGATGTTCCTTCAGGGCATCAAAGGAGTCAGCGCCGCGCGAAGCGGCATGATTTTCACGCCTTTCAGCGTGCTGATGGCATTCATGGGCATCCCCGTGGGATTCGTGATTGCCCGCACGAAGCGCTATAAACTGCTGTACGTTTTTGGATTTCTCATCCTGACCGTCCAGATGTTCGGGAACCTGTTTTTCACCGCGGAAGTACCCATTGCCCTCTATGTGCTGGCAGCGACGATCGGCGGGCTGGGCCTGGGAACCATTCCGACCGTGAACACGGTCATCATACAGAACGCGATTCCTAAAAGGCTCCTGGGCGCGGCGATGGGGGCCTTCTTCTTTGGCCTGCTGCTGGGAGTCGCCGTTTCTCCCGCGATTCTCGGCTCAGCCATGAATGCCACCTACGCTAAAAGCCTGAGGCTTCCCGCGGCATTGGATCAGGCGGCAGATAAAGACATCCTCGAGTCTGCCAGGAATCCCAACGCGCTTCTGTCGGAAACGAAGATGGCCGAATTGAAGGACCTGTTTAAAAAGAAGGGGAGCGGCAACGACAATCTCTTTCGTCAAACCGTCGATGCCATGCGCAACGCGTTGGAGAGCGGTCTTAGAAGCGTATTTTTGATCGGGGCGGTGACCATGCTGGTCGCCTTCCTGCTGATTACAACAATTCCGGAAGTTCCCATCGGGTCGGAAGCGAAGCCCGGTGAGGAGACTCACGCATAGCCCCGAAATTGGCCTGAAAATCCGGGATCTTGTCCTACCACGTAGAGTAAAGCTTCTCGGGCCGGCAAAGACTCTCGGGGTTTGAAGCGGAACGGTCGCAGGCTCTGCATACATACGCAGGCCCATTGAGCAAAACTCGCAGGTCTTTTGGCTCCGAATTCAAAGGATATTCGCAGACCTTTTTGATCGATCTTGACCGGGATTGTTTTTGTTCCTTCATGTGGCACCCCATCTCTTCTGACTCAAATACTTACAACAATCATAAAATCGCATTTCATTTGTGTCAACGAGGGGCATTAACGAGTGCAATGCATCCAACAGATCTCTACATATGTCAGGCAAAAGCCGCCACGGATTCCACGGATTACTCCGATTCAAATGCCAAGGGATCAATGACGCACTACACCAGGTTCTTACTAAGGCGACCGTTCATTCCGGCTCCAGCCTGGCGCCTTTCTCGGCCAGCAGCTTTCGCAATACGGAACGATGGCAATGAGGTTCGATTTCGCAGTAGCAGCCGACCGAGAAATTGGTCTGGTGGGAGAGCGCCGCGAGCAGATCGAGGGTGCGGCTGTTTTCTGGGGTTGCCATCTCTGCGCGGTATTTTTTGACGAACCTCGCCCAATCGGCAGGTGTTTGGGCTCCCTGTCCGAGTTTGATGGTTTCGACGCTGGGCGACAGATTGGGGAACCAGACGTCGTACCAGTTCTGCGATGCGAATTCCGCCTTGGGCACGCCGCGTGGAGGGCGGCGGACGGTTCCGATGCGTAGTCCTTCCGCTTGCGCTCTCTGGCTGCCCAGTCTGACGATTCGTATTGCCATCACTGCTCCTTTCTAGCCTTCTTTTATTAACAGCTTTTCAGCGATGGATTTGTCCGACATGGAACACGCTCCCTTATATTTATAGGCAAACCTTTCGGAGTGTGCAAGCTTGCTTGAGCTTTTCGCAGAGCACTCAAGCCCAGGGTTGAGGCCGGCACCCACGGCTGATCCGGGCAAATTTCAGGGTTTTTTGCCCTGACCTGTGATAGCATCGCCGCCGGCATTTCAGGCAAAATAGCATACAACATATGAGCCGGGCAGTTGGGAATCGTTCGATAGGATATTGCTTTTAAAGATTGTCGGCCATCCTTCCGATGGGCCCCGACTGCTCCTTTACCGGATTTAGGTTGTTCGCGAACACACAGATAAGGAGGCAACATCAAAATGGCCAAGAAAAAGTACGGGAAGTACATCATCAAGGAACCCCTCGAAAAGGGAAGGATGCCAATGCTCCACATTTGCGCCGAAAAAGGTTGCATTGGGGCCCCATTTGCGGGTTTTCCGGTTGAGGTTCAGCTGCTTACCATCACCGAACCGATTTCATTCCCTCATCCGCCCCACGCTCACGATGCCGACGAAATCTTTTTCATCTTCGGCAGTAATCCCAAGAATTACTACGATTTCGACGCCGAAATCGAGATACACTTTGGCAAGGAGAAAGAAAAACACATCGTAAACTCCACCTCCATTGTCTACATGCCCAAGGGGCTGATACACAGCCCGATTTCCATTACAAAGGTGAACAAGCCCTTTCAGTGGATGCATGTTCTCTTTACTCCAAAATACGATATGACCGTGGGTGACGTATCGCAGCATCCTTCGCACCCTCGTGCGAAATATTCGCGCGCAGAGATCAAGAAGTTGAAGGGTCGCTAGAATTTGCAAATCGGGGCAAATCGGGGACGTCCCACTTGTTTACCGCTCTTTGTTCACCCCGATAGCCGCCTCACGACAACCCGATATCGGGAGTCGCATGGGACTCCCGATATTAACCCGCTTTATTCATGAAGGTTCGCAGCGAGGCCGCGCAGACGATTATGTCTGCTGCCTTAGGACTGCGGCAGCCAGCTGTCGCTTTTCAGAGTTCCCGGTTTCCAGTTCCCAGTTAAATTCAACTCAAAAACTGGGAACTGTGAACTGGAAACTCCAAACTTTGAGAAGCGCAAGCAAGCTTGCGCCCTCCGAAAGCCGAATGCGAAAAGGGACACTATAACCAGGTACGCATCGATGGAAAAAATAGCTCTGGTCACGGGATCGACGAATAATATCGGGAAAAGCATAGCCGAAACACTGGCGGGCCGGGATTTTCATGTGATCATCACATCCCGGCATGAGGACGAGGCGAGAATTATCTCGGAAAGCCTGGCCGGAAATGGTTCCTATTTCCAGGTTGATTTTTCGGAAGTGGAATCCATCGAGCGCCTGTTTGCTTTTATCCGGGACCGGTTCCAGCGCCTCGATGTCCTGGTCAATAATGTCGCATTTACGAAGAACGAATCAATTCTGGATTGCGACCTGGAAACCTGGGAATATACCATCTCGACCAACCTGCGCAGCTATTATCTTTGTACAAAACTTGCCGCCGGGATCATGAAGCAGCATGGCGGGGGGAGCATTGTCAACATTACTGTTTCCAGTACAAGAGGCATGAGAGATAAGTTTTCCTATGTCGTATCCAAAGGGGGAGTCAACAGCCTCACGATGTGCGCCGCCATGGATCTCGCGCCACATCATATCCGGGTGAATGCGGTGGGTTCCGGCCTCGTCGGGACGCCGGTTGGCTACAGGGAATACGTAAACAGGACCTATGACAATCCCAGAGTCCCGCTGGGCCACATTGGCGATCCGGCAGATGTCGGCGAGGCCGTCGCCTATCTGGTTTCGGAAAAAGCAAAATATATTACGGGCGCAATATTGCCCGTAGACGGCGGACTCAACATCGCGCTGTGACGAAGCCTGTCCCCCGGACGGCGGCCGGATATCGGGGAAATCTCGCCTTCTTGAATATCGCTACTGCACCACTACGCGAATGGGGGCGGAGGCGACGGACGAATTGGGGACGCGGACCTGAAATATGTGTTCGCCAGGCTTGGCGGGCCAGCGGGCGATGTAGGGATACTCGACCAGCTGGAACGGCTGGCGATCCACGTACCACACGAGTTGAGGCACCGGAGGATTGACGTCGGCCTTCAACGCCAGTGTGCTGCTTTCGGGCGGCGTTTCCGGATCGCGGATCAGGTGCAGGCCATTTTCAGGTGCGGTGATTGCCACCCGAACTTTTTGCATCGAGCCTTCCGGTCCCATCGCGGATAAATCCACACGAGGCTGCGGCAACCGCGGCAGTCCGATGGAGGATGCCCACTCCGCGTATTGAGGCGGCAGATCAATATACGGGCGGACTTCTACAAACGAAGCCGGTGAGTTTGAGGTGGCAGGCAAGCCGTCTCTCCGGTCAATCGCCAGCAGCACGTGTGCCTTGCAGTACTCCACCGGCCCGCTGTTCGGCCGGAACCACTCCTCCACAACTCTGTCGCAGGCATTGGTCGCTAACTGGCCGCTTAATGCGCAGATGCGCAAGGGTTGATATCCGCGCGGCGGCGGAAATCCAAAGTCCGCCAAACCCAGGAGCTGATCTTTGTGCAGATCCAAAAGGACGCGCTGCGCAAGTTCGGCCGCAGACCGGTAACCGGTCAACCGGTTCATCGGCTGGAAATCGGGATCGCCGAACCACACACCGATTACATAGCGCGACGTGAACGCAACGGTCCACGCATCGCGAAAGCGTGACGAAGTTCCGGTCTTTATTGCCACGGGAAATGGATATTCCATCGCGCCCATGCGCGCGAAGCTGGGAAGACGCGCAAGGGGATCCGACAAATACTGCGCAATGATTCGTGCAGTCTCTTCCGTGAGCAGGCGCCTGGGTTCCGGGCGCGGCTGGCCTTCATACCAGATCAAATCTCCGAATCGCCCCTCCTGCGAGAAAACGGTATACGCATGAATCAGCTGTTCCAACGTCACGGGCATTCCGCCGATCGCCAGCCCCAGACCATATCGCCGGGCAGACTCCGTTCCATTATGCAATCCAAGATCGCGCAGGAAATCATAGCCTTGATCCACTCCAACCTGGTTGAGCAGATTGGCCGCAGGAACATTGCGGGAATTGGCCAGCGCAATGCGCGGCAACATCGGCCCCATGAAAGCATCGTCGGCATTTGTGATGCCGCCCGCCCCTCTCTGCAGGTCGTCGAGGATCGAGGCAGGTGTGATAGTCCCCCGGTCCAGCGCCAGCGCATAAATAAACGGTTTCAGCGCACTGCCGGGCGATCGAGGCACCGAGGTGTAATCGATGGCTCCGGCATGATCCTTATCGAAATAATCGCCCGACCCCACCCATGCAAGGACTTCATTGCTCTTGCGATCCAGAACAATCACAGCGCAATTGCCCGCGCCTTCATGCCTCCAGGTTTCCAGGGCCTTGAAAGTTTTCCAGCTGACTTCCTCCTGCAGATCCAGGTCCAGCGTCGTCCTCACCATCGGGCGCAGTCTCAGTCTCCGCTGGTTTTCGGGCGTATTCAGCATCTTTCCCAAGTGCAGGATCGCGTGCAACCCTTCCAGCGGCCTTTCTCCGCAATCCGGAATTCTGATTTCGCCGATCTGGTTGTATGCCAGCTCATGCTCCACTCCGGTGATTTGATGGTTGGCAAGGAGGAGATCGAGAATCTTCTTCCCGCGCCGCGTCGCTGCCTGATGACCAGGTTCATAAAAAGGGTTCATGCGCGCGGGCGCTTGAGGAATGGCGGCAAGGAATGCGATCTCCGCCCAGCTGAGGTCTTCCAGCGGCTTGTCAAAATAGCGGCGCGCTGCATACGAGATTCCATGGATCCGATTTCCGTATGGAACGATCGTCAGATAATGACGCAGCACCGCTTCCCTGCCGTAACGCCAGGTGAGGAATAATGCCGTTAAGGCTTCTGTTGCTTTCCTGTAATACCGGCGTGGGCCGGGAGACTGCATTCGCGCAACTTGCATCGCAAGGGTTGAAGCACCCGAAAGGCGTTTGCCCGTGCGGACATTCTGCCAGAGGGCCCGAGCCACGGCCGCGGGATCAACCCCCGGATGGCCGTTGAAGCGCCGGTCTTCGACGGCAATCGTTGCCGCCGCCACGCGCGGAGGCAGCGTTTCGAGCGGCCAATAGCCGTATTCGTCCTCCTTGACGGCGCCGGTTTCTCCGAGGAAACGGCCGTTGCGATCCTGCAGATACAGCGTCGACGGCGGAGCAACCAGGCGCGCATGCCGCCACGTCAACCCGATCCACAGCCCGAGCATCAGCACAGCCGCCACACCGGCCACCGCCAACATTCGATAGCGCAATTTCCAAAGCTTCAACGCCATGCCGTACCTATTACCAACCTATGATCGGGGTCGTCATTTTTCTCTTCAGCCTTTTCGACCCCTATACCGACCTCAAACCTGATTTTTACTGCTCAATATTTATCCTGGCGCCGGGGCTGCTGGCCCAGACGGCGGAATCGTACATCATCTCTGCTTTGGCAGACGGCTGGATGAACGAACCACTGGTCGACGCGCGCGTCCGGAAATAAAAATCGAACGTCCCGGCCGGCAGTGAATCGTAATAAAACGCGACATAGTCATCCATGAACGCCACATAAGACGGAGTGAGCGTCAACCTGCCGGATGGCTTCGCTTCCGGCGGAGCTGTTGCCAGATTCGGATTCAGCGGCTCCATCCCCGCGGCGAGTGGAACAACCACGGCGACATAATTCCGGTTCTTCGGATTCACCAGCTGCACGTGATCCTCGATCACCTGTCCGACCGTGAAAGTCTGCGTCGTTCCGGGAGCCGAGATTGGAATCTTCACAAAAGGTTCCTGCGGTTTTCCCAATTTGAGCAGTTCCCGCATAACCACGAAACCGTTATTTCGCGCCGGAGCCTGGCTGCCGTCGGCCAGCGGGAGATAGGAGCTTTCATATCGCACCGCCACCGGCGAAGCCGTAGGACCGCTGGTGAGCAGAACTTCTCCGGCATCCTGTCCGGATCCCGTCAAATAAGCGACGGGAGATTGCGGCCCGGTTTTGACTTCCTGCACTTTCCCATCCAGCTTCACGCTGATGGTCCTCGGAACGGAGCCGGCGAACGGAGGATTCAGCAAATCCGACAGCGCCAGCATGGCTGCGGCGTTGGAGTTTGTCGATCCCCACCCATCGTCTTTTCCCAATGTCACCAGCGCGTTCACCAGCAACTGCAGGCGTGGATTCTTCGGCTGGAGTTTAATCAGAGCCCTGGTTGCCTCCGCTACGGTGCGGGTTTCGGATGGGAGCACTTGTCCCGAAGTGCTGAAGCGGCCTTCCTGCAGTCCGCCATAAATCTCGCGCCCCTGATAGAGTCGGATGATCATCCCATTCCAGAGCTCTTGGATCAGTTGATCGATGGTTGCAGCGGAAGGAGTCTGCTTGGAGGCAGCGAAAGCCTGCATCACCTGCGCCAGGCTTTCCAGATTCAGATATTGAGCTCTGCGCGCCAGCTCGGCGGCATATGCAGAGTTGAATTTGCCGGCCTGGGCCAGAGCGGCCAGTGCCCAGGCGCGTTCCGTGAAGGCTTCCCCGTCGATGAAGCGGTTGTAGTCGGAACGAAGCGACTGCTCGAGCGTTGCCAGAAGCCTGGTGTAGAGCTTTTCATCGACCGGCAGCCTGGCATTCTTCGCCTCGATGAGGAATTGCACAACCCAGGCCGTGAGAGAAACAGTGCCGTCGCTGCCGGGCCAGTACGCCACCAATCCATTCCGGTCGAGCGCGCTGTTGATCCATTCCTGCGTGTCCCGCACGGCGCGTTCAATCTCGGCATCAGACTTCGGTGACTGATGAAGCACGGTGCTGAATTTCTTCAAAGCAATGTACGTGCGCGCAGCGCTGATCTGCTGCTCCGTGCATCCATAAGGATATTGCATCAGGAATTTCAATCCCGCCGCCATCTTCACGAGCCCCGGTTGATCGGAAATGAACACGGAACGAGACACAGTGCCCGGCCGTGCTTTTTCCGCCAGCGCCGGGATGGGCAGCGGTTTGGATGGAACAAGCTCTCTAATAAAGCGCTCCACCACCTTATCGCGATCGGCGCGCACAGGCAGTTTGACCTCAAAAGCATCGCGAGCCTGATCCGACGCTCTCTCCACCGCCATTTGGAATATAACCTCCTGAACCTTTGATTTTTCCGCTGCCGCCGCCGAAGGAGTCAGGACTTCAACCGGGAATGCGATCTTCTCCGGCTTCCCTTCGATCCACGACAGCTCTTTGCGTGACGTGCCGGTGAGCTGGACGCCCTGCGTCTTGATCTCCGCGGCTCCGGGACCGCCCTTTCCTTCCACGATTCGCCCGATGGCGACCGCGTCAAATTTGTCTCCCGGACGCACGAATCGCGGCAGCGACGGCTGCACGATGACCGGCAACCGCACGGCGATCGCGCCCGCGGCAAAACCGAATCGCTCCGGCCCGCTTGCCGCCTTTGCGCGGACTTTGAAGTTGGTAAGGTCATCCGAAAGCGTGATGGATATTTTCACCTTTCCATCCGGTCCGACTTGGATTGCGGGATTGTAGTAAGGAACCGTCTTGAAGTTTTTGCGGATGGTGGAGCGGTCGATCAATCCCATTCCCTCTCCCTCTCCGGCCTCTCCTCCCGGCATTTCTGCGAACGGCAGCATTCCAAATGCCAGGTTGCGCGTGTCGTGCACCGACAGGTGCGACTGCACCGGCCGTATGAAATCAGGCACCGGATCCAGGCGCTGTTCCTTGCCCAGCGCCAGCACCGCCTGATCGACCAGCCAGAGCGTCACTTCGCCCGCCAGCGGATTTCCTTTGGGATCCTTCAGCGTGATTCCCATCTCGATCTGCTGGCCGGGCCTGGCCGTGGTCGGATATTCGAGATCGACCGTCATCTGATGCGCCACGGGATTGACATCCAGCCATGCGGTTGCGGCCATCGTCGCCGGTTTTCCCAGATCGGTGTTATTTCCGGGCTGCGGTGCGGTCCCCGGCAGCCTGCCGCGCATCAGCACAAAATGCACCGGCAGTTTCGGAGTGAAATGATCTTCTATAAGAACATTGAATGTGGCGGCACCTCCCTGCACGTCGACCCATTGATACCGATTTCCTTCCGGCGCTTCCACAACCGCCAGCGCGCGGGCGTTCTGGAACGGGCTTTGAAGCACAATCGATGCCGTCATGCCCGGGTCATATTTCGTCTTATCCGCAAACACAGAGAAGACACGCGTCACCGGTTTGGCCCAGGAAACAGGCTGCTGGCCTCCGGCATACAGATCTGCACGCACGACTTGAGCTCTTTCCAGATTGTCGTGCGCCTCCACTTCCACGATATACACACCGGCTTTGTCGATGGGCAGCTTAAACTTGACCGGTTCGGTAGCGCTGGTGATCTTGGTTTCGGAAATCTTTTCATCGACGACGTCGGTGAGATAGCGCGCAACTCCATCGGAGAAATCGCTTGCGCGCAACACCGAATGCCATTCGCGCCGGAACAGGCGCACGATGACTTCCTTTCCGGCGACCAGAGTGTCGTCGGGGCCGACCGCGATGACTTCCGGCTCAATCGCGGTAGCCTTCTCCAGGAAGCGCGGCGCCTTGAGCCCCAGCACAAACGGAGGGAGCGCCGGAATCGAACGCACTGCCGTAACGGTCTGATCGTCCGGTCCCGTGACCGTCGCCTCGATCACATAGCTGCGCGGTTGCGCCGTCGGCTCGATCGCCGGATTGAGGATCAGCGAAGCCGACCCGGTATCGCTCGTGACGTCATCTTTCTCCAATCGCGGCGTGGACTGAAAGCGCTGCGATCCGGAAAAACGTGCATCCGTGGAAAATAAAAAGCCTGTGCGCTGTTTTGGATTCCACGTGTACGGGAACTGCGAAACGCGCCAGTGAACCGGCTGGCCGCTCACTTTGCCGCCCGCGTAATACGTTGCCGTCAAAGATACTTCGAAATCTTTGTCGAGCGTCGTTTTCTCTGGTCCATGCAATGTCACTTCGAAGCGCGGCAGGCGATACGCCTCCATCTGAAATGAAACCGCGCCGTACTTCTCATTCCGGTTCTGATTCTCAAAATGAACGCTATACGCCCCGGTCGGCAAATCTTTTTCCGTGAACTTGTGATAAAAACTCCCCGCCGCAGTCAGCGTCACTGGATACTTCCAGGCCAGATCCCCCGGCCCTTCGACAATCACCCAGCCGCTCCCGGTCACGGCCGCAAGCCTGCCCTTCTCGCGTTTGCGCAAATACCCCTTGATGTGCACTTCATCTTCCGGGCGGTAGACCGGGCGTTCAGTAAACATGTGGCACAGCGTGACTGCAGGCGTCTCTCTATAATCCAGCTGTTCAAACGCCCACTGCAGCCAGGTAGTGCGGTCGACGCCCCATTGATTATCCGCATACTGCTCGGGGGGATGCCGCGGATCGAGTACCAGGATATCTTTATCTTTCTGCACCACGATCCGCAGGATCCATTTCGGGGAGATCTTGTTGTAACCAGGAGCATTCCAGCGGAAGATGCCTTCGGCATTGGTCGTGCCTTCTGCAATCGTGCCCCAGTCGACTTTCCCTTCCTTATTGATATTCCCTTCCAGGCGGACCTGGGCGCCAATCACGGGTTTGCCCGTGGAGAGCGATGTGACGACAAACTGAACGGCCCGCGACTCCTCCATGGTGCTCAACACAAGATCCGTGACCTGCAGGCGAATCCACGAGCGTTCCTGCGTTTTGCTCAAGCTTCGCAACCCGACGAAATAGGTGCCGGGCTGATCCGGTCCGGAAATGCGCGACAGGTGCGGCGCAAGGTCCAGGCCGAAGCCGGCGGCGCTTCCTTCGCGGCGCAGCGGAAGATCGACAATCGCCGAAACGGGAGGAGCGCCGAATGCGGAAATGTGCCGAGCCAACTCCGCGGGAGTGACGTATCGATTGGATATCGTATGCTTTTTCGGTTCCTCGCCGGGACCGGGCGGACGCCGCGATTCATCGACCGCCAGCGGCTGATCCGGGAACGGCCAGAAGGAACGGTCCATTGGATCGATTGGATAGATGCGCAAATCGACGCGATCCTGCCCACGGCCCTCGATGGGAACGCTCTTGCTGCCGAAACGCTCCACGATCCCCTGACTCGCACTCCACTTCACATAGTCGGGCTTGCGGGGGAAGTAAAGGTACACTTCACTCTTCCCCTTCATCTCGAGCGGGCGCTGGTGCTCATCTTCCAGCGCAGTAGGAACTACGCCGACGCTATAGAGCGTGTCCCATGCAAAATCGCCGGTGATTTCGAGGGTGCGCCCCTGCGGCGTGAAATTCAGTTTTGGAACAGCCGGAGTGAACCGCAGGAGGTTGCGTCCTGCGACCGCATCGAGGTTCTGCGGGTTCGCGGAGAAATCCACGACGAGCGTACGGTCTCCGGATGTACAGTTGATCGCCTGTTCTTTACTGTAGCGCGAGCCCTGCGAAGTAAGCGGATACCGCTTCTCACGGCAGCCGATGGCCGTGACCCTGAAAGGCTCGGCCGTAGAAAATGCTATTTCGTAAAAGGACTGTGTGCTGGTATCGTCAAGGGAAAGGCGGAAATGAAGGACGGCGCGCACTCCCAGAGGAATCGGTTCTCTCAAAACAAGAATATAGGATGCCGGGTCCTGGCGCGAGAGCCGTTCCTTGGTCTTGATCTGATAATCGGCTGCTCCCAGCCAGCGGGATTCGCCGGAACCGATTCCCGGCAAAGGGCGCAATTCGATGCTGAGCATTTGAGCAAAGGCGCCGATTTCCATCGGCTCTGCAAAGGCGAGGGTGATTTCCTTGACGGCATCGATTCCCTCGGATCCTTCCGTGGGCAGCGTTTGAATCGGCGTTGCCATCAGGGTGGCGAGGGTAATCGAGGCTTCCTCCGCTTTCCATTGAAACCGCGCCAGTGAAGGCCAGGGCTCCGCCGGACGGAATTGAAGCGTGTGCGCATCGAGCCACGTGAATGCGCCGGGATGCTTGGGATTCATGGTCACCAGGCGCTGCGGCTGGTCCTCCGGGCCCCCTTTGGGCGGGCCAATGTCGCGCGTAAAGAAAATGGTCACCGGATCCCAGCGACGCAGAAAATGGTCGGGGATAATGACCGTGCCGGTTGCGCCGGCAGGCCGCACATCGGATTGCACGGGAGGTTCTGCTTCCACATTTTCCAACATCAGGATCACGCCAAGGATGCAAAGCAGAGTAGCAAATATTTTGCGCATCGCTCTTCCCTCATTCCATATCGGGTTGCTCGGTTGACTCGGGTTCCCCTTCGTCTGTGCCTTCTTCCTCTGATTCGTTGGTGTACTCTTCGGACTCGATTGCCTGCGCCCTTCGCCTGCTCGTGAATTGAGGCGGCGCTTCCTCCGGACCAAAATATTTCCGGATCACCTCCTCCGGCGGATCCGTGCCGGGCGGAACAATACCCACAACGGCCGCCTGGGCTCGCACGGGCACTCCCTGCGCCGGAGCCTGCAGCGCCAATAAATAGATCCCGGGCTTTAAATCGAACTTCTGCACGGTTCCCTTCCCAAGAGATTTTCCATTACTGGAGAGCAACTCCGATTCGATCACATCCGAGCTTGCATGGACACCGACGCCGACCATACCCGCCTGCTTCACCTCAAACGAGAAAAGCCGCGAATCGCCCGGCGCCAGCAAAACTTCCGGGCCTAATCCTTCGCTGACCGCCGTAACCTTGCTGGCGGTGAACTCGGCGGTGGCGGACAAAGTACCACCACCCACAGCTCTTAAGCAGAGCTGTGCAGTGCCCGCCGGCAGATAGGCATCCATGCGCGTGCTCTCCCCGTTGATTTCTACAAACTGCTCATCAGATCCACGTTTCAACAAAATGACCGAAGGAGCTGCCATGCGGACATGTAGTAGAACCGGCGCATCGGTCTTGATCTGGAAGGTTTCGGTCGTTCCTTTCAGCTTACGCGCGGACGGCAGAGATATGGATTCAGCCTTCGATAGATCGGGGACTGCGGGCCACAATCCTTGAGCCTCCCGTCCCGGCTGATCGAGCCAGCACAACAACAGCCCCGCCCCGTGATTGATCCCAAGCGTTCCACCGCCGGCAGGGATTGCAAAATCAGTGCCGTGCAGAACCTGGCCGTCGTTCCCGACGAATGTGACGCTTTCTGCCACCCCTCGTGCGTGAAGTGTGACGCGCGTATCTTTGCCCACAGACAAGGCCGGAATCGTCAAGGTTTCTATTCCGGAGCGAAGGTGGCTGCGCTCATAAGGAGAGCCTAATGTGAGCGGAGGGAGCATCTCTTCCGCTCGCAAAGGAATCACTTCAACCGCGAACCGGTCTTCTTCCTGACGAGCATGCAACAGCGTCAGGCGATCGGCGGCGCCATCGATAGAGACATTGAAACTGCCGCCTCCCTGCCAATGCACGCTTTCTATCTCATTTCCTTTTGACAGAACGGCAACCGTCGCATTTCCCAGCGCAAGGTGGACGCGCTTGGGTCCGGCGGCCAGCGCGATGGCGGAGGCGCGAATCCCTTCCAGCTTCCCGTCGCCATTGCCGGGCAGAGGGAGCGATTCGATGCTGGTGTAGTAATAAGGACTCAACCGGACATCCAGTCCGGCACTCTCAGGCGTCGCCGCCCATGCCAACGCCGCAGGCGCGCGAGAACCGATCAGCACCGATGCCGATCCTTGCGACGCGATCGCCATATTTTTCAGCGAGAATGTTTGCCGTTGTCCCCGATCGACAAGCTGAACCGCAGGCTGGCCATGCTGCGTGGACGCCAGCACCAGGACCGCGCCGCCTCCATCCGCCTCCAGATCGCAAAATATTTTCGCGTCATTCCTCATTGCGACTTGAAGCGGACCTGCCGTCGAGGGGGAGAGCGAATAGCGGCGCGCTCGAAGCGGAGGAGGAGCGGCTGCATTTTGAGATGCAGAAACTGAAGCCCAGAGCTCATCCTTCCAGGCAACAATCATCTTATCCCGCGCCGCCAGACAGGGCTCCTGCAGATCAGAACTCCAACAGATGCCGGCGGAGTCTTCATCCGCCTGGAACAGGCCCGGATGGTCGAGCTTGATTAAAACGGCCGTGGGCGTGGTGGCCGGGCTCTTCGTCGGAGCGATAGAAATTCCCGACAGGAGTTGAGCTTCTGTCGCAGTTTGCGGCGCGATGGATTCAACGTGCAACCCGATGCTTATTTCACGCCGGTCCAGAGACCAAAGGCGCAGCCGGTATTTCGCCGCAGCACCTGAGTTCCCAAGCGGAATTTGAATCCGCGGAGACCGGTTGCTCTGGCTCGCCAGCACCTGCCAGACGCCTTCCCTCTGGGCCTCGATAGCGAGGCCAACGCTTTCATTGGAGTCTACGGATGCCGCCAGCAGTGCCCGACTTGAGAAGACGGGAATAGGAAATACTTTCACGGACTTTTTCAAAACCGGTTTCAACTGCGCCGGTAGAGCGAGAACAGGTTGTTCTTCTTCGGGCGGCGTGATCATTGATACAGTGGTTTTTGCCACGACATTGCCGGCGCGATCGATATCCAGGCGGTATTTGCCGGCGGGCAATGCGCGGGAAATCTGGAAATTCCAGTCATCGGGCCGGTCGTCATTAAAATCGATCAATTTTCCTTCGCTGTCGTACAGGCGGGCCTGGACGTCATCGCCTCCGAAGGAACTGAGTTCAACGAGACTGGTTATTCCGACGGAAAGCGGCACGGATGTGGGAACCGAGACTTCGCGGCTCAAACCGGCAACAAGCTCTGTCGGCCAGACGGCCACCTGGTACGGCGCGCGGTTATTCACCCGCGTCGACGTGGCCTCCAGTCGGTACTTGCCCATCACCAGTTTCCCTTGCCATCCGCGACCCGGCATCACGAAGGCAACTTTCGTCGCAGCGCCGGAATCCTCAATCTTCAGCAGGTTGCCCTGCATTTCGCCGCTCAGCTCGATGTCGGCGTTGAACGGGGCGGGTGCGACAAAGTCCCACTGGTCCGGCGTTCTCGGCCCGTCATTTTCGGGTTCCATCCAGGTGTGATGGATCATCTCCGCGAGCGGCAGCGAATGCGGGCCGTGACCTTTAAATTTGCGTTGCCGCGTTGTCGGCTCGATGAGCGCAACCACGCGCGCCGTAGTCGCCTCAGGCAGAATCAGCAACCGGTATTGTCCCGGCAGGAAGGTCTGGCTTATGTCGGCCACGATATCAGGGGCGAGCACCGGCCAGCCATCCTTGTCTTCCAGGCGGCAATGAAACGTGCGCCCTTCTCCCAGAGCGCGCACATGGAATTCTCCGGGAGTCGTGATCTTGAAGTAATAGGCAATTGCCTGGCCCGGCTCGAGCGTTGTACGCGCGGGTATCCGGCTGGTGAGGAATCCACCGCTGCGAATGGCAGTACGGGCCAATTCCAGCCCATAATGACCGGCGGACTCACCTTCTGTCTGGACTGTGATCTGATAATCGCCCTCGCGAAGATACTGTTGAAGGCTGAAATTCCGGCCTACGCCGTTTTGCGATTTACGCACAAAGGAAGGATTGGTGCGGCTGCGAAGATTCCCCGATGTCGCCAGCAAACCCGTGCTCTGCAGCAGATAGAGCGAGGGCTTCTCCGCGCGCAAAAGGTACGTTGCCGTCTGTTGCCGCTTCAAATTTCCAAACTGCGGGGCGGCATCGGTCATAACCGGGAATTTCGGCAGCGCAGCGAGCGCCTTTTCGGATATCGGAGGAAGCGCGGTCTGGGCATCGAGTCGCCGCGGAATCACGGCCAGCGTGTAATGAACCGTTGCCTTTTGCGAGTGGCGAATGGTGACCGTGTGGGCTGCCGTATCGACCGCAATAGATGTTTGCCACGGACCGCCATCCGCCGAAATCTCGAGCAGGGATCCATCTTCGGCTTCGGCGCGGAGCGTGCCGTTCTCCTTCACTTTGAAAGGCACGGAAACGCTTTCGCCGGGCTCCTGAGCTATATATAAAGGATCTGTCAAATCGATCGGCAGCGAGCGCAGGATCATTCCCGATCGCACGCCCGGCTGCTGATTCACATACAGCGTGTAGCTGTAATCGCGGTTCAGGAGAACTCGCGGATAACGCGTTGAGGCGCGGGACGGCGTGATCGGCACAGATTTTCCCCATCCTATGGAACTCAAGATTGAGTCGAGCAGGCCCTTGGGGCGCATGAGCAGATCGGCAATCCCCTTCTGCAGAGGGATGATCGTCATCACATAGTTGCCCGCTTCGAGATCCCAGGTCGCGCCGCATAGTCTTGGTTGGGGAGTTTTATAAAAGGCGGAACGACCTGCAAAAAGCGGTTCCACCAGGTACTGAGCTTCGACACCCTGGCATACCAGCTGGTATACGCCGGTATCTTTTATGTGCATGTGGAGAGTGGTCTGGTTAAGCAAGTTCACGCGGCGATGCCAGTAATCCTTGGCGCTGACTTCGATGGTCTGCGATTGGAGCAGCTCTGGCCGGGCATTCGGTTGAGTGGAGTAACCGGTCAGTACGGTCGTGGCATCGACGGAATCGGCGGCATATCCGGAGTGGATGGTGGAAATCCAATATTCTTTGCTTCCCTGGAACGAATACTCATATTTGATTTCGAACTGCTGAAGCACGTAGGGTTGGCCTGCTCCGGCAGTGATGGAGACAATGTGGTCGGCATTCTCCTTAGCATCAACGAACAGCTCGCAGACGGGCGGGATCGATTTCTTCGTAATTTCGGCTAAATGCCCCGAATCGTCAAACGGCCTGTCTGCGTCAAACCAGTTGACCTGCAGCTTTGCGGCGAGTGCTTCCGGTAGCTCGAGCCGGAAGTAGTTCGCCGGGCCGGGAACGAGATACAGATCGCGTCCGAACGGGCTGATGACGAGCCGGCGTCGGCCGGCGACGCTCAAGCGCGGGATGCCCTTGCGCAGGTAAAATGGATGCGATTTGCTGTCTTCCGACCAGGCCTGGCCGCGTCCGCCATAGGCCGTGAGCAGATACAGGCCGGGATCCAGCGACAAATTCAAACGGCATGAGAGCAGTGGCTGTCCTTCTTTGGGAGCGATCACCTGAGTGAAGGGATGCGCGTCGACCAGCCAGTTGCCGTCCTTCCACAAGCGCAAATCGACGAGGTTCCGACCGGCGGCTTCCAGGATGACGTTCTGCGTCTGCTCGATATCCAGCCAGTAGGAAAGCTGCTCGAAATCGTTCAGCTGATCTTCTACGAGCTTGAATTCCATCAACTGCGGCGGCTGAGGCTGGTTGCGTTCGGCGAAGGGATGCAGGTCGAGTCGGACGGTTCCGGAGGCGCGCTTATCTCCGTAGGTGACGATCTGGTATTGCCCGCGTTCGAGGAAGGCATCCAGGCGGCCGTCCTGCTGACCGGCGTTGCCGGCGACCTGGCCGGGACCCGCCATGCGGTCTACCAGCTGCAGTGCAGTTCCCTGCTTGCTGCTCGTCAGAATGGAGTAGCGGCCGAAGCGGATGACATTCAGGATGGTTGTCTGGCGTCCGGCCGCCGGCAATGTGCTTTTTTCCAGCTGCGCCGGGGGAGGCTCCGGTTTTGCCGGCTCCTGTCCGGACGCCGTGAAATTTGCCGCAGTCAGGATCAGCAGCCACAGACTCCACATAATCGGTTTATGCACCACCTGCCGCATAGTCCCCTCCCCAATGGATGGTCAGTCGTCGATGCCTGGAATCTCCACAAAAATATTATCTGGAATTACGATATTTGATCTGGTTGAGTTGAATTGTCGTTCCCGATCGGTCCCGCTCGGGGCTTCGATCTTGAGTGGGTGGACGCACATCCCTATCCCCGAATCCATGCACACTTCATCGTGATGCTCTGGAAATTTCAGCCGGCTCCGGGACTCTTGCGAATCCTGTTTCCGAAAAGCTGTATTACTGAATCTGATGATAGAAAGAATAGTTTGTGCCGCCACATTTCGCAATAGGCACTTCAATCCATGTGCGAAGCAATGATCTCCCCCCGCATCGAGCAAAAGCTCGTTCAACTCCAACAGGCTTTTGAAGCTATCGCTGCCTTTGGCCGAAAGCCACCACCGATGGCTGAAAGCAACCACCAAAAAGCGGCCTGAAAATTGCCGCAGCAACGTGAGCTCTCAGGTAATCGATTGATTTTAAAAGGCTAAATCGAATCTTATTTCCAACCTCAACTCTGGCGTGTTCTTTGCATTCTATTTGTTAGTTTTGGGGGTCGATATGAAACGATATCCGTGGTTAACGATTTTATTAGGAGTGCTTCTTCTGGGAGCGGGAACGCTCGTGTGGGCACAAGAAGCGATAGTACCTCCTCCGCCATCTGAGCGACAAGCCCAGGTGCAGCAGGTGTGGTCTCAGCAACAACTTGACAACCTGGTGGCGCCGCTCGCGCTCTATCCTGATCCGCTGCTGAGCCAAATGCTGGTTGCCAGCACCTATCCGCTCGAGGTCGTGGAGGCAAACCAGTGGTTGCAGCATAACAAGAACCTCAGCGGCCGGGAGCTCATGGACGCCGCAAAGCAGCAACCCTGGGATCCCAGCGTGCAAGCGCTGGTGGCCGTTCCGGATGCGCTGGCGATGCTAAACCAGGATATTCGCTGGACCACCGACCTTGGCAACGCCTTCCTTGCGCAACAGGCCGATGTGATGAACGCGGTCCAGCAGATGCGCGCCCGGGCAAAAGCCAATGGCACCCTTGCTTCGACACCGCAGCAGACGGTAACGACCGAGACGCAGGCGGGGCAACAGGCCATCGTAATTCAGCCGGCAAACCCGCAGGTTATCTACGTTCCTTACTATGATCCTTTCTACGTTTGGGGACCTCCAGTTTACGGCTACTACCCCCCGCTCTATTACACAAGTTTCGGGTTCGGATTCGGATACGGTTTCAACCTCAGCTTCTATTTCGGCGGTTGGGGCGGTTGGGGCGGTTGGGGCGGTTGGGGATGGTGCCCGAGCTGGTTTGGCCACACAGTGTATGTCAATCATTCCTTCTTCCATAGCTATGGATTCAACCACGGCTATTGGAGTGGCTATGGAGGGAGAACAATTTGGACCCATGATCCGGGTCACCGCCTCGGCATTTCATATGGGAACCATCAAGTAGCCGAGCGCTTTCAGAGCGCTTCAGTAGCCTCCCGGAATTCGTACCAGTCGCAAGCCGGGTCAAGGATCGCCGCAACGCCGTACGCAAATCGCTATGCCGGACGCACTGGAGAGCAGGGATACAGGAACACAGCGCCGCAACAGTACCGGTCTGCGCCTCAAAGCCAACGCTTCCAGAGCCAGTCACAACAGAGGTATCAGGCGCCGCAGCAATACCGGTCTGCGCCTCAAAGCCAACGTTTCCAGAGCCAGCCACAACAGAGGTATCAGGCGCCGCAGCAGTACCGGTCCGCGCCTCAAAGCCAACGCTTCCAGAGCCAGGCACAACAGAGGTATCAGGCACCGCAACAGTACCGGTCCGCACCGCAGATGTCTTCGTCACGCTTCAGCGGTGGCGGCAACTCTGGCGGTGGGTATAGATCCGGCGGCAGACAAGGCTTCAACGGCGGCGGCGGACATCGCCGCTGACAGCCCAGCTGCCGGTTTTAAGCGATGCATTTGGCAATGGAGCTTTCCGGCACGAACGGTCTGGCAGATTCACGCGAGGGCGCCGCAGGCTGGGATACTTCGGTTCCCAGTAATTTCAACCAAATCCTCGGCGGTCCTCCAGTCACCGGCAATAAATTCCGAGCATCCGCGGGGATTGTGTTCAATCTGGGGAGCAAAATCATCCGATAAGGAGAAGGTCCACCGTAACTCGCGGACGGCTGAAGTGCAGGCGGAGTCAGCGCCGGCGATAGATGCACAATTGGTGAAGGAGTTTGGCCACCAATCCTGTCCAACCGGTCTGATGGCCCGCTCCCAGGCCCAAACCGTCGTTGCCGTGGAAGTATTCATAGAACAGCAGGCAATCCCGCCAGCGTGGATCGTGCTGAAGCTTACTGTCGGAGCCAAACACAGGGCGCCGGCTCTGAGCGTCCGGCAGGAAGATGGATGTCAGTCGGCGTGAAAGCTCCAGTGAGACTTCCCAAAGCGTTTTCCATTGGCCGGAACCTGTCGGGCATTCCACCTTGTACTCGTCTCCCAGGTAGTGATGGAACTTCTGCAGCGATTCGATCATGAGAAAATTCAGCGGCAACCAGACGGGCCCGCGCCAGTTTGAATTGCCCCCGAACAGGCTACTCCTTGATTCGCCGGGCTCGTATTGGAGGCACTGCCGCACGCCGTCGACGTCAAACTCGTAAGGATGAAGCTCGTGGTAGCGTGAGAGTGCGCGAATCCCGTAAGGCCCCAGGAACTCGTCCTCGTCGAGCATCCGGCGCAGCACGATGCGCAATTGGTCCGGCGTAACGATCGATAGGATCCTTCGATCGCAAAATCCCAATTCTCCCCGGCAAGTGACGTTTTTCGACAGGTCGGGCCTGTTTTGCATAAACCAGTTCACTCTCCGCGCGAATCCCGGCAGCTTCAGAAGATGAGAGAGTTCCAGCGTCTCAACCGCAAGGATCGGGATCAGCCCCACGAGCGACCGGACTTTGAGGGGAATGCTTCTGCCGTCTGACAAATGCAGACGATCGTAAAAGAAGCCGTCTTCTTCATCCCAAAGCGAGCCGCCCTCTCCGCCCAGGTGATTCATCGCATTCGCGATATACAGAAAATGCTCGAAGAACTTGCTTGCAATGTCTTCGTAGCTCGGATTGAGCTGCGCCAGTTCAAGCGCGATCCGGAGCAGGTTCAAAGAGTACATCGCCATCCAGCTGGTGCCGTCGGACTGGTCCATGTGCCCTCCCGTCGGGAGGGGCTTGCTGCGATCGAAAATGCCGATGTTATCCAAGCCCAGGAACCCGCCCTGAAAAATGTTTTTCCCTTCCGTATCCTTTCGATTGACCCACCAGGTAAAGTTCAACAGCAGCTTCTGAAATACCCGCTCCAGGAAAAGCTGGTCTGCATGCCCGTGCATTTTTTGCTCGATTTTGTAGACGCGCCAGGCAGCCCAGGCGTGAACCGGCGGATTCGCGTCATCAAATGCCCATTCGTATGCCGGCAGCTGTCCATTCGGATGCATGTACCACTCCCTTGTCAGCAGCAAAAGCTGGCGCTTGGCGAAGTCCGGATCGATCATGGCCAGCGGGATGCAGTGAAAGGCAAGATCCCAGGCTGCGAACCAGGGGTATTCCCACTTGTCGGGCATGGACAATACGTCGTCGATATAAAGATGTTCCCAGGCATGGTTGCGCCCCTGCTTTCGCTTTTCCGAAACGGGCGGCCCCGTAGGATCGCCTTCCAGCCAGTCCTTTACGACATAGTGGTAAAACTGCTTGTTCCAAAGCATCCCTGCAAACGCCTGGCGCGCCACAGCGCGGGCGTCAGGATCCATCCCCTCCGGCGCGAGGGCTGAGTAAAATTCATCCGCTTCGTGCTTTCTCATCGCGAAGGCCGCGTCCAATTCCCCGGCCAGCGAGTCAGGTCCCATGGGTTGGTTGGAGAGTCTGAGTCTGATCACGCACGATGCGCCGGGAGCCAGATTTTGCCGGTGGTGGAATGCAGCCTTGGTGCCGGTCATCTGAGGATTGACTGCGCGGAGATCTCCATGGACCACAAAAGAATCGATGCCGTCCTTGACATACGGCGAAGAATTTTCGATGCCGAAAAGCCTCTGCCGGTTGGTTTCGTTCTCCGTGAACAGGGCGCCAATGCCTCCTGTCGACGCCAGCCACATCTTGCCCAACGACGGATGCTCGGCACGGATGATGCTGAAATTTCCGCCCGATTGTTCCAGGCGGAGCGCAGGCTTCGGATTGCCGGTATGCCAATCCCAGGTATTTCTGAACCAGAGTGTCGGGAGAACGTGCAGCACGGCATCATCCGGACCCAGGTTCATCGCGGTGATGCGAATGACAATGTCGTCGGCGCCCGCTTTGGCGTATTCGACAAACACATCGAAATATCTATCTTCGTCGAAGACTCCCGTTTGAATCAGCTCGAATTCAGGGAGATCTTTGCCGCGCCGGCGGTTCTCCTCCACCAGACGCAGGTAGGGGTAACTTGCCTGGGGATATTTGTACAGGGCTTTCATGTAGGAGTGGGACGGAGTGTTGTCCAGATAGTAGTAACACTCCTTGACGTCCTCACCGTGATTCCCCTCGCCGTTGGCCAAACCGAACAGGCGCTCCTTCAGAATCGGATCCTCGCCGTTCCAGAGGGCGACGGCAAAGCAAAGCCGCTGATGGTTGTCGGAGAGGCCCAGAAGTCCGTCCTCGCCCCAACGATAGGCGCGCGAACGTGCCTGGTCGTGAGGAAAGTGGGCCCAGGCATCCCCGTCCGCGCTGTAATCCTCGCGCACGGTGCCCCATTGCCGCTCGCTCAAATATGGTCCCCATCGCCGCCAGTGCACGGTGTGTTCTTGAGCCTGTCGCAGTCGTTCGTGTTCCTTGCTCATTTTTTTCTGCTCCTCGTGCGAGGCCGCCTCAAATCCCGGACCATAGGGGGGAATGCAGGCCGCGGCTGTTATCAATGATCTGTTACTATATAGAATATCATGCGGCTTCCGTTTGCCGCGGCAAGTGCGTGTTTTTTTCGCATTCGTCTGATCTCATCAGGAGGAGATTATGAAGGTTCTTGTGGTTTATTATTCGATGTACGGTCACATCTTTCAGATGGCAAAGAGCATTGCGGCGGGAGCTGCTTCCGTCGAGGGCGCAACCGTGGAAATCCGGCGGGTTCCGGAGACCCTGCCGCAGGATGTCCTCGAAAAGATGGGCGCGCTGAAAACGATCGAGGCCCAGAAAGACGTGCCCATTTGCGCTGTGAGCGAATTGGCGAGTGCGGATGCGATCATCTTCGGAACGCCAACCCGGTTTGGAAACATGTGCGGGCAAATGCGGCAATTTATGGATGCTACCGGCGGCCTGTGGGTAAAAGGGGCGCTGGTCGGCAAAGTCGGCAGCGTCTTCACGAGTTCGGGCACTCAGCACGGCGGCCAGGAATCCACAATTCTCAGCTTCCACATCACGCTGCTGCACCAGGGGATGGTAGTGGCTGGCTTGCCTTACGCTTTTCAGGGGCAGACGCGTGTGGATGAATTGACCGGCGGCTCGCCGTATGGCGCCTCCACCATCGCCGGGCCCGATGGGAGCCGGAATCCAACGGAAAACGAGTTGGCCGCCGCACGCTTCCAGGGGGAGTACGTCGCGAAGCTGGCCAAGAAGCTTGCGGGGTGAGTACCTCGGATTTTCACGGCGCGGCCAGGGCCGCAACCAACATGTGAGGACGGGTCTCCAGAGTCAGTCTCAAAACCCCGGACCTGCTGCGTTATGCGCCAGGGCAGGTCCGAAGGACCGGCAGAGAATAGGCCCGACCGTAAGATCCTATGTAGGGGATACAAAACACGGGTTGCTCTTGATAAGCTCTTAACAAATTTTTCGAAAGGAGCTAAGAGCCATGACCAAGAAAACAACCCGCAGTAATCAGTATACAGAAAATCAGCAAATTTTGTTTGTTGCTTTAGAGTTGGGAGCTACGAAC
>DATJPG010000031.1:0-9611 GCA_035506515.1 Acidobacteriota bacterium
TTTGTTGCATCTTTGCTTTGTGCCGCACCTTCGGCGCTCATCGCGATTTCATTTGCTAATCCCGACCTGACGGTCGGGCCTATTCTCTGCCGGTCCTTCGGACCTGGAAAATAACATGTGGAAATAAGTCTTGAGTTTTGAACCAGACTCTCCAGGACCGTCCGGATTGCGTGACATGCCTGCCGGACGAATCTGAAGACCCGTCCTCACATGTTGGTTGCGGCCTTGGCCGCGCCGTGTAATCCGTGGCTGCTTTTCCGGCTGTTTTTTTAAGCCATGTGGCGGTAGAGCAGGCGTCCCATCAAAACCAGGACCGGGCGCGGGAACTTGCTGAAGAGCGACTTGCTCGTTGTCGGGCGTGAGGTTGCCGGATAGCGGTAATAGGCCAGTTCCCTTCTCTGGGCGCCCCAGCGGTCTTTGAACTGGATCAGGCCGGTGTCCTCGAGGCCGCTCCGTCCAAGATCCATATCCACCATGCCGGCGGCTTTGGCGTCCTCGATCGCGGTCCACAGCAGCAACTGCATCCCGCCGAGGTTGTGGTCTTCGGAGATGGAGCATCCGTACTTATAGACTTCCGTGCGCTTGTGCCGCAGCGTCAGGATCGCGGCGACCGGGCGACCGGAAGCCCGAGCCACGCGGACGGTCGCATTTTCTCCCACCGCATCGATCAGGTTTTTAAACCATTCCCTCGGCTGCGGGGGATAGCCGTGTCTTCGGCGCGTGATCACCTGGAGTGCGTAAAAGTCGCTGAGGAGTGCATCCGAGCGGCCGGACTCGACAACCAGCTCTTCTCTGCCCGCCCGGCGGATTTTGCGGAGAACGCAGTCGGTGTGGCACTCGGCCATGATTGCTTCGATCGATGGGCGCAAATCGAGCATGTGAAAAATAAACTGCTGCGAAGAGCCGAATCCATTTCCATTGGGAAGTGGTTCGAGAGGTCTCAGTTCCACATAGCTCAATCGATCGCTCCGATAAGATTCGAGCGCTGCGTCAAGGATCAGGCGGAATTCTTCGGGGGATGCGAGCGGCCCGCAGTGATCGGAAAAAGGGAGCGAGACGAGACGGCGGCCGGTGAGGGCGCTGCGGACGAGGCAAAAAGGGACGCCGTTAGCCAGTGGCTCGCCGGGGGGCGCGGTTGTCAGAACGAGCGGCTCAAAACCGTAGGTGCGGTTTAGCGCGGACAACCACGCGGGCGTGTGGAAGATGGTCGAGTGCGGATGGCGCTCGACGAATTCTGCCCAGCGGGTGTCGGTTAGCGGATCGATCCGGTAGATCATGCGGGATTGACGATTGTCGATTGGCGATTGACGATTGAATGCTTTTCCGGCTTCTGCAGCACGGGGACGGCTGCTGTGACCGGGAGCACCCACGACTCGTCAATCTCCACCGAGACGGAACGCTGCAGCAGGCTCACCGAAACGACGAGCCGGTTGGCGCCCTTCAGGGTGGTCACAATCCCCTCCACGCCGGCCAGGGGGCCGATTTCGATGCGGACCTTGCGGCCCACGGTCAGATACGAACGAGGCTCGGTTTGCAGACCGGAGATCACGATGGCCTGCAGCGCCACGATCTCCTCGTCATCGACCGGGTGCGGTGTCTTGCCGATGCCCACGACCTGTATGACGCCCGGCGTCACAAGAATCGGGAGCCGCTTGTTGACGTCGAACCGGCAGAACATGTAGCCGGAAAAGAGCGGAAGCTCGACCTCCTTGATGCGGTCCGACCAGCGGCTGCGGTGCCGGTAAAGCGGCAGGAATCCCTCGTACCCTTTCGACAGCAGGGTCGTCGCGATCTGCTTTTCGAAACGCGGACGGACCTGCAGGGCATACCAGGGAAAGCTTTCCATAAATTTTCCTATCGGCAAGTCGAACGCATTACTTATGTCTTACATGCAAATTATTAACAATAGACCGAGGGTATGGCCTGACATTGCCCTGGGGTGCTATGAAGACAAAAATCAGCTGACAGCTTTCAGCTATCAGCTGTCAGCAAAATTTTCGCGTACCATAAAATTTGGCGTTGTACTACGAATCCCTAATGGGCTTTTAATCCGTGTAATCCGTGGCTGATTTTTTTTGGCGTCAGGAGCGGCCCAGCTGGTATCGATGGATACGGATGGCAAAGGCGGACGACTCGGAACGAATGATCGATCCCTGGCAGAAGATCATGACATTCGCGGGGAATTCGAGGCGAATATCCAGGGTCGCGGTCTGCGGCAGAGGTTCATCCGTTTGAAACAGGATGCCGGTGCGGCTGATGTTTACGGTCCGGCCTTCGTGCCAGTGCGAGTTTCCGCTCCTCTGATATTGTACGGGCACCTGCAGCGGAAAGCGCTGGGCTCGCGCTAAATATTGTCTTGCGGCTTCTGCCATTGTGTATCCACGCGACCAAAGATAAGAAGCTAGTACGCTAATCTCGCAAGTTGAAAATGAAAATGGCACATTGGTGGGAAAAGCGATTGCTCTCAGGTGCTATACGATGCAGAGAAAAACTAACCACGAATGACACGAATAACACGAAATAAAAATTTCTAATTTTATCCGTGTAATCCGTGGCTGCTTTTTTTCTAGGCTTCGCGGATGAGGTTGTTCTTCAGCGAGAAGCGCGCGAGCTCCATGCGCCCGGAGACTCCGAACTTGTTGAAGATGCGCGTGAGGTGGTATTTCACCGTGCGTTCGCTCAACGACAGGTCCTGGGCGATTTCCTTGTTGGAAGAGCCTGCGGCGATGGCTTCAACAATCTGCATCTGCTGCACCGAGAGTGAGCTGGTTTGCTGTCGGGCCTGCTGTTCGACGCGCGTCGAGAGCAGGCGCAGGTTCTGCACGAGTTCGCTGATGCCGGCGTGGCTCAGCCAGTATTCGCCGGCGGCGACGGCGCGGATCGCCTTGAAAAGCAGCTGCGTGTTGACGTTTTTGCGCACGATGCCGCATGCGCCGGATAGCAGGGCCTGCAGGATCTCGCCGTTCGAAGGGTTGTCCATGAGAAGGAGCGGGCGGACCCCGGTATTACCGGTGATCTCGCGGAGAGCCTCGATGCCCGGGCGCTTGCGCAGGTTGAGGTCCATCAGAAGAACGTCCGGTTTCTGGCTCGCGGCGAGAGCGGTAAGGCGATCTCCGTCGTCGGTCTCACCGACTACCGAAAAATCTTGCTCCGATTCCAGGAGGCGCTTCAGCGCTTCGCGAAACATTTCCTGCCGGTCGGCGATCAAGATTCGAATTGCCATTATTCCGCTCGTTGTTCTGCCTATTTATCGTTGAAAAACGGTATTTAACAATAGCACCTGGGTGCCATTTCGCATAGCACAAAAGTGCCATCGGAGATGGACCATGATATCTCGATGATACACAAAGAGATACGCTGTTTTTATCGGCAATAAACCGGCCTGGGATGAGCGTTTTGGGCGCTTTTTCCGCCTCGCGGCAGCTTGCTGCCGCTTTTCTTGCATCGGACGGCTCTGGAGAGACTGTCTCAAAACCCGGCGCCATCCCAAAATCGGAATCATTGAGGCGCGAAGCGCCGGCAGAGAATAGGCCCGACCGTCAGGTCGGGATTAGGTTATCGCAAAGACGGAGCACCGAGGGCGCGGCACTGTTAACCTCTTATATACAATCCTTCCGGTTTGTTATTCCTTAGCCTCGTGTCGCACCTTCGGCGCTCGGTCTCATGCTACCCGTCTATCCCGACCTAACGGTCGGGCCTATTCTCTGCCGGTCCTTCGGACCTGCCCTGGCGCATAACTTCGGCCCTGACGAAAGTCGCGTTTTACGCCATCGTAATCCCGATGGTCGGGCCTGTTTTGTGATGCGCCCTCGGCTCGCTCGCTGACCCTTTGAAACAGTGTTTGGTGGAGCCTCGGAGAGGCGATAGAGATTAGGCCCGACCGTCAGGTCGGGATTAACAGATGTATTAGCGATGAGCGCCGAAGGTGCGGCACAAGATCTAGCCCCATTAGAGGAGGTTGATTTTGCGGAGGAGGGATTGATAGCGCGGGTCCGGGCGCACAAAATCCAGGATCGGCTCCTGCTTCAGGTTCATGATGGTCATCGGGTCACGATCGTCCAGCGATTTTTCCAGCCACGCCAGGACTCCCCGCGCATCGTTGAGCCCGGCGCAGGCGAACATCAATGATTTGGCCGGCACATAGGAATGCCGTGCATCTTCGCCGAGTTTGTCGATCATAGCGACGGCTTCCTGATTCCGCCCCGCCTTCCCTAACCCATACGCAAGCATGCCGCGAGTGAAAGGGTTTCCCGGAGAAAGCTCGCAGGCCTTTTCAAATGCGCGCACCGCTTCTGCCGATCTTCCTTCCTGCGCGTGGGCCAGTCCCAGCACGCAGTGAGCCAGATAAAACGACGGTTCCATCTCGACCACCGCCATCAGATGATCGATGGCAAGATCGTACTGTCGTCTTGCATAGGTGTAATAGGCCAAGACCCAGTGTGCCAGCACCCACAGCGGGTCAACGGACAGCGCGCGCTCGATCAGAGCGGCCGCTTCCTCCGTCTGTCCCCGCGGCCACAAATAGAAATTTGCATAGCGGAACAGCACATATGGGGAATCGGCGTCCAGCGCCAGCGCACGCCGGAAAGAGGCTCCGGCCGCCTGCCAATCGCGGTCCGCAATTCCCAGGATCGTGCCCAGCTGCGCGTGTCCCTCGGCGAGCGCATTGTTGATCTCGAGGGCGCGTGCAACGGCTTCCTTCGCGCCGGCGAGCGCCTCTTTCGGATTTCGGAACCCGTAGAAGGCGTTCTGCCAGTGAAACTCGGCCAGTCCGAGAAGAGCCAGAGTGAACCTGGAATCGGCCGCAAGCGCCTGCTCGAAGCACTGCCTGGCCCTGGAATACCCCTCGGGGGTATGTTTCTCCTGGTAGTGCCGACCGCGCAGGTACAGAGAATACGCCTCCGGACTCTCCGTGTGGCGCCGGACGAGGGCGGTGTCTTTCGCGAGGTGCACCTGCAGCGTGCTCACGATCGCGTGCGCGATCTCATCCTGGATGTCGAGCACATCCCGCATTTCACGGTCATACCTTTCCGACCAGAGGTGGTAGCCGCTCGCCGCATTGACCAGTTGCGCCGTCACGCGCACACGGTTGCCCGAACTGCGCACGCTGCCTTCGAGGATGTGCTCGACGTTGAGCCTGGCGCCGATTTCGCGAATATCCAAATTCTTGTCGCGCAGCGCAAAAGCGCTGGTCCGAGCAGTCACGCGCAGGCCCGGCAGCCGCGTGAGCGCGCCGATCATTTCCTCGGTCAATCCGTCGCTGAAGTAATCGTTCTCCCTGTCGCCGCGGAGGTTGGTGAACGGCAGAACGGCGATGGTTTTGACCGTGCCGGAGGAGGCCGTGGAAGCGGGAAGACAGGCCTCCAGCACGATTTTCAGCTCGACGGCGCTTTGAATCCGAAGCGCGGGATCCTTCTGAAGACAGCGCGACACGACGTTTTGCAGACTCGCCGCGACTCCCGGAAGCGGTTCCGGCGTGTCTTTCAATACCGCCGAAAGAATCGCCAGGTTCGACGCGCCCCGAAAAGCGCGGCGACCGGAAAGCATTTCGTAAAGCACGCAGCCGAATGAAAAAATGTCCGAGCGGGCATCGACCGGTTTGCCCTCGGCCTGCTCCGGAGACATGTAAGACGCGGTGCCGACGATGGAGCCCTTCGTCATCTCCTCCGAACGCGTTTCGTCCGATGGCGCCGGTTCGGATAATTTCGCAAGACCGAAATCCAGCACCTTCGCCTGAAGCGGGCCATCGGGATGGCCGGCGATCATGACGTTGGCCGGCTTGATGTCCCGGTGAACGATTCCTGCGGCGTGGGCGGCGATAAGGGCGCTCACGATCTGCCCGGCGATATTCAGGGAATCCGCGGCAGAGAGTTCTCTTCCCCCGATGAGGTCCTGGAGAGTGCGGCCGGGGACATACTCCATGGTAATGAAGTCGATGTCCTCTACGCGGTCGATGTCGAAGATGGTGATAATATTCCGGTGATTGAGCGCCGATGCCGCCCTGGCTTCGCGCACGAAGCGGGTTCTCCGCTCCGCGTCGGCCGTCACGTCGGGCGGCAGCACTTTCAGCGCCACGGTGCGTCCGAGTCGGGCATCCAGCGCGCGATAGACAATGCCCATGCCGCCCGCACCAAGCCTCTCGCAAACGGTGTATCGGCCCATTTCGCGCCCGGTCAGGTCTGCGGAAATCGTTCCTTTCCCGGCCGACGAGGTCATGTGTTTTTGGAAGGCCGGGGCTTCCAGGAAGGAGTGCGCCGCATCTTCGCACGAGAGCAGCGATTCGACCTCTGCGCGCAGCGCGCTGTCATCGGCACACGCCTCGACGAGGAAGTCCGCGCGCCGGCCCGGGTCGAGGGCCGAGGCTTTGTGATACAGCTCCTCCACCTGTTTCATTCGTTCCGAATTCATATTTTCTATGCGCGCTGCAATTCCCGCAGCAGCCACACCTTGGCAAAGCTCCAGTCGCTCATCACGGTGCGGACGGACACATTCAGGACCTTGGCCGTTTCTTCCACGCTGAAACCGCCGAAATAGCGCAGTTCGACGACCTTGGCTTTGCGCTCATCGGCGGCCGCCAACACATGGAGCGCATCATCGAGTCTTTCGAGATCGGCATCTGCGCCCGCCGCGATTGCCAGGGACTCTTCGAGCGGCAGTTTCTTCACATCGCCGCCCCGTTTGGCCCGGCCGTGACCACGGGCGTGATCGACCAGGATGCGGCGCATCAATTGCGCCGAGAGGGCCATAAAATGAGCCCGGTCCTGCCACGGCACATCGATCCCCCCGAGAAAACGAAGACACACCTCATTGACCAGCGCAGTGGTTTGCAGGGTATGGCCCGGACGTTCTCTGGCCATTTGACGGTGAGCCATTTTGCGCAGCTCTTCGTACACAAGAGGAATGAGTTTTTCCAATGCGGATTCATTCCCTTGTCCCCATTCCTTGAGCAGTTGAGTAACCACGCCGGCGGGAGATTCGTCCACTCTCGCGCTCCTTTTTCCTCAACTCTATATCAAAATTGCGGACGGACCACGAGAAATTATCGATTGATTAACAGGCAAATCTTTTGGTTTTCGTTCCAGGAGCCTCGAAGAGGCGCCATAAAATAGGCCCGGCCGTCAGGCCGGGATAAGTGGATGAAATAGCAATTAGCGCCGAAGGTGCGAAACTTTGACGCTGTGCCGCACCTTCGGCGCTCATCGTCGTATCGTCTGTCTATCCCGGCCTTACGGCCGGGCCTATTCTCTGCCGGCGCTTCGCGCCTCTGAATTGTGAGGACGACTCTCCAGAGGCTGTTCTTGAAAGCGGCAGAAAGCTGCCGCACTTCGAAGGCCGCCGCGCGCGGCTAATGCTGCAAGGTTTTCGTTCCAGGAGCCTCGAAGAGGCGGCATAAAATAGGCCCGGCCGTCAGGCCGGGATTAGTGGATGAAATAGCAATTAGCGCCGAAGGTGCGAAACTTTGGCGCTGTGCCGCGCCCTCGGCGCTCCGTCATTGCGATAACCTAATCCCGGCCTTACGGCCGGGCCTATTCTCTGCCGGCGCTTCGCGCCTCTGAATTGTGAGGACGACTCTCCAGAGTCGTCCGATGTAGGATAATCAGCAGACGGACGACGATGGAGAGTCGTCCTCACAGACTGTTCTTGAAAGCGGCAGCAAGCTGCCGCACTTCGAAGGCCGCCGCGCGCGGCTAATGCTGCAAAATTTTCGTTCCAGGAGCCTCGAAGAGGCGGCAAAAAATAGGCCCGGCCGTCAGGCCGGGATAGGCGTTATGTTTCGGGTGAGCACCGAAGGTGCGGCACATAAAGTATCGCACCTTCGGCGCTTCCCGTTATTTTTATCCGCCTCTCCCGGCCTTACGGCCGGGCCTACTCTTTGTCGGTCCTTCGGACCTCAGCACCTCGGTCCGGCGCTCTCAAATGGGAAGTGTGGTTATCTCATCTCGATGGATGAGATCTCTTCGTTGAACTCCCCGAGATGCGGCGCATCGCCGGTATAGGTTCTTCGGGAACCATGATAGTTCTTGTTTTTGTAAATGATCACACGGGCTCGGCCGAAGACACGAATGGACGAGATTTTGTCATTGAAACGATCCCCGACATAGCTCAGATCCTCATTCCTGCTCAGGCAGAAGCGCGCTCCCCTGAATTCCGTGTCTTTATAGAAACACGCCCCATCGCGTGGCTCTCCGTATCTGCCCCAGAATCCCCTCTGATCGTCATAGCGATAGCCGCGATCGCCAAGATAGCTATAGAACTGATCCAATTCCACGCGGGTGGCGCGCTCATATTCTTTGTATGCCCACTTTCGTTGTTTCAAATAGTCCCGCCACTCACGATCCCGTTCCTGTTGGTTTTCCCAGCGGTCCCTCTGGTTTTGGATAGCATTCTCGCGCCCACGTTGAAAGAAGTCTTCGTGCGAGTCTCTCCTGCGGTCCTGGTAGTACTTTTCGAATTCTTGCTGCTCTTTGCGATCGGCTTTTTCCCATTCTTTGTAAGACTTCTTCCGCTCTTTCAGATACTCCCGCCATGCTTTATCACGATCGCTGTTATCGGTTCTTCCGGCGTTGCCGACCGCCTCGCGATTATCCCTGGAACGGTCGTCCCGATCCTGATCACGGGTGCGGGCATAAACTGATGCGGAACCGATTAACAGTGCAAGCATTGAAATCCAAAGCCACGTTTTTATGCGCATTTCATATCCCTCCATGTTCTCTGCGAATATTGCCAAACCGTCCATTGCTGTTAATGCTGATGGCGGGCATGCAAAAAGGTTGCAGCAAACTTAATTTTGAACCTCCCCCTTATAGAAGGGAAGGGGTTCGATATGAATCCTGAAAGGGCGACTCAGCCCGCGCCGTCCCTTCAGGCGTGCGCGTCAAGCTAAGAGTCTGTTAGCACTGAAAGCGCAATGCAGTACAGCCCAGGGTGGAGGACGCGAAGCGGCCGGAACCCTAGGTTAGCATTTCGATTCATGTGAGGCCTGCATGGCCGATGCAGGCGTTCTGTGTCGCTCCTTCAGAGCTCTGTCTATTCGCACTCTCCCAACCCAGGGTTCCAGAGCCCGCTGCGCGTGCTCTTCCACCCTGGGCTTTACTGTTCCGCGCCGTTGGCGCTCTCGGATAGATGCGTTCTGTCCCGCGCCGTTGGCGCTCCTGATAGGTAACGTTCGGGGTTGTCCCCACCAAAAATCAGCCCAGACGGCTTTTGCGCTGGAGCGCGTCCGCGACCTTTTTGAGATTCATCTTTTCGAGAGTCGCGCGCGTCGGATAGCCGTTTTCGGGATTAAAGCCTTCGAACTTATAGAACCTGGTTTTGAAGTCCTCGACCTTTGCCCGATCCAGCGTACGGCCCTTGCCGGTGTCATACTTCCACTTGCCGTTGATGTACATCGTCATATCGTGGCCCATGCTCGGCTTGTCGTAGATATAGTCCGGGAAAACCTCCATATTGCGATGTCTTCCCTGCATCACCCAGATCGCACGGTCCAGTGTGTAAATCTTGTGGCCCACTTCCATATAGTCGGAGAAAGTGAGATTTTTTCCGGTCAGGGCGTTCCAGAACTTCGGCTCGGCCTGCGGCGTCGGGCCTCTCCGGTCGGCCGTATTGTTGGT
>DATJPG010000032.1:0-2472 GCA_035506515.1 Acidobacteriota bacterium
TCCTTCTCGCCGGAGAACAACCCCGGGAACTTGAGCCCTTCGGAAATGTTGGTGATCAACGCCAGCATGGACATCGCGGTTTGCAGGGAAGTGCTGACTAATTTGATCACGGCTTGTGAAACCCTGGGCATCGATGTCGACCGCGTGCCGAAATGGAAGGCGATGCTGGGGAAGATGCCGCCCTACCTGCTCGAACCGGACGGCACCATGAAGGAATGGTCCTGGCCCACACTGCAAGAGCGTTACAGCCATCGGCATATCTCTCATCTCTACGGAGCCTGGCCAGGTGACGAAATTGATCCGGACCGCACGCCGCAACTTGCCTTGGCTGCGATGATGGCCGACCGGAGGCGCGTGCCGGAGAGGCTGGCGGCTCATGGTCGCTGCCATCGCGCTCTGGTTGGGGCGCGGCTCAAAGACAGCTTCATGGTGGACACCGAACTGCGGCAACTGATTGAGCAGGGCTACGTCGGCGCGACGCTCAGATGTTCTCACGACCCCTATGCCTTCCCCATGCCGGATGCGCAGGGCGGGATTCAAACGATTATGATGGAAATGCTGGCCTACTCGCGCCCCGGTGTGATCGAGCTGCTACCCGCCCTCCCCCCATCGCTGGAAAAGGGATCGATCAACGGGATGCTGGCCCGCACCTTCGCGAGAATCGATAAACTAGCCTGGGATATGCAGGCACGGATTGTGGACGTAACGATTACCTCGGTGAGAAAGCAAGACGTCACATTGATTGCCCGGTATGGCATCGAGGCGATTTCCGCAACCGCCGGCGTTTTGAGGGCGAAGCCCCAGCCGGGAGCGGCTGACTGCGACCTGCACTTGCCGGAGGGAAAGCCGGTGGAAATACATTTAAAGCTTGGCCGTCACAAGCCTCTTGATTGGGTCGCTCGGGTGCCCTTCTCATGATAATCGAACATCAAAAAAAGAAAGGAAGAAAGATGAAATCCATCAAAGTATTAAGCACGCTGGCCTGCGCCCTGTGCCTGGGACAGGCCTTGATATCCGCAAGCTCCGCGCAAACGCCGGCAAAGGGCTCGGAGTCAAATCCTGTTGTCACCATCAGCACGGGCCAGCTTCGCGGCAGCCTGACGGCTGATGGAGTGGCGGTTTTCAAAAATATTCCGTTTGCACAACCGCCGGTTGGCGACCTGCGCTGGAAGGAACCGAGTCCGGCGAAAGACTGGACCGGTGTCCGTGACGCGACCGCTTTTGGGCCGATGTGCCATCAAAACGACAACAAGCAGCTGCCCCACAGCGAAGACTGCCTGCAGCTGAATGTGTGGACGCCGAAGTGGCCGATGAAATCGTCTGTTCCTGTTATGGTCTGGTTCCACGGTGGAGGCAATTTCGCCGGATCGGGAGTGGAGCCTCTCTTCAACGGCGAAGTCCTCGCCCGCAATGGAGTGGTATTGGTGACGACCAATTATCGGCTTGGCATCTTCGGCTTCTTTGCGCACCCAGAACTCACGAAAGAGTCTGCGCACAAAGCTTCCGGCAACTATGGGTTGATGGATCAGATTCAGGCCTTGCGCTGGGTGCAGCAGAACATCGCCAGGTTCGGCGGTAATCCTGCCAATGTCACAATCTTCGGCGAATCGGCAGGCGCCGGCGACGTGAATGCGCTGATTGCTTCGCCTCTGACCAAGGGATTGTTTGTGCGCGCGATCGCGCAAAGCGGCCCGATAAGCAATCAAACCTCGTTGGAGGATGCGGAAAAGAGGGATGTGGAATGGGCGGCGAAGTTAGGCATCACCGGCGACCAGGTTTTGGCAAAACTGCGCGCGATTCCCGACACGGAATTGATGGGAAAACTTGGCGGAGGTGGGATGCCCGGACCCGGAATGAGCGGGAGCGGTCCGATGATGGGAATTGTCGTGGACGGCTGGGTGCTTCCAGAACAGCCCACGAAGATCTACGCCGCCGGTCGCCAGCAAAAGGTGGCGTTGATGATCGGCAACAATTCCCAGGAGTTTGGCGGCGGGATGATGGGAATGATGGGAAGAGGCGGCGCGACGCCTCCCCCCGATATCCGCCAGATGATTACACAACGGTATGGCCCCCTTGCCGATCGCGCGCTGGCGGCGTACGGATTGAATGGCCAGAGTGATCCTCCGCCCGATCCGGAGGATGGAACCGTGATGACACAGTGGTCTACGGATAATGCGTTCCGCTGCGGCACGGTTCAGGAACTGATCTGGCACACCACCGCAGGGAATCCGGGTTACGAGTATCAGTTCTCGCGCACTGTGCACGGGCAGGAAGCGCAGGGAGCGCCTCATGCCTCTGAAATCCCGTTTATTTTCGGCACGCTGCCCGTATGGCAGCAAATGCGGAAATACAACGAGTCGGATCAACAATACGCGCCGCAGATGCAGCAATACTGGACCAACTTCGCCAAAACCGGCGATCCCAACGGCGGAAAGCTTGTGAAGTGGCCGAAGTTCGATGCAACCAGGCGCA
>DATJPG010000033.1:0-13286 GCA_035506515.1 Acidobacteriota bacterium
CGCTCGATACGGCCCGTCACCACCGTGCCGCGGCCCTGAATCGAGAAGATGTCTTCGATCGGCATCAGGAACGGCTTGTCGATGGCGCGCTCGGGGAGCGGAACGTAGCTGTCCACCGCGGCCATCAGCTCATCGATCTTCTTCTCCCACTTGGGCTCCCCGTTCAGCGCCCCCAGCGCCGACACCCGGATCACCGGCAGGTCGTCGCCCGGAAACTGGTAGGTCTTCAGCAACTCCCGTACTTCCAACTCCACCAGGTCCAGCAACTCCGGATCGTCCACCATGTCGATCTTGTTCATGCACACCACGATGTACGGTACCCCCACCTGCCGCGCCAGCAGTATGTGCTCCCGCGTCTGCGGCATCGGCCCATCCGCCGCCGATACCACCAGTATCGCTCCGTCCATCTGCGCCGCCCCTGTAATCATGTTCTTGATGTAGTCCGCATGCCCAGGACAATCGACGTGCGCATAATGCCGGTTCACCGTCGAATACTCCACGTGCGCCGTCGCGATCGTGATCCCTCGCTCCTTCTCCTCCGGCGCATTGTCGATCGAGTCGAACGACCGTACCGCTATCTTCGGATCCTTCTTGTGCAACACCATCGTGATTGCCGAAGTCAACGTCGTCTTGCCGTGATCGATGTGTCCGATCGTCCCTATGTTTACGTGCGGCTTACTGCGATCAAATTTCTCCTTGGCCATACTCGCATCTCCTGGCTTGTGCGCCGGGCTAATTATTCCTTAATAATAATCACTCCGTCCTAATACCCGATTTCTCCAAGCAACTTCACTCTCTCGATGGAGCCCACGACCAGGATTGAACTGGTGACCTCGTCCTTACCAAGGACGCGCTCTACCGACTGAGCTACGTGGGCTGGATTTCCGCCTTCCGCCTTCGCTGACGCTTCGGCGGATAAATCCGCGGACAAGTCGTTCACTGGCTTGCCAGCCGGAGCCTTAGCGGAGGCTGGAGCGGGAGACGGGACTCGAACCCGCGACCAATAGCTTGGAAGGCTATGACTCTGCCAACTGAGTTACTCCCGCTCTCTATACAATGGTGGAGAGGGGAGGATTCGAACCTCCGTAGTCCCGAAGGACGCTGGGTTTACAGCCCAGTGCCATTAACCGCTCGACCACCTCTCCTAACATACGCAAGGCATGGGAACCTTCGGCAATAATTCGGTCTTCCGTCAAATTGGAGTCCAGGGAGCTTAGAGGTGAGCCGGAACCGACTCATCAAAACGCATCCGGAAAAATCGCCGAAGCTGGGTCCCGCAATCCCAAGTTTTACTACTACTTTACGCCCTTCGTTACTGGAGCTGGCGAAGGGATTTGAACCCCCGACCCGCTGATTACAAATCAGCTGCTCTACCAGCTGAGCTACGCCAGCATTGACAAAGTTTTTACTCTAGCATGGGAAACCGGTCTCTGCAACCCCAAAAAACATCTTTCGACAACAATAAAAAGCACTTACCCGTGGCGAAAGATGCTTTCGTGATGATATTTGCTGACAACATCCGTCAGTTTGCGGTCGAAAAACCGGGAATGGAGCAGCCCGAATTTCTGCAACAAAAAGCGCAGCATGACGCCGGCCGTCTTGATTCCATAAACGGTGCTGACCTTGAAATTCACGCTCGACGCTTCGGGAAAATACCGGGCCTGCACGGGAATTTCCGCAATTCCGAACTCCATATAGACCGCTTGCGCGATCATCTGCGAGTCAAAAACGAAGTCATCGGAATTCAGGAGAAACGGCACGGTTGTCAGGAACTTGCGGCTATAGGCGCGGAATCCGCTGTGGCAATCCGTGAGCTTTGTTCGGTAAATGACATTTTCCGCGACTGTAAGAACCCGGTTTGCCACATATTTCCAGAAAGGCATGCCTCCCTTGAGGGCTCCGCCGTTGAGGATGCGCGACCCCATCACCATATCCGCCTTGCCGGCCAGAATCGGCTCGACCAGCTCGGGCACGAGTTTCGAATCATATTGATGATCCGGGTGAAGCATGACCACAACGTCTGCGCCCTCCTTGAGGGCTTCCAGATAGCAGGTTTTCTGATTGCCGCCATAGCCCCGGTTCTGGATATGAATGACCACGGAAAGGCCCAGAGCATGCGCGATTTCGACCGTCTGATCCTGGCTGACGTCATCGACAAGGATGATTTTCGAAATCTTCTCCTTGGGGATATCCGCGTAGGTTTTTTCAAGTGTCCGCGCGGCATTATACGCGGGCAGGACAATGATAATTCGAGCTTCTGAATTCATAGCAGTCGCCAATCAGTCGGTCTCCGAATTGATGAGATATTTCGCCGCAACCGCTTCAAAAGTATCCGCGGCCTGTCTTCCCAGCTTCAACTGCCGCAACACGTCCAGATCCGATTTCCACACGATATCCCCAAGCGCCAGAAGGCAGCAGGCGCCGGGTTCCTGCGTGCCGCAGAACTTGCCCTCCCTGACAAAATAATAATCGTCGCTCGCCTCGGTGGCATAGGGGCGCATCAGGGGCGGAAGATCGTCGGGCTTGAACCAGAGCTTGATTTCCCTTTCCGCTTCCGGATCCGTAGCCGACGCGTGGATCAGGTTATCCATGCGCTCGCTGATCATCCTGCCGTCCGCATCCAGCAGAGGGACGACTGTGCCCAGCGCGCGGATGCATCCCGGCTTGTCTTTTCTGGCCACGTGAGGATTCGTCGGGCCGGCGATTTCACGGATTTTTTTCACGGCGTTCGCTCCCTGATACACAATGGCGATCACGCGCCGCTTCCACGGTTCATCCGGATAGTGGAGGTCTCCCATGATGTATTCCAATAACGACGGGAAAAAGAGCTTCCCTTTGTGCTCGGCATAATGCTCTTCCGCCAGCATTCGGCTGACATGGACGATCTTTGTGGCGGAGAAATGAAGGCCGGTATGAAATTCCGACAGCTGTGAAAGCAAATAACCGGTCAGCGAATTTTTCAGTGCATCGGGTTTGATGAGTACTAGCGTCTGTTCCAGTTTTCCTTGTTCCATAAGACCCATCCTTTTTAATATGGCGCATCATTATGGCACAGATCGGACAAATATTTGATTCCCGATTATCGATTCCTAATTCCAGATTCCAGATCGGAGATTTTGGCCTGATCTGGAATCTGGAATTGGGAATCTGGAATCAATCGAATTCATGCGCATTTGACCACAATCAAAACAAGACTTATAATGCACTGGTAACAATTATTGCTCATGGGGGTGAACTGGATTCGACGGGGGTCAAGAAGCAGTAGAGGCATGCCGAGTTGCCCGCGACTCGTAAAAATCGTGGATTTAAACATAACTGCTGATAATCAATTAGCACTGGCTGCTTAAGCAGCCACGTCCCGCCGCTCTTTCCTGCGGGGGCGGGCCGGGGCGCCACACAGCAGGATAGGTTGGGATTCAAGCTCCGGGATCTTTGACCGAAATTTAGGGGCTAGCGAGTGCGCGCTCCTGCCAATCCGAACGTTGCGCTCGCGAAACGCCAACGGATTGGATACGCATGTAGGCTCTACTCGCGGAAGTCCTTCGGACGCGGGTTCGATTCCCGCCACCTCCATTCAGATGTGCCATCGATTGCACAAACGGGTCAGGAAATCATGGTCTGCCAGATATTCGAGGCGGCCAGCATGGTGGGCGGCTTTCTTGTTCCGCTAGTCGTGCAAAACCACGCTGAGCAGGCCACTGTGGACCGTTAATCCGTTGTTATCGCTGTAATCGATAAAGCCCAGCTTCCTGAATTTATTCATGAAATGGCTGACGCGCGACCGGGTTGTACCCACCATTTGTGCCAGGCTATCCTGACTGACGCCGGGGAGCACAAGTTCGGTCCTGCTTTCCTTGCCAAAATGAGCGAGCAGCAAGAGGATTCGAGCCAGACGCTTTTCGCTTGAGTTGAAAAGTTGATCCACGAGATCTGCTTCAAATCGGGCATTGCGCGACAACAGATGCGTGACAAACAATTCCGAGATCTCATGCTTCTCGTGAAGCATGCGCTGCATCAGCGACTTCTCGATCCGGAAGAGACCGCAATCCTGGACTGTAGTAGCTGTCGCCATGCGCAGAGGTTGACCCGCAAGGCATCCTTCGCCGAGAAAGTTGCCGGCGCTCAGCGTGGCGACGATCGCTTCTTTGCCGTGTTGGGAGATAACCGAGAGCTTCACCTTCCCTTTTCGAATATAAAATATGGATTCTGCAGGCTGTCCTTGATCGAAGATGCGTCGATCGGCGCCGTATTCCACTGCGGTCTTCCCGCGAGTGACACCAGCGAGCAAAGCCTCCCAATCAACGGGCTCGCTTTTCTTAATCGGCATTTTAACCTCCCACTATTTAGCTACAGCGAATTGAGACATTAACAGTGGCGGAGTTCGACACATGATATCCGGGGCCTCGGCCAAATATTCAACGTCTCTCCTTACACATTCGGCATCCGCCCGAAGTCGCAATGGAATAACCGCGCGGCCCGGATGGCTCCTTCATCCTGCATGAAATGATACCTCTACAAAAATCGCGCGTCCGTTCAATATTGCCCACCGACGTGGCCAATATTGCTCATGCCTCCGGACACATTGGCCCACACTGAGGTACCCTGCATAGCAGGATTGCTCATTCACCCGGGGGAATCAGGTGCAAGGAACGATAAATGTCTTTAACGCCGGGTCCACAAAACAAAACGGGCGTTAGCCGGACTTCAGTAAACCTTCCTCGCCGGGATTCTGTGCTATGAGCCATTTTGACCATAGGTATGGTCACTAGTGAACTGACGCCGAATTCATACCAAGGTATAAATAAATTGCTTTGGCATTTACTGCGAGGCGGGCGACAGGAAAGAGAAGGCGTTATGTTTCTCATCCTGTCGTTTATGGTTCGCGTCGCCCGGCATTTCGGATGGGCTGCATTCCAGGGGGGCGATGGGATTACCAGGGGGGGATACAATGCGAGCAACTATTTTGAACCGGATAGTATTAGCGGTTGCAATCGTTACAGTGTCGTTGGTTGGAATGAGCATGCCAGCCAACGCGCAGGAACAACCGCAAAACCACAAAGAGCAAGACAACAACAAACAAAAAGATCAAAATAAGCAGCAGCGGCAGCAACAGGAGCAGAACAAGCAGGTACAACAGCGGGACCAGCAGCGGCAGCAACAGGATCAGAACAGGCAGGCACAGCAGCGGGCCCAGCAGCAGCAACAAGACCAGAACAAGCAGGAACAACAGCGGGCCAAGCAGCAGCAACAGGACCGGAACAAGCAGGAACAACAGCGGGCCAAGCAGCAGCAACAGGACCAGAACAGGCAGGCACAACAGCGAGCACAGCAGCAGCAACAGGACCAGAACAAGCAGGTACAACAGCGAGCACAGCAACAACAATGGCAGCGGGACCAGGATTGGCATCAACGCGTCCAGCAACAAGGCCAGAATCAGCCGCAAGAGCGCCGCTCACAACCGCAACAGCAGCAGTTGATCAGGGAGCAGCAGCAGAGTGTGACGCAGTACCGTCAATATCTAGATCAGCGGCAAAGTGTTGCGCAGCAGCAGATTGCAGGGCTTCAGCGGCAAGGACGCACGTCTCAGTACCGCTATCAGCAAGCCTATATAGGGCATTTACGTGACCAGGATCTGCGTCTCCGCAGCGAGCGCCACGATTACGCCAATGATCCCTATTTCTACACGGGTTGGAACTATCGTTATTACCGGGACGGCCGCTACTACGAGACGAATCAATATGGCGCCAATTTGCTTCGGGATGCCATAAACAACGGTTATGAGCAAGGCTACCTTGCCGGACAAGCAGACCGGCAGGATCACTGGCAGTTCAGCTACCAGAACTCCTATGCCTATGAGGACGCGAACTATGGCTATGGTGGCTATTATGTGCCCCGGGACGAATACAACTATTACTTTCGCCAGGGATTCCGTCGTGGCTATGAAGATGGCTACTACAACCGCTATCGCTACGGTAGCTATTCGAACGGCAGGTACACAATCCTCGGCGCCCTTTTGGGGTCCATCATCGACATGCAGTCGCTTCGCTAAAGACGGCGACGGTGATGTGTCCAAGACATGCGCCCGGCTTCCATTGACCGGGAAGAATCAATAGGAACCAGGCAGCCGATCCCCTCTCATTCAGACTCTCAACGGGATGCCTGAGTATGAACTATCTATGAGCAAACAGGTATTTTTTCGAATATATCCGGCAATGCCGTCAATTTTACAATAGCCGACAGAATTCATCTTTGAGGGCGATACTGACTATGATCGAAATGGAACAGGACGGTATCCCTCAGGAAACCGATTACGAATCCATCGATTTGAATGACGAAAGCCCAGACACTTCCGAAGTAACTCCAAAACTAACGCGGATAAACTACACCAACAAAGCCAGGTTTGAACCCACTCCAAACGAAATCAGGTCCGTTGCGAAAGGGGAACAGCCGGCTCCCTCAGCGGATCCCATCCTTATGTACTACAGGAGCCTGAGCAAAATTCCGCTGCTCACACGGGAACAAGAAGTGTATTTGGCCAAGAAAATCGAAGCTGCAAAAACTAATACCTTCTTGCTTCTATCCCTGACGCCGATCACTTCATCCATGATCATGGAGATGGCGGATGAGCTTCAGCCCGGTTGGGTGCCTGCCGTTAAGACCCCATCCGACATCGCGGAAAAACGGGAGGGCGAAAACGAGATCTCCTTGGAAGAACGAACACGGATTCGTCACCGGCAGATTTGCAGGATCCTGATCCGCCTCGAAAAGCTGGAGGCTAAATACAGGCTTGCAAGAAGAGTATCCCGGAAAGGCAGGTCGCGGGAGGGAAGGTCGAAAGCGGATTTAAGCAGGATTCAGAGCAGCCGAAAAACAATCTTCCTTTTGCTGCAGAAAATTGATTTTAGCGAGAACCAGATCAGCAGATTGATTGGCGGCGTGGAAGATGTCTTGCACCAGATGGAAAAAGCCCAAGCGTTAATCAGGGAGATCTCGCGCCCTAAAGAACCGAATCGAATGCCTTTGCGTCATGCCCGGTCGCATCTAACAGACAGCGAATCAGAACACCTGACGAGTATTGACGAATTGCGTAAAATCCTGGCGCTTATCCTTGAAAACAAGACCGAAATGCAGCAGGCAAAAGACCAGTTCGTGCGATCCAACTTGCGTCTGGTCTTAAGTATCGCCAAAAAATACTCCTATCCTGGACTGCATATGCTGGATCTTGTGCAGGAAGGGAACCTCGGGCTGATGAAAGCGGTGGACAAATTCAACTACCGTCTGGGCCACAAGTTTTCAACCTATGCGACATGGTGGATTCGCCAGAGCATTACGCGGGCAATCGCGGACCAGGGACGGACGATCCGGGTTCCAGTTCACATGGTAGAGGCCATGCACCGGGTGCTGAAAACCTCGAATGAACTTACCAAGCGTTTGGGGAGAAAGCATTCCGTGCCTGAACTCGCAGAGGAGCTAAAGACCTCCGTTTCAAAATTGAGAGATATTTTACAGGTTGCTCAGGAACCGATTTCACTGGAGGCTACCATCGGGGATAACCCGGATGCACTGTTGAGCAGGTTTATTGAGGACAAAACCGCCGCTCCACCGGACGAAGGGGTACTGAATCAAAATCTTCGAGAATTGACCAGTTCCGCTCTGCAACTGCTGTCTCCCCGTGAGCAACAAATTGTGCGGATGCGGTACGGCCTGAATGAAGCCGAGAGGGAATACACTTTGCAGGAAGTCGGGGAGGTATTCCGGGTAACTCGAGAGCGGATACGCCAGATTGAAGAGAAAGCCCTGCTGAAACTCCGCAGTCCCTATCGTTCCAACAAGCTGCTCGATTTTGTGAGCAAGAATTGATCTTGGTAGTCTCGGAGGCAAGAAAATCCCGGACTGTGGGAAGACCGAAGGAACTGGGAGGAAGCGAGGGGAACGAAGCCCTTGGAGGTGATATGAGCACATGCAGTTTTGAATGCTTATTGCAGTTTGTCGATGATCAGCTGGATCCGGGCAAGCAACTTGAAGTCTACGATCATCTGGGCCGATGCGATATCTGCCGCGACGCCGTCTGCGAGATCTCACGCGACCTGCATAGAGCATTATTCATCTATTGCGCCCATTGCGCGAAACATGGCGCCCATCGGCGCCAGACAGAAACCGCGCGATCCGGGCGCGCACAGTTAAGCGCAAATGCCCTTGCACACTCAGCGATGAGAAGAAGCGCCAGTCACCCTTATTGATTCGGCATTTCTCACAAACCATCTATGGATTTTCTGGCCGCATCTAATGTCCGCCGAAGATCGGCAATTTTGCTGTCGGCCCAATCCATTCCGCCGGCCAGACCCTCCCGCAGCTTTTCTTCCACATCCTCGATCGTATTATCGATGGAACGCTGTAACTCAAGCCGCACAGCTTCTGCCTTATTCCCGATCCTATCGGCGAACTGACGGATATCACGGCGCGTTTTGCGTCCGGACTGGGGAGCAAATAAAAGTGCAAGCCCCGCTCCGAGCAACGCCCCCGCAAACAATGCAACAGCGGTGTTCCTGTTCACAACTTCATCAGCCATAGATCATTTCTCCTTTTGGTACCACCACCACGCCCGAGTCCGTAACGGTAAAGCGCCTGGCATCTTTCTCGAGATCATATCCGATGGTGAAGCCAGGTGGAATCATGGTTCCCTTGTCGATGATCGCCCGGCGAATCTTTGCATAACGACCCACTTGCACCCGGTCGAAAAGGATCGAATCCTCCACCCGAGAAAAGGAATTGATGCGTACGTCAGGGGAAAGGATGGAACGCTCGACGCGACCTCCACTAATGATGCTGCCACCGCAAACAAGAGAATCCAGGGCGACGCCTGCGCGACCTGTGTCCTCGTCGGCAAAAACCATCTTTGCCGGGGCCCGGGGCTGGCTGGCGGAGTGGATCGGGAAAGAGGTGTCGTAGAGGTTGAACGGAGGATCGACCTTCACCAGATCCATGCTGGCTTCGTAATAGGAATCCAGGGTTCCGATGTCCCGCCAATAATTTTCGTTGTCGTCACGAAACGGATATGCAAATACCGTTCTGCTCCCGACGAGACGAGGCAGGATGTCTCGACCAAAATCCTGAACCGGATCGCCATCGGATTTCCCGGAAATCGCATCGATCAGAGCCTGGGTTTCAAATACATACACTCCCATGTTGACCCATGCGAATCCTGGCCGATTCGGGATGGATTCGGGTTTGGCCGGCTTCTCCTCGAAGGCCAGGACACGATTGTCCGCGCCAATTTCCAGAACGCCCAGTCGGCACGCCGATTTCAGGTCATACGCCACGGTTGCAGCCGTGACAAGGGCTCCAGTGCGAATGTGGGCTTCTATCATCCCGCTATAGTCCATTTTGTAAATGTGATCGCCCGAGAGAATGAGAACCCGTCGAGGGCGCTGTTCCCGCAAAATGTAAATGTTCTGAAGGACTGCGTCGGCTGTCCCGAGATACCAGGATTCTCCAGTCCTGAGTTGGGGGGGGACCGAAAACAAAAATTCATCGAAAGCGCTGACAAAAATGTTCCAGCCCAGTCTGAGATGATTGTCCAGCGATTGGCTCTTGTACTGGGTAAGAACATATATCCGCTTGAGCCCGGAGTTGATGCAGTTCGAAAGAGTGAAGTCGATTACGCGATAATGTCCGGCGAAGGGAACGGCGGGTTTCGCCCGGTCTCTGGTCAGCGGATAAAGACGCTCCCCTTGTCCGCCAGCCAGGATCAATGTCAGCGTCTCCCTCAGGACCTGGGCAATCTTCATAATCACCGCCTCCTTTTTCCGCAGGCTGCTCCCATCGCTTTCGCAATGTAGCTTACATCGGTCCTCAGAGCCGCTGTGAGCAATAGTGCACAGTCTTGTGCACGATGGTTGGGCGGCTTTTGTCTAGGAGCCTGTTAATCTTCGGATTGTTCGGATCCGGGCTTCATGCCGTGCTTTTGCTCCTGAACTTCGCGACGGATCTCGTTGAGAATTTTATCCCCCTGATCGGAGTGGAATTCCTTGTCGAACCGGGACAAGGCGACACTGACCACGTCGCGATGGCGGATCTCGGTACTCGGTTCTTTCTCCGAAATTTCGAGCCAGAGCTTGTGTATTCGTTCAAAGTCCTCTGGCCAGAGTCGAGTCAGATGCTGGCCGAAAATATAGAACTGCGAATTGGGGGAATCTTCGGGAACGATCTCAAGCACGATCGGGAAGCGCGGCGCTGGCAGCCGCTTCCATTGTTTCTCTGCAGCCCTAGCCTGGTCTCCGGCATTTCGGAATTGCGGTGAGTGATTCAAGACAATGCGGGCCGACTTCAGCTTCATTGCAGTCTGCAAGATGGCCACCAACGGGTTTGTGCCTGCTACCGCCAGCAGAGCCACATGTTTCCCCGCCCGTTCTGCCGCCGAGACAACTATGCTGAAAACCTCCGTTTCTCGTAAGCCGAAGATTTGATCCTCTCTTAAATCGTGTTCACCGGAGCCTGCCGGACTCGCGAAGTGAACAGATAACACAACCACATCCTCTTTGCCGATGTCGGTTCCGGCCAGAGTCTTCTCCAGATGCCTGATCCGGTGCGGATTGTGAACCGGCACTAGTATGTTGCCGGGACGGGCCCGCAATGCTTCGGCCGATACTTCCTCACTTTGCTTCAGTTGGAATTCTTCCATTCCTGCGCTTCCGGCGCTGCGATGTTGCCGATTGTACCTTTCGGACAATTCGAAAATCGTGAAGAAGGCAACAGTAAAGGCCATCCCCGAGATGGTTGCAGCCTTCTTTGTTAAGACGTTGATTGTCGCGAGCGCAAACAAAGCAAGGGTAATAAGAGCCAGTCCGATCGGCCATTCCTTAGTGCCTATCCGGAGGTTAAACGGTACTTTCCAAGCTCGGGCTTCAGGCCGCTTGAACCGCAGGATGATTACGGCGAGCGCCTTCATCGCGAAGCTCCAGACCACCCCGAAGGCGTATGCTTCGCCGAGCATCTTTACGTTCCCTCTGCTGATCAGAATGGTGAGCAATTGCAAGCCCACGATGAGATTGAGGATGCGATTTGTGGTACCAAATTTCGGATGCGGTAAGCGCAAGAAATTTGGGAGCACTCCATCCTCCGCAACGCGGTTCAGCACTCCGTTCGAACCGATAATAGCCGTATTCACAGCTCCGGCCAAAATCAAGGTGCCCACCAAAACCACTAAGGCATGAAACAACAAACGCACACCGTAGGGACCGGCCAAAAACATGGAAAGGCCGCCGATCAGGTTGTCCAGGTACCTTGCTCTTTCACCATCCGGGATGAGCATAACGGCAAAAAACGAGACCAGGGAAGTAAACAGAAGACTATAGAGAAAGATCACGAAGCCGGCGCGTTCCAGGTTCTTGAGCTTGGGCGCTTCTATCTCGCGGTTCACCTGCGCCAGACTTTCTTCACCACTCATAGCCAACAGCGAATGTCCAAGCCCGACTAGAATTGCAATGAACGTGATCTGCGGCGCCGCCGTCTCTTTCAGCCATCCCAACGCATTTGCACCGAAGTTGAGATTTCTGCCCACAGGCCACGGGACCGGCTGAAAACCCTTAATCCGTATGGTGATCAGACACCACGCGATCAAAATGACGACCATCACGGTTGTGATCTGCATGATCCGAAGGGCGTTTTCACTTGATTCGCGAATGCCGATGATGTTCTTGCGCCAGAAATACAGGGTTACAAGGATCGCAAACCCCGCCGCAAACAGGCGCGGGCTCACATGCCCCCCGGTGATGTGGAAATGGTCCTCGGTTTCGTTGATCAGCCCCGCCAGGTACAGCCCAGCACTGACTGCGCTAATTGGGCCAGTAAGAATATAATCGAACATGAGGGCTGATACGGAGAACTTCGCCAGGGTTCCGCCCATGGCTTCGTGGACAACCTTATAAACGCCGCCACGGACGAACATGCTACAGCTTTCGATGTAGATCGATCGGACCGCGTAAGAAAACAGCATGATGGAAAGAATGAACCATGGTGCGGACTTTCCGATGGCGGTTTCGGCAATACCTCCGGCGTAATAAGCAGAGGAGGCAAGGTCGCTCAACACGATGGCAGCTGCTCTCCAGAACGAGATAAACGAGAGCATGACTGTGGTCGCAACCACTACCTTCACAACTCTGGAGGACTGAGTACCGGACACTTCAGAATTGGTCACCGGCGAACTCTTCCTTTCGTTGAGAGCGAATCCATGAACCGGTATGGATGTATCGCATCAGTGCTTCGCCGGTTCTGATAGGGCTAACTACGCCGCACGCTCAGCCATCGGAATGCGAAAAGCCTGAAGGCTGAACGGAACGTCCAAGTAACCATTTTACCGTTTCGACATGCTGGTTGAATTCTCACTAAGGGCGAAAACTCGCCTTATTCACCGGCCTCGCCTTCTGTCCCGCAGCACTCTTCTCGTCGTTCTGCTGCTTCTGACGATCAATCTCTCGTTGTGGCGCCTCTTGCTCGTTCAGACGGATCGCTTGGACAATGGCCACCTGGGCAAGGGTATTCAGCCGTTTGGAGAAAACGAGCATTCCAGGGGCAGATCCGTAGGAGAAACGGAAGAGATTGAACGAGTACTGCGAGTCTTCCCAGCATGCTATCACCTTTGCGCTGTCGCTATAGACCTGCGACGAAGAGGAACTGATAATATTCGCAACAGGCGTGGTTGGTGTTCCGTATTTCGCCGAAATGCTTTCGATCAGGTCCTCATCGGTTAGCCCTTCGGTCCTGTATGGATCATAGGTGACCACAATTCGATAGAGCTCGCCGTTGTAAAAGTTGAATAAGACCTCTTTGACGGGGTCCCCTTGAGCCGGAGAGTTGGCGGATTTCTCCGGCCACCATTCCAGTTCCTGTATAACTGCCGGGCGCTGATAGATCACCTTGGCCTCGGAGGGTTTCATATTTGCCTGTTTGGCTACCTCCTGCAAATTCATCTCAAGGTGAAATCCCCGGTAGTTGGAAAGATCTTGCGCATTAATCATAGGCATGGAGAGCATGGCCCAAAAAATAAAAATCACAAAGTTTCGAATATGGATCATTGGGGTCCCCCTCAGAATTTAACCCTTTACGAATTGCGCGGCGCGCTCAAAACGATGTGGTCAGCTCAACCGCTACGCGTCGCATGTTGTTTTCTTCTTACCTGGGTTCGGCTCGAATTGTCTTCCTTGTGTTTTCCAGGCGCATTATCTTCCGCCCTTCTCGAAGGCGCTTCCGCTGGAGAATCTTGCTATGCCGTCGTTTTGCACACCTGG
>DATJPG010000034.1:0-7000 GCA_035506515.1 Acidobacteriota bacterium
GAAGTGGCAAGTCTCAAGCAGTGGTGGGGGCAGCCCGTTATGGTCACCGGATGGACGGGAGCTGTTTTACCGCAGCGGTAACGCGACCATGGCTGTTGAGGTAGAAACCCAGCCGACGTTCAAACGAGGAAATCCCAAGACCCTTTTCCAAGGAACATATTTATCTACCTCCTTCCAAAAGATTGTAACAACTCCATGGGACATCCACCCCAACGGCAAGAAGTTCCTGATGATAAAGCCAGCCGCTGCGGCAGGCGCAGCACCTGGGGCGGCAAGTCCACAGCCAAAGATCATCGTCGTCGTAAACTGGTTTGAAGAACTGAAGCAAAGGGTGCCCGTGAAATGACGCCATATTACTCATGAAGCTTCGCCTACAAAAATAATGCGGGTTATACATGGCGTCATAAATAAATGCGCACTATCTCCGAGTTGAGGCCCGAAGGGCGGCAAGAGAATAGCCCCGGCCGTCAGGCCGGGGTTGGGAATAAGACACGATTGAGCACCGAAGGTGCGGTACTTTAAGCGCCTCGTGCCGCACCTTCGGCGCTCGATCTCTCTCTTCAATCCTATCCCGGCCTGACGGCCGGGCCTATTTCCTGCCGGCCCTTCGGGCCTCAATATGCGCATCTATTTGCGACGCTTTGTATAAAATGAACTGCAAACTCCAAAGACAGGAGGCCAACGAAATGAGATACCTGCTTTTTATTACACCCTTACTGATGCTTTTAATCTGCGGATCAGCCTGTACCAGCACGGTGGCTCCCACTCCCCAAATTACTCCGGTCGGCACCGATATAAACGCAAAGGAAATGGCAAAAGCGAAGGCACAGCTTGATGCAGTATTGAAGGCAAAGCTCGAGGTAGCGCAGTACGAGCTGAAACTTTATGAAGAGGAACTCAAGGCTACGAAAGAGGAGATCCGGCAAGCTGCGACAGGAAAGGGGCCATCACCCAGTCTGCTGAACTGGGAGAATGAGTTGAAAGGTAAGGTTATTCAGGCAAAAGTGAAGGTCCGTGAACTCGAAGTTTCCTATCAATGAGCAGCGCTGATCTCGTTGTTTACGAAAATAGCCATGATCGCAAATATTGAGATCGGAATCTGAAATGGAGGCTGAGACGCCGCGGTCTGGAGTAGTTCACTCAGGCGCCGTGATAGGATTTATGGAACCACACGAAGAGAGGCTCGAATGAACCTGCAAAGACTGACTTTGCTTGCCGCCATGGTTGCCGCATGGGCCGGCACTCTATCTGCGGATGATGCGGAGCGGGTCATGATTTTGGAAGTACAATTGAATGGCGTCACCCTCTCCAAAACAGATTTCAAATTGTTCGATGAGCAGCGCGGCACGATTGCGGAGGAGCCGCAGAAGACCCTGTCTTTTTCATTCAAGCCGGAACACGCCATTCTATGGTTGGTTCAAAAGGGCGTCACGGTCACGCCGGTTCAAACCAAGCCGAATCAGGTGATAGAGTGTTCCATCTCTATTTGGCGGCCTGACTCGGATTCCGTTTTACCCACGATCAGTGCGTCGTTCTCCGCTGACGACAGAATTCTCATGAGAGCAATTCACATCGCCGATCCGAAAAAGCGAGTTCGCTCGGAGATTGCCACTGGTCTGGTCCTATGGACCTACCCGCCGAAACGTGAGAAGTAAAGTGGAAGGCAAAACGGACCGATCTCCAGTTGTGATTTCGGGGGAAGTTGAAAGGCAGATTACTTCAGGCAGGCATGTGGCCGCATTCATCCGATTGTGCCTGCGCCGTGAGTATTAAAGGACTCCTCACTTTGCGGGAACCCGCTGCTTCAGTTCTTCAAGCCAGTTCACGACGACGCTGATCTTCGGTCGTGGCGCCGCCACTGGGGGTGCTGGCTCGGTCGACGCATGTGGCTTCATCATCAGGAATCGCTTGCCGTCCGGGCCGATATCCCAGGGATTCCCGATAGTATTGCCGCTCATGCCGAGATATGTACTTTTAAACAGGACCTTAGGCGCCCCGACGCTGAAGGTGGGCTCTGTTTGCACCGCAGCGGCCATCACGTAGTTTTCATTGCTCAGGTAAAATACCTCCCGTCCATTCGGCGACCATAGCGGACACGCTCCACCGCTTGTGGATACCTGACGCATGGCCTGATCCACATCCGGAAACGAACGCACGTACACTTCTTGCTGTCCCGACTCGTTAGACATATACGCCATCCAATTTCCATTGGGCGAGATTTGGGGCTGACCTTCGTCAGAATCCTCGTGATGCAGCAGCGGTTTTAGTGCGCGGTCGCCTTCCATTGGCATCACAGTGATTCCAAATCTCGTTCCTATCGTTTCCGCTAGCACCAGGTTCTTGCCATTCCTTGAGAAGAACCACGGTGCGAGCAACCGGCCTGGTACCGAGGCAAGTTTCTCAATTTTGCCTGTGCCCTCGGCGGCCTTCCAGCAGAGTGTATCGGGGCCTGTGAGACCGGAGGAAAAAGCGATTCGTTTTCCATCAGGAGTCCAAATGGATTGTAAATCCTGCCTCTCGCCGGACGTCAGCCGGGTCAGGGTTTTGCGGGCCAGATCCCAGATCCGAATGCTAATGGTTTGATCCCCGCCATTCCAGACGCTTAAAGCCACCCGGGTTCCATCCGGAGAGATTTTAGGAGAAAGGTATGCACTGGGTGGGGCTGCAATCCCTTCTTCTTTCCCCTCTCTGTCTACCCATGCCAGAGTGCAGATTGGAATCAGAGCCTGGCTCGATGGTGATTGCGACGTATAGACCAGTGTTCCGGCGTCGGAAAGGGCAGAGCTACTCACAGATTTGACCACACCAACGGCGCCACCCGTCACCTCGAGCCTGGCAAGATTAAATGGAATGGCAAAAATCGCACCTCCACGTCCATAAACGATGTGTCCGGTTGGAAGATACCGGGCCTCTATACCCGCGAATAATTCCTTGGGCTCTCCCGCCTTGCCCTCCTGAACCATGATTCTGGCACTCCCGCTGTTGTTGGGGTTGGCGAATGCTGTGTACAATACGGATTTTCCATCCGGCAGAACTTGCGGGTACTCGAGCACGCTGGACTTCTCCTCAACAAGAGATTCCGAAGTCCCGCCGTTGCCGGAAATCCGCATGATGCCGCCGGGGTCCTGGCCGTATACAATCGTGTTGTCTTCGCTCCAACTCGCGCCCAAAAATTGCGGGACATCGCACAATGCTATCGGCACTCCGCCGGTTATGGCGATCTTCTTCAACTTGCGATCACCGGCGGAATAATATCCAATCCATTTGCCATCGGGTGAGAAGAAAGGTTGTCGTGTGCTTCCCTCGGTTCCGGCAATGGGTTTGGATTCCGATTCGTCCAGGGAGCGCAAATAAAGCCCTTTCGGTGTGGCGTAGGCGAATTGTCTGCCGTCGGGCGAAACAGCGAGGACCGAACCGGGATTCCATTCCGAATACGAAGCGGGACTGAATTGCTGGCCTTCCGGCAGTGGGTAGTCAAAACGCATGACGCGATGCGGTTCGGGTGTCCTTAGCTTCCAGACAGTTACGCCTGTAATGACACTGAAAATAACCACCGCAGCAATCCATGGAAGCATCGTTTGCAATTTCGTACGATGATCTGCTTTCGTGGCCGGTTGTGACAGCACGCCGCCGGGATCGGTCAGAACTTTCTGAATATCCATTCTCACATCGGAGATGTCATGGTATCGATCGCGCGCATCCTTTTTCAGGCAGCGTTCGAGCACCTCTTGCAGCCGCCAATGCAGGTTCGCGGGAAGTTTGCCCCACTCCGGTTCTGAACGGATCACCGCTGCGAGAACATCGTTGATATCTTTGCCGGAGAATGCGGCACGTCCCGTCAGCATCTCGAACAATACGCAGCCGAATGCCCAAATATCCGCTCTCCGATCGACAGATTTTCCACGCGCCTGCTCCGGCGACATATAGGCCGCAGTTCCGAGGATGACGCCTTGCTGTGTAGCCGTATTGCTTATCGTGGGAGAGTTCGAGATGTCAGGTTCCGCCTGCTCCCCGGCAAACGTTTTCGCCAAACCGAAGTCCAATACCTTCACCTTGTCCTCAGGAGTGACCTTGATGTTGGCAGGCTTCAAGTCGCGGTGGATGACGCCTTTCTCATGCGCAGCTTCAAGAGCTTCTGCAACCTGTGAGGCCAGTTTGAGGGATTCTTCGACAGGGATGGGCCCACGGTCCAACTGATCCGCCAGCGTTTCGCCTTCGACCAATTCCAGGACAAGGAATCTCGTTTCGCCCGCTTCTTCCAGCCCATGTATGGCGGAAATGTTGGGATGATTGAGGGATGCGAGCAGCTTGGCTTCGCGCTGGAACCGCGCCACGCGTTCCGCGTCCCTTGCGAACTCTTCAGGCAGAATCTTGATAGCCACATCTCTGCCTAGCTTCTGATCCTTCGCCTGATACACCTCCCCCATGCCGCCCTTGCCGAGCTGGCTTGTAATCCGATAATGGCCCAGCGCCGTGCCAATCATGGAACGGGACTCCCTGGATCGCTCCGAGTCTTGAGCAATCCTCCTTGCCACCCTCTCCATGGCAGGAGATTCGATGAAATCCTCCGCTTCAGGCTGCTGTACAAGAAGTTGCTCGACTTCCCGGCGAATGGATTCATCTCCGGCACACGCTTCGACAATGAAAGCTTCGCGCCGATCCGGTTGCAGCTCTAGAGCCGAATTGTAGAGGCGTTCGATCTTTCGCCAGCGTTCAGGTTCCATCTTTCCCTCGATAGCGCAGCTCTTTCAAAAGCCATGACTTGGCCAGCCGCCAGTCCCGCCGCACGGTTTCGGGCGAAACCTTCAGGACATCCGCCGTCTCCTCCGCTGTCAGACCGCCGAAAAAGCGCATCTCTACCACTTTTGCCTTTCTGGGATCGAATTCAGAAAGCGCCGTCAGGGCATCGTCGAGCATGTCAAATCCGATATCGGGCCGTGACGAGATGACCAGCCCTTCATCGAAAGACACCTTCTTTACATTGCCGCTGCCCTTCTGGTATCCCCGAGTTCGCGCAAAACCGACCAGGATGCGGCGCATCAGGTTGGAGGAGATCGCGAAGAAATGCGCCCGATCGCGCCAATCGACCTCTCGCGCATCCACGAGTCGAATGAACGCCTCATTGACCAGATCGGTCGTTTGCAGGACGTGGCCGGGGCGCTCCCGCCGCATATAATGATGGGCCAGACGATGAAGTTCGCTGTAAACCTGCGGCATGAGTCTGTCAAGCGCCACGTCATCACCGCCGCGCCATGCCCGAAGCAGGTTGGATACATCCCGTGTGGAGGATCGTGTCACAGATTCTCCTGCTAAGTTGGGGAAACAGCTTTTGTATGGCTTCATTATACACCTCATGGGCGGCGGGTGTCTCCATTCGGGTTTTAGGACGAAATTTCATAAGCGTTAACGTTTTTTGCTCAAATTCGCACATGTAGGGTTAAGGACAGTGAAAATCGGCCCTCAACGAAACAGCGTCATGTCAGGTCGGAGATCGGGTGCGCCTAATTCCATATGGCCTTAAGAGCACATTCCTATTCCCCCAAAAGCCTCCGATGGCTTCGTAAACGATCGGAGCTCGGTTGTGGAATGATGTCGGTTTTATAACTAAAGGAGTTAACTATGACTAATCAGACTGGGTTTGCGAAATCCGGGATCATTTCCCGGTGGACAGTATTAACCTCTGTGGTTTTCCTGGCCTTCTGTATCCTTGGGCCGGGATTTGCGGCTGCTAAGGATAAAGATAAAGACAGAGATGGGGAGAAGTGCAGAGAAGCCACATTCATCACGTTCGATTCTCCGGGCTCAAACACCATTCCCCAAGACATTAACCCGGCGGGGGAGATTACGGGATTCTACATGCTCAATGGTGCGCCTCACGCCTTCCTGCGAGATCCCGACGGCAATATTATCCCGATTGCAATTCCGAGCGAAATTGCCAATTCGGCTTTCGCTATCAACCCGGCGGGTGCAATCGCGGGAACCTATGCCACGCTTACTGCCGGTCCTGCAGTTTTTGTTCACGGTTACGTGCGGGATAGGGACGGCACGATCACGGCGTTCGATGTTCCGGGCGCCGGCCCCGGCTTTTACGCAGGCACTGTCCCGCTTTCCATAAACCCGTATGGAGTGATTTCGGGATATTGGGTCGACGCAAGCGGGATCACTCACGGATTCGTGCGCGATCACCACGGAAGGATAAAGAGCTTCGATGCTCCTGATGCGGCATACGGCACGGTCGCGAACAACCCCGATGGCATTAATCCGACGGGAACGATTTCGGGATACTATGTTGACGTTAATAACGCCCAGCACGGATTCGTGCGCTATAGGGGCGGAAGAATCATCGAGTACGACGCTCCCGATGCGGGCACAGCGGCGAATCAGGGCACTGCCGGCTCTGCCATCAACCCGGAGGGGGAGATCACGGGATGGTACGTGGACGGCAATGGTGTAAACCATGGCTACGTGCGCTATAGGGGCGGAAGAATCACCGAGTTCGACGCTCCGGATGCGGGCACAGGCGCGAACCAGGGCACCATCGCCTATGGGATCAACCCAGAGGGGGAGATCACGGGAGAGTACGTGGACGCGAGCGGGATGACTCACGGATTCGTGCGCTCTCCCAGGGGAACTATCACCGAGTTTGACGTTCCCGGCGCCTTCCTCATCACCATCCCATATAGCATCAACCCAGCGGGGGAGATTACGGGATACTATTTGGGCACTGACTACAAGTTTCACGGATTCCTGCGGATTCCGGGCGAGTGTTGTGACCATTTCCGGGATGACTGGCGATGATCGCTGGAATCGGCACTTGCTGCCGCTTTTAAGAACAGCCTGTGAGGACGACTCTCCAGAGCCTGTCTCAAAACCCGGCGCCATCCCAAAATCGGAATCATTGAGGCGCGAAGCGCCGGCAGAGAATAGGCCCGACCGTAAGGTCGGGATTAGGTTATCGCAAAGACGGAGCGCCGAGGGCGCGGCACTGTTAACGTTTTAT
>DATJPG010000035.1:0-4229 GCA_035506515.1 Acidobacteriota bacterium
GCGTCAGACGGGAGTCATTTGATACCACGACCAGGGACCGTCCGGCTTTTAGAGCTTCCTTAAAAAGCTCCACCAGCTCAATCACACTTTCTCCATCCAAATTGGACGTAGGCTCATCCATCAGCAGCAAAGGAACGTTCGTTGACAATCCCCGCGCAATACATACCCGCTGTCTTTCGCCTATCGATAAATGAGACGGCAGAAAATTGAGCCTGGTTCTCATCCCGAGTTTTATCAGGATATCGCGGCATTCTTCTGGCTGAACCCTCCCCTGCAGGCGTTGCGCGAGAAGCACATTGTGAAGAGCATCCAACTGGGAACAGAGTAGAAGACTTTGCGGCACTAAATGTATTGAGTGGCGCCGAAGGCGGCGGAGTGCACCGGTGCTGAGATCCGTGAGATCCGATCCCATACATCTGATTTTTCCACTGACCGGCTTTTGAAGTCCGGCAAGAGCAAATAGGAGGCTCGTTTTGCCTGCTCCGGACGGCCCAGAAATGCAAAGCCACTCTCCGAATCCAACACAAAGAGAAATCGGGTTGAACCTGGATCTCAGTGGTTCCAGATTGGCACACTCCACCAGTTTTTCAGGCAAACCAGCAGCCATTAGCGGATTTCCCCCTCGATCCTGAAGATCGGGATAAGGTCATAGAACTCAGCATAAAGAATGGGACCGATAGTTACGCAACAAGAAAAAATGAAGCCCCAGATCAAGGTCGCCGTCATAATGCAAAGTGCATTGGTCCGGGCCCAGGCAGGTCCCGTCAGGATCGAAAGGCCCCCTCCGATCAGCGTGCCGCAAAGCGAAAGACAGAAATACTGGAAAGCGGCAATCAAACTTGGGTAGCCGCCATAAAGACGGACCAGCGCCCACTCTTTCATTCGTCTTCGGACATCCCAGAAGGCCCCAAGAAATGCGAACCATCCGGCGACTGCAATGCGCGCGGCATGAAAAACAGAAACAGGAGGATCGCCAAGAGTCCATCGAAACTGCAGCGGAAAGATTGTCTTTGACGCATCGCAATTCGTACTCGCTTGCCGCATCAACGGCGTCGCCGGGCGAGGTATCAATGAAATCGGGCTGTGCACTGTCGCCAGCACAACGCCTGCAACCAGGTAGAATGCCGTTATCCGATAAAACGCAACCGATCTCAATATGTGTTTCACGGATGAATTCCACATGTCCTAACCCTGTACTTCGGTTTAAATGTCTTTTTGCATTGTAGCGGAAAATGTATGATGGCATCCTCTAATTCCTTGGGAGATCCTCCTTTTCTGCCGGGGAGGCAGCAAAAATTCGACAGACTCTGGAGTGCATAGGATCAATATTGAGTATGTTTGGTTTTATGCCTCAAGTTCTTTCTGCCGTTCAAATAGTATCAACGATTCGGAATCGGAATCGGGATCGATATCGCAATCGGGAGTCGCAAACGGCCTTTTACAGCCGATGCCCGATAGCGATTGCGATACCGATTCCGACCGCGATGGGATTGACGGCAGCATTGCCGGAGGATACTCACGAATGGTAGCGGGTTAAGTGGATTTAACGGCAAATAAAACGGGGAGCACGATATGGTTCGGATCATGCAATGCCAAAAGTTTCGATTCATTCTTACGGTGATTGGGCTTTCCATTATTGCAAGTGCGTCGATGACTTCGGCTCGGGCTCAAACTTTTGCCGACCTTAAGACGGCACTCGTGGATTACTCGAAAGCGGACATCGAGCCCGGCAAAGCGTGCGAGGCAATGAGCGGATTTAAGTCCAACGACATTGTACAGATCACGGCTATATCCGTGGCCGCGACGGCGGCAGCACCGGCCAATTGCCGTGTCGCCGGTCTGCTTCAACCGGAGATCGCGTTCGAGGTGAGTCTGCCTGCGAAGTGGAATGGCCGCTTTTACATGATCGGCAACGGCGGCCACGCGGGTGAATCGCTGGACGATCCGAGCCGTACGTCGCAGCGCGATGATGCCTTGAAACTCGGATTCGCTGTGGCGCAGACAAATACCGGCCACGACTCCCGCAAGGAACCGGGAGGAACCTTTGTCCTTAGCAATCCTCAAAAGGCGATCGATTACGCCTACCGCGCAGTGCACCTCACGGTCACGACGGCCAAGGACGTGATTCATAATTATTATGGAAAACCGGTTTCCTACGCCTACTGGAACTCCTGTTCCAACGGTGGACGGCAGGGACTGATCGAGGCACAGCGTTTCCCAGGGGATTTTGATGGAGTCATCGCCAACGCGCCGTGGCTGGATCAGACGGGATTCACGATCGGTGCCATGTGGAACCAGAAGGCGATCAGTGAAGCGCCGCTCACGCCGGCCAAACTGAGCTTGCTGGCCGAAAAGGTCATGGCCAAATGTGACTCGCTCGACGGGCTCAAGGACGGGCTGATCGACGATCCGCGCAAGTGCAGCTTTGACCCGGCGCGCGACGTCCCGGCGTGCGGCGAAGGCACGGACGGCGCAGATTGCCTCACGCCCGCCCAGGCAGCGACCATCGCGAAAATCTATGGAGGCCCGATCAGTAATGGGAAATCCTTCTTCCCCGGCTTCGCCCTGGGGAGCGAAGCGGTGATGCCGGCCCTGTTCGGCGGCGGCACGGGCAGCGGCTGGATGAATGTCATCGTAAGCACGCAGCCCGATGGGAAGGCTGCGGATTTCAACCTCGCCGAAAACACCATGCGCTATCTGGTGAATAAGCCGCCGAAGCCGGACTACGACTATAGGACATTCGATTTCGATCGCGATATTCATATGCTCGACGAATGGGGCAAACAGGCGGATGCGAAAAATCCGGATTTGGCAAATTTCAGAAGCCGGGGCGGCAAGCTGATCATGACCTACGGGTGGGCGGACTCGATTCTGCAACCGATGATGGGGGTCAATTATTATGAACAGGCTCTGGCCAAGAACGGTCCGGATGCGATGGATTTCTTCCGGCTTTTCATGGTTCCCGGAATGGCGCACTGCAGCGGCGGCATCGGTCCGGATCGGAACGATACCATGACGGCAATGATCAACTGGGTGGAAAAAGGCAAAGCCCCTGAATCGATACAGGCCAGCCGTGTCGTGGACGGGAAAGTCGTGCGCACTCGACCGCTCTGTCCGTATCCGCAGGTGGCGCGCTACACAGGCCAGGGGAGTATCGACGACGCCGCTAATTTTCGGTGTGTCAAGCCCTAGGCGGGTTACAGGTTGCAAGTTACACCTTGCCATGGCGAAGCCTGTAGTCAGCGGATGGGCAACGGTTAGTAGGTAGGTTTTGTCGCCTCGGTGTGCAGTTTGCCTTTCTTGTTTTTGATCCTTCGGGCAAATAGAAAGAAAATTCCCGGGCCAAAGGATAATAAGGCGATCGCCAACCCCGTCGCTATTCCAAACAAAGTTGCGGCTGGCGCGCAGCATTCTCTCCGATGTCGCGAGATGATGTGGCTTGGGATGGCGACCACAAGCTCGAGGATACTGCCGCGCAGAAGCCATCTGGTGATGCGCGCTGTGAATGTGAGCGGAGTTTGTTCCACAAAGTTTTTGGCAAACACGGCTCCCCAGAGCAGCCATGAAATGGCGATGATAATAATAATCGCAGGCCAGTTCATGATGAATTCTTTATTTTCTCCCCTCAACATCAGCACAATAGAATAAAGAAAGCCGTATGCAAGAACCGCCATGGGGAATGCCGCAATTACGGCCGAGACGATTATTCCACGTCGTTTTACGGGCCTCTCCTGAACGATTCCAACCGGCACAAATAATAAAGCAGCCTGAATGAAGGCTAGAATCGGCACAAACCAGAAATAAAAGGCGCCCAATAGATCCAGGTTTTCTTTCCTGCTCCCTCCAGGGCCCAGGACAAAGAGAGGCACGACTACTACAGACAGACAAAGCAGGTAGAGCAGAATCGTGAATGCTACCCAAAGTTTCATTTCAGGTTCTCCTATGCGGTGACGCAAGAATGTTGCGCTTGCAGGGCACTCCGTCCCCAAGACGCGTAATTAGCCATGGCGCATCCAATTTGGGCTATTGAGGCGATGTATCTGTCGTCCTGATATGTATAGCGACGTTTTGCCGGAAAAACTGCAACGCATAATCGTGCAATTGATACAATCCCGGTGGGGCAGCTCTTTACGATGTGGATGAGCATTGCGTGCCGGATGCGCTTTGAAGATAATGAACAGGCTATAGGATACAACAAAGCGAGGTAGGGAACATGGCGGAAACAGAGT
>DATJPG010000036.1:0-21083 GCA_035506515.1 Acidobacteriota bacterium
TCGGCAATATATCTCAAGGCGAGGACCGGCATTTTAGCGCAATCAAGGTTCTTCTGGATCGTTATGATTTGCCGGATCCGGCAGCCAACAACCCTGTCGGCGTTTTTCAGAATGCAGGTCTCCAGACACTCTATGGGGATCATATAAAGCAAGGCGAAAGCTCTCTCAAATCCGCCATGAGAGTGGGAGCCATTATAGAAGATCTCGACATACGCGATCTTGAAAAAGCGGCGGAGGCAACAGACAATAGCGACTTGAAGCTGGCATGCTCCTATAAATGGGGCACTACGATTTTGCACCGAGAATGATTTCAACGGGAATCCACATGTGCTTCTTCAGTGCCTTTCGGATTTGGAAATCGGCCTTTTCCAGCGCCTTGCGCACGAAAATAGGACGACAGTCAATGAAGTTCGGGAAATGTTTGTGCGCCCACTCAAAAACACCGATGAGAGGCTCGTGTTTACCTTCCTTCGACATGCCGACGACGACAATGCGACCGTCTGTTTTCAGTACGCGCCTGCATTCGCTCAGCACCTTGGGAATCTCCGGCGTGTCGAACAGTTCCAGCGTGAAGCTCATAAATACCGCATCCATGGTGTTCGCTGCATAGGGAAGCCGCACCGCGTCGCCACAGCGTAGCCGAGCCTTTTCGAGGAGTCCCGCCTCGGCCAGATCCTTCTTAGCCAACCGGACCATCTGGTCCGACAAATCAAGGCCATACACCATGCCTGCGGATCCTATGGCTTTGGCCAAAACCGCCAGAGTGTGGCCGGTACCGAATCCGATTTCTAAAATCCTCTCTCCCGCTCTGGGCCTTAGCAAATCCAGCCCGGCCTTGCGTACGGGTGCTTCGCTGCGGTCGGAGAGCGCGTCATAAAAACGGCTGATTTTATTGTAAAAAGCCTTAGTCTGTGCTCTTGATTGGAAGACCCGGAGAACAGGCTCCTGCCAAACGTCGGCAAGGTCTGATTCGCCAGCGAGCCAGTTCCGCGCTTCGTTAGCGGCTGTGCGGTCGAAATAGCGAATCCGGGCGGCTGTGAACGGGTGGCAAAATTTGCTCATCCCCTTCTGCCATTTTTTTTCACCGACCATCGCGAGCCGTTCAATATCCGCGAAATACTTCAGGTCGAGTTTAATGTCGTCCCAAAGTGCCCCCGCTTTCCAGCCTCGGAACCCAACCATCTCGAACAAGACGTTGATCTTGCCGTGTTGCTTGATGAGCCGTACGAATTCGGGCACAAAACGTTTGTAATCCGCATGAGTGAGCTTGCCGCTGACGCACGCTTCCAATATCTTTCCGCCATTCCTTTCAGTGAGCCGAATTGCCATGGTACATCCCCAGTTATCCTTTGCGGTACACTAGAATGGAGCAGCTTGCGGGGAGGCCGCTCAGAGTTCGGTTGCTGCTTTATACCTAAGCGATTTCGAAGAATACGTTAGTAGTGCATATTGCAATGGTCAACTCGTCCGGCCGTTTCTGCTCTCGAGCAAATGGGTGAGTTTCTGGAATACCTCCGCCGCGTTATTGATCTTCGACTTTGGTATTTGCTCGAAGGCGATCCGAACCGCTGCCTCGACGGTGCCCTCGGCCTCGACGTCGAGAGATCTGCCCTTCGCCGTGAGCCCGAAGACAGCCCTCCGGTGGTCACGAGGATCGGCCCGACGCGTGATGAGTCCTCGCCGCTGAAGCCGTTTAAGGATACCCGTGAGTGTGCTGGGATGCAGATGGAGAACAACGGCAAGAAGCCCAGCCGACATTCCGGGGAAACGACCCAGGATACGGATAACAAGGCGCTGCGGAGCGGTAATGCCCAGGACCGTCTCCATGCGCTTCGAGGTCTTTTGCAACGCATGATCGAGGGCCCAGACCACGCGCATGAAATCGAGCACCGGGCCCATGGTCGGCACTGCGGAAAATCCCAAGACCCCTTCTGGATTCGACTGCATGCTACCGACCTCCCCAAGCTGGTTGCGCGATGTCCGTCTCCTGTCGAAGCCTTAGGAGAATTCGAAGAAGGTCGTCGATCCTTCGCTGGCTCTCGATGAAGTACGCCGCCGCGGAGGAGCGCCGCTGCCCGACCCGGATCGTGAGAAGTTGACCCGGCTGATCGAGTGCGAAAACATCCTCGTCCGTCTCGTCGTCTCCCACATAAATCGCCGTGTCGCATTTCAGGAACGCTCGCTCCCGTTCGAGGGCGATCCCCTTGTGTGGGGCGTCATGCGGAAGAATGTTTACCACCTGATTGCCACCGATGAGCCGCACCTCGCCCAACGCACTCACGGCTTCCAGGATGGCACTGCGCGCCAGCTTCTTCTCTCGCGACTGACGATAGTGAATCGCGATCGTATACCCCTTGTCCTCGATCTTTACGCCCTGTAGCCCTGACAGACGTTCCCCCAGCAAACGGCGCCAACGGTCGCTCTTGTTTCCCGGTCTGCTCGTTCCTTGCCACGGTTCTGCTCCATGATTGCCGACGATCTTATGCACCCCGATCCCGTGCAGCCGCCGCGTGGCATCGCGCTGAGCCCGCCCGGAAATCACCATGCAGGGATATAATTTCACCAATTCCTCCAGGAGACGACGAGTGGTGCGTCGCATGATCGCCCGATCTGGCTTCGATACAATCGGTGCCAGCGTGCCGTCGTAGTCGAACGCCAAAAGCACCTTCGACCACGCGAACTGCTGAAGCACCTCATGATTGGCGCGAGCGAGGATGTTTCTCATTGCGAATCCTGCGGCGATCCGCTCGTTGCCAGCAGGGAGCGTAGGCGGACATCTTTTCCGAACCAGTTGCTGGTAGTCCGGTGGACGATCAAGGACGCGATCCAGGTTACGAACGCGGCCGCAAATCGGAGCGTGCGTTCCATAATAATTTAGTTAACCACAATATAGTTTGAGCTCAAAGTATAATCTGCTACTCTCAATCCATGAGGCCGGAGGATTTGGGAATCATCGGCAACTGTCAATTCTCGGCATTAACACAGGATGTGCGACACAGAATGAAAACTGTTCCATTGCGCCGTCTCATCAGCTGGGACACGCTGAAATATTGGATCGATACGAAGAATTTGCGTCAGCACGAAGACAAGGTCCTTTTGATGCTGACGCTTCTGATTGGCGCGACGGTGGGCCTGGTGATTGTCGCGTTCATTGTGCTGACGGAAAATCTCGGTGCCCGCATGTATCCCGCCGGAGGCCATGCCTGGCGGCGCATTGTCGTTCCAGTCTTGGGTGCATTGATCACAGGCTATTTGCTGAAGCGATATTTCCCCAATGCGCGCGGCAGCGGCATCCCGCAAACAAAGTCCGCTTTGTTCCTTCAGGAGGGAGTGATTCGCTTGCGCACGGTCCTGGGCAAGTTCGGTTGCTCGTCCGTGTCGCTTGCCAGCGGCATTGCGCTGGGTCGTGAGGGCCCTTCGGTGCAGGTCGGCGCCGGTATTGCCTCTTTGCTGGGTCGCCAGTTAGGGCTCAGTCCGGAGACAATCAAAGCCCTGGTGCCTATTGGCGCCGCGGCGGCGCTGGCCGCAGCCTTCAATACGCCGATTGCCGCGGTCCTGTTCACTCTGGAAGAGGTCATGGGAGACCTCCATGCACGTGTGCTTGGGGCGATTGTCCTAAGTTCGGCAACCTCCTGGATGGTCCTACACCTACTGCTTGGCGACGAACCGCTGTTTCACGTCCCCGCATATCAGTTGGTCAATCCACTCGAGTTCGGAATCTACGCAGTGCTGGGAGTGGTTGGAGGGCTGGTTTCTGTCTGTTTCGTCAAACTTCTGCTCCGGCTGCGGAAATATTTCAGGCGCATGCCCTCAGGAACGGAATGGTTACAGCCAACCGCAGGCGGGCTGCTGGTTGGCATCCTGGGCTGGTATGTTCCGTCTGTTCTAGGCGTAGGGTACAACCACGTGAATCAAGCGCTCAATGGGCAGATGACGCTGAGCGCGATGGCCTTGCTGGTTGTCCTCAAGCTTGTGGCTACGGCAACCTGCTATGCTTCCGGCAATGCCGGCGGCATTTTCGGTCCAAGTCTTTTCATCGGGGCCATGATGGGAGGCGCCTTGGGTGGCGGGGCTCACATTCTGCTGCCGGACTACACCGGCAGCGTCGGAGCCTATGCGCTTGTCGGGATGGGAACCGCATTTGCCGGCATCATCCGCGTGCCAATGACTTCCGTGATCATGATATTTGAGATCACGCGCGATTACTCCATCATTGTGCCGCTGATGATCGCGAACATGATCAGCTATTTTATTTCCAGCCGATTGCAAAGAGAGCCCATTTATGAGGCACTGATGCATCAGGATGGAATCCACCTGCCGATGGCAGCCAGGCATCGCGACGAGGTGCTGCCGGTGAAACTGGGAATGCATCCACCGGAAGTAACCCTCGCCGGCAGCGACCGAGTCGAACACGTGCTGGCGACAGAACCCATGACGAGAATCGCCTGGCCCGTTGTCGATGAAAGTGGATTGCTTGGAGTTATTACGCGAACTCAACTGGAAGATGCCCTGAATCATGGTCAGGGTTCCGGGAAGCTCTCCGCCCTTCTCCCTCCTATTGACCCCGAGGTCGAGCCTTCGACAGATCAATTCCCGCACGTGCATGAGGACCAACCACTCGAATCGGCAATGCGCCGCATGGCTCAAGCCAATCTGAATCTGCTGCCGGTAGTGGGCCGCGCTAATCTACGGGAGCTAGTAGGGATCATTTCATGGAACGATGCGCTGGCTGCCTTCAAACTGGATCACACCGAAAAACCGGCTGAAGCACCACAGGACAAGACGAAGGCTCCTATTGCCTGGCTAGGAGGCGTTCTAGCCGTGCTGGTTTTCATGATCGCGCTTGGCGGATTCCTGACATATTCATACCGATCCCAACGCAGTGCTAGAGCTGAGCAGTCTTTCAAAGAGGGAAATGGGCTGATGGCGGAAAATCTGTATCCGGAGGCCATCGAGCATTTTCGCAGCGCGCTCTCCATCTCCCACTCCAACCGCGACCGGCTCTCCCTGGCGCTGGCGCTGATAAAAGCGGAGCGAACGAATGAAGCCGAAATCTATCTGAAGGAGTTGATTCGTTCAGATCCCAATAATGGCCCTGCCAATCTAGGCATGGCTCAAATCGCGGCTCAGCAAGGAAACGTGCAGGATGCCGTGGACCTGTACCACAAGGCGATCTATGGATCGTGGGCAGAGAATGCACGCGACCATCGGACTCAAGCGCGGATGGAACTCGTAGCAGCTTTGGGCAAGTTCGGCCGAAAGACACAAGCCCAGGCAGAGCTCCTGTCGCTTCTGGCCGAGATGCCTGAGGATGCGGGGTCCCAAAAGCAAATAGGACGATTGCTGCTCGACTATGGGCTTGTGAAAGAATCCGCCGAGGTTTTCCGAGGAATCACTCAGAGTTCGCCCCAGGATGGGGATGGCTATGCCGGCCTGGGCCGGGCGGAATATACATTGGGAGATTTCCGTTCGGCGCAGCAGGCGTTCAGAAGCGCCATCCGCAGCAATCCAGCCGATGTCACATCGAGGAAACAGCTTGAATTAGTCGAGCAGATCCTCGCGCTCGACCCGAACTTGCGTGGATTGAATACTTCGGAGAAGTATGTGAGAAGTCGGAAGCTCATGGAAGCTGCCCTTGGCTCCCTGGATCGGTGCGTTGCTGCTGAGACAAATCCGATACCCCCATCTACGACGCAAATAGCTGATGCTGCACGCAAGTCGCTCCAGTATCGGGGGACACCCCGTTCTTTCGGTGACGCAACTGAAGCCAACATTGCTTTGTCCGAACGGCTTTGGAAGGTGCGTATTGATTCCTGCGGGCTGCCCGGAGCTTCGGATGAAATGCTCAGTATCTTGATGGCCCGGCTTTCCAAATGACCGGTCATCAGACTATATGACTACAATCAATTCATGCCCCGAATGCTTTTCCACCCCGCCATAAGATTACTTATTTTACGGTTTCCACTCTCGCTATGTGATTATCTTCTTGCGGACAGCATAGAGGACAATTTCGGCGGTATTGTGAAGGTTCAGCTTGTGCATGAGATTGGTCCGATGCGTCTCGACGGTATAAGTACTCAAGTCAAGAATCGTGGCCACTTCCTTATTTGATTTGCCTTCAGCGAGGAGCTGAAGCACTTCCCGTTCGCGGTCCGTTAGCAGATCGTAGGAATCCTGAAGTTGCCGCTGTTGCAGGGCCCTCAGATAATCTGCCAGAAGCGTTTGTGCGATTTGGGGACTGAAGAACGGGCGTCCTTGTGCAACAACCTGGACGGCTTTCACAATGTCCGCTTCGGCCGATTCTTTCAGGAGATACCCCTTCGCTCCGACGCTTAATGCTCGAACAAGATAAGACTCATCCGCATACATGCTGAGCATCACAACACTAGTGCTCGGGTTGTTTTTAATGATCTGTGCCGCAGCATCGATTCCGTTAAGCTGTGGCATCGCAACATCCAGGATCACTACGTTCGGCGACATCTCCTGGCTTAACCGGACCGCTTCTCTGCCTTCGCAGGCTTCCGCAACGACCTCCATGTCAGGTTGCCGGTCCAATAGAAAACGCAGTCCCTTTCTTACAATACCGTGGTCATCTGCAACAAGAATGCGAATTTTGCTCACGTCGGGACCTCCGTTGTATACGGCAATTCAACCTTCAGAACGGTGCCCTTAAGTCTCTTTTGGGTCTGAGAAAGAATTAAAAATGTGCCTCCAAGCTTTTTGACTCTCTCTTCCATACCAATCAATCCGAGGCCGCGGTCGCCAACTCCGTTGGGATCAAAACCCTTTCCATCGTCTTCAATTGTCAGATTAATCCGGCCTTCTTTCCCCAGCACCGTGATTTGGACATTACTTGCCTGCGCGTGGCGCCCACAGTTCGTGAGAGATTCCTGAACAACTCGATAGATGCAGGTACGCAGTGCTTCGGAGAGATGCCCAAGATTACCGTCCGCATTAATTGAGACGGGAACACCGCTATGACGCGAGAATTCACGCGCCTGCCATCGTAGAGCCGGCTCGAGTCCAAGATCATCAAGCATTGACGGTCGAAGTCCCATAGCCATATCCCGCACCGACCGCATTGTTTGCTCCGTTATTGCTTTTGTCTCCGCAAGATGCTCCCTAAACTCATTCCCGGGGGAGTTGCGGAATTCCTCCAGATTGCCTAATTCCATCTTGAGCCCAGTAAGCATTTGCCCAATCTCATCATGGAGCTCCCGGGAGATCGTTTTTCGTTCTTCTTCCTGTGCCTGTACCAACTGTTGAGATAGGCGACGAAGCTCATCTTCCGCATTTACGGCTCTTTGGCGTTGATTTTCGGAGTGGTGCTCCAAAGCCGAGACCTGGAATATGCTTACGCCTGCCACTCCGAGAGCGAGGAGGATTGACGCACCCAGCATTTCTCGGAGGTATGCCTGAAATTCCTTTCGGCTTACATTGATTTTGGCCTGCTCCTTCTTCAGAGTCCTCTCGCTTAGATCGTCAATCTCATGCATGACCGACAAGATGGAATTTCTTTGTGGGATTAGCTTAGTTGCAAGGAAAGGCGAAGCCAGGATCTCTTTTTGTTGCGGCTTCCACTCGAAAACAGGGACGAGCGAATTCCAATAACCATCGATTTGTCGGGCAAGGCGTTCAAGAACCTTTTCTTCATCTTGGCTGATCAAGTGTTCTAGAGAAGCAAGATCGTGAGTTACCGAATTTCTGGTTGAAGAGAGTTCCTGCTTATATTTAGGGCCCACTTCGGGCGACGGATCCAGAAGATAGTCCCGTACTGCAATCCCCGCCTTGTGGATATCCTCCTTAGTTTGGTTGAGCGCAGAGGCGGTTTGCCTATAATTTTCATGAATGGCGGCGATTTCCGATTCAATCCGATCGGCCCTTCGGAAAGCGCTGAAACCCAGGACAGCGATCAATGCTACCAGTGTTCCAAACCCCATTAACAAAACTGCGCGAATGCCATAATTCATAGCGATTTTCTGACGCTCACTTCGGGACTATTGCTGCCAAGTCTACGGATTATCAGAAGCCATTGACCGGATCTTCAATCGAGGCACAATCTGCATCCCCTCTGAGTATTTCAAGACGTTAATTGGGGATCTCCTTCTATAGCAGACCAGATGAGGGAGACTCCCAAACCAAAGCAACAGGAGTTCTTAAAACGCTACAATATTCTCTCTCAAGAACCGGATTTTGTACATCCCTTCCATACTCCAGAACCAGATCCTCGGTTTTGAAATTAGCGGGACAGATCTTCCCTGAGAGATATGAAGTACCCGGGCAGTCGCAAGGTGGGCAGGGCCCTCATTTTATTGAGGGAGGGTGTTCGGACTTTGGTGGAGACGGACGTCTGTTCTTATAGCTGATCAATGCTATCCCCCCGAAGAAAAGAAAGGCGAGAACAATTACTAAAACAGTTCCGATATCCATAGCCTTGAATCCGCCTCACACAAAAGGGCAAGGGATGCGGCTCCTACGAACAGAAGACTACTGCGTATAGAGTGTGTGTGTCGATCCAGTAGAAACAGTAATTCGGGGGCAAAAACAAAGTATCTCGACTCCTTCCGCCGTCTTTTCTACCCAACGTGCTGGGAGCCGGGCTTGTTTGCCGTTGAATGCATGAAGACCATCCTCCTTTGCTGTCCATACAGAGGGCTATGCCCCTGGTTCCTGCACTGTGCATAGAAAGCGGATGACATCCTCACGGCTTTGCGAGACTCATTCCGCACGACCCTGAAACGAAACAGCCTACCCCGACTGGTTCCTAGGCTAATCGAACTATTAGGACAGAACACGGCGCGGCGCGCACGACGGCTTCTGCCACGCTGCCCAAAGCCATAAGGCGGCTCAACCCCGTCCGGCCATGAGTGCCCACAACGAGCAGTTGTGCGGGCAATTCCGACGCCGCGCTCAAGATCGCCTGCGCCGCCGGTCCATCGCAAAGCAGGCCTCCGCCTTTGGCGTTGAAGTGGTGCACGCACTCATCAAGCCTTTGCTGCCAGACCTTTCTCATTTGATCGCTTAGAACGATCGGAGGCACATCATAGCTATAGAATTCTCCATAAAAGGGACTCATCACCGGCAGCAGATCGATGGCATGAATGATAGCAAGGTCGGCCTTGCGATGCCGTGACTCAGCAGCGCCCGCTTCAACAGCAGGGAGTGCGGGATCGGAAAAGTCCGTGGCTGCCAGCACCTTTCCCTTTGCGGAGGGCCGCGCCACAAGGACAGGACAATTAGCGTAGCGGACAACATACTCCGCAGCGCCGCCCAGAATATGCCGGCCCGCGTGATCGACTTTTCCCCCGACGACCACGGCTCCTGCCCCGATGTTTTCGGCCGCCCGGAGTATGCCCGCGTGCGCTGTGCCCTGTTCAATCTCGATCTCTATTTGAGGCTGTTCCCGACCTGTCACCGTGCGAACTCGCTTCAGAAGAGCATCGCGGACTCCAGCCTCCAGTTCAGAGAGCTTCAGAGCGTCGTCAAGATGAAGCTGCGGATATAGAGGCCGCACTGCAAAGACCTCGGGGAGGACGTGACAGACAGTAAGTTTGACCCTGTATGAACGCGCAAGGCTATCCGCCTGACGAAGGAGCTCATCGGAATCCTTATCGAGATCCATCGCAGCAAGAATTGGCCCATTTAACTTGAACATGATTTCCTCTTCTCAGAAATGGTTAGTGAACGGTGTCCCTGTTTTATTTGATTGCGACCCAGGCACGCGCTTCAGCGATCGCCGCGTGGTCGAAGTAGCGAATCTTCGCGGTAGTAAAGGGCCGGCAGAATACGCTCATCCCCTTCTCCCATTTCCTGTCGCCTATCATAGCCAGCCGATCGATGTCCGAAAAATGCTTAACATCGAACTTGATGTCATCCCACATCGCAGCCCCTGCCCAGCCGTGAAAGTCGACCATCTCGAATAAAACCCCAATCTTCCCGTGATGTTCTAAGAGTCGCTCGAACTCTGGAATAAAGCGCAAATAATCCTCGTGGACCAGTTTGCCGCTAACCTGCACTTCGAGCACCTTGCCGTCATTGGTTTCATTCAGTTTTATTGCCATGATTTTACTCCTATTGTTGAAGTTTTAGTCGGCAATCCGCAGAGCGCATCTGCGTTATCAGAACGAGGCGCGACTGAGATCGTTTTGTCCGGAGTTTGAAACGGGCCGCCGACTGTGGCCCGCCATAATCATAGGGAAGTTTGGCTGTCTCCCGAGGAGGCAGAGTGTATCAACAATCCGTTCTCCTCGCCCCCAGTCGCTCCAGAGCATACCTTCCATCGGCATCACGGAAACCTGGTTCGTGGCCGGCTTTAGGAGGTCTGCCGAGAAATTCCGCGCCGGCATTGCCTCATAGATTGCATCAAGCACAGGACCTTCGCGGGAAGTGCCGATCACGCAACGGAGCCGTTCGAAAAGGCCCATGATTTCCGGAAAGCACCTCCATCCGATCTGCCACAGCGTGCATGCTTTAACAGCAACGATTAGCGTGTTCCATAAACCACCGAATTTCCTTATAGCAGCGGCGTGGGCATATGAGGGTTTCTCCAAAAATTGATCCACTGCATGCACGCAGTAGTTTCCGGACTGCCAAAGAAGGTGCCCCGGTTGAATCCAGCCGTAATCCAGATCAATGCTCTCCGGCTGGACGCCGAGAAGAACAAGCCTGTGCGGCAGTGCTTCAGCTGCTTTGACGGCGTGCGCTGTCAATTCTATGAATCTTGCCTCCGGATAGATGAAATGATCCGAAGGGTAGATAACCACTGTCGCATCCGGATCGCGTCTATATATATGGGTAAGCGGAAGAAAGACTCCGGCAGCAGTATTGCGATTTGCGGGCTGCGCAATCACCGTTCCTTGCGGCCGATCCGCCAGTTGTGACTGGGCTTCGCGCTGATGGGATCTCGCCACAACGGTCAGTTGATGCTCTCGTGGCCCCAACCTATCCGCACGCGCAAGCGTGTGTTGCAGCATCGAGCGCGTACCCACGAAAACACAGTATTGCTTTGGGATTGGCCGGCCCATCCATCGGTGAATATCCGCGCTGATCCGCTCGCCGTTCCCTCCCGCCAGGATAATCGACCAGAGCCTATCCGGGTATTTGGCAGGACGTGCATTTTCGATCCCATCTGCATCGCGTTTTGCACTTTGCATATAGCCATTGACACTGCTTATGGCATCCATAATTCCCCACAATCAGAAAAACAAGTCATCGCATAAAGCTCGTCACGGCCTCTGAATACGCTGCAGCGCCTGATGAATTAGGTGCTGCAGCCACCGACATTAAGACGATCAGTGTGGTTCTACCACTACATAAAGGGTGTTGCCGCCGCGGTTGATCAACAAAAGAACGTCTTGCTTGCCAAGCTGACCTATGGCGCTCGAAAACTCCTTTACGTTGTGCACCGGCTGGCGGTTTACTTCTTGGATTACATCCCCGCGACGCAAATCTGCTTCCTGGGCCGCGCTGCCCGGTTGTACGCTGCTGACCACAACCCCAAATGTCTTTGCCGGCAAGCCCAACTGCCGGGCAATCTGAGGAGTGAGATCATCGACTGATAGTCCCTGGAGAGCTGCGCTCGGAGAGCCTTCTATGCCCTGTTTGTCTGAGGGCTTCGAGGGCATCGCACCAAGGGCCACGTCGACAGTGCGCTCAATTCCGTTATGGAACACCTTCAGCTTGACGGTGGTCCCGGGCTTCATCATCGCAACCTTCAGCCGGAATTCCCTGGTATCGATAATGGGTTGTCCGTCCACCTCGAGCACGATATCTCCCTTTTGCAGCCCACTCTTGCCGGCAGGACCCTCCGGTTCCACATCCCCCAGCAAAGCGCCTTGGGCCTTGGTTAAGCCGAAGGCTTTCGCGATCTGTGGCGTTACCGGCTGGATCATAGCTCCCAGGTAGCCTCGGACAACTTTGCCCTGCTTGAGAATCTGCTCCATGACCTGCCGCGCCATATTAATCGGGATCGCAAATCCAATGCCCTGGTTACCCCCACCATCGCCCGAGAGAATTGCCGTATTGATGCCGATTAGCTCGCCATTCACGTTGACAAGCGCGCCTCCGCTATTCCCCGGATTGATCGACGCGTCCGTCTGAATGAAATCTTCGTAGTCCTCGATCCCAAGATTTCCGCGGCCCGTGGCGCTTATAATCCCAAGAGTCACAGTCTGGCTCAATCCGAATGGGTTACCGATCGCCAGGGCAAAATCGCCCACACGGACTTTGGTGGAATCAGCGAATATCAGTGCGGGAAGACCCTTTGCCTCAATCTTCAGCACGGCGATGTCTGTCTTTGGATCCGTCCCGATCACGTGCCCTTTGAATTCACGCTTATCCCCAAGCGTCACTTTGATGTCACTTGCGCCGTCCACCACGTGGTTGTTGGTCAATATGTAACCATCAGCGCTTACAATCACGCCAGAGCCCAAACTGTGCTCCCTCTCTTCTCGAGGCATTTGTTGCTGTGGAGTGAACTGGTCCCCAAAGAACTGCCGGAAAAACGGATCTGCAAAAAATGGCGACATTTGTCCGCCTTCCGGAGAGCGAACTACCTTTGTCGATGCGATATTCACGACCGACGGAACATCTTTGGCGGCCACTGCCGAAAACCCACTTGCAAAGGAGACCTGCGCCGTCTGTACGGGACTCGATGCCGCAACCAACAAAGGAGTTGTATCCGCCACTCCCAGGGGTGCCCTTCCCGTCTTCGCAGTGAGTATAGAACCCGCCAAACCTCCTAATAAGAATGCTATCAACATGGCCACAGTGACATGCCACCTACCGGTCGAAATCACCGTTGCTTTCATGGATCCTCCTTTCGCATACCCAACAGATGTTTATTGCTCTGGATCTGCTTTAGTTGGATATTCGAGTTATCTCGATGATGTCCACGCAAATTCTCTCTCCGCACGACTCGACAATGAGCTGCGGATAATCCTGGCGCCGAGGGATGCACGGGTCCGATACGATGCGACAAATACCCACGCCGTTAAGTGCGACTAAAGTACCAATCGGGAAAATCTTGCTTATGTGGCACAGTTGCCAACTGCTGGAATACATGTTCCATCGCTGCAGGAATCTCAGTTCCGGCGGCAGTTGTAACGGGGTAATTATCCTGCTGCGGCGATCCGCCTGCGCAGGCTTCATAATTCACCTCCTCTGCAGGTGTCATTCTCACGGCAAAGGGTAATCAAGGCGTTGATCCATCACAATCCCATCGATCCTGTAAATGACTCGATAAAATCGCAGTAGAAATCATCAGCGTGAGTTGTCCGGGAGTTGTGTCATATTGGTTTTTTGTTCTCCGCGTCCATCCGTGACGTTAACTTCAATCTGTCGCTTTAGTTGCGAGGCCTTTAGGGAGAGACGGTAGACGCCTTCTGTGGCGGTGCCCACATAAATAATTGAGGGATGACTGGAGTCCTGCATCAACGTACGAACCGGCGAAGTGAACTCGGGATCTTCTATCTTCTCCCAATGATCACCAGCATCCTCGGTCAGCAGAACGCCACCGAAAGTGCTATCAGCGGCAAGAATTCGAAACCCGGTTGAATCAAGAAAAACAATGGATGAGACGCTTACATTCAACAGGCCGTCCGGAATACGTTCCCAGATATTCCCTCCATCCAGGGACTTGTATAGACCTGTGCTGGTGCCGGCAAACAAGTGATTCTCATTGCGTGGATTATTTACTAGGCAATCTACAATCGTGTGATCCGGTATTCCTTGAGAGGAGGGCTGCCAGGTCGCTCCTGAATCGGTCGATCGGAGAACGCCAAAATGAGTACCTGCCAGCAAGAAGCCGGAATTGGTTCTGGAAGTCAGAAGGGAAAAAACCCGCGGGATGGAATTGTAGTGCGGTGGTTTCTCAAATTGCAGTTCACTTATCCGGGCCCGGTAAACCCCATCGTCGGTGCCTGCAAAAACCCATTCCAGTCTGCTATCGGTCGCCAGATCATTAACAGTAAGGCCGCTTATGGGGCCCGGTAGCGCAGTCCAACCATTCGAAGGGTCCCTTTGAAGAAACACGCCTCGTGCTGTGCCGGCGATGCGCCCTAGGTTTCCCGGCAGCACTAACAACGACAGCATTCCCACTCCCGGCACGTCCCGGGGACCCAGCTTCACCCAATTGTTGGATAGACCATCATGTATATAAAAACCTCCGCTTTTGCCTTCAAACGGCTCTCCAACAAGGATTCGGCCAGGTCTTGTAGGGTCGGCCAAAACTCGCACAATGGAACGATTCACAAAACCTTTGTTGGATTCAGCCCATGTTTTCCCGCCATCTCTGCTGATCAACACACCACGCAATTCAGTTCCGGCCAGAATGACATTGCTGTCGGCCGGATCAACCTGGATGGCGTTGATAGCTAGATCGTTGGAGGTGATGCGATCCCATGTCTTGCCCATATCCCGGCTTGCGAAAATTCCTTCCGTTGTTCCTGTATATACACGCTCGGATCTGTTGGGATCGATAACCACCACCTGCGCGCGTACCAGATAGCTACTGGGAAGGACTTTCAGCCGCGTCCACGACGCCCCGTTGTCGACCGAGCGATACAGGCCTGTACAGGCGCTGGCAAAAATGGAGTTGGGGCGATGCTCGTCGATCCGAATTGAAAACAGATCGGAATCGGAAATCATTCCCGGACTATTCAGTTCCCAGGTAATGCCAAAATCCTTCGAACGATAGCCGAGATGCCAGGTTCCGACGAAAAGAAAGCGGGGATCCTTGGGATTGATCGCCACGGATTCAGTTTGTTGGAAAGCGTTGATCCACTGGCCTCGCTGTTGCCAGGTCTTGCCTCCATCTGCCGAAACAAAAATCCCGGCCGCAGTGCCTGCAATCATGTGATCGGGGTGCTCTTTGCTGATTGCAAAGCCCCTCACGGCAGCGTCGGAGGCCGGCAGCATGACTCGAGTCCATGTCTGTCCGGCATCCGCCGACTCAAACAAGCCGCCTCCGTCGGACCGGAGGTCCCACCCTCCCACATACAGATGATCTGCACTGGTGGGATCCTCCACAATCGAGTCAATCACGAACTGGCGAAGCCCGATCCCTGGAGACATCAGGGCCCAGGAAACTCCGCTATCCCTCGATTTGAAGAGCTGGCCGTCATTGGTACCGAGATAGACCACCCTACTATCCTTGGAGCTGATAAGCAGGGAACGAACTGTACCGCCATATGGACCAATGCGCTCAAAGTGCGCTTTTTCCGGAATTTCAGACAGGCAAAGGCCTTCGCCTAGGCTGAACAACGCGAGTAAAAGGCAAGCGCTGTGCGAAACAATACCGGAGGCATATGAGCTGAATTTTTTGCGGTTCACTCTGGTTCTTTCAAATCACAAGAGTCTGAAGCGAAAACTTGACCATCGGGTTCCGAGCCCGGTATCCAAAATAGGACCCTGGAGCGTTGCCGGGGCGAAGTCGCAAAGTGTGGCGATCGCCCCGTTCAACGTCCTACCGTCAATAAGCGCTCAGAAGAATTTCCGCACGCCGATTCTCCCTGCGGCCGGAATCCGTCTTGCTGTCGCCAATCGTGCTGACGCCACCGTCAGTCGCCGAAAGCCGGGAAGCCTCGATTCCTTTGCTGACGAGGTAAGCGACTGCGGCTTGAGCACGCTTCAACCCCAAGTCCTTAATTTTTGCCTCACGCTTGGAACCGTCCGTGTACCCTGCTATGGAGGCACGCAAGTGCAAATCGTTCTTCATTTGGGTTGCGGCGTTGTCGAGGATTGCTTTCGCCACATTGTTGACGCGGGTTTTCCCGTCAGGAAACTCCGGGAGGTTAATCTTCTGGTTTACGTTAACCGTAGTAGTGCAGGAAGCTCTGCCGCCTCGGCCATTGTCGACCGTGGCTGTTACCAGGTAGCTGCCCGCACTCACCCCCGCTGCATCAAAAGTGGCAGATTGACCCGATCCGGCAACTGCACCGCGTGTGGCGCTCCAGCTGACTGATGGTGTCGCTCTCTCGGCAATGGCCCGCACATTGAGTTGAACCTTACCGCCCGATTCGATATTTACCGTTGGGCTCAGGCAGCTAATGGTTGGCGGGGGAATCGGCAATTCACGCACGGTCACGTTGCTCGAACAGGAAGCAGTAAATTTCCCGGTATTTACCGTCACTCCGACGGTATAACTGCCTGGCGGTCGGCCCACAGATCCGAATGTGAATTCAGAAGCGGCTGCGGCCTGGGCTTGACCATTGACTGTCCACGAATAAGTCAGCGGAGAACCATCCGGGCTGGCAGCCTTTGCAACAATTCTTGCAGTCTCACCGACCAGAAGCGAATTGGGCGATGCCGAACAATCCACCGTCGGAGGCAAATACTTCTTCTCCACCGTTACATTGGTCGAACATGTGGCGCTGTGTTGATGCTTGTCTGCAACCTTTACGTTAATGGAATATTTCCCGGGATTCACCCCGGTAGAGTCAAAAGTGGCGGTGTCCTGTGTGCCGCTCACTTTTCCACCGTTTGAGGTCCAGTCGTAAGTGACTTTCGTATTCTTTTTCGGAAGCACAACGTCTGACTTTGCGGTTGCTTTCTCACCCTGAGTTATTTGCTGAGGAGAAACTGAACAGCTTACCGAAAGAGGACGCTTATGGCACCCGGAAATCAGCACTAATACCAAGCTAGAAGCGGTAATAAGCACTGCAAATCTCTGTTTCATATTCTATCACCTCCGCAATAATTGCTGTTGCGCGGGGATAAATTGAGTACAGCTGAGAATCTTCATCCCCAAACCAGCTAAACGACTCCTGACTCGCAGAGTTTCTTCCGGCACGCCTATTTCTGCAATCCTGTGAACCTAGTATTCCGAAAGGAAAAAGCCTGTAGCCGCTTTCAGGATTTTGGGAGATTGTGCAGGCCAAGATCAAGACCATGATAGACAACGGGGTCAAGGCGCAGGCATGCCTTGCCTGTGCAGATTCCTATGGCGTGACCGACCGGCTTCGAACATAGGGAATCGATGTGAGGTACATGGGCAAGCCTCTTGCAGACCCCGTCAAGCAGGGCTGGCATATTCTCACCTTTTAGAAATACGGGATAGTTTCGAATGAGCCCGGGAGGTGAAAGCTCCAGCACCAGCAATAAAGTCGTTTTGCGGCATTGACTCAATTCCGTTGGATTCCAACAGTTCCTGAATCATCCGGGCTGGCATGGGATCCGGAAACGACGCCAGTTCCACCAATTCCAGTTCACTACGGTCGAGTTCATCGTAATTCGCTTCGGGTAGCGACTCGACCAGTTCGATGTCACAATCGCGGCACCGTTTGAACTCGCGTCTGTATTCGCTGCGACAGCTCGGGCAAAACGGCGTTGGACACCTCCATGCTCAATCTCATTTCCGATTTTGTAAGGCAGGATTCCTGGATTCCGAAATTAGAGATTCGATGACAAATCCTTTTCCTTCCTTTTCAATGGATTGACCTCTGGAAATCCTCCAAGCCTTCGCAGGATTTCTTTTTGCGTCTTGCAGGCATTGCAAAGTTTGCGGAACTCCTTGCGGTCGAGAATGCGGTCGACATACAACTCGGCAGTGACCGGGTAGGCCAGTGGAGCATACAAGCCGGCCCAACGAATTCTGGGCGGACCGAGCACCGGCGTCCCACCACTGTCCAAAAATCTTGATTTAGGAGGATTTGCGAACTCTATCGAAATCGGCCTCTGCGACCAGCCCAGAAAAGCCCAGATCTTTGTCCTCCGTCGCCTTATGTCATAAAAAATAGGGACCATCATCCGCAAGTCTTGACCGACATCCGCATCTTTGTGCGGGTTGGCCGCCCAGGCGGCAAATCGCTCGCATGCCGATTGCAGCACGGAGCCGTTTCCGCATGCACCATCGGGTGCCATACCCAACTGGTATGCAACGGTTGCGTGTGCTCCTATGAACAACGACTCGATTGCAGACAGCTCCTCAGATAGAGATACCTTGACCTGTCCGTCTGGAGTAAGTCGATGCATTCTCGTGAGCTCACCGGACCCAAAGCATTCCTCAATCACGTTACGCACGAAACGATAGGAAAGCGCACGGCGCAAATAAAAAGAAGGCAGAGGCTCCGCAGAGAGGTCGGGGGGAATATTGATTGTTTTTTCCCGCAATTCTCCCCCAGCCAATGCTACAGTTGGCAATTCAAGTTGTTTAATATGTGTTTCGCGGGTTAGAGCCAGGATTCCCTTAAAGAGATCAACCAGCAGCTTCCGGTAGTCACTGCTCAGTACAAGGTGAGCCGCCTCCGGCATCTGTTCCGGCAATATCAAAGGTTCCAATGCCCAGGTCTGATGGTCATACCAGCCGGATTCAGGTTGCGGCATAAGATCCAGTTCCCCGGAGCGGATCTGCCGTATCATCTCATCCACAAGAACGAAGCCCGGTGGAATGGGACGATCTCCGTAAAGCTTCTTTGCGATATTGGTTTCGTGAGCGGCGGAGGGTGGGAAAAACTTGGCCTTGCATCCCGAGGGGATCGGCACCTCTTGATCCATTTTATGGATGAACTTTCGGAGATCGTCTCCAGCAAGAGGGTTTGTGAGTCGGGACACCAGGCGCAAGTAACTCTCATAAACAGTGTGTGTCGCTTCGTTGGCTCTCAGGAATTCCACAAGGATCTTGATCGCCTCATGCGTCTTGAGTTCGGTTTGGAGCATCCTGTCTTGCCGGAATATGCGGGACAGTTCTTCGGACCATGCATAGAAACCCATGGGTTTGGATCTGAGTTCATCGGCGAGGAAGTCTTCGATGGTAGCCTGAACATCATTTATGACGTTCTCCGGCACATTAGCGATAGAAACTCCTCCAAGCTGCGCTGCCGCAAGCAGGATTGCCTGCGCCTTCCCGGCAACAATCGGGTCGGCCTCAGCCAAATATCGCCCGACCGATCTGAGCAAGTCAGCCTTTCCCCTAAAACAGCCCGCACCATTCTGCGCGGCTATGTCCACTGCAGCATAGAGGCCGTCATCGAAAACTTTAGCCTTCTGGGCAAGAACGGATGCCGAAACGAATTCGCACTTGTCCAGATCTCCGATCCTGGCCCGCACTGGAACCTCTTCTGCAAAAGCTCCGGAGCGGGAACCTATTTCGTAAGGAACAGCATCGATTTTCAACACCTGGCCTGCTAAATCGAGCTCGATTGTATATCCGTCATCGACGACAATACGTTTTCCCGGGATTGCGGTATTAGTCACAACTCCTCCTTCCAGATCGAAATAAGTGGTCAGGCTGGATCAAGCCCAATTCTTTGAGCGATATCCTCCCGCATGGAACGATAGGGGTGCTCAAAAGGCAAAATGAGATCTTTAAGGCGTTCATGGACACAGTTCGCTCGCTGCGCATATGCAAATGAAAGCATGAAGGTGCCAATTGTCATCGCGATTAAAGGCCGTTTCATACTGTCCGCCTCTTTGAATCAGGTCTGATGAAGAAAAGAGCCGATGTCAGCTAATTCAGCCTAAATCAATGCGTGTCCGGAGAGTCGCGTGAAGATAGGTTGCTTATCCGGCAATGACTGGATGTGCAGGCTGCAGTTTTCGCCCGGCCTGCCTACTTTTGAAAGAACATGTTCAGTGCGACAACGAACATAAAAACGGCGAATCCTTTGCGGAGTGCGGTTCCGGACAGCTCTTGCGCCCATCCGCCCCCGAAATAGCCACCGAGCAATACTCCGACAATCATGACCAATGCGATGCCAACATCCACGTGGCCCGCCTTATAGTATCGGAGGAACGCTAAGAGTCCGGTCGGAGGAAGGAGCACGGCCAGCGAGGTTCCCTGCGCTGTATGCTGGTCCATCTTAAAGAAGTACAGTAGCGCAGGCACAATGATAATTCCGCCGCCGACCCCGACCATTCCGGCGAGAATGCCGGCCGCAACGCCGATAGCGAGACCTCCAGTCAAGTATCCAACCTTCATACGTTTTTCCCTCCTGCCGCCGCAATGAACGCTGCTCCGAGGCTCCCGTAGGGTAAAGAAACTCAGCCATAGTAGCTGAAACGACAACTTTTGCCAAAACCGCCGGCGAGCCTGTTTCGGACGGTTGACAGCTCTCTAGGCAATAATACCAAAATCCTGTCAGTGGGATTGCGCCCTTGATTCAACGAGTTGTCTTTGCAAGGATCCTGTCGACTTCGGCGGCAATACGTTCGGCGACAGTGGAAACGGCATCTCTATCCGCCTTTGACGTACCGCGCGATGAACGCCTGCACCCGGAGGCAGCGGTGCCCAAAATTTCCGAGACAACGAGTGCGCCATTTACCGGCCCGCTGTGTTGCTCGGTACCCCACCGAGCGCATCGCTTCGCACAGCCGTCAATGGCGATCGTGGGATGGGTTTTCGCGAATTTCCGTTCGCCCTCGTTCCCTGCAACAAAAAGCGGCAAACAAATTGTTACTGTCCTGTCCGGGCGAAGCACTTCAAGAACCCGGCGCGTGGCGGGCCGTGATATCGTGCCTTCCGGGATCGATTCGCCGCTGCATGACACGATTCCCACCTTTGTGATTTCCGCGCTCATTTCGATCCCTCCTTTCCGGCCTGCAGACGAACAGCCTCATCGGCGACAGCTTTTGCGACTTCCCTGGCGATGATCCACCCGTCCTCGGTCAGATCGGTAGCGGTGCCCGGTTTTGCGCCAGGATGTTTTTTAAAAGCTTCCGTGACCTGCACAGACATTGCTGCCCGGCCTCCGGCTATCTGAACGTTTATTTCCGCGCATGCCTTCGGGCATCCATCAATTGTGATGCAGTACTGATCTTTGATGCCTTCACCGGCATCCAGCACGGCTCCTGCCGGCAGTAAGTATTCTCCGGCAGAGCCGGAGGTTTTAGCTTATGAGCCGCTCAAAGCGGCTTAAGAAGTATTGCTCGGGGTCGGTATCGGAATCGGGGTCGCAGTCGAAATCGCGAGGCGAAAAGCCTCGGCGATACCGAATCCGATTGCGACCCGAATGGCACTTAGTTAAGGAGTCCGATGGGACCCTGAAAGGGTCCAGCAGGAGAGCCCAGGGTGGAAGAGCACGCGAAGCGCGCTCTGGAACCCTGGGTTATGAGTGTGAAAATAGATAGAGCTCTGAAGGAGCGACACA
>DATJPG010000037.1:0-43300 GCA_035506515.1 Acidobacteriota bacterium
ACTGATAGACCGAGCCACTATCGAAAATCTGATGGTGGACTACTACTCGCACATAGGCAACGGCTCGTTCAATTTCGGCCAGTATTTCGTCAAGGATGGCGTACTGGATGTCAATGGCATCGTCGCAAAAGGAGCGGAAGAGATTAAAGCACTCTACGTGAGTGCCTCGATAGGCGCCGCTGCTGCGCCGCCAAAGCAGGATCCCAAAGCACCACCGCGAGGCATGTTCATTATGCAGTTAACCAATCTTAAAGTCGAGGTAACGGGCGATACTGCAACGGCCGACATGTTCTGGAGCAGCGTGGAATCCAAAACGCTGATCAGCCCGCCGAGTGTTACCGAATACGGCCGCGACCATACCGAGCTCGTCAAACAAAACGGCCATTGGCTGATCAAGCATCGTGTTGTCACCAGTGGCGGTGGAATGCCGGAGGGTGAGCTGCAGTCGTATAGGAATATGAAGCGTTAAAGCGCAATGATTCAGATTGATAAATCATGATATACGGGCATCCGGGAAATTATCCTTCCGACCACAGCGAATAGTCGTGTTCGAGGAAGAAAAAACCGAATATTGCGGTTTCAGTCCCTTATCGGACAATTCGATTTGAAATTTTTATGCCGAGGAACGAAGGGTTTCCACTTCGTCGATAGTTCTGGGCCGCTTCTTGCCAAGGATGCGGCCCTCGGTGGAAGTCATCACGACATTTTCCTCTATACGGATGCCGCCAAAATCCAGGTAGGCTTCCAGCCGATCGTAGCAGATGAAGTCTTCAAATTTCCTTTCAGCTTTCCACCGGCTGATGAGCTCGGGAATAAAGTAGATGCCCGGCTCGACCGTGAAGACGAATCCCGGCTGGAGCGGGCGGGCCAGCCGCAGTGACTTGATGCCGAAGAGAGTGCTCTTGGCCTGCCCTTCATAACCCACCCAGATTTCTCCCAAATCCTCCATATCGTGCACATCCAGACCCAGCATGTGACCCAGTCCACACTGGAAAAACATGGCGTGCGCCCCTTGAGTAACTGCCTCGTCCAGATCCCCTTTCATCAGCCCCAGATTCTTGAGCCCTTCCGCCAGCCTGCGACAAGCCAGCCAATGGACCTCGCGAAAAGCAACGCCCGGACGCAATGCTTGCAGGGCCGCCAGGTGGGCGTCGAGAACAACCTGATATATTTCTTTTTGGCGGGTGCTGAAACTCCGGTCCACGGGAAATGTGCTGGTGAGATCGCCTGCGTAATGCAATGCGGTTTCCGCGCCGGCGTCCAAAAGGAAGAGGTTCCCGGATTGGAGCGTATTCGCATGATAGTGGTTGTGCAGCGTTTCGCCGTGGACCGTTGCAATCACCGGAAAGGCGAGTGCGCCGCCGGCCGCCAAGGCAACCTCCGTAACCCTGGCCGCGATTTCGGCCTCCTTCAAGCCGGGGCGAGCCAAGCGCATGGCCGCCAGATGCATGTCAATCGTGGTGTCGACAGCCTTTTCAATTTCTGCAATTTCCTCGATGCTTTTGATGACACGCATCTCCACCACGGCGCGCAAAAAATTTACGGAAGCTTTGCGCGGTTGTTCCTGGATAGGAATGTTCAAATATTGGAGGAGCTTGATTTTATTTTCAGTACGATAGGGCGGGAGAAATCGCATCACACGTCCTTGAGCCATGGCTTTTTTGAGAAAAGCATCCAGCGCGGTAACCGGCGCCGTCTCTTCAACCCCTGCGCGAGCCGCCAGCTCAGCGACAGAGGGTAAAACTCCAGTCCATACAATATCGTCAAGGGTAATATCGTCGCCGAATAGGACGGTGCGGTCCGCATCAAAATCGATGATGGCGGCAAAGCCCGGCTGGTCAACTCCAAAGTAATACAGGAAACTGCTGTCTTGCCGGAAAGGGAAAGGATTATCCGCGTAGTTCATCGGACTTTCTTCGTTTCCTAGGAATAGCAACACCCCGGCTTCGAATTGAGCTTTGAGACGGTTGCGGCGGTCCATATAGGTTGAAGCAGGAAACATGTTGAACGCCTCCCAATTAAGCAACTCGCAGGTTAAACCAGCAATAATTCTTTTTGAGGCGTGGAAAGATAGTCGGCGCCTTCGTTGGTCACGACGACCATTTCTTCGACTGTCGCAATCCCCCGTTCGGGGATGGTCAGTCGCGGCTCGAGGGTAAACACCATTCCTTTTTCGACGAGCTCGAAGGGCTTGTTGGCGTATTTCTCCCAGGGCGGCCCAAGCAGCGCCGTTCCATCATGCGCGAACCGCCCCACCTGGTGTCCCAACCCATGCGGGAATTCATCATAACCCGCAGTGATCACAATTTCCCGGGCAATGCGATCGATTTCATGGCCGTGCATGCCCGGCTTGAGCGCCTGCCGGGAGCTTTCGATGGCGCGAATGAGGGTTTCGAATCCTGTCACGACATCGGCGGGCGCCTTTTCTTCGCCCTTCTTCCGGATGTAAAAGGTCCGCTGCAGATCGGCGCAATATCCGTTGACCTTTACGCCGAAGTCCATATTCAGGACGTGCCCCGGCGCCACTTTCCGATCGGTGGGCACATAATGCGCTTCCGCCGTATCGGGGCCGGTAAAAACCCCCGGGCAAATCCTGGCTTCCCAGGCCAACTGCAAGCGGGTTGCTTCCACTTCCCTTTTCATGAAATCGGCAATTTCCTTCTCGGTGCGGCCAGGCCTGATGAAATCGCCGGCTGCGCGGAAGATCCGTTCCGTCTCTCGGATGGCCTCCCGAATATTGCTGACTTCGGAGATGGTCTTCCGCTGGCGCAAGGCTGAAATTATTCTTTCCGCGGACAACAGACGATTCTCATATCCGATCTCCTCAAGATAGGAGTGGAGCGTTAAATACATGCCGTACGACAATCCGTCGCAAATCTCGCTTCCCTTTGAATAATTAATGGCAATAGAACTTGGATTAAGCGATCGGACGGTATCGATGAAATGGTTTTTGATCCCCTGAACATAGCCGATCACTTCGTCATACGCTCCAATATCCTCGACGCTCTTCTTGTCGTATTCCCCAACGATGGCTATAGTCCGGCCGTTGGAGGAAATGATAAGCGCCGAATGCCAGGTGAGATCGGCATCAACCAGGAATGGAAGCACGGGATCGCTATGTACCTGGGTTTCCCGAACAAAGGTCACCCAGCAATCGACATCGAATTCCTTAAGTATATCGCAGGCTTGATTCATCTTTTCTTTGATGAGTGCAGTCATATCGAGTTATCCCGAAAAACGATTCAATTTTTTTAAGAACAAAAGGACGAGCATTGAAGAGAAAAATAAAAGCGCCGCAATAATCAAAAAGTAATTGTGATGCACAATCGTGCTGTAGTATTTCCCCAATAAGCCGGACCCATAGCTGCCTGCTGCGGTCGCGCTGAACCAGAAGCCCATCATCAGTCCACGCATCCTCCGTGGAGCCACTTTGGAAACGAAGGAAAGCCCCATTGGCGACACCAAAATTTCCGCGACCGTCACTACCAGATAGGAGGAAACCAGCCACAGAGGCGACATGATGTTTAGATCCCGGTCGCCACCCGCCAGCGAAGCAAACACCATGATGAGCATGGAAAAGCCCGAGATGAACATCCCCAATAAGATCTTTATGGCACTAGACGGCTCTTTCCCGGCTTCGCGCATTTTGCCGAACGCCATTACAAGCAACGGAGTCAGGGCCAGGATAAAAAAAGGGCCGAAGAATTGATATGTTTCCGGCTTCAGATATGCATAAACTGCCGTTGAACGCTGAGCAAAAAGAGTCAGTGCAAATCCGTTCTGATAGAAGGCTATCCAAAAGAAAATAACGATGCAAAACAAAGTAACCAGTGTTCCGACGCGCTGCCGGTCTTCCGCCGAGAATGAGGTTCCCCTTTCATTTGCGCTTTGCGTGACAGCTCCTGGCGCCCCGATGGACGCCGGGATCAAATGTTTCTTTCCTGCCTGGAAAATAACGATGGAAAAGATCATCCCAAGCGCCGCCGCGCCAAAGGAGAGGTTATAACTATTAAAGCGGTTGTGGATGAAGGTTGCGGCCAGGGGCGCCAGCATTGCTCCGACATTCACTCCCATGTAAAAAATGTTGAAGGCGGTATCCTTGAGCTTGCTCCCCTCTTCATACAAATTTCCCACAAGCACGGAAATATTGGCTTTGAACACGCCCGTTCCCGCCGCCACCAAAATCAGGCCGGCGTAAAAAGGAGCAAGCTGCATTCGGGACGAAAAAGCCAGCGCCGCGTAGCCAAGCATCATCAGGATCGCCCCTGCCTTGATCGTGTTGCGATGCCCCAGAATCCGGTCGCCCAGCCATCCCCCTGCAATCGGCATGAAATAGACTGCCCCGAGGAACCAGCCGTAGAAGTTCCCCTTCCGCGCGTCGTCCCATCCCAGCTTTTCATCCATGAACAAAACAAAGATGGCCATCATGATGTAAAAGCCAAATCGCTCCCACATCTCGGTGAAGAAAAGAACCAGCAGTCCCCGGGGATGGTTTTTCAGCATGGCGTCCTTTCAAAAGTCATCGAATGATAACGGTGGAGGTGAAACGCAAAGCGCTTCGGAGCAACGGAGGCCTCAGATTGTCAATCCCTAAAACGCCTGATGTTCCGTGCGGGCAATGATTTCGTCCTGCAGCGCGCGGCCCAAATCGCAAAAGTAATCGCTATAACCCGCCACACGCACAATCAGGTCCCGGTGATTTTCCGGGTGTGCCTGAGCATCGCGCAGCGTTGCGGCATCCACGACATTGAATTGAATGTGATGTCCTCCCAGCTTGAAGTAGGTGCGAACCAGATGTGCCAGGTTATCAATGCCTTTTTCTCCCTCCAGCAGGCGGGGAGTGAATTTCTGGTTGAGAAGGGTTCCGCCGGTCCGGACGTGGTCCATTTTGGCAGCCGATTTCAGCACCGCGGTCGGACCCTGGCGGTCCGCGCCTTGTACCGGGGAAATTCCTTCCGAAAGAGGCGTCCAGGCTTTGCGGCCATCCGGGGTGGCGCCGGTGACGGAACCGAAATAGACGTGGCAGGTGGTGGGCAGCAGGTCGATGCGATAAACGCCTCCCTTCGTATTCGGGCGGCCATTCACTTCCTGGTAGTATGCTTCGAAGACTGCTTGCATGAGTGTGTCGGCCCGGTCATCATCATTGCCGTAATGCGGCGTCTTGTTGAGCAGCAAAAGTCTGGTCTTATCATGCCCCTCAAAATCGGCTGCCAGAACCTGCAACAGTTGGGGCAGCGTCAGTTCTTCACGAATGAACACATGCTGCTGGATGGCCGAAAGGCAATCCGTCAGAGTGCCGATTCCAACGCCCTGGATGTAATTGGTATTGTATCGGGCGCCTCCCTCCATGTAATCCTTGCCTTTGGCAATGCAATCGTCGATGAGCACGGAGAGGAAAGGCACCGGCATATATTCCGCATACAGCCGCTCGATGATATTGTTGCCCCGCACTTTGATGCCGACAAAATGATGGAGCTGGCGTTTGAAGGCCAAAAACAGATCCTCAAACGATTTAAAATCTTCCACCTTGCCTGTCTCTATCCCAAGGAGCTTTCCAGTTCGGGGGTCAATCCCATTATGAAGCGTAATCTCAAAGATTTTCGGGAGGTTTAGATAGCCGGTCAGGATATAGCTTTCCTTTCCGAATGCTCCTGTTTCGACGCAACCGCTGGTACCGCCATTGCGGGCATCTTCAATCGATTTGCCTTGACGCAGCAACTCTTCCACCACAGCATCGGCATTGAAAACCGCCGGCTGCCCTCGTCCCTTGCGAATGACGCGGCAGGCGCTCTTTATAAATTCATCCGGATTTTTCCTGCTCAACTGTACGTTCGAGCTAGGTTGCACGAGCTGCATCTCGTCAATGACTTCGAGGAGGAGATACGTCACCTCGTTCACTCCATCGCTGCCGTCTTCTTTCAATCCGCCGGTGTTGATGTTAGCAAAATCGGTATAGGTGGAGCTTTCCGCCGCCGTCACGCCCACCTTTGGCGGAGCGGGCTGATTGTTGAATTTCACCCAGAAACACTGCAGCAACTCGCGGGCGCCTTCGCGCGTTAGAGTGCCTTCTGCAATTTCGCGCCAATAAAAGGGGAAGAGATGCTGATCAAGTCGGCCCGGATTGAAGGCGTCCCATGGATTGAGTTCCGTAATGACCCCCAGGTGAACGAACCAATAGTATTGCAGCGCTTCGCGGAAATTTCTGGGGGCGTGGGCTGGAACACTCCGGCAAACATCTTCAATTTCCAGCAACTCTGTTTTGCGGCGGGCATTTCCTTCGATCGTAGCGAGCTCATGGGCTTTGTCGGCATACCGGACGGCCAGTGTAATTATGGCGTCAATGGCAATCGACATCGCCCGCAACTCTTCCTTCTTCCGATACGCTTCCGGATCGTTCAAGAAGTCGAGCCGGTCAAGGCTGATGCTGATTTCCCGTTTGAAATCGAGCATCCCTTTTTTGTAGATTTTCCCGTCCAGCACGGTGTGCCCGGGGGCCCGCTGTTCCATAAACTCCGTGAAAATTCCGTTTTCATACGCGGCTTTCCATTCCGGACTCATTTCCTCGAAAATCTTCTCACGGAGGGACCGCCCGTTCCAAAACGGGATAATCTGCTCGCGGTATACACGCTTGGTTTCTTCGTCCGCCCTGAACCAGATTTTCTCCCGCGTATTCAGAATATCCAAGTCTTCAAGGCTGTGGCAGCAGAGCTCCGGATAAGTGCATGTCGCTTTGGGAGCCGGACCTCTTTCTCCCACGATAAGTTCGTCTGCATTGATGCAAATATCTTTCTTTTCCATCAAATGCTTGAATGCAAGCGCGCGCTTCATGGGAGCGGAAAGAAACCCCGCGCTGGCATAAAATTCGGTCATGAGCAGAGCGCGCTCGACGGAAATACAAGGGATGGCTTCGATGCTCTGTTCCCTCAATCGCTGGACCCGTTCATTCATTTTTCTCTCCCTCTAGGAAGATGAACTTGCCTGATTCATATTATGACTGAAACAACCCAGTCCTCCAGGAGCGCCTTCTGCCGCTTCCGCTAATGCCTCGGCGACTCATCGCCGATACGCACCGCAATCCCATGCCGTTGAAGTTCCTCCACGATCTGATTCGTCTCCGCATTCGAAAGAGGAAGGATCTCCGGAAGCGAGAACTTCAGCCCCAATCTTTCATATTTGCCGGCACCCGAGGCGTGATAGGGCAACAATTCTATTTCTCTAACGTTGGGCAGCATCGCCACAAATTGCCCCATCTCGCGTATGTTTTCCAGAGAATCGTTAATGCCCGGTACAAGCGGCACTCGAATCAGCACATGCTTTCCCCGGAAGGCCAGATCCTTCAAGTTTTGGAGGATCACACCGTTGGATATGCCCGTAAACTCCCGATGGCGCAGGTCGTCCATCAGCTTCAAATCGTACAGAAACAGATCGGTCCAGTCGCCGATCCGTTGCAGGATTTCAGGCGGCGCATATCCGGTTGTATCGACGGCGGTGTGAAGTCCTCTCTCCTTGCAGGCTTTGAGAAGTTGCTGGAGAAATTCATGCTGCTGGAGCGGCTCGCCGCCAGAGAAAGTGACGCCGCCGCCCGACTCTTCGAAAAAGGGGATATCCCTCGCAATTTCTTCCATCAGGTCGCTGACCTTCCTTCTCCGACCCACCAACTCCCTGGCTTCGGCATAGCAGACACCCACGCAGGCGCCGCATTGCAGGCAGCGTTTCCTATCGGTGAGGGTTTCCCCGTCCTTCAAAAATATGGCGTTATGGAGGCAGACGGCCGCACAATCGCCGCAATGACGGCAGCGGTCCTCCCGATACATCAGCTGCGCCTTATCGGAAAGCGCTTCAGGGTTGTGACACCAGAGACAGGAGGCCGGGCAGCCTTTCAGGAAAACAGTGGTGCGAATTCCAGGTCCATCATAAATGGAATAACGCATGATGTTGAAGATAGTGCCTGATAGGTCATGAACTGATGGTAGCATAGCCCTTTAGCCTCTTGAATCCTGCGCAAGATCCATAAATTGGGATTTTACTACAGGAACGCAAATGCGAATAGAATTAGAGCAAAGCTATTGTGATCATGGGGCGGATATCGGTCAGGATGCTTTAGTTTCCGGTTGGTTTTTGCCGTCTTTCTGTGTTACCAACATTGCCGGCGTCATCCGCCAATTCACCAGTGAATCGATCATGGGGTCTATCGAAATGATAGGAATACGGATATCTTTTATTTTGCTCTTGGCGGCCTTTGCTGTTTCACTAGCGTCTACGGAACGCGAGATTCCAGACAACGTACTGCCCACTGATATCCAATTGGAAGCCGTTCCTGATGTCAAGGCCGAGACAACTGTAGGCCAGCTCCCCCGGCTGCCATACACCATACAGGCAGTGTACCGCAACAAAGCCAAAGGTCCGGATGTTCGCGTGATCTGGCCGTCGCCCAAAGATAACAGCGAGGTGCTTAAGCCTGGCATGTACATTATAACCGGCAAAGTGCCCGGCACTCAGTTCCAGCCCAAAGCCACCGTAACCGTAAAGGCGCCCGCTAAAACTGCGCCCGTTCCCAAGCGGCTAGTCGAGTCATTCTCTCTCGGCCAGGTCGTCTTGGATCAGGACAGCAAGGGGCGTGATACGCAGTTCATCAAGAACCGTGATAAGTTCATCCTCTCCCTGGCGACAACCAATCCCGACAGCTTCCTGTACAATTTCAGGGCCACGTTCGGCCAGAAGCAGCCCGAAGGCGCCAAGCCGCTTGGTGGATGGGACAGCGAAACGACTCGCCTGCGTGGCCACGCCACTGGTCACTACCTGTCGGCGATGGCCCAAGCTTACGCCGGCACAACCTATAGCGAAGCGTTGCGTGCGAGTTTCCTCCGGAAGATGAACTACCTTATCGATACCCTTTATGATCTCTCCCAGAAATCAGGTAAACCCGCGCAGGAAGGCGGCAAGTTCAATGCCGATCCGGCAGCCGTGCCGCCGGGCCCAGGCCGTACCGGCTACGACTCCAATCTCCGGGCTGATTCCATCCGGACCGATTATTGGAACTGGGGCAGGGGATTCATCAGCGCCTATCCCCCTGATCAATTCATCATGCTCGAGCGAGGTGCGACATACGGCACCCAGAATGCCCAGATTTGGGCCCCGTATTATACGCTGCATAAGATACTCGCCGGCCTGCTCGACTGCTACGAGGTCGGCGGCAACCAGAAGGCTTTGGAAATCGCCCGGAACATGGGCGCCTGGGTCTTTGCACGGCTCAAGGTGCTGTCAACCCAAACGCGCATCAACATGTGGAATCGTTATATCGCCGGCGAGTACGGCGGCATGAACGAGGTCTTGGCGCGTCTCTATCGGCTCACAAATGACAGGCAATTCCTCGAATGCGCCAGGCTTTTCGACAATATCAACTTTTTCTTTGGCAACGCCAATCACGATCACGGACTGGCGATGAACGTTGACACACTCCGCGGCAGGCACGCCAACCAGCACATCCCGCAGATCACCGGGGCGCTGGAAACCTTTCGCAACACGGGGGAATTCCCATACTACAGGATTGCCGACAATTTCTGGAATATCGTGACCCACAGTTACATGTACAGCATCGGGGGCGTCGCCGGTGCGCGCAATCCAAATAACGCCGAATGCTTCACTGCCGAGCCTGACACGCTTTTTGAGAACGGATTCGCCAGCGGAGGGCAGTGCGAAACCTGTTGCACCTATAATCTATTGAAGCTGGACCGGCAGCTCTTCATGTTCGACCAGACTGCCAAGTACATGGATCACTATGAGCAGGGGCTTTACAATCAGATTCTCGCATCTGTTGCCGAGGACAACGCGGGAAACACCTACCATATCCCGCTCAATCCCGGCTCCCGGAAGCAATTCGATAACGCCGACATGACCGGGTTCACCTGCTGCAACGGCACCGCGCTCGAAAGCAGTACCAAGCTCCAGGACTCCATTTACTTCAAGAGCGCGGACAACCAGACGCTTTACGTCAACCTCTTCATCCCGTCGACACTGACCTGGCCCGAGCGCAATCTGGTCGTGAAGCAGCGCACCGATTTTCCTTACGCCGATACGTCCCAGATTATCCTGAAGGGCGGCGGCCAGTTGGACATCAAGATCCGCGTGCCGCGCTGGGCAACGCGCGGTTTCTTCGTTAAGATCAATGGGCGGGAGCTATCGGTCAAAGCAGTGCCGGGCAACTATCTGACGCTCCATAGAACCTGGCGGGATAACGATGTGATCGAGCTACGAGTGCCATTCCACTTCTATCTGGACCCGGTCATGGATCGACCCAATGTCGCCAGCATCTTTTACGGCCCGATATTGTTGGCGGCGGAAGAGACGGCCCCCCGAACCGATTGGCGTTTGGTGAAACTCGACCTCCGCGACATTGGGAAATCAATTATGGGTGATCCCGGCACGCTTCACTTCAAAATTGGCGACATCGCCCTGAAGCCGTTCTATGAATCGTACGCGCGATATTCGGTATATCTGCAAGTCGCATCAAAGTAGAAAGCGCCCCTGGCTATAGTGTCCCTCCGCGGTTTATGGGCGCGCGAGTTTCATGTCGAGCCATTTTTCGAGGTTGGAGTAAAGCAATTCCTTTTGTTCGGGCGAGAAGGAGCTGATGCGCGCGCCGTGATGCTGGCCCTCAACAACAATCTTTATGGAATTAGTCCGGCCGAGGAGTTGCATCTGGGTGGCCGAATAGATATCCAGATCGCCATAAATGAAGATGACATTCTGGGCTTTGTACCGCAGGAAATTAAATACAAAGGCCATTGTATCGGGAGCATATGCGATCGACTCTTTCGTTCCCGGCGGGCAAATGTCGAGATTGGTCGGTTCCTTCAAGACTTTCATGACTGTCTTGAAATCGGTGATGTCGTAATTGTAATAGCCGATTTCGGTAAAAGCCTGATAAAGAAAAGGTTCGAATTGCTTTTTGCCGCGGTCGGAATAATAAAAGATCGTATTTGTCTTCATATAATGATCGGCCAGCGCCTGAGCCGATGCATCGGGAGCGGGGACAGCATCCGGGCTGAGCGCGTATTGCCAGAAATAGTAGGGATATTCCAGGACGCCGTATTCGTAAGCCTTGGCCGTGCCCATGGAATAATCCGCTTCATTTAAGTGAAGCAGAGGGAGAATCTCGGCTTCGCGCTTGAACATGGCAATTTGAAATTCCTTGATTCTTTTGCGGGTAGCTTCGTCGCCCGCGGTTTTTATAAAAACATCGTAGCGCGGATCTTCCTGGGCGACATTGACGGGCGCAACGTAGGCGACGGTGGCGTTTACGTCGTCGGGATAATAGCATTTGTAAAACAGGGCCGTCTGTCCGCCCTTGCTGGTGCCGGTGCTGATCCATTTTCCGGTGTAGAGCTTTTTCAGCGAAGAAACGATGGCATGCAGGTCGTCGGCGGCATTTTTAACGGTAAGGTATTTCCAATCCAGAGGCGAGGGGACGGAAGAGCCGAAATAGCGGTGCTCGACCGTAACGACGTTGCAGGAGCCCAACATGGCGCCTAGTTCCCCGGAATCGCCAATACCGAAGGCCGCATAGCCTTCGGTATTCAACACTACCGGCTTGTCGTAACCGGTGTGGGTGACGAAAACACGCTGCAGGAATTTGGCACCGTCAGGTTTTTGATGGTCGACGGGCTGTTCAAACGCGAGGACATATACCTCGCCTCGGCCCGCGGCGGTGCGGCCTTGATTTGCGGCCGGTTGGATATTGTTCACCCCCGGGAGGTCTTTTATTTTATTCAGCGTCTCGGAAGTCCTTCCCGACTCCTGCGAATATGCCGAAAAATCCAGCATGGAAAAAGACAGGAGGATTAAAAGACCAAGGTTTTTGTTCAGCATGGTTCACCTCGCAGCATGAAATCAATTTTTCCAGTCGAATGCCGGACGATGGTTTTCAAACAATATCGCTGGGCCAAAACGGTGCAAGATGACTAAGGTTCAGGTACCGGAGGCGGCATCGTGGATTTATCAAACAGCGGCAGAGGTGCCGGACGGTTGGCAACGTGCCATAAAGCCGCCGCGATGACTGTCGCGCCCTTGATCAATTCCTCCGGCGTCACGTGCTCGATCGTGTCCAGATTGGTGTGATGCGTTGAACCGTAATCGGTGGAATTCTGCATCAAGTCGATCGTGGAAATGCCGGCGTGGCTGAAGCTGCTGCTGTCGGTGCTGCCGATGGCGCGGCTGAGAAAAGACGACGATCCGCCGGCGCCCATATCTGCAAAGGGCGCGATCGCCTCGCGCAGCACGGTCTGTTCCGCCTCAGGGCCGAACACCATGACTGAGCGGACGCTGCCGGCACCGGAATCGATATTGAAATAACAGAGCACGCGGCTGAAGTCCGGTTTGGGTTTTTCGTAGCTGCCCAGGTGCTCGCGCACGTATGCCTGCGAGCCCAGCAGGCCCTGCTCCTCGGCCGACCAGAGGCCGATGCGGATCGTGCGGGCGGGCTTGAGACCGGCGGCCTGTATGACGCGTACGGCCTCCATCATCATCGCCACGCCGGCGGCGTTGTCGGTGGCACCGGTGGCCAGATTCCAGGAATCCAGGTGGGCGCCGAGCATGATTACTTCGTCGGGCTTCTCGGCGCCGGGGATTTCCGCAAGAACGTTAAAAGTGGTCCGGCCTTCGGGATACCAATGATTGGCGATATTGAATTCCAGTCGAACGTCCTCACCGTCCTGCAGAAGGCGCTCGATGCGGCCATAATCCTCGTTGCGCAGGATAACACCGGGTGGCGCGTTGGCCGCCTCGAAGGTCCGATTGTGGACTTCGTGGATCACGCCGTTGGGGCCGGCGCCGTCATAAAGGCGAACCAGGGTGCCACAGGTGGCGAGCCACTTATTGATTATTTCCTCGCGCTGGTTGGCTATCAGGCGGTTGGGGTCGCGCGGGGGAGGCGTTTCCATTGCGGCTTTTTCCTTATCTGCCTGCCCGGCACTGATTGCAGAAGCCTTTCCAAAGAGCACGATCCGGCCGCTGACATTGGATTCATTGGCCTTTAGCCAGGCGGCCAGTTCGTCGACAGAGCCCTGCGGTGGGATCAATTGCACGGCGGAGGCGGCGACGGCGCCGTTGGTAGAGGGAGTCCAGGCGGCGACGCGAAAATCCAGGTCCACCGTGATGGGAGAGACCAGCCGTCCTTCAGCTCGTTCATTCGCCCAGCCCGGATGGCCGAAATCCCAGGGTTCCAGACGGACGTTTTTAAGGCCCCAATCGGTCAGTTGCCTGGCCGCCCAACGGGCCGCCGCGTCGTAATTGGGCGAGCCGGTCAGGCGAGCACCATAGCGGTCGGTAAGCACGTGGAGCGTATGCATCACTTGGGTGCGGGATGAAGCCTCGGCTCGGATAGCGGCGTTGGCAGCCTGGTCAATGACTTCCTGGGCCCGGAGGTGAAAGGGCAGGGAGAGCGACAGGATGAGAATAAAGAATGTTTTATTCATGAATAGAGGATATACAAGCAAGACGGAGGCGCAAGAAGATTTGAGATTTCAATGCACGATACACATGCGCATCGCCCTGGTCGGGAAAATGATCGGTGAAGCCAAAAAAAGAGAGGTTCATTTTTCCTGTCGACGGCTTGTATTCAAATTCCTTTGCGCTCTTCGAGGCTATAGAGCTGTGTTTTGCCGCTCCACTCCACACGGCTATTTGCCCTTTTGAGTTCCTTTGGGGATCAGCTTTTCTGGGAGAGGCCGGCGTGGAAATGGCTCATCGCGCATAGCGGCGTTGTACACGAATGCCGCCATGACCACTGAGGCTTCCATCAAGTCCTCTTTCTGCAAACGGTCATACACGTCCATATTGGTGTGCCAGGTCCGTGAAGAATAATCCAGCTCGTCCTGAATAAATTGAAAGCCGGGCAGACCCACAGCATCAAACGAAAGGTGATCGGTTCCTCCGTCGTTGCGGTTGACGGTTACAGTCGCAGCTCCGAGATCAGAAAAAGGTTTCAGCCAGTTTTCAAAAATGCCGGCCGCCGGCAAATTGTCCTGGGCATAGACCCCCCGGATTTTCCCTCCCCCTTCATCAAAATTGAAATAAACCGAAAATTTGGAATAATCCGGTTTCAAATCCAAGGGTCCCTCCTGTTTGCGGAAAAAGGAGGGTACTTTTTTTTCTTCCGGGTCGGTGGGCTCAGGGAAAGACGCCAGATGACGGGATACATATTCTCTTGAACCCAGAAGTCCCTGCTCCTCTCCACCCCACAGGGCAATTCGAATCGTTCTGCGGGGCTGGACGCCAAGCGCTTTCAAAATTCGGACCGCTTCCATTGCTACCGCGCAGCCGGCGCCGTCATCCGTGGCCCCCGTCCCGAGGTGCCAGGAATCCAGATGCGCACCCAGCATGACCACCTCTTCCTTTTTGTCGCTTCCCGGAATTTCCGCCAGCGTGTTGCCATCCAGCAAATCCCCGTCATAGAAGCGCACCCGGACGTCCAATTCAACTTCAGGCTCGATCTTCCGCTCCAGCAAACGGATCAGACGGTTGTACTGTTCCGCGGACAGGAAGAGATTGGGAATTGGAAATGCTTCTTCGGGTTTATAGTAGTCGGGTCCCCGCAAGTTGCGCAGAATACCGCCGTCGCCCTGGGCCGGCTCAATAATAGCCAGAACCTTTTCATCCTGGTAAAACTGACGCAGCGCCTTCTGGAATTTGATTCGTTTTAAATACTCTTCCTTTGCATTGGATGGAGGCTGACTGCCGGCGGGTATATTATATTTTCTAATCTCCTCCAATTGCTCACTGGTCAGCCGCTTGGAATCGGCCTGTTCGTGCGGTTTCAGTTCTCTCTTGTCCTCTGTTAACAGAATCATCCCAGCCAGTTTCCCGCGATATTTCTCGAAATCAGATTCACTGCCTATTTTTGCCGCAACGACTTTTCCCTTGACGAGACCATTGGTTCCGGGCGTCCATGCCCGGGGCCAGACTATAAGCGGGGAATGTTCCGGCTCAGTCAAATGTGCTGACACATGTTCAACAGACCAACCTCTGCCAAAGGGCCAGGATTCCACATGCGCATTCACCAGTCCCCATGTCTCCAACTGCTGGCGGGTCCACTCATGAGCTTTTTTCGAGTTGGGTGAGCCCGTCAACCGTGGTCCAATTACGTCGCACAGATATCCTGCAATATCCATGACCTTGGAGTTGGTGAAGCCTTCTTCCCGAATTTTCATCATTACGTTCAGATCCACATTTTCTGTGGCAGAAAATGCGTTCACCAGAATCAGAAGTCCAAAAAGAAGAATTATCCGCTTTTTTAATGATCTCATTTTATGGTCGGTCTCCCTCGGAATGTCCGTTGAAATTAACAGCTCTCCCCCAGCTTTTCCATAAAAAACAGAAGAACTCGTTCTATGATTGAGCTTCAGCGTTTTCAAAACAGGAAAACGAACCACAGAAACTGATGTGTCTATCAAACGAAATGTTGGAGAAGCGACATGAGACATAGAGGTTGGTTTGCGGTAATCCTCTGTTGCTGGCTTGTAACGCAGGCTGTGGGGCAGGACAGACGCGCATGGCCGTATCCAATTCCCTGCCGCATTCAGGATGGGAGCAATCCCGACTTGTTCCTGATGGTGCTCGGCGATGTTAATACGTCTCTGGCCCAGGGAACCTTCGATCCAGCCAAGGATCAGGTGATATTAAGTGATGGCACGGTCAAGCCGGACTACTACAAAAATACCCTGGGCTTACCGTATTACAAGCCCATCGACAAGACGCATTTTGCCCTTCCTCCCTCCGGCTGGTGTACCTGGTACTTTTACTACTACCACATTACCGCGGACGAGGTGAAGCGGAACGCCCGGTGGATCAGCGAGAACCTGAAAGATTACGGCGCCCGGTTCATTCAGATCGATGACGGGTGGCAGAGATCTCCGGAGATGAAGAGCACGCGGGACTGGACATGGATCCATAAGGATTATTTTCCCGGCGGCATGGCGGACGTGGCCGCCTATATCAAGTCCGTCGGCTTGGTCCCCGGGATCTGGCTGGCCCCTCATGGTCAGGACAATCCTGACGTAATCAAGCGGAATCCCAAGGTCTTTCTGCTCAAGCCGGACGGGACCAGCGCCTCTTCGACCTGGGAAGGCAAGTGGCTCGTGGACCCCACGACGCCGGAATCCGAGTCCTACATGAAGACCCTTTTTACCAAGCTTCGCGACTGGGGTTATGAATATTTCAAAATCGACGGCCAGCCGATTGTGGTGGACGAATACACCGCCAAACAGCAGTTCATGGTTAACAAGCCCTCCGAGAACGGAGCAGAACTGTACCGCCGCACGCTGGGCTGGGTCCGGGAGGTCATCGGCGCAGACCGCTACCTTCTGGGTTGCTGGGGCATCCCCACCCAAGGGGCAGGAATTATGGACGGCTCCCGCACAGGCGGCGACATTGTGCTGGGCTGGGGCGGCCTCCAGACCGCGCTGAGTGCGGTGATGGGCTTTTACTATCAACACAACGTCATGTGGTACGTGGATCCGGACGTCATGGTCCTTCGCTCGCCTCTGACAGTAGATCAGGCCCGTGTATGGGCGACACTTCAGGGACTGACCGGCCAAGCCCTCATGGCCACCGACCGCATGATGGATTTGGGCGAAGAGCGGGTCGAGATGCTGCGCCGGGTCTATCCGGCGGTAGACATCCGTCCGTTGGACCTTTTCCCGGCCCAACGCCACAAACGCATCTGGGACCTGAAGATCAATCACCTTGGACGCGCCTATGATGTCATCGGCGTCTTCAACTTCGGCGAAACCAACTCCGAACAGATTACTTTGAAGTGGTCCGACTTGGGCCTGCCTTCGGATAAGCCCCTGCATGTTTTCGACTTCTGGAACAAAGACTATCTGGGTGCCTGGGAGGCGGGAATGACGCTGGATGTCGCTCCCACGAGTTGCCGGGTCCTCACGGTGCTGCCAAGCAATGGGAAGATTCAGCTGATTTCGACCAATCGCCACATCACGCAGGGTTGGGTGGATCTGGCAGAGCTGAAGTACGATGACGCGGCCAAGGCATACAGCGGTAAGAGCCATGTTATCAAAAACGATCCCTATGAGCTTCAGTTCGTGTTCCCCAGGGATCGCAACTTCGAAGTCAAGAGTGTATCGGCCAGGGCAGGGACTGCAGGGCTCCCTGCGACCTTTGCCAATCATCAGGGCTGGGCCACAGTAAAGATCCGAAGCAGCCAGACCGCGGATGTCATGTGGCGGGTTCAGTTCGAACCGGCCGCTGTGTACAGCTACCCTGTGGCCGAGCCTACTAACCTGCGTGTTGAGCGCGCAGGCTTGGATGGCATTAATCTCACCTGGAGTGAGCAGTACTATCTTAATGCAGGCTACAAAGTCTATCTGGATGGCAAACTCCAGGGATACACGCCCAAGGCGGCCTTCCAGTTTCGCGGACTCGATCCGAAGGCGGAGCATACGGCCGCTGTCGAAACGGTGTGGGAAGATGGCGTCGTCAGCAAGCGAAAGGCGGAGACCACCTTTTCCATCAAGGCCATGGCGCCCAAGCAGATGTCCTTAAGCCAATTGCAGCCGATTCGCTCGAGTGGCGGAGATTTCGGAGTCATGGGACCGTGGGCAAAGATGAGTTCGAGCGGCCCTGTCTCTATCGCGGGCAAATTTTATCCGGATGCAATCAGCGTTCAGCCGGGCAGCAATGTGACCTACCAGATCAACGGTCTTTACAGCACTCTGACTGCACTGGTTGGAGTAGGCAGCGAATCAGCGGGAGAAGAGAGCATCGAGTTCGTGGCTGCAGGTGACGGCAAAGAAATATGGCGTAGCGGCAAGATGACGAAAGTCGACGTCGCTCGGCCCGCCCAAATCGACGTCACAGGCATTCAGCGTCTGGTGCTGCGCATTGAGGACGGAGCTACCCCGGCTCATGAGATCGGCAGAGGAGAAGCGCGCAGACGCATACAGGCCGCCTGGATTGAGGCCGTATTAAGCAAGAAGGATTGATGAATAACACCTTTCGGCAGAAACCTTTCTCAATCGGTTTTTGCATGGTTTCTGCTGTTATGGCATCCCTTCCCCATTCCAGTCCGGGGGCTCGCTTCCCTGCAGGTAGTGGACGAAGAAGTCATTTCGCTTCCGTTCGCCATAGGCGCCGCCCATGCCATGGTCTGCGCCGGGGATCACCAGCAGTTCGAAAACCTTGTTGGCTTTGATCAGGGCATTGACGACCTGCAACGTTGAGGCCGGATCAACATTGGTATCCATTTCACCCACGATCAAAAGAAGCTTTCCCTGGAGCCGATGCGCGTTTTCAACATTTGAGGCAGCCGCATACTCTGGTCCGAGCGGCCATCCCATCCACTGTTCGTTCCACCAGATCTTGTCCATGCGGTTATCGTGGCAGCCGCTCGCGGACACGGCCGCCTTGTAGAATTCCGGGTGGAAAAGAAGCCCGCCGAGTGAGCTTTGCCCTCCGGCGGAATTGCCATATATGCCGACTCGGGTGATGTCATACCATGGATACTTCGCAGCGATCGCCCGATGCCATAGTATTCTGTCCGGAAACCCAGCATCACCCAGGTTCTTCCAGCAGATGTCGTGGAAGGCTTTGGAGCGATTGCTCGTGCCCATGCCGTCGACCTGGACAACGACAAATCCCAGCTCTGCGAGCGATTGCATCGGATTGTAAGCGCTGAAGAACTTGGGCACAAAGGAGTCCTGCGGACCCGCATAGATATTTTCGATGACCGGGTACTTGCGCTTCGGATCAAAGTTCCTCGGGCGGATTATTACGCCCCAGATATCGGTCTTGCCATCGCGTCCTTTGGCGACAAAGACCTCCGGAGGTTTCCAGCCAGCCTTCTGCAGTTCGGTGATGTCTGTCTTCTCGACCTGCGTCACGAGCGCACCGTCCAATGCGCGCCTGAGTTCCATCACAGGAGGCAGATCAACTCGGGACCAAGTGTCCACAAAGTAGCGCATATCTGGAGAAAACGTCGCCATATGGTTCGCATCTCCATCGGTGAGAGGCTTAAGGCCCGTGCCGTCGAAGTTGATCTTGTAGTAGTGGTTAAAGTAGGGATCCTGTCCGGGATTCATGCCGCTGGCGCGGAACCAGATCGTGCGCGTTGCCTCATCCACTTTTTCAACGCCGCGAATGACCCAGGGGCCTTTTGTGATTTGATTCTTCACGGAACCAGAGGCTCCGTCGTACAGGTACAGGTGATTCCAACCGTCTCGCTCCGACATCCAGATGATCTCTTTGCCGTCGGCGACATCGTAGCGGTATTTCTTCCCCGAATAGCAGAAGAATGTCGCCATCTCTTCGTTGATAAGGAATCGGGGCTTGCCGCTCAGGGCATCGACCTCGATGACTCGATAGACCTGATGCCCGCGCTGGTTATACTCAAAGGTGAAAGCCCGGCTGTCTTTCCACCAGACAATTGGCGACATATCAAAGGGATTCGGAAAAAGTGCATTATCAACGGGAATGCATGCCCGCATCCCGACATGAAATAGAACCGGGCGCTCGACATCCAAACTGTCGCCGGGCTTGGCATATTCCATCGAGATATATTTGGGTTGAAGCTGGTCGGCTGGAGATGACTGGACGTATCGGATTATGCGGTGATAGCCGCGGCGCAGGCGATATGCGGCGATTTTCTTCGAATCGGGCGACCAGGTGATTGAAGCATATGTGTAATAGTCGCCTTCAGCGCCATCCTGACTGAGAGCGAATTCGTCCTTCTTCTCCTTGAAGCGCACCCAGACATTGTAGTTGCGGATGAAGGCTTCCCATTTGCCGTCGGGCGAAGCCTTCGATTCCGTGGAGGCGGCCTGTGGCGCCGGGCCCCTCACCCAAATCGACATGGGATCACCGGAAGGTCCGAATGGCACCGCATCACCAATCCGGGTGACCGTATAGGACGTGAGATCGCATTTCCAGCGATCTCCCTTGAAATCAAACTGGACTGCCCGCTCGTCGTCGACGAATGAGATCATCTGGAACGGCAGTTTCCTGGCATCGACCTTCTCCTTTGAGGCCTGCGCCAGCGCTGCCGCAAGTTTTTCGTGGTCGAATGCCGGTTTACGGGCCAGATTGCCGGCGTCCATGACCTGAAACTCAAAGCCGCCTTTGACTGTTTTCCTGTACCAGAAGCGGCTCGTGTCGTCGATCCAAGACGGCCGTTCCGGCAGGTTCAACGCCAGCGGCTGAAGCTCGTTCCGCAAGTTGGCGGCGCGTTCATAGTCCGCACGAGTCACCTGGGCGGGAAGAGGCGAAAGAAAGAGGCATGAGATCCAAAGAACAACCGTGAAAGTAAACAAGCTCGATCTCTTCATGAATTCTCCTTCACAGAAACTGAATGCAAAGAATAAGAACCTCAAAGATCCAATGGCCGTGCGGGCCAGTTCCTTGACAGCGCTTGCAATGCAGGACTAAAGTGGCTTCCCGGGCATCATCCCATAGAAACTTGATTGAAACCAAAGCAATTCACATCCAGAATCGGAACTCCGGAGGCACGTATGAAGCAGTGCGGAAAATGGCTTATCGCTCACGTGGCGCTCATGCTGGCTTTGGTGGCAGGATGCTTTCTGCTGCTCAGTCTGGTTCCAGGATTGCGCCGTGAGACGTCGGCACAGGAGAAAAAGCGCAGCGCCTCGCCGGTTCCGGGACCCATGCTTGAGCAAGGCGTGATCGGCATTGAAACGCCCGATTTCAACCTGAGCCTCGTTCGATCCTCGCAGACCGTGGCGGCGCTCAAGCCCAAGGGCGCCGGCGGATTTGATTTTACACCAGGGGACCTGCTCGTCGAGCGTTCGCACAATGGTTACTATCATCTTGGCGACATCAACCTGCGCCTTCGTGCCGGGAATTCGGGAGAGTGGAAAGAATACTCCTCGGCATCTTCCCGGACACCGGTCACCGCGCTCTCCACTTCCCCAGGCAACTCGGCCCCCATCAAAACCGGAATTCTGGCCTCCGCCGATCTTTCGCCGACGCTTCCGCCGGATTGTCCGCTGCGGATTATCCGGACCTGGGCACTGGACGGCGGCAGGCTCGTCATGCGGTTCGAGCTGAAAAACAAGACGCCTGCGCCCGTCCAGATCGGTGCGCTCGGCATCCCGATGATTTTCAATAATGTTCTCAATGATCGCTCCCTGGAGCAGGCGCATTCCATCTGTTCGTTTTACGATCCCTATATCGGGGAAGATGCCGGTTACCTGCAGGTGACGCGCCTCAGCGGACATGGTCCCGCTCTGGTCGTCGTTCCTGATGGCAGGACACCCTTTGAGGCATACAATCCAATTCTGAACCCGCGTGAATCCAGCGCGCCTGGGTCTATTTTCACGGACCCTACAGCTCGGGGTACGACATTCGAAGGATTCTATGATTGGATGGTTCACAGTCGAGCTTACGCTGAAAATGAATGGAAGAAGGCTCAGCCCTGGAATCCTCCGACTTCGCTGACACTCGCACCTGGCGCATCACAAAGCTATGGTCTCAAATTCCTCATCTCCGATCAGATCCGCGACATCGAGAAAACTCTTGCCGGCAACGGGCGCCCCGTGGCAGTTGGGGTTCCCGGCTACGTGCTGCCGATGGATCTCAAGGCCCGGCTTTTCCTGAAGCATGCCAAGCGTATCAAGTCTATGGAGGTTGAACCTCGAGGTGCGATCGAGATCTTTCCGGGCCGGGTGACACCGGGCAACTGGTCCGCTTACACTCTGCATGGGAGAGCTTGGGGCCGCGCTCGCATTGTCGTGACCTATGCGGATGGATCCGTGCAGGCAATTCACTATTTCGTGATCAAACCGGAGGCGGAAGCAGTCGATGACCTGGGCAGGTTCCTGACAACCAGGCAGTGGTTCGTCAACCCGGCTGATCCGTTCAAGCGCAGCCCTTCGGTCATGAGCTACGACCGGGACGAAAATAAAATTGTGTTGCAGGACAGCCGCGTATGGATCGCCGGCCTGGGTGACGAGGGCGGCTCCGGCTCTTGGCTGACGGCGATCATGAAGGAATTTGGCCGTCCGGAGAAAGAAGAGCTTGATAAATGCCAGCAGTTCATCGATCAAGTTCTTTGGGGCGGCCTGCAATATAAAGACGGGGCGCGCCAATACGGAGTACGCAAGAGTCTCTTCTACTACCAGCCCGATCAGATGCCTTATTATCGAGGCGATCTCAATTGGAAGACTTGGACGAGTTGGAACAAGCTGGTATCCGAACGAACGGATCGTTCCTTCAACTATCCTCACGTCGCGGCGCTCCATTGGGTTATGTATCGTCTGGCGCGCAACAACGTGGGACTCATTACCAATCATTGCTGGGACTGGTATCTGAACAACGCCTACCAAACAGCGATTGCGATGATGAAACAAGCCCCCGGTTATGCCCAATTCGGCCAGATGGAAGGCGACGTTTTCGTTCAGATCTTGCTCGACCTCAATCGCGAAGGCTGGACAGAGCAAGCCGCGGATTTCACAGTCCGGATGAAGGGCCGCGCCGATCGCTGGAGCAACCAGGCATATCCTTTCGGCAGCGAAATGCCGTGGGACTCCACCGGTCAGGAAGAGGTCTATGCCTGGACAAAATATTTCGCGTACGCCGCCAAGTCCCAAGTGACGCTCGACGCCATCCTCGGCTACATGCCGACCATACCGCACTGGGGATACAACGGCAGCGCCCGCAGGTATTGGGATTTCGTTTACGCCGGCAAGCTCGGCCGCATCGAGCGCCAGTTGCACCACTACGGTTCCGGCATCAACGCCATCCCGGTGTTGAGTGAGTATCGTGATCACCCGGGCGACCTATATCTGCTTCGCATTGGCTACGGCGGGACGATGGGCGCACTCACCAATATCGATCAGGAGGGATTCGCTTCGGCCGCGTTTCATTCCTTCCCGGACACGTTGAAGTTCGATGCCTATTCCGGGGACTATGGTCCGAACTTCTTCGGTCATGCCATCAATACCGCAGCTTATATCGTTCACGATCCGGAATTTGGGTGGCTGGCATTTGGCGGGAACCTCAAAACCGACGAGGGCACAATTGCGGTCACCCCCCTTGACTCGTTCCGCACGCGTGTTTATGTCGCATCAAGCGGCTTGTGGCTAACGCTCGACGCCGGCAGGTTTTCGAGCGTGTCGGTCAATCCCAAAACCGGGGCCGTTCGCCTGGGTCTTGCAGCCGCAACCAAGTTCACCCCCAAGGCGCGTTTGCGTGTGGAACAGTCCGCGAAGTTGAGCGGCATTGCAAGTTATCATCCAATCACGAAGCTCGAATCCGAGCGGGGGGCTTACATCGTGCCGCTCAAGGCGGGGACGACATGGGTGGAACTCCATCCGTAGGTCCGCGTTCCTCGGCTTCATTTGCGCATCCGTGTTTGATATGAATGGGCCGAAACAAGATCTCAAGGGCCGGGTTGCTTCGCATTCGGCGTTGTCAGTCGGCAGGCCCTTGTCGAACTCTTCGTCGGATCGCTCTCGGAAACTGCTTTCAGTGTCACGGTTGCCGCGGGAGCGCTCGCAGGATCTCGCGCCACCACAATCGGCACAATCACTGAATCTCCGAACTTCACGGCAACAAGCTCGTTCCGCAGCTTGGCCGACCATCCCTTGCCGTCGATTGTGACCGAGAGGCGATATATATCGTTGCTCAGATAATCGTCAGCGTTCTGCGGGTGCGGCAACGGATCCGTAGCCGCAGGCGCGCCAGTGTTTTTCAGAGTGAAGGCACAGTCGGCATACCGCAAGGGCATTTCCTGCGCCGCGGGCGGAACAAGCAACACACCGCGCTCCTGAGGTCCCGATCCGTCCAATGATCGCAACCCGACCGTATAGGATAGGATCCCGTTCGGGTCTCTGTGGATGTCAATCACGTAGAAGTGCAGACGGTTCGCAGTATCCTCCCATTCGTACCGGCTTCCGGAATCGGCTCCGGCATGAAACAGCGCATCATTGAGCTGGCGATAGTCGGCGATCGTTCGCATAACGGCCGTGCCGTCCGGCCGCTTGAAGTCGATCATGTTCATATCTTCCGGATGTGCGTCGATCACCCAGATGAAGCAGTTGTAACCGCAGGAGTTGCTTTCGCCGTTTTTATTTTTGGCGATCAGGACTCCGTTATCGGGCGTGAATGAATCGTAGCCGATCCGCTGCACAACCTCGACCGAGTAAAAGTTGAAGACCGGCGCGCCGGCACACAGGGGATCCTTGTTTATTTCGCACGGCGGCGTGCGATCCTGAGGCGCGTTGCCGTCCAGTGCGACAGTGATTCCGGCCAACCCACCCGGTCCAGGGTCAACGGCGCGGGCGGTGATTGTCGCTACGACCGGGCCGGAGTTCGCGAGACCATTGCGATTGAGCTTCAGGACATTTTCTGGGCGTACAAAGCCGAATTTGATTCGGTTGCGCAGCATGAATCCGGCCGGCATGGACGCCCCCTGGATCGCTGGTACAACCCAGCGGTTGTGCGGCCCACCCGGCCCGTTGAATGAGCCACGATCCACGATATCCCATGGAGCGCAGCCTACTCTCCGGTATGGCTTTGCGTAAGGGTTGTTATTGTTGTCGCCGGTGCGGAATGCAAAATGCACGATTTCGTGCGTGATCGTGCCTGAGCTTTCTCCCTGGCGAATCGTGGACTGGCCCCACTGCATTTGGCCGACTCTCCAGGAGGTCCAGGGCGCATAGCGAGTAATGACCCAACGCGGCTTGGTCTTGTCCGGGTTTCCCCATTCTTCAGGGATGTCGTCTCTGGTCTGAAATTTCATTTCTCCGAATTCCTGCCACACGCTCGTCTCATCGTAGCCGGCATAAATCCGCAGGATGATGTCGTACTTCGACCGGATGTTTTTCCCGGCGTCCGCAATCCAGAGCGCGTCGGCATCCTCCTCGAGGCGTCCGTTGCACTTGAATCCACCCGGGCAGCCCTTCTGCTGCTTCCACTCGTTGAGGCCATATTGGAACAGGTTTTTCGGCATCCTATACGGGCCGAACGAATCCATTTTCGGAATACCGATCCTGCCCCTCGATTGCTCCATCCAGTACTCGTTTACTGTATGTCCGTGGTTGAGCGCTTGAGGCTTGTTGTAGAAGTCGGCGTAAAACTGAGGGACCTCTGCGCGTGGGATGGGGTCGATCTGCGGATTGCCAAAAGGATCGGATCCTCTGGGCAGGGTAATCACAAACGGCTGATCCGGAAAGTCGACGGCCACGAGCGCTATCCGGAGCTGTCGGGACGGCACGAGCGAGGGATCGGCCCAGTTGGCGCCTGGAATGGGATGATAGTCGTCCCAAGTCATATCCTGCTGATCCTGGCACTTCTGCGGATCGATCGGTCCGGGCGCAGGAGGAGTGAGCGCAGAGGTCAAGGCTTGCGTGTCCGTGCTCCTGACTCCAGCCGTCCTTCCAGCGCGCTCAGCGTCGGCAACCAGAGCAATAAGGGAGAGACAGGCGTACAAAGCAGCGCGTGCCGATACAAGGCTCCTTGGAAAGGAATACCTTTTCATTAAACGCTCCTTCGGGGTGACATCGTGTTGAATTACAGCCGGCATAAATCATAAATTGTCTATTGTAGCAATGTCAGACCTCCTGAGACAGATTAGATAATTATCTGAGAAACACAATGGAGGTCTGAATTGGAGCGAATTTTGGAGGCAAAGTCAAAGAAAGTTTGATCCAGAATAGGAAAAGAATAGGCAAAGTGACCGGATGTTCCCAAAAACGAACAGGCTGCAAGTGCTTTTTTAAATTCCGGGAGATGGGAATCGAACCCACACACTACTTACGTAGTCCAGGATTTTAAGTCCTGTGCACCTTATCTGATCTGCCAATTGTCCAAGGCAATTCCAGATGCTTTGGTCTGCAAAATAAAACCTTAGCAGGCTTCACATATCCTCTTTGCGCTTGCGCCTCACCTTTGTGTTTTCCGATCCGGCCTCAAATTGCCGATCCCATTCCTTTAGAATGTCAGCTCTGTCAAATTCCTCTTTTTGCAGAATGCGTCGAAAGTCTGTAGAGATAAACCTTTTTCCAGATCTGCTCGCACCGAGGTTTCTAGGAATTTCGTTAATGCTCCCGGTTTCCAAAATGTATATTGCCGGTATTGAGGAGAGAGCTCCTGTTTTTTCCTCTCAATTAACGCCGAGTATTTTTCTCCAGGATAATTTTCTGCAATATAGCTTTCCAAAATCTGGTCCCGATAATCTTCATAGGCAAACTCAAGAGCAGCCCGCATTTCTATTTCCTGCTCCCGTGCTTGCTTCTGCTTATAAAAGATTGCCTGCTTGCGACTGGTCTCGAAGAGTTCCGGGGGGTGGATATTTTCCTTAATAAGGTAGATGTAAAAACCGGGCGGATTAAATATTTTCGAACCCAAGTTCTGTCGGATCCAGTAGTCCCCCCATTCGAGCTGATCCAGAACCTCCTGGCCCTCGGCAATATTGGCAAGAAGCTTTTTCGCTTGGCGCTCCGGGATATTTCGTCTAACGAGTTCCTCAACCAGAGAAGGATTGAGCTTCTGCTCCTCCCTTCGAAGAATTTGGAAACCCTGCGGATTTGGTTGGGAAGCTATCGTTTTCCTCTGATCCCCTCTAAATTTCTCTCCATGATGGAAAATGATCTTGTGGCCGGCATGGCCGCTGGTCACATCAAGATCCCAGCCGGCAAGATAGCCATGCTCAACAAGCTCATCGAGCGAGGGGCCAAGCTTCTCCTTGATTTTCGAAGCATGGGAATAGGGATTGAGATTCAAGACTTGGCATAGTTCATCGTAACGCTTTTCAAAAGCGCACGCATTCCGGGATGCATAGAGCCAAATCTGAAGGTGTGGAACCAAGGCTCTAGCAATGTGATTCTTGAGCTTCAGATAGCTCTCAAGCTCTATAGGCAGGAGATGATTTTTGTTTATGTTCTCAAGTTGCCATCTCGAAAGCCACACATAGTTTTTGTCAGCCCGCCGTCCTCCCTCGAGTTCGCTGCCAATGCTTGCAACCTGATCGAAGACCCGGAATCGGTCCTTCGACCAAATAGGTCGACCATCGAGACAGATCATTCCCTCGGAGATGATGGTTGTAGCATTCATGACGTTGAGCCATTCATCGATATGCTCATAGTTCCCGCCGCTGTTTCTGCACTGGCCGAGCAAATCCAATAGTTCGGCAGAGGAGAAGGCGATTGGATTTCTGACCTCGCAATGACGTTGCTTGGAATCCACGACGATTTTTTGAAAAGCAATATATTTGTCTTGATCCGCTGTTGTCGGAAGGCCAAAAGTTGTTCCTGGGATGATGGTCGCTTTTGCCTGTAATCTTTTCCCATCCAAAATCTTTGTGAACGTGACCGTCTTCGTGGATTGCATCCTGACTCTTTTGTTGGATGGAGAGAAATATCCCAGAGAGGCCAGGTTCTTCTCGATCGCCACAAAACCCACGCCGCGATATTCCCTTTGAATGTGTCTCGGCATCATTTCCCAGGGTTGAAAGCCAAACGGCCAAAACTGCAAGTCAAGAGGCCGAGGCAAAAAGCTGCCTCTGCGGAGGCACCCGGTTTGGTGCCCTTTCATAATTTAAATTTTCTGGTGATCGGTGCAGCTTCGGAAAATAATTTTCAATCGGGGCATGGCAACTGCAAATACCTGTGCCCAAAAGTGTGCCCAGAACCTATCTTTTTATCTTAGATTCACTTAGCGCCGATTTTTGGAGAGTCTGCCGAACCTAAGATTTTTGATTTATTTGCGGGTTAATTGCGAGTTAGTTTCAGAAATCGAATGCTTTTCGTAGTCAAACGCTCTATCCAACTGAGCTACGGGCGCATTTCAAAGAGACGCAATACTATAGCGATTTCTGAACCGCTTCGCAATGTCCGATTTTAGCCTCGTTGTGCCCAAAACTGTGGCCAACGCCGGACCCAGTTAATAAAGGAGACGGAAATGAAACCCACAGAAGAATTAATTTCCGAGCACAACGCAGTGCTTGTCGCGCTGCAGATTCTCGAAAAAATTGAGAAAGGACTTGCGGCAGGAGGCGCCGATGCGCCGGAGCACCTCAATCAGCTTATCGACTTCTTCGGAGGATTTGTTGACCGGTGTCACCACGCCAAGGAAGAGGGTGCCCTCTTTCCCGAACTCGAAAAATGTGGGGTAAAGCGAGAAGGCGGGCCGATCGGAGTGATGCTGGCCGAGCACGAAGCTGGACGCGGACTGGTCCGCGAGATGTCGGACGGGTTGGCGCGTCTGCGCCGCGGCGATCAAAACGCCTCGAATGGCATCCGAGAAACTGCGATCGGATACAGAGATTTGCTTTCGGCTCATATCCACAAGGAAAACACCGTGCTATTTCCAATGGCCGATCGGCTGCTGTCTGACGACACTGCGGGTAAGGTTGTTGGGCGATTCGAGGAGATCGAGCTTAACCGCGTCGGTCCGGGCAAGCACGAGGCGCATCACGATATGCTGCACCGTCTGAAAGATATTTACCGTGTCTGATGCGGTAGCACTGCAACCGACAGGTCGTGGAAGGCGATTCCTTCATAGATGCCGCTTGATAGAGTTTAGCCCGTATTTCTCAGTGCGCCGTGGAGACGAGCGATCAGAGTCTACATGTCGGTCGGGGAAGTGGCGACAGAATGCATGAAGGGAGTACAAGCGCAAACCGGGAAATCCAATTGAACAGGGGAAACGGTTTTGCCAGGGACTGAACCTCCCATACTTGACATTATTCTTCGCGTAACACTCCAATGCTTATACTCTACCGGGATGCTCGGGTCGTTTCAGAAGTGCTCACACCTCTGGTCAATATTGTTTCTCCCAGAATTTCATTTGGGTGTAAGATCAATTACAAGACGCTATGACGATACTGAAGCAGACTCCGCAGTAGATGCTCTGCAATGCGCAAGTTGGGCAAGCGCCTTAGGCGGGTTGCGATCAATAGTTTATTTGGTTCGGATTATCCGCTAAAGCCACTTGATACGGCAGTTGGGGTTAAATAACCCATTTGCGCGATCTTGCTCATACGATTTATTTGCCACCGGACGGGGGATGTGTTTGAAAATATTTATCAGACAAGGAAGGTCTAACAAAATGAGGAATCAAATGATGCGGAAAGCTGCTCTTATGCTCGCCTGCGCGGCACAGATTGCTGCGGCATTAGTTGCGGTTACAGCCGCCGACAAGAAGGAGATTCCGGAGTATATCGGTTCGCAGGCCTGTCTGGGATGCCACGCCGAGAAGTACAGCATCTGGAAATCCTCCAACCATGCCCAGATGGTCGTGCCTATAATAAACTCGACTCAATTGCCGCTCGACATTGCCAAGGCTCCGGCGAACCTCCAGGCGGAGCTCCGGAAAGCCAATTATATGGTGGCTAATTCTTTCTTCCTTGCGCGTGATCCCGCAACTCAGCATTACATGACCTTGGGTGTCAGTTATGACAGGGCCGCCAAGACCTACCGTCCTTCCAACTTCAGCCTGGATTGGTCAACTTCCTGCGCTGGTTGTCATACGACCAACATGAACACGCCAAAGCTCACGTGGGGCGAAGCCGGAATCGGCTGCGAGGCGTGCCATGGTCCGGGTCGTGATCACGTTTTGGGCAAGGGCGACGTCAGCAAAATAGTTGCCAGCAAGGACGCAGATATTTGCGGGCAATGCCATGGAGGTAACGACGTTCAGACCGGTGGCAAATTGATGTCCGACGGCACCAAATGGGTTGTCGGTTTTCGGCCCGGTATGAAGCTTTCCCAAATCCCGGGAATCCAGCTGACGCCAGTCGATCCAAACAAGCTTCCGCCTGATTCAAGCATCAACGCAAACCATCTGCGTAACTACAATATGTGGGGAGCCTCCGTTCACAGCAAGGCTCTCGGCCTGATAATCAAAAATGAACGCGCTGCCGCTGACTGCTATGGCTGTCACTCCGCGGAGGGCTTCGCCGCCAAACTTCAGGGCAAGAAGATTGATGTCACTAAAAAAGAGAGCTTTAATACGCTATCTTGCGTCGCCTGCCACGATGCGCATAACAGTGATAATTCCCGTCAATTGGTTATGCCTCCTGAAAAGCTTTGCACCTCCTGCCATACCCAGGAGGCCACGTTCAAAGGCAACGGTGCTAAGGGCATCAAGGAAACCAAAAGTTTCCACTCCGGAATCAGCTGTGTCGAATGCCACATGACCGAAGGGAACCACCTGATGAAAGTAATCCGACCGGACGATCCCGATCTAGCCGAGAAGCGCGCCGACACCTGCACTTCATGCCACAAAGACAAAAATAAGAAAGACCGTGCGGTTCGTCTGCAGGAATGGCAAGCTTCGTTTACGAAAAACATGGACGCTCTACAGAATGATATCAAGACCATCGGCATGGCACTGAAGGAGAAGCCCGATCTTCTGAATGCCGAATTGAAGACAAAGCTCGGCAATGCGAGAGCCAACCTTTCGGTCCTTACAAGAGATGGTTCTCGCGGAGCGCACAATTTCGAGTATGCGACGAAGATCATGAACCAGGCCGGCATAGACCTCGGCGAAGTCAAAGCAGCCATAAAGTAGCCAGGATGCCGTTGCATACACAATGACTGGAACAAACTAAGAGTGGAAAGGACCAGGAAATGAGCAAACCAGCAGAACCGATGTCCCCGGCACAGGCCGTTCGCCTTCCCGAATATGTCCAGTACGCGACTGGTTCAATCGTTAGCCGCGCGCTGGTGCAGAAACCATTTGGCTCGATCACCCTGTTCGCGTTCGACGCTGGACAGGCGCTTAGCGAGCATACAGCCCCCTACGACGCCTATGTGCAGATTCTCGACGGTGAGGGCGAAGTTGTCATCAGCGGGCAGATAGTCAATCCCAAGTGCGGTGAGACGGTTCTCATTCCGGCCAATGCGCCTCACGCTGTGAATGCACGGCAGCGATTCAAAATGCTTCTCACGATGATTCGAGGGTAGGCAAACCGGTGTCGCAGAATGCCGAGGAGTACAAAATGATTTTATCCGGAGAATCAGTGGCATTTGGCGCTCCTGGAATCCAGCCTCGCTGGACCTCCAGCGCCAAGGAAGGCCTCGGCACCGCCTATCACACAGGCTGCCGGCTCTGGTTCACGGTCAGCCACGGAATCGTCAATGAAATTTATTACCCCCATGTCGATCAGCCAAACACCCGCGATTTTCAGTTTCTCATCAGCGACGGTGAAAGTTTTTGTCACGAGGAGAAGCGTGATCTCGATCACCGGATTGAATATCCGGAGCGCAACTGCCTTTTGTATCGGCTTACAAACTCGGATCGCAACGGGCGCTACCGGCTGATCAAGCACGTGCTTACCGATGCGCATCGCTCGGTGTTGCTTGTACATACCAAAGTGGATGTGTTCGATGAATCACTGCGCGCAAAGTTGCATCTGTACGCGCTCCTGGCTCCGCATATTGCACGGCATGGCGCCGGCAACTCAGGCTGGTGTTCTGAGGTCAGCGGCCTCCCACTTCTCTGTGCGGAACGTGATGGCGTTTACTTAATCATGGGCTGCAGCACGGGCTTTTCCCGCCGGTCAATCGGCTATGTTGGTGCAAGCGACGGTTGGCAAGATCTTATTAGCAATTTCAAAATGGATTGGGAATTTCGCAAGGCAATGGGAGGGAATATTGCACTGACCGGCGAAATCGATCTTCAGCGCGCCGATGAATTCATAATCGCTATCGCAATCGGCGGGAGTTATCACAGCACAACAACCAAGCTGATGCAGTCGCTCGCAGTCGCTTTTGAGCCGCATCGCCAAACCTATGTGCGTCAGTGGCAGCGCGCGGTGGTGGATCCGGCATCGGACATCACGGATCATACGCATGACGGCGGTGCAGTGTATCGGCTGAGTCGCTGTATCCTCCTGGCGCATGAAGATAAGATTTTTCAGGGCGCGCTGGTCGCATCGATGAGCATTCCGTGGGGCGAAGTCAAAGGCGACAATGATGTCGGCGGTTATCATCTGGTCTGGACCCGCGACCTGGTGCAGAGCGCGACCGCGCTGCTTGCTGTGGGACAGACTGGAACGCCGCTGCGCGCATTGATCTGGCTCGCAGCCACGCAGCAGCCGGACGGCAGCTTTCCACAGAATAGCTGGATCGACGGTACTGCATACTGGTGCGGCTCTCAAATCGATGAAATTGCCGTGCCGATCCTGCTGGCGTGGCGTTTGCACAGCGAAGGCGTCACGCCGGGCTTGTTCGATCCATACGTCATGATCCTACGTGCTTCTGCGCACCTCATTCTGCACGGGCCGGTGACAGCGCAGGAACGCTGGGAAGAAAACGCGGGTTATTCGCCTTCGACGCTGGCTACAGTCATCGCCAGCCTGGTCTGTGCTGCGGAATTCGCCGGAAACCACGATGAACCGGGCACAGCGGATTTTATTCTGACATACGCCGACTGGCTTGCCGCGCATCTTGAAGAATGGACGGTCACGACGCAGGGCGAGTTGGTCCAAAAATACCAGCGTCACTACATCCGGATTAATCCAACGGATCCACAAGCCCCCGACCCACACGCCAATCCAAACACAACAATGATCCAGTTGGCCAATGGCGCCGGCGTTCACCCCGCACGAACCATTGTCGGCTGCGATTTTCTTCATCTTGTGCGGTTCGGCATCCGCGATGCGCACGATCCCATCGTCCTGGATTCGATCGAAGTCATCGATCGTGTTCTCAAACGTGACCTGCCGCAAGGCCCCTGCTGGCGCCGTTACAATCACGATGGCTATGGACAGAAGGATGACGGCAGCGCTTACGACGGGTCGGGTGTCGGCCGCTCGTGGCCGATTTTGACGGGCGAACGCGGCCATTTCGAACTCGCTGCCGGACGCGATCCGAGGCAGTTCATTGCGGCGATGGAACGGTTTGCCAATGAAGGCGGAATGATTACCGAGCAGCTTTGGGACGCCGACGACCTGCCGGGCGGGAGCATGAAACGGGGGCGACCCACAGGCGCTGCAATGCCGTTATGCTGGTCGCACGCCGAATATTTAACGCTTGTTCGCAGCTGTTGCGACGGCATCTGTTTTGATCGAGTGGAACCCGCATTTCAGCGCTATGTGGTCAATCCAGTTCCGGTCCGGCACGAAATCTGGAGCTTCCGCCATCCCGTCCGCCGAATGCGGCGGGGGAAAATCCTGCGGATTATCGTTGCGGCGGATGCGACCGTTATCTGGTCGGCAGATCAGTGGGCTCGCACTAACAAAGTAGAGACGGGCAACATCGGCGCGCTGAATTTATGGTTTGCAGATCTTCCAACGAGTGATTTGCGCGGTGAGTCGGTATTCGAATTTACATTTTATTGGAAAGAGCCTCAAAGGTGGGAAGGCAGGAATTGGCGGATCGTCGTCGAATAATGCCGAATGCCAGGTATGCGGGACTGTCGTAAAAAAGAGAGGAGCACTCCATGGAACTTGGCAGAGTACGAAACAACATGGTGCAACGTTTGTTGCGAGCCGGTCGTCCGTGTGGTGCCGCTAATGCGGGAAGGAAGGCCGCCCCAAAGGGAGACATCCTATGACAGCCTCTCTTTCGGACGCTCTGGTACTTTTCGGAGTAACGGGCGATCTCGCCCACAAGATGATCTTCCCGGCGCTCTATTCAATGGCAGAACGAGGCGCTCTGAGAGTTCCAATAATTGGCGTCGCCTTCCCCAAATGGAGTCTGGCGAAGTTGAGCAACCGCGTGAAGGACAGCATCAGGCGATCGGGCGGGATCCATAACCAGCGCGCCCTCCATCATTTTCTATCTTTGCTCAAGTACGTAAGCGGGGACTATAACGACCCGGAAACATTCAGGGCGATAAAAAAGGCGCTGGGAAGTGCTCGGCGCCCGGCGCATTACCTCGCCATCCCGCCTGCACTCTTCGCAACGGTGATCCAAGGGCTCGGCGAAGCAGGCCTGGCGGGCCAGGCACGCGTTATCGTTGAAAAGCCGTTTGGACGCGACCTGGCTTCCGCAAGGGAGCTTAACCGCATCGCGCAGTCGGTGTTTCCGGAAGATTCGATCTTTCGCATCGACCACTTTCTCGGGAAAGAGGCGATCATGAATATCCTCTATTTCCGTTTCGCTAATTCCTATCTGGAACCGATTTGGAACCGCAACTACGTGGCCAGTGTCCAGATAACCCTATCCGAGAATTTCGGCGTGGGGAACCGAGGAGCGTTTTACGAAACCGCCGGCTGCCTGCGCGATGTGATCCAGAACCACCTTTTCCAGATTGTTGCCCTGCTTGCCATGGAGCCACCTGCCTATCGCGGCTTTGGAGCTGTGCATAGCGAAAAAGCCAAGGTCTTTCAGGCAATGCGCCCCCTCAAGTCCAACGACGTAGTACGGGGCCAATACGCCGGCTATCGCAACGAGCCGAGCGTGGCGAAGAATTCCGACGTCGAAACTTTCTGCGCTCTACGGCTTTTCATCGACTCGTGGCGCTGGGAGGGAGTGCCGTGGTATCTGCGCTCCGGCAAATACATGGCCGAAACCGCGGCCGAAGTCCTGGTGGAGCTGAAGCCGCCGCCGCAGAGGCTCTTTGCCGACTCTGCGCCGGCTGCCGGCCGGGCCAATTATCTTCGCTTCCGCCTTTCTCCGAGGTCTGCCATCGCTCTCGCTGCTCGCGTCAAGCGCACGGGCGAGGAGTTCGTCGGCGACCAGCGAGAGCTTTACCTGGCTGAAGAACTTCAAGGAGAGAAAACACCCTACGAGCGGCTTTTGGGCGACGCCATGGCTGGCGATGGAGCGCTTTTCACCCGTGAGGATGCGGTTGAGGCCGCTTGGGCCGTAATCGACCCGGTGCTTAAGACCCATTCTCGAGCCCGTCCCTACAAGCGCCTAAGTTGGGGGCCCAAAGAGGCTGAAGCGCTCATCGCGGCAGACGGTGGCTGGTACAACCCGAGGCCTACAGAGACAACTGCATGACGAAACCTGCTCCTGTCGTTTTTTTGCTGGATGTCGATAACACACTGCTCGACAATGACAGGATTGTCGCCGACCTCAAACGCCACCTGATGCAATCGTTCGGGGCCGAATGTCAGCAGCGGTACTGGACGATCTTCAAGGAAAGGCGTACCCAGCTCGGATATACGGATTATCTCGGCGCCCTGCAGCGCTACCGGGACGAAAATCCGCGCGATCCACATCTCTTGAAGATCTCCTCCTACCTGATGGACTATCCTTTCGCCGACCGCCTATGCCCCGGCTCGCTGGACGTTATCAAGCATCTAAGCGCCTGGGGGGAGACTGTCATCCTGTCCGACGGCGATGTCATATTTCAGCCAGGACGGATATATATTCGCCCCAGCCCGAATGGCGTGTTCAAGCTGCAGCTAATAGGCCGATGTGAATCAGGAGGTACGTGGAAAACGGCATGCATGGGACACGCCGCGGGTTATCTTAGACGGCAATGTAGCCCATGATATAGTTTATAGGTATATTGCAGAACATTTGTGCTTGCCGGACTGGCGGGCCAATCGCCTGAAAGGTGGGAATGACATGGCCAGAGAACCGTGGGTTGACCAGGACGAATGCATCAGCTGTGGCCTCTGTATTGAAAATGTTCCGACTGTATTCCGCTTCGCTGATAACGGCAAGTCAGAATGCTACGACCCCAAAGGCGCTCCGGAAGATGAAATTCAGACCAATGCCATCGATGTATGCCCGGTGTCGTGCATTCATTGGAGAGAGTGAATACGCTAATGCAGGAGAGTGCAATGCAAAAATATCGATGCATAGTATGCAATTACATCTATGACCCCGCCGTGGGAGACATCGAACGGGGGGTATCTTCGGGAACACCCTTCGTTGTTGTTGAGATTAATGTGGGGCTTTATAGTTGAAATAATGAATGCGATTTAGCTCGGGCCGTGCGAGTTATCTTCCAGCTGCGCACGCCCGGATGGCAGTGATCAGATCTTCGGATAACCCACTCTTGGCAAGATAGCCGACGGCGCCGGCATCGCGCATCGCAGCCGCTACATCCTTCTCAATGTGCATGCATAGGCCAAGGACTTTGATGCCGGGCATTTCCCGCAGCAACATTCGCGTCAATTCTACTCCGTCCATTCCCGGCATGCTTACGTCGGCTACCACCACGTCCGGCTTCAACCGGCGAGCCAGCTTCAGCGCTTGCTCCCCGTCCTCTGCTTCGGCCACGATGTCCAGGTCCGGCTCCAGTTGCAGCAGGCTTGACAATCCCTGGCGCACGATTCGGTGGTCGTCTGCCAGCAGGATGCAAATTTTATTTTTCTTCTGGCTGAAGCCGATAAGCGCCTGCTCGTCAATCTCGGAGGCATCCGCTGCAGGCTCCAGTGTATCTTTACGGGTTTTCTCAGGAGGCACCAACAGGCTCACCCGCGTGCCTTGTCCCGGAGCGCTCTCGATTTCCATCTTTCCGCCAATGTGGGTCAAGCGCTGCTGAATGCCGAACAGGCCGAGCCCGTTGCGGCTCGCATTGGCGACTTCCGGATCGAATCCACTTCCCTTGTCTTCAATAGTGATTCTCGTCCAATCGTCCGGGGTGCGCATCATCATGATCTCAGCTTCATGTGCACCGGAATACTTGATGGCGTTGAGAAGCAGTTCGCGTATGGACTCGAACAGCAGCAGGCGCACGGGTTCCATCTCAGGTTCGGCAGCGTTGTCAGCCCGCACACGGACTTTAAACAGGTTCTTTTCTTCGATGCGATTCGCCAACCACCCCAGTGCCGGTACAAGACCGCCCTGGTGCAGAATCGGCGGGCTCAGATCCATCGCCAGCGAACGCGAGGCGTCAATCGCTTCTCGAATGATGGACTCCACACCCTGGATAGCAGGCCCTATGGTCATGCTGTCTGCACGCTTGACGAGGCCCAGGTGCATCTGCGCCGCCACGAGGAGTTGCTGGATGTGATCGTGCAGGATTGAGGCCAGGCGTTTGCGCTCGCGCTGTTCAGCCTGGCCAAGTTCAGCAGCTAACGCGCGCAGTCGTGTGGTTTGTCGCTGGACCTCGGCCGTTCGCTCGTTCACGCTCTGTTCGAGCGACTCGTTAAACTCGCGCAGAGCCTGAACATTGAGAAGGCGCTGCATGGCTACAGCCACCTGGTCCGCTACCGTGCGCATCACCTCCACCTCCTCCGGCGTGAAGTGAGGGCGGGTTTTCGTGCCGAAAGAGAGCGTACCGACCACACTGCCTTGAGCCATGAGCGGATGGCAACAGTAGGCCTGGATGCCGTAGTTTCTGACAAGGTCGGCACGGGTATCGGGAACGTTCAGGATATCTTCCGCGATAATACAGCAACCCTGTCGGGCTGCACATCCACACACCGCCGCACCGTAATCAAGCCACTCGATATTCAGGGCCTCCTCTTCTGAAATGCCCCCGAAAGCGTTCAAGTGCAATTTGCCGGCCTGTTCATCCGCCAGAAAGTTGAAAAACGCCTGGCAGTCGAGATGAGTCATGACTTCCCGACAAAGCTCATTGATGATGCTTTGCGGGTTGTCGCTGGCGAGGAGACGGCTGGCGCAGCTGGAAAGCAGTTGTAGACGCTCTTGGCTCTTCCGCAAGGCATCCTTTTGCCGACGCAACTCCTGGATCAGGTGGGTAGAGTTCTCCAACTCGGTGAGATCCATCGCTACCATGCAAATGCTCATGCCGTCGGGCTGGTTCAGGAGATTGGATAAAACAAAAGCAGGTATAAGTGTGCCGTCGGCGCCCTGAAAAACCAGCCGGCACTTCACAGGCTCCTTCTGGGCGGCAGTCAGCAGCGATTCTACAGCCGGGCACTGATCCTGGGGGACAAGCTCGTGCAGCGCATGGCCCAGGATTTTTTCCATCGGCCTTTTGACGTACTCCTCAAACCGGGCGTTCGCGAACAGGATTGTGCCGTCAAAGGCGACGGTAAAGGCCGCTTCCTTCATTGTCTCGACGATCAGACGATAGACGGTTTCCACTCCCGTTAGCGAGAAAATCTGTTCTCCCTGGCTGCCGGAGACGACGATAGCGTCCACCTCGCCTTCGCGGATTGCATGCAGCGTCGCCTGAGCCTCAGCGAGCTGAGCACGAAGCTCGGCGTTCTCTCGCGACAATTCAGTTGTGGAGAGGTCGGGCGGGAGGCAGGTGGAGTTACGGGAGGACGCGGGGAGTTCAATAGCAATTTGGATGTCGGCATTGGTATGCTTGACGGATTTCCCGGATTTATTTCTCATAGCACTCTCCCAGCCTTCGAAGCTCCTTCCCTCTCTATCCACACTTCGGTCGCAGGTCTAGCCCGAGAAGGATCTTTTCCCTGTCCGCCATATCGCCGATCAGACGGCGCAACGGAAAAGGCAGCTTCTTGATTAACGTCGGCGCGACAATGATCTGATCCTCTTTAAGCGTGCCGGGGTGCTGATAAATGTCGACGATCTCCAGGTCATACCGGTCTTTGAGGCTCTGTTCACATATCTCCTTCACCGACCGGATCGCCCGATCTGATTTAGGCGTGATACCTGCAACATAGAGCCGGAGCACGTACCTTTCCTTCGCGCGCGCTTTGGCAGCTCTTGCCAGCACTTTTTCATGATCGCCTCGCAGCTTCTTCGCCATCACCGTCCCCCCTGTGCAAGCGGCCGAAGATCCAATCCCACCAGCACCTTCTCTTTGTTGGACAGGTCGCCGATGATCTTGCGAACCGGTTTGGGCAGCTTCCGGACGAGCGTCGGCAGCGCAATGATTTGGTCGCCCCGGGCCAGTTGCGGATTCTTGAGCAGATCAATAACCTCGATGCTGTACTTCCCCGCCAGGTGCTCCTCGCAAATCTTTTCGAGATTCTCGAACGCCGTGATTGCCCTTTGGGTCTTGCCGGCGACGTAGAGTCGCAGGTTCCACATTTCCTGGGTTTCAGCTTCGGCTTCGGCGGAGGCCGGTTTCTTTTTTGGAATGCTTGCGGTTGTGGGCATGGCTATGCTCTCCTGTCAGTCCGCTTTTCGGGCGACGGATAGATCCCGTCGTTGCTTGCGCAACAACACCTGGTGCTGCCGGTCGCGTTGTTCAGCGAACTTCAGCTCGTTCTGGACGTCCCTTAGCTTCGCATTCAAAGATTCAATTTGAGCTCGCAGAGCAGGCTGTTCGCGATCAAGGTCACGCCGGCGCTGTTCTGTTGCCTGCTGATCAATCGCCGATTGGGCACTATCCTTCGCTTCCTGCATCAGGCGGGCCGCTCCGGTCAATACGTGCCCCGGCCCCACGTAGACATCCAGCAACTGAATTCCGTCGTTGCTCAAAACGAACTCCCTCACCTGGTTGGAATGGGCCATCCCGCGCGACTTCAGAACGTACAGCAGCCGATTCCGCTCGCCGTCGGATTCCAATACTTTTACGAGCAGCCAGGTGTCCATCAGCGAGGAAACGCCCACTTCGCTTTGCTCCGGCGCGCTGGCGCCGCTTGTCAGACTGGTGTAAATGCTGGTAACGCCCTGATTCTTTAGAAAGTCAATCAAGCGGGTCAGCATCGCCTTGATCTCGGCAGTGTCGCCGATACTGGTGAGGTTCGTCACGGGATCCATTACAACACCGTCGGGCTTGAACTTCGTAACCAGTTTATGAACGTTCGCCAGATGCATCTCAAGGCCGTAGAGCTGCGGCCGGACCGAATGGAGCTCCAGCAGCCCCTTCCGGACCCATTGCGAGAGGTTGAACCCGATGGAGCGCATATTGCGGATAATCTGGTCGGGGGATTCTTCGAGGGAGAGGTACATGGCCCGCCGGCCTTTCCGGCACAGGAAATCCACAAAAGCGGCCGCCAGACTGGTCTTGCCTGTCCCGGCTATGCCGGAGATCAGTATGCTGCTGCCGCGATAGTAACCCTTGCCGCCCAGCATAGAGTCCAACCGCGGAATGCCGGTGGAAACCCGCTCCGAGGTCACCGGGCAGGTCAGTCCCAGCGAACTGATCGGCAGTACCGAAAGGCCGTCCTGGTCAATCATGGTCGGGTATTCGTTCGTGCCGTGGCTGCTCCCCCGGTATTTAACGATCCGCAGACGGCGCGTAGCGACCTGGCTGTTAACGCGGTGATCCAGCAGGATGACGCAATCGCTGACGTACTCTTCAAGACCATGGCGAGACAGAGTATTCTCGCCCTGCTCACCGGTAATGATGGCAGTAACTCCTTTGTCCTTGAGCCATCGGAAAAGCCGCCGAAGCTCGGCGCGAAGAATCGCCTCGTTGGGGATGCCGGCAAAGAGAGCTTCAATGGTATCCAGCACGACTCGCCTGGCTCCGATTTGATTGATTATTGCATCCAGGCGAACGAACAGACCTTCCAGATCGAACTCACCTGTTTCATAGATTTCGCTGCGCTCTACGCGGACGAAATCGATGGCCATTTTTTTTCTGCGGATGAGGCTCTCGACGTTGAAACCCAGCGAAGCAACATTATTGGCCAGTTCTTCGGCCGTCTCCTCGAATGACATGAAGGCGCCCGGCTCGCCATATTGCGTGATACCCCGGACAATGAACTCCATCGCCAGCAGAGTCTTGCCGCAACCTGCTCCGCCACAGATGAGGGTTGGACGGCCGCGAGGCAGCCCTCCGTTGGTGATCTCATCCAGACCGCTGATGCCTGTCGGGCATTTTGCCAATCCCTTGTCAGGGTTTACTCCACGCTTCATTCTGACCATATATATATGCTCCACGGCTCAAAGCAGGCTTTTGATTGGAGCCTAGTCTACCCCTCAAGTAGCTTCGAAACAAGCAGTTCAATCGCGATGTAAAAACAATCAGCCGAGCTACCAGTAGGTAAAACAAGTGAGCTTGGACGTAACTACGGAATCCCTTTGTCGATTGACAACCCATTGCTGATTCTGGATGCTGTTGTTTTTCTATAACCAAACAATCATCCGGAGTCATATTAAATTCGTGCTGCTGTCGGTCGATAAAACTAAATCGGAGCCGGATTCCGGACTTTCTCGCGACGAAGCAGGACTATTCCGCAGCACTGCCTCGCTTTAATGACTGCTGAGAAGGCACTGGGATAATGAAGGTTGCCAAGATAAACCATGCCAACCCGGACGGTCAAATCGTCTCCGTCCCGAAATAATAACGAGCAATCTCCATGAGGCGCAGAATCGGTCCACCCACAACAATCTGACCGATCTTCAGATCCCTGAGAAGCTTCTCCATCCTCCCTTCCCGTGAATAGCCATACGAACCCATGAGCTCAAGAGAGCGGCTTACGGTATCCCACCCGAGTTCACCTACGACATTCTGGACGGCACTGGCTAATGCCACACTTTTCGATTCCCAAGGGAAACCGTATACATCGGGATGATCCATTCTTGCAGCCGCCGCATAGAAAAACCCCTCCGCAGCGAGGATGTTTTGGGCGATCCGTCCCAATTCATGCGCGATCGCTCCATGCTCTTTCATGGGCTTGCCTGCGATCTCACGGTTATCGATATAATCCCTTAGCACCTCATAGGCTCGTTTCATGATGCCGAGAGGAAAGGCAGCGGACGTGAGGCGGCCTATGGTGATGTTTGCCATGACCGATTTCACATCGTCTTCAGGATCCTGCTGAGCGCGGTTTTCTTTCGGGACCCTGACGTTTTCAAACCATATATCCCCATTTGTATCGATCGCCGCACCCATCTTCCGGTAGGGTTTGCTCGTCGATACTCCCGGCGCATCGGCTGGGACGAAAATCTGCGCAATATTTCTCGGAAACTCCTCTCCTTCTACTCTACAGAGGACTCTGAACCACTTCGCTTCCCTGAAACCGGACGGCCATAGCTTATGTCCATTGATCACCCATTCGTTTCCTTCCATCCGAGCCCGCGTGCGGATCTGCCTTCCTTTCAGCTTCACGTCTTCAACCGATCCTCCTGCATGAGGCTCGGTAATAGCGCTCGCGATAATGAAGACTTCATTCCCAAGCAACATGGGAGCGAATTGCTTTAAAAGGTGTTCATTCAACTTGGGTATACTTAATGCCGCAATAGACCATGGGCTTATGAAACCCGTACTGGCGAGACCATAATCGCCTCGGGCAACTTCCTGGATCATCGCGGCCACCTCAACAGTTGATCCTCCGCCCGACCCGCCGAAGTCTCCCGGTAAAAAGGATTTTTGCAAACCCAGATCGATGAGCAGTTTCCTCCATAGATCGTGAACGAAGGTCTGCTCCTTCCTTTCCGTCCAATCCCAATAATCGTCAAGTTCCTCGGCGTGTGGCAGGACTTCATTATCTACAAACTTCCTCAGGGTCTGACAGAACAGCCTGATTTCTGCCGATATCAGATGATCAGGCCTTAAAAAATCATCGATTCCTCTGATTGGCGATCGTGATGGCTTTTCCATTTAAGACCTCTTTTAATGAGTTAAGGATGCTGCGATAGGGATAAAGACGAACAGCCGTCAGCCTGATACTTTGGACTGATAAATTCACGGCAATTCGGTTTTATGCTTTGCCCAGAGCTTTAAGGACCTTGTCCGGCGTTGCCGGCGATTCGACCCACTTGCCCGTCGCATTGTGGATGGCCATGATGACGAGATGAGTATTTGCCAGGGAATGGCTGATGCCGCTGCCGCCGTAGCAGGCGTTGCTGGCACGCGTTTCCAGAAGCTCCAGATCCACCCGGGGCATGTCCAGCATGCTGACCTTCTTGTACTCGAACATGTTCGTGCTGAGTCTCACGCCGGTCCTCGGGTCGAAGACAAATTCTTCCTGAAGCTGGCATCCCTTGGTGAAATCCATCACCTGGTGAATCTGGCTCTCCAGCGACGTCTGCCGCATGATTTTACCGGGATCGGCAACGACTCCAAAGCGGAGGATTTCCACTTGTCCGGTCTCCGTGTCCACTGCAACTTCGCACGTGGCCACGTTCATGGCATCCAAGGCTTTGCCCCGTTGGGTCCAGGCAGACGCCGGCGGTCTGCCTGAATATGTCGCGAAGAGATTAGCCTGGACAGCCCGTGCGAGTGGCAGGCCCTTGCTGGGATCGGCTTTGACGATCACTTTACCGCCCTGCATGTCCAGGTCCTCAGGCTTCAGGCCCTTGAATGGATTGGGAGCCTGTTTTGCGCCGGGGCCGCCCATCATGCCGAATCCCATAGGCGCGGGAGGGTTGTTTGCTTCCTCTATTGCGGCTTCCAGGATGCGACGTTTCAGGATATTCGCGCACTCTTTCATAGCCCAGGAAGAGGCGGTCGACCCGTCGCTGCCGCCGCCATAGGGCCTGTAGATTTCATGGTGATTAAGCTCGATACGGATATCTTTGTATTCGAGCCCCAGCTCTTCGGCGATCACCATTGCGTTCGCTTCCAGGCCATAGTGGCCGATGATGGG
>DATJPG010000038.1:0-3881 GCA_035506515.1 Acidobacteriota bacterium
CGATTGACCCCTGAACCTCACATCCCATTCCGGCGTAACGGTCGGGCCTACTCTCTGCCGGGCCTTCGGCCTTCAATTTTCGCTCCACCAAAATCCCTGCGGCCCCCTGGGGCAGCAAAATTTTGGGGATTTTTGTGCCAAGTGCTCTCCGAATTTTGTATGCTGGTGGCCAATTAAAGGGGAGGATGCGATGTTCAAGGAATTCAAAGAGTTCGCGATGAAGGGAAATGTCCTCGACATGGCCGTCGGAATCATCATCGGCGCGGCCTTCGGAAAAATCATCACTTCGTTTGTCTCCGATATCCTGATGCCGCCGCTGGGCCTGCTGCTCGGAAAAATGGATTTCAGCAATCTGTTCATCAACCTGTCGGGACAGAGCTATCCATCCATCGCGGCAGCCAAAGCGGCCGGCGCCGCTACTCTGAACTACGGGCTTTTCATCAATACGATTATTGATTTCCTGATCGTGGCTTTTGCGATTTTCCTGCTGATACGGCAGGTGAACAGGCTGAAACGGCAACCGGCGGCAGCCGCTCCCACGACAAAAGATTGCCCGTTCTGCGCATCGGCCATCCCGGTTCCGGCAAAGCGCTGCCCGCACTGCACCTCGCAGCTGACGGCTTAATCAAAGGCCCGGGGAAGATTCGAGAAAAAAGGAAGGCCTCTCATTACACAATTAAAAAACCCGTGTAATCAGCGGCCTCTTTATTTTTTGAAGAGATCGAGAAATGCCTGGCGGCGGCTGTCTTCCACCTTGGGAGGAGGAGCTCCACTTCCCTGCTTTTCCACAAGGACCTTGGGCTCGAACAAGGGACAGACGTTATTGGCGCTCTTGTTTGTGACACGCACTTCCACCGGTTTTATGCATTCGAAGCGAGCCGACGGATCGAAATTCAGGCAATTGCGGCATGTGTGCAGATCCGTGCCGCAATTCTTGCACTGGTCCGTAACGCGGATCTGATCCATCACCTGAATCTCCGACGCACAATTATTGCAGCGCGTGATCAGGTGAAACTTCGTTTCGACTCTTCCGCCCGGTCCTTTGGGCCGCGGCGGAGGTTTCGGCTTTTTTTCCCGGTCGGAATCCTGATAGCCGGACTGACGGTATTTTCTGGACATTCTCTACCTCAAAAATTCGGCGGCCGCAGCGTGAATGGAAATGACCACGCCGCCCGCCCTGGAAGCCAAGGGATCACGAGTTCAAGTTTGGATTCATCCTGGGGGACTGATTTCCGAGAGGTCCCCACCGTTATCCCGTGCGATGAGTCTTGCTGCGATTGATTAAGTACTGCCCCACGGCTGGTGAAGTGTTAGATTACCACAGGTTACAGCCCCAGGTCGAAGCAAAAAAAGAAATACAAACCACGAAACACACAAAATACTCGAAATATATTTTTGGTGAAATTCGTGGAATTCGTGGCTATTTATTTTGGTGGCCATTCCGGAGTTCTTCCAGTTCCGAATGAAGGGTTTCCCACTGGGCCATGCAGTGATCGAGCGCCTGCTGCAATTGATCGTGCTCCTCCATGGTGGCACGGAACAACTGGTGATCCCGGTACAGCTCCTCCGTCGCGAGCAGTTTGGTCAGGACCTCGATCCTGGTTTCGTGCAGCTGGATTTGTCCCTCGACCTTCTCTATCTGCTCCTGAACCTGCCGGATCCTGTAGGGATTCACTTTCTTTTTTCGTGCCCCTTGCTCGCCATCCGCCGGGGCAACGCCCGCAGGAGCCGTCTCTGTGACCGGAGTTTCAGCTTTAGCCGCCTGCGCCTTTTCCAGCTCGGCTTTTTTGTACAGATAATCTTCGTAATTTCCCAGATACGAAATTGCAGTCTGATTGCCGACCTCCAGTACTTTGGTTGCCAGCCCATCCAGGAAATACCTGTCGTGGCTGACAAAGACCAGGGTTCCCTCATAATCGCGGAGAGAGTCCATCAGGATGTCCTTGGACCGGATGTCGAGATGGTTGGTCGGTTCATCCAGGAGCAGGCAATTGGCGGGCGACAGCAGCAGCTTGCAGAGCACGAGCCGGCTTCGTTCCCCGCCGCTCAGGACCGACACGGGCTTTTCGATCGAGTCTCCCGAAAACAGGAAGCACCCCAGGAGCGTGCGCAGTTGCGGCACAATGTGATTCGGCGCGACGGAATACACCTCGTCCCAAACCGTTTTGGTGGAAGCGAGAAGGTCATCCTGGTCCTGCGAAAAATACGAAACGATCACATTGTGCCCTTCCTTGCGCTGCCCCTCCAGAAGCGGCAGGCGGCCCGCCAGAATCTTCATCAGGGTCGATTTGCCCGCCCCGTTCGGCCCGACCAGCGCGACCCGTTCCCCCTTTTCGAGTATGTAGGTGAGATTGCTGAAGACGGGCGTTTGGCCGTACCCGGCCGTGACGCCGGAAAGATCGAGGACGATGCGTCCCGTCCGGGGTCCCTCCGGGAACCGAAGATGGATCGGCTTGGCTTCCGGCGGGATCTCGATCCGCTCCATGCGTTCGAGGTCTTTGAGGCGGCTTTGAACCTGGGCCGCCTTGGTCGCCTTGTAGCGAAACTTGTCGGCAAACGCTTTGATGCGCGCGATTTCCTTCTGCTGCGCTTCGTACTCCGCCAACAATTGCGCCAGCCGCTCGTCCCGCTGGCGGAGAAAATCCGCGTAATTTCCCCGGTAAAAATGAACCGCGCGGTTGCGGATCTCCAGAATTCTCTCCACGGTCGCGTCGAGAAAGTACCGGTCGTGCGAAACCAGGACGAGCGAATGCGGATAGGTTTTTAGAAAATCCTCGAGCCAGTTTCGCGCTTCCAGGTCCAGGTGGTTCGTCGGCTCATCCAGGAGCAACAGGCTCGGCTGCTGCAGCAGGAGCTTGGCCAGCGCGATGCGCATTTGCCATCCCCCGCTGAAATCCTCGCAGGCGCGCTGCATATCGTTCTGCGTGAAACCGAGTCCGAGCAGCACGGCTCCGGCTTTCGCTTCCAGGGAGTACCCTTCTTTCAGACGGTATTGCTGCGACAGGAGAGAATAGCGCTCGAGCGCCTGTTCATAATCGGGCCCTTCGTGCTTCATGTCGGCGAGTTGGTGTTCCAATTGCCGGATTTCGCGCTCCATGTCGATCAGCGACTCGAAGACCGAGAGCACCTCTTCGAGCAGCGTGCGCCCGCGCATGACAAGGCCGTCCTGCGGGAGATAGCCGAAAGTAAGATCCCTGGCGCCGATCACCTCGCCGTCGTCCGCCTGCATGAGGCCCGCGAGAATCTTCATGAGCGTGGATTTGCCCGTCCCGTTGTCCCCGACCAGGCCGATCCGGTCCTGATCGTTGATCTGAAAATCCAGGGACCGGAAAAGCCAATCGCCGCGAAATGCCTTGCCGAGGCTCTTGATTTGAAGCATCTTTTCTCCAAAAATGAATTATTCTAGCACTCGGTTGAAGGTTTGTTTATGCCAGAAGCGAAGCGGTTGCGGATTTGGAACACGAATTATACGAAATACACAAAAATTAAAATTAGTAGAATTTGTGTATTTCGTGTAATTCGTGTTCCAAATCTGTTTTAGAGGAAATCCCATGAAACGGGCGGTGGCGTTGGCCAGCGGCGGGTTGGATTCCAGCACGGCGCTGGCATTGGCGAAAAATGAGGGGTTTGACATCTACGCTCTGAGCTTCGATTACGGGCAGCGGCACCGGTGCGAACTGGAAGCCGCAGCGCGCGTCGCGCAATCCCTCGGCATTCAGCATCACATGATTGCCAAAATGGACCTGCGCATCTTCGGCGGCTCGGCTTTGACGGCGGATATCGACGTGCCGAAAGACAGGGACAGCCGCACGATTTCATCGGAAATCCCGATTACTTACGTGCCCGCCCGGAACACCATCTTTCTCAGTTTCGCTCTTGGC
>DATJPG010000039.1:0-10259 GCA_035506515.1 Acidobacteriota bacterium
GATGTGATCCATCCCGTCCATCGAGCCCAGTTGCTTACCTATCTCAAGCTGAGCGGACGTTCCATCGGCTTCCTAATTAACTGGAAGGTCCCGCGCATCAAGGATGGAATCCAGCGCATGATCTGGCGCGAACGATAAGCATGAAGCCGTAAAAATATTTTCTTTGCGGTCTTCGAGGTCTTCGCGGTTCAAATTTGGAAAGAATTAAACCGCAAAGACCGCGAAGACCTCGAAGACCGCAAAGAAAAATATGTTTGGCTCATTTGGCTGCCGAGCAATCAGATCGTGGGATGGATAGGAAAGAAGTTGCGGGTTCGATCGGAGTATCCGGTGAAAAATGTGGTTGCTGATTCGCTCAAGTCAGGTCGAATGTCGAATATCGAACCGCAGAAGGCAGGAGCGGGCCTCTGTGGTTTAAATATTGCGCACATTTCCATTGCGCAGGGGCCTTCTTTCTAGAGGAGGAATTTGAACGCGGAGTTGATCGATAGCTCCGTCAGACGCTGGTGCTTTTCCGGAAATATTCGACCGTGGCCGCCAGACCCTCAACCAAGCCAACCTTCGGCGTCCAGCCAATTATGCTTTTGGCGCGATCGGCATTCAGGAAAATCCTGTAAACCTCTCCCGCTTTGGCTGGACCATATTCGGCCTTTTCTTTGTAGCCGGTCAAACCGGCCAGCGCGGAGAAAATCATGTTGATCGAGGTCGCGAGCCCGCTGCCGATGTTCATGATCTCTCCATCGCCTTTGTTCAAAGACAAGAGATTCGCCCGCGCAATATCCGTGACGCTGACAAAATCCCTTTCCTGTTTCCCGGACCCGTTGATGACCGGCCGTTTATTGTCCAGCATCTGCCTGGCAAAAATGGCGACCACGCCGGCCTCTCCGAAGGGATTCTGCCTGGGGCCGTACACATTGGGATAGCGGAGCGATGTGTACGATACACCGTAGTTCTTTTCATAAAGGTGCAGGTAGTGCTCCACGTGATGCTTGCTGGCGCCGTAAGGGTCGAGCGGATTGATTGGGTGCTGTTCGGTGACGGGGAGCTCCTCGGGGGGGCCATAGACGGCGCCGCCCGTGCAAGCATAAATCACTTTCCTGACGTTAACGCGACGGCAGCATTCGAGGATATTCAGCGATCCAAGCACATTGACGTCTGCATAAAGCAGCGGTTTTTCGAAGGATTCCCGCACGTTTGCGCGCGCCGCCTGGTGGCAGACTACTTCCGGCTTTTCTGCCTCGAAGACGTCGCTCAATTTTGGGTCCCGGATGTCCACTACGTGCAAAGGAACTCCCGGAGCCAGGTTGTGCCGGAACCCCGTTGAAAGATCATCGACTACGGAGACGGCATGTCCTGCCGAGAGAAATGCGTCCACAACATGAGAACCAATAAAGCCTGCGCCTCCCGTAACCAATATTTTCAATGTCACACCCCCACCGCCTTATCGGAATCCTGCGAGAATTGGTTATTTCTGAGTGATGCATGATGTTTCCCTGCCTGCCCTCCCTGGATCAAATGTGCAGATCTCACTTTTGCAGGTATTGGACGGCGTTTTCGCCGGCAATGCGGCCGGAGTTCAGGGCGAAGCCGACGAGATGTCCTGTGAGGCGGTAGCAATAGCTTTCCGATTCCCAGCAGCCGGCCGTCGAACCTGCGGCGTAAAGTCCGGGAATCGGGTTGTCCTCGGCGTCCAGGGCCTCCATTTTTTCATTTATCTTGATCCCGCCATAGGCATCGCATAAACCCAGGTGCCCTCGCACCGCATAAAAAGGCGGGGTTCGCAGCGGCAGCAGATATTTGCGGTCTTTGGCAAAAAGCGGGTCGTGGCGGTCGTCGCAGGCAGCATTGTACTCGCCTATCGTGTCCTTCAATACAGCCGGATCCGCACCCATCCACGCCGCGATCGCGTCCCACGAATCCGCGCCGATCAGCTCGCCTTTCCCCGACTGCTTTTGCACTTCTCTTTCAAGTCCGGGTAAAGGCGTGGCCGCCGAGACCGGCAGCCAGTTTGCGCGCGACGCGGCCCCGGGCCGGATCAAGCCCTGTTTCTCGATCGTTCGCAACGTGGCGCTGTCGAAAAGGGTATAGGTGATGCCGTCCGGTTGCAGGGCAACGGCATTGCCAAACGCAAAGAAGGCGAGGTTGTACCCTTCGTCGATAAACCTTCTGCCTTTTTTGTTCACCCAGAGCGTTTCCGGCTCCCAGGCGAGGAACCATGCCGTTATTCTGATTGGTGCCCCATCCTCTCCTGCGGCGTCCATTTTCATCCAGAAGGAGTCGGACTTTGGCCTGATAAAGGGCCCGTGCAGGTTCATTGTGCCCATGCCCGCTGTAGCAGCCCCGATTTCGGTCGCCATCGTGATCCCGTCGCCCGTGTTGCTGGGCGGCCCGTCATAGGTGTAATTTTCGTTATAGTTGGGCCAATACTTCTTCAGCATTTCCTTGTTGTTGCCGTAACCTCCCGTGGCGACAATCACACCCCGCGTGGATATCGCGATTTCCCCTTCTTTGGATTCCGCAATGACGCCGCTGATTCTCTGATTCGCCTCGCGCAATATTTTTTTCCCGGCAGTCCGGGTCAGGATTGTGACGCCGAGTCTCTGGCACTCATCGCGCAATGCTTTCATCAGCGCATGGCCATGCCCTTGGACAGAGTGGCGGACCAGGGGCACCTGGTTCGGGTAATACTGGATCATCTCAAAGTGCAGACCCTTTTGCTCCAGCCACCCGATCGTGTCCCCGGATTTGTCGATGAATGCACGCACGATCCTCGGATTGATTTTTGTCCAGTGCGCCCATTCCATGGCCGTTTTGAACAGCTCGTCCCTGGAGGCCTCAATCCCCAGCCGCTTCTGAACGGGGCTTTCGGCGCCAAAAATATCGTGCGCCATGCCCGTGCTGCCTGTCGCGGAACCGGCTTTTTCCAGGACCAGGATGCTCTTGCAGCCGTTTTCCGCAGCAGCCAACGCGGCCGCCAGTCCGGCTCCCCCGCCGCCCAATACCACCAGATCCGCCTTAAGATTTTTTGCAGTCATGGCAACACGCCTCCGTCAAAACGGTTTATATTGATATTGCAGAATCCAAATCCCGATGCTTCGGCAAGAGCGCAGCCCGATGGCTGTTTGAGTCTGCGCCGTGCCGGAGCTGATAGGTGGAGTGTAGCATTCTTCACTTGCCTGTGGACAAGGGTTTTTCCCTTGCAGCGGCATTCGGAGGAACGAACGCGTATGGAATTGACCTATGAGAGTGTTTCCAAATGGTTTGACGTCTATTTTGAGGATGTGCACAAAAGTCAGGGGGCTCTCGAGACCGTGCCGAACCTCAGAAAATATTTTGACGCGGATCTTGAGCTGACGATGTACACGAGCCCCGCGTCTCCCCCAAAACGATCGATGTCGCGCGATGCGCTGCTCGTTTCTTTCGTGCATCCCGGCCTGTTTGAGGAGATTATCCCCAAGTATTATGCAATTGACTTGCGCCAGATGATCGTCGTGGTTCAATTCGAAATACGATTCAGCGACGAAGTGTCGGCTAGGAAGTGGGATCCAATTCAGGCGAGCGCGCACTACCATCTGCTGGTCGACGAAAACGAGGACCTGAAAATCAGGCGGATTCACTATTGGACGGAAGCGCTTCCCGTCGACCTTTTCGAGTTCTGGGGGAAATACCGGGAGGAGGCGTTGACAAAACTCGCAACGGAATATGTGAACGCCAAGGCATCGAGCCTGCCGGATTTGAAGTAGAGGGCAAAAAACAAAAGGCGCGCCATATCGACGCGCCTTTTGGCATTTCGATCCGCTGGAAACAAGCGGCTAGAACTTGAATACAATCCCGGCGGAAATCCTTATATTATTGTAGCGATCTGACGGAATTTTGATTGTTTCCGTTTTGGTATAACTTTCTTGATACGTAGCGTTAGAGTACTGGTCGTAATTATCGGTTGTTTTCGCGTTGATTTCTATCCAGGTTGGCATGTAATCGATCTGAGCCAAACGGATGGCGAGTTTCTTGTTGACGTTTATATCCAAGCCCCCGCCCAGGGCCATGGCGAATCCCGTACTCGAGAAGTTTCCGGTTAGTTTCCCGATCTCCTGAGATTGATTCTCATTCACCCAACCATAAGCGTCGTTATAGTTCACATTTATCTTGTGCGCATCCACTCTGCTGAACCCGAAAAGCACATGGGCAAAAGGACGAAGTTTTCCCTTGCTGCGGAAGCTGAATTCAGGGCCGAACAGCATGGTGTATTGATGGACCTGAACGGTTCCCTTGGTGACATATTTCTCGTTATAGGTTCCGTAATAGTCGCCCGAGTAGCTGTCATATTCCTGTTCGCTATAGTTGTAGGTATTGTCAACTTTATCGCTTCCGAAATGACCGCTGAAGTCGGCCTTAATGCCGAGCCATTTGTTCAGGTTGTAGGTGAACGAACCTTCAAACCCGTTTATGTTGCCCGCGGCACCGAATTCGTTTCCGTAATATTCGGCCATAGACCTGCTGTTCAGGTCAGAACGCAGGTACGAATACCCGCCAAAAACCTCATACTTCGGGAAATCCTGAGCCAGAGCCAAGCCCGACATGGCCAACAGCAGAATTCCCACAAATACCAGCTTTCTCATCATCTATTCGCTCCTTTCAGCGCAGAATTTATGCAAATATTCCCTTTGCAGTAACAAAATCTCCCAAATTGTCAGTGTTGATAGTTTCTTAATATACCTTGCAGCCTGCAATTTTCAACCCCAAATTGTACTACCAGCAATGAAACGCTCTATCTTTTTCGGCTGTAAATGCTTTTGCTTTAAATGTTTTTGCATATCCGACGGCTCAGTTGGGATTTCGCTTTCTGCCGCTGCAGGGGATGCTTATAATGTGCTCATCTGCAATAAGGAGATTCCCATGGCAAAGAGAAGCAGCATTGTTCTGTTGGCGGTCCTGGTTTGCCTGTTCGCATCCACTTCCCGAATTGACAAGGTCTATGGCAAGGACAAAAAGCTTCAGCCGGAGGAGGTTTTGGCCAAGCACCTCGAATCCATAGGCACACCGGAAGCGCGGGCCGCGGTAAAATCGCGCACGGCGTTTGGCATCGCGCACGTGCGCAGGCCGATAGGGACTGTCCCCCTTATCCTGCCCGAGCCAGGCAAGCAATCGGACCCGAACAACTTTCTGATCGCATCGACTGAGAACAAACTGGGCATGATCCTGAGGTTCTATGACCAGGATTATCCGGCAGAACATTTTGCTTTCGACGGTAAAGATGCCACCGTAGGAATCACATCCAAAAACAGAAAATCGATCCTGGGAGAATTCGTCAATACCTACAGCGGCATCATGAGGGAGGGTTTGTTCGGAGGCGTATTGTCAACGGCATGGCCCCTGCTGAATGCCCAAGGCAGCACCTATAAGCTGACCTATAACGTGAAAGTCGACAATGGCATAAAACTTCACCAGCTGACGTACACACCCAAAAGCAGAGGATACCTGAACAACATTGTCGTCAGTATTTTCTTCGACTTTGAAACTTATTGCCACGTGATGACCGAATATGCAGTGATGGGAAACGTCAACGTCCACCCTACAGCCTTTTTGATAGAGAAATTCGGCACTTTTAGAAAAGTGGACGGGTTGACGCTTCCACACGCATATTCCATTGAGTACAACACTTGGGGCAGCATCAGCCCCTGGCTATGGTCCGTTGAAATCAAACAGGTGCTTCACAACGGACCGATCGATCCGCAGCTTTTCCACGTGCAGCAATGAGCTTTCAGCTGTCGGCAGTCAGCTTATCTGGGATTGGCGAGATTCTTCTGGTGATAGGCACATACTGCGGCGCGGATTCAGTGATTTCAGATTTTCGATTCCCGATTCCAGATCAAGCAATCTGGAATCGGGAATCTGAAATCGAGAATCGTTATAACTGATGGATTTTCCCTGTTTCCTTGTTCTTCCAATAGCCTCTCAATTCGAGAGGGAAGTTAAACTTGATAGCCCCTGGACGGGGGCAATCGTTGGCACAGCAGCCGCAATACCAGCATTCTTCGGGGTGCAGGATAATCGGCGGTCTTCCCGCTTCAGGATGCGGTATATACACATCGATCTGGCATGTATCCACACAGATGTTGCACCCGTCGCAAACATCCGGATTGAAAATGACCGGTGTGTTCGGCGTCGTGACATTCGGAATAGCAAATAATTTTTCCCTGGACACGTTTTCCTCCAAAATAGGCTCATCGAAAAAATTGGTATAAATTGTCAAAGGCGGTCATTTTCCCTTATACACACCCGTGTAGTCCTTGTTGTACGCTTCGTATTGCGCTTTCATATCGCCCCAGAATTCCTGGGGGCGCTCTCCGATCTTCACCTTATCGTTTTCCAGTTTGATGGTCAGGAACTTGTTCCAGTCCGGCGGATCCATCGTGGGGAAATCGATACGCTGGAAATTCAGCGGCATGCTGCTGGCCTTGCGGGCTAACGATGCCTGGATAATGATCTTCGCGTTTTCCAGCATGTGGAGATCTTCAAGACTGCGCATCAATTTGTGGGGATCCAGCGCAAAGAGCCGGGGCACCGATTCGGCTTCGATTCGCTGCAGGGATTCGAGCCCGATCTTGAAGAGCCGTTCGGTCTTAAATTCGCTGACGTAGTACTGCATGACTCGCGCAATGCCGGCGTGCAACTCTTTCCACTCGATGCCTCCGCCGCGTTTGACCGGGGCGTAGACTCGCATCTTTTCCTTTTCGATCTGGTCGCGCGAAATTTTAGGCTCCGCGGCCTCCCGTGCATATGCCGCAGCTTTCCGCCCGGCATACCGCCCGGTGGAAGCTGCGTGACTGTGGTCCTCGGGGGCGAACATCTGGGTTCCCGCAGCGTATAGCCCCTCGAGCGTTGTCTTGAGGTTCCAGTCCACGACGATTCCGCCGCCATAGCCTACGTCGCGCCACTGCGGCAGGCTCTGGCCCTCGATGAATTTGTAGCTTTGCAGCAAATCCCTGCTGATATCGTAGCCGCCCTGTTTGAATGTATCGATGATGACTCTGGTCGTGGATTCTTCACCCAGCATCAGGTTCCAGGTAGCTCTTCTCTCGACATCCGGCATGGCTGGGAAGTCACCGTAGAAAGGCAGCTCGTACTCGCCCTTCACGATTCCTTCGCGGATCTTTGCCTCGACTCCGGGAGCGGGAACCATGGCACCTGCGTCCACCCAACCCTGGATGGGATAGGGCAGTCGCTTCCCGTTGGCATCCACGATCGGCACGTTTTCGTAGCTGGCATCGCCCGCGCCGCTGTACCACTTGTGCTTTAATCCCGTAGCGATCATCACCATCCCGGTGCTTTCCATCTTGGTCAGCTCCGCGCCGGCCTTCCAGGCCATGATGGTTCCGTCGCCGGACATCGTACGGGAATGCATGCTGGAGTATCCGCCCAGCTCCATGCTCATCAGCCAGAGCGAGCCCCCGCCGGCGGTGGACAGGATCGTGGCTTTGGATTTGAAGATCATGAATTCGCCGGTTCGGTTGTTCAATCCCGTTGCCCCGACGACCCTTGCGCCCTGAACACCGTTTTCCGTCAGCAGGCTCGTGCCCATCACACGATCAAAAATCTTGACCCCGAGGCGCTTGCATTCCTTCTTCAACGCCGGCTTGAAGGTGCTTCCCCAGACGCGGATCACGACGTTGTTCCGTTTTTCGGGAGGATTGAAATTCGGCTCTCCCATTTTGGGATCCGGGAGATAGCTGTGGATGGTGCCGTAGCGCGGCGAAATCATGAATTTTGTTTTGTCGTCCCGGCCTTCCGCACCGGCATATTCGTTTTCGGTGTCGCGGATCTTGCCGCCCATCTGCTCCATCTCGAGCAGCGTATCGAAATCCTCCCGGCACTGAATCTGGATGCCGATCCCGTTGCTGTAAGGACGGTCGGCCATGTGTTTTGCCCAGTCGTCGGGGGATACGCGGGAGAGAGGATTCGCGGGAGCGTCGCACCAATGATCGCAACCTGGGCCACCGGCACCGCTCCGAACCGTGTCGCCTTTTTCCACCAGGGCTACCTTCAGCCCCTGCCGTGCGGCGCTGATAGCCGCCCAGCAGCCGGCGATACCACCCCCAATTACCAGAACATCGGTATCGATTTCCCGCTCCTGGCCAAACAAAATCGGATAAGGCCAACTCGGTGGCTGACCTTCTTCTCTTAAATAATCATGCCACGTAGTCATTGTTTGCGACCTCCTTCAGAAATGATGGTTTTCGTGCAGATGATTGCTGGAACGATCCTAGACGCGTTACACCACAATCGATCGGGCGATTGTAGCACTCTTCGGTTGGGGCAAAGCAACTATTTTCCCTCGTCGGGATCGATATCAACCCCGACCGCGAAATCTGAAGCGAGACAGTGAAATTGCGGGATATCGTCGTTATAATGTCAGAAGTTTCATTTGGATTTCATTTCCAATGGGGGAGGAGCGATGAGTACACGCGAAACACATTGCCGAATTCTGGTGCTATCCGTGGTTTTTTTGCTGACGGTCATTATCCCGCAACGGATTCTTGCCCAGACCAGCAAGGGCGTTGAGCTTTACGATCAATGGAAATTTGCAGAGGCGGAAAAAGTATTGCGAGATGCTCTGAAGGCCGATCCTTCGGATACGCTGGCAAGTTACTATCTCGGACTTTCCGCCCTGATGCAGGACAAACACAGCGAGGCCCTCGATCTGTTCCTGAAAGCGAAAAGCAGCCGGGACAAGGCGGATCAGCGGACCCGGCCGGCAGTCCCCAGCGAATATCAGATCCAGATAGCGATCGCTCGTGCCCGCCTGGAACTGAAGCAGTATGCGGAGGCATGGAAAAACCTCGAATCGGCAAGAATTGAAGACGGCAAAGCTTCGGATGTTTATGTATACCGGGGCCAATATTACGTCCAGCAGAAGAAAAACAGCGAAGCCATCAAGGAACTGGAAAAGGCAATCAAGCTGGACGACAAAAATGCTTATGCATATTACTATCTGGGGCTCGCCTATTATCAGGCGGGACAGGCGGCCAAAGCAGTGGATGCGCTTAAAATGTTCCTGCAGCTGTTTCCCAGCGCCCCGGAAGCCGACAGCGCCAAAAAGCTCGTCGATCAGCTTTGTTAGAAATCGGTGCCACAAGCCCGACGCCGATGCTCTACGACGACAATTGGACGGCGAGCATGGACATGGATCCTCCGTCGAACCCCTCAATGGGGAAACTTGTGCTTTCGCCCTTATCCCGCGCTCCGAGCACGTAGAGCAATGGCAGGTAGTGATCGGGCGTCGGGATGGAAAGCTTTGCTTCGGATCCCAATTCGGCGTATTGAACGATCTGATCGTCGTTTTCGGTACGGAGCAGAACGCGGATTTTGGCTTCAAATCTCGAAGCCCAGTCGTAAGCCTCGATGTCAGGCTGATCCCAATGATATGCCTGAAGGTTGTGCACGACGTTCCCGCTTCCGAGCAGGAGAATTCCCTCGTTCCGCAACGGCGCCAGCAGCTTCCCGATTTCATAATGGAATGAAGCCTGCTCGGTCTGGTTTATGCTGAGCTGTACTACCGGAATGTCGGCATTGGGATAGATGTGGCGCAGCACCGACCACGCGCCGTGGTCCAGTCCCCACGTGTCATCAAGCTCCACCGGAATCGGCGCGAGCAATTCCTGCACGGCCTTCGCCAGCGCGGGATCTCCCGGCGCAGGATATTGGATCTCGTACAGTTCCTTCGGGAAACCGCCGAAATCATGGATCGTCCGCGGACGCGCCATCGCCGTCACTCTCGTGGCCGGAAGATACCAGTGGGCGGATACAGCAAGGATTGCTCTCGGCCTTGGCAATGCGACGCCCAGAGCTTGCCATCCCTCGGTCCAACGGTTGCGCTGAATTACATTCATCGGATTGCCGTGGCCAACGAAGACGGCAGGCATGGATTTTTTTAGCATTCTTCCCAGGTGCCCTCTCCTCTCCATGATCCCGGATTTATTTTATGAATGTGCCGTTCTGATATTCTTCGAATGCTTGCCGAAGCTCCTGGTCGGTGTTCATCACGATCGGGCCATACCACGCCACGGGCTCTCCGATAGGTTTACCCGCAATGAGCAGGAACCGGACAGGTTCGGTTCCGGTCGAAATCTCAATGTGGTCGCCATTTTCGTACAGGCAGACGCTGCCGTTTGCGACCGATTTTGTTTTTGTTCCGTCAAAATATGCCTGTCCCTCGATCACATAGGCAAAAACCGTGTGTCCCTTCTTGGTGGGGAACT
>DATJPG010000040.1:0-58067 GCA_035506515.1 Acidobacteriota bacterium
TCGTGTACAGAGATTTGCGCATCACGCGGGATCTTCCGCGCGTGATGAAAGAATGCGGACTGCTGGTGGGCGCCATTCTGCTGATCCTGGGAGTCGCGCTCGGATTCACCGGATACCTGATCCAGGCTCAGGTTCCCGAAAAACTGATCACGTGGGTCCAGAGCTCCGTGCACTCCCCGCTGGTATTCCTGCTGGCGCTGAATTTCTTCCTGCTCATCGTCGGCTGCCTGATGGATATTTTCTCGGCCATCATCGTCGTCGTGCCACTCATGATTCCCATCGGTGCAGCATTCGGGATCAACCCGATGCACCTGGGCATCATTTTCCTTGCGAACCTCGAACTCGGGTACTTGACACCACCCGTGGGGATGAACTTGTTCCTCTCGTCTTATCGCTTCAATAAACCGATGCCCGTGGTCTGTAAATCCATCGTCCCCATATTGCTCGTACTGCTCGCAGGCGTGCTTCTCATTACATATGTTCCATTCATGTCCACGGCATTGCCGAATTATTTCCGGTAGCGGGAGGAATCCCAATGAACGTTGCGGATGAATTTGCCAATGCAGCACTTTATTGCCCCGACCGAAAGGCGCTGATATTCGGCGACAGGAGTTACACCTATGCCGAGATGCACAGGATCATCGAAAGCGTGGCAGGATACCTGGCCTCGATGGGCATCTCGAAGGGCGACCGCATTTCGATTTACATGGCGAACCGGCCGGAGTGGATCATGTTTTATTACGGGATCGCAAGGATCGGAGCGATTTCCGTATGCGTCCCCGGCGCATACAAAAGAGATGAAGTAACCGGCGTCGTGAACGATTCGCGCTCCTGCGTCCTCGTCACATCGGAGGACCTGCGCGCACAGATTCCCGTGTCCGACAAAATTCCGTCGGTGCGCGAAACGATCTTCGTCGAGGATAACGAAGCGTTTCAGTCGATTCTAAGAGGCGAGAACAACTACAGGATCCAATCCGCCTCAGAGACTTCAGGCGATGATGTGACCTCCATTCTCTATACCGGAGGCACCACCGGCATTCCCAAGGGCGCGATGCTGACGCACCGGAATCTGCTCTACAGCGCGCAGAACGTAGCGTTTCACGAACGGCTGGTTCCGGAGGATATCGGCGTCAACTTTCTTCCCTTGAACCACGTTTTCGCGCAGTGCCACATCATGCACACCTACTTCACCGGATGCGCGACACTGATCCTCTTTCCGGGCTTCGACATGGACAGGGTGGTGGCGTCGGTTATCGAGTACAACGTCACCCGTTTCTATGCAGTGCCAACCATATTTATCCGCATCCTGAACAACCCCGAATCCAGGAAACAACTGAAGAGCGTACGCTATATCTTCTCCGGCGGTACCAGCATGCCGGCGGAAATTGTGCGCCAATGGGTCGACGCCTTCGGCATCCCTATTCATGAAGCGTACGGCATGACGGAAGCCGCGTCCATCGTGACATTCAATCATCTTTTCCGCCACAAGATCGGATCCATCGGCATGCCGGCGGGGATCATTGAGCTGAAAGTCGTGGACGCAAACGACACCGAGATGAAGCAGGGCGAGCAGGGCGAAATCATCATCCGCGGCCCGAACATTATGAAGGGGTATTTTGAGCAGCCCGAAGAGTCGGCCATGGCGCTGCGCAACGGATGGTTCCATTCGGGCGACGTGGGCGTCTTCGACAACGAGGGGTATCTGTATATCGTCGACCGCATCAAGGACATCGTCATCACGGGCGGAGAGAACGTGTACCCGAAAGAGGTCGAGGACCTGCTGCACAAGCACAAGGCCGTAAACGAATGCGGCGTGGTCGGTTTGCCCCATCCTGAATATGGGGAGGCGGTGACGGCTTTTGTAACGCTGAAGCCCGGGATGAATACCGATGAGGCGTCCCTGATCGCCTTCTGCAAAGAACGGATGGCGCGCTACAAAGTGCCCAAGACGATCCGCTTTGTGACCGATCTGCCCAAAACGCCTCAGGGAAAAATCCTTCGCCGGGAATTGAGAAAATTGAGGACCTAAACGATCAACGGGGAGCGCACGCGGTCGACCGAATCCGTGAACCGGAATACTCCCCGAGATTCGACAGGAGGATGCCGATGGACCGGGTCAAAAATAAGGTGGCAATCGTTACGGGAGGCGCCGGTGGGCTTGGCAGGGCGGAAGCTCTGCTGCTGGCAATAGAAGGAGCGAAGGTCGTCGTTACAGACGTCGACGAAACTGCGATCCGGCGTGTCGCGGAGGAAATCCGTGCCGCGGGAGGGAGCGCTGTTTGTCTCCAACACGACGTGAGCAGTGAAGATGCATGGCACCGGGTCATTCAATGCACTCTCGAAGAGTTCGGCCGGCTGGACGTCCTGGTCAACAACGCCGGAGTGATCATCTATAAAACGATTGAGGACACATCGCTCGCCGAATGGCGCCGGCTGATGAGCGTGAATCTCGACGGAGTTTTCCTGGGCATCAAATTCGCGATCGCAACTATGAAAAAGAGCGGAGGCGGATCCATTATCAACATCGCTTCTGTGGCCGGCCTGATCGGAAACCCGGACGCCTCCGCATATCACGCCAGCAAGGGCGGTGTCCGATCGCTGTCAAAGGCGGCGGCGATCGAGTGCTCCAAAGCGGGTTATGACTACAATATTCGCGTCAATTCGATCTATCCGGGAGTCATCAACACACGAATGGCCGACGATCTCAGGAATGATGACATCAAATACAAGACGGCCCTGGGCTGGCATGCCATGGGACACTTCGGCGAGCCCGAGGACGTGGCATACGGCGTTCTCTATCTAGCTTCCGATGAATCCAAATTCCTAACGGGATCCGAACTGGTAATCGACGGAGGCTGGACCGCGCGCTAGCGGCGAACATCGCATAGTTTTTTCCTCTGTTGCGTGCCGGGAGCGCCGGCGTCCTCGCCGGCCGGTTACCACCATATAGAAAATTCTCAACAAAATGAGCTCTTTTTGCCTCACCTCATAGCTTTAAGCTCTGTGTGCCGCCGAGGACGGCGGCGTTCCCAGGGCCGCTGATTTTCTTGCATCGGACGGCTCTGGTTGGACTGTCTCAAAACTCCGGAACCTGTTGTGGTATGCGCCAGGGCAGGTCCGAAGGACCGGCAGAGAATCACTCTTGTCCAAATTAGGATTTTCTGGGTTTAGTACCGATATCATGCAAGGCCTTCCATTCGCCAAAATCTCCGCAGCTTTCAGCTGTCAGCGTTCAGCCATCGTTAGCTTTATGATCTGTCCATTCTCACAATGCGGACCAGGCCCGCAGGGCCGGTGGAGTAGAGCCCGGGGTGGAAGAGCACGCGAAGCGGGCTCTGGAACCCCGGGTGGGGAGAGTACAAACGGGCAGAGCTCTGCAGGAGCGACACAGAATGTCTGCATCGGCCCTGCAGGCCTCGCATGAATCGTAATGCTGCCCCAGGGTTCCGGACGCTCCGCGTCCTCCACCCTGGGCTGCAGCGCGCCTTCAGCGCTGTGTGCCGCATATCTCGACAACGCTCGATTTCAAGTAGCCAGGACGGCTTATGGATGTGGGGATGAAAGGCCAGCCAACCTCGTTTTTTATTGAAGGGTTTAATCTGTCAAAACCCAATGAAATCAACAAAACCGTAGCCGATTTCCGGCTAATTTGGACAGCAGCGATTCTCTGCCGGCGCTTCGCGCCTCAATGGACACCGACCAAGTTAGCGCACTTTGAAATGTTTGATGCCGAGGGAGAGGGCGAGCCGGCGGCAGGACTCGATCTCTTCGCCCGTGAGCGCAAAACCCACGACGCTTGCCTGCGCTTTTGGGAAGTAACCCGGAGCGCGGGATAGGAAATCGATCATGGCTTCCCAGGCGAGCTCCGGACGCATCGCTTCTCGCTGCGAAACCGCGAAGATGCGCGGATCGGGACGGCTCAATTCGACATACTTCCGACAATCGGGAGCGTTGAGCGAAACGGACACGTCATCGACAGTCTCGGCGATTTCCGGCAACACGTCCCGGCCGTGGATCAGGCGAGCGTGTCCGTTCGTATTGAGCCGAATTTTCGCGCCGGCGCTCCGCAACCACGGCGCCGCCTCCCGCATGAGGTCCAGGCGGAAAGTCGGCTCTCCATAGCCGCACCAGATAAACTCACGAATCTCCTCAAACGGCCCGTGGGAGCGCACCGCCCCTTCCAGCATCTCCAGATCCGGCTCATCTTCCCCGCGGAGGAGAGCGCCGCCGAGGCCTTCAGCGTAATAGCGAACGCAAAAAGAGCACCGATTCGTGCACCTGTTGGTCACGTTCAGATAAAGACTGCGGGAATCGCCGTATGTATATGCGTAGTCCAAGCCGTAAGTATAGCAGCTACCCATAAACGGCCATCCATAAGTATTTCTCTTTGAGTCTTCGAGTCCCGGAGTCTTCGGGTTATATTAGGAGTGCACACAGGAGCGAACCGCAGTGAGACTACTAATTGGCATGAACGGCGCAACCGGCGTGATATACGGCATTCGCCTGCTGCAGGTGTTGTCGGGCATGAAAGAAATCGAGACACACCTGGTCATTTCACCGGCCGGCGAAAAAACCATCGAGATTGAAACTGGATTCAGAGCGGAGGAGGTCAAAGCCATGGCCGACTTCAGCTACGCCTACGACGATATCGGGGCCTGTCTTGCCAGCGGATCTTTCCGGCGGGACGGGATGATCGTTGCTCCCTGCAGCATGAAAACGCTTTCCGCGATCGCGCATGCGTATGCCGACAACCTGCTGACGCGCGCGGCCGACGTTACGCTCAAGGAGCGCGGCAAACTGGTCCTGCTCGTCCGCGAAACCCCCCTGCACCTCGGGCATCTGAGAAACATGGTCAGCGTCACGGAAATGGGCGGAATCGTCATGCCTCCGCTGCCGGCCTTTTATCATATGCCGAAGACCATCCAGGACCTTGTCGATCACACCGTAGGCAAAGCGCTCGATCTCTTCAATATCGAGCACGACCTGTTCCGGCGCTGGCCCGGCACGGACACCATATGAAACGCATATTGCTGAACGCAGGAAAGGGGCGCACGAAAGTAAGCCTTGCCGCGCAATGGATCGGGAAGGACCTGATCGTGTGCCTGTTCAACGGGCAGGCTCACCTGGGCGCAGTAGCCGTGGCCGATTTTTGCCGTGAAGAGAACCGGGCGTCCACTTCAGTCATCACCAGGCTTGGCCACAAAGACGACGCCGTCGCCAGCAATGCCGCCCACAAGCTCTGCCGGAAATACAAAAGGCCGGTATGCGCCATTGCCGGCATCCACCTGGACGCCATCACGGAGCCGGAAATTGCGGAGATCATCCGGAACTGCGACGTCTTAGTGGATCGGCTGGCCAAACAGAAAGCCGTCAGCCGACAGCTTTCAGCCACTAACGACTGCCGACCACCAACTACCGACTAATTCATTTCTCGCGCGTTGCACTCCACTCGCTTAAGCCTGAGGCTTTTTTAACGGTTCCCGTGATCGTGTCGCCATTCACGCGGCCGGTATACTCGGCATCATCGATGGCAAACTGAACCTGTTCGCCCCGGAGCTTGCCGACGAGCGGAACGCTTTTTCCGCCGGCCTCCAGTCTTCCCTTGATGATCTGAAACTGCTGGGTAAATGTCAGTTCCCCGTCCGGAAGACGCCACGTTCCTTCCACTTTTGCAGGAACGATCCACAAATAAGCCGTGCACCAGGTGTTGCAGTTACCCCCCATGCTTGCGGTCTCGTCCGCCTGCCAGTCTTCCATCGTGAAACTGTTCGACACGACGCGCGTGCCGGGCTTCAGGTTCAGCAAGGTAGGCCGAAGTCTCAGGTTAATGTCGGGCAGCAGAAACATGGTGATGACTGTCGCTTTGGAAAAGTCGCTCTCGAAAAGATCCGCTTTGGCAAAGGTGGCCTTATCGCTGACTCCGGCTTCGGCGGCGTTTCGAATCGAGAGATCCACCATGTCCGGATTGTATTCAATGCCGTGGGCCTTCGCGCCGCGCTTCGCTGCCGCAATCACGGTGCGCCCGTCACCCGAACCCAGATCGATGACGTAGTCCTGCGGCGTGACCTTTGCCATGTCGAGCATCTTGCCCACGAGACCTTCATCTGTCGGTACCCAAACCACATCCTTGCCTGCCTGGCCGACGTGCGGCTGATATCCGCTCTCTTGCTGGGCATAGAGGGAAAAGCCCGAGGAAATCAATACAAATCCAAGCGCTGCGATCAACCGACGGGAGGAAAAAGATCGATTCATTGTCTCACTCCTCATAAAATAGGATCTCGGCCGGGTTGTGGGGAGTTCAGCCGGGATCCGTGAAGCTTTCATTCGGATATCTGCAAACCGGATCAGGATCGAAGTGAGGGATTATAATCCCGGTTGACACGGATCACACGAGGAAATTCGGAGAATTCTATGGACAAGGATTGCTTGAAAGGTAGAAGCGCCATTGTGACCGGCGCCAGAAGGGGCATCGGCAAAGCGATTGCCCTCGCGCTTGCCGCGGCCGGAGCGGATATCGCCGTGTGCGACATAGTCGCAGACGACCGTCTGCTGGAAAAAACCAGAGAGGAAATTGCGAATCTCGGATCGAAATCCATCGCTCTCGTCTCGGACATTTCCCGGCGAGAAGATGTTGAAAAAATGGCAGTGCAGGCACACAACACTTTTGGGAATATCGATGTCCTGGTAAATTGCGCCGGAGTCTGGATTCCCGGTCAGAACTTGATTGAATGCAGTGACGAGAGCTGGGACAGGGTCATCGACACCAATCTCAAAGGAACACACCTCTGCTGCCAGGCAGTGGGAAAGATCATGGTGGAACAAAAGAGCGGCAGCATAATCAACCTGTCTTCTCAGGTTGGATTGACTCCGGGCGCCGGAGCCGGCGCGTATTCCATCTCCAAAGCCGGGATCATCATGCTCACGCGCCAGCTCGCCCTGGAGCTTTCAGGATTCGGAATCAGGGTGAATGCCCTCGCTCCCGGCATCGTCAAAACCGATTTCAATGCACCGTTCTGGAAAGACCCTGAAGCGGAAGCCAAAACCGCCGGCATGGTTCCACTGGGCCGCCTCGCCGAACCGGAGGACATCGCCGGGGCCGCAGTATTTCTTGCTTCCGACGCCGCCAGCTACATCACGGGCCAGGTCCTTTGCATTAACGGCGGCTGGGCCCCTTCATCCAGCATTCGCTAAAAGCAGTCGGTAGTCGTTCGTATTTCGCTATCGACTTCAGACGAATCACATTCCGAGGCGCTTCGCCAGTTGGACGACGTTAGAACCTAGGAGCCTTGCCTCTTCCACGGCAGACATATCGATGCCGCCGCCGACACCGGTCAACACGTCTCCAATTTCTCGTCCGTAGCCAATGGCGCCGCCGGCTACCACCATTCCCTGGGCGATACAAAAGGAGTACAGCAGCGATCGGGCGTTGATCGCGCCCACTCTTCGGGTGACGACGAGGGCGCCGGCAACCTTATCCTTCAGGGCACGCCGCTGCAGAAATGCGAACATCCTGTCCATCGCGGCCTTCATCTGGGCGCTGACGCTGCCGAAATAAACCGGGCTTCCGAATACGATAGCCTGCGCGCGCTCCATCATGGCATACAGTTCCTGCATGTCATCCTTCACCACGCACGCCCCGACCTGAAAGCACGCCCCGCACGCGTCGCACGGCGCCACCTGCTTCCCCGACATCAAAAACATTTCCGTTTCGCAACCGGCCTGCTGCGCGACCTTCAATACTTCCCGCATCAATATTTCGGTGTTTCCGTTTTTGCGCGGGCTGCCGACAATGCCTAAAACTCTCATCCGAGCCTCCTTCCATCACGGTTCATCTTGCTCTGAAATCTGCTGCAGCATTATATCTGCCGCAACAAAACAGAGAAGACTATATTGCGACAAGTCGTTGCATTGAACGCCGGCCGGGGAGTATGTTGCCATGAACGAGGAAATTGAGATGGGATGGAAAGCTTACAAGGAGTGGTTGAAAATACTCAAGAATCTGCCGGCGATAATCTTGATTATCCTGCTGGCAGGCTGCCTGATTGCGTATCTTTCGACGCGCGAAACCGGTGAGTCGACCACTCCGCAGAAGTCAGCTGCTGAAGAGCGGCCACCGGTGGACACGACTTTGCTGCAGACCGTTATGAAACTGACTTCCTTGGCCGCCGTGCCTGGTGAGCAGACTCAAGCTCGCGAAGCCTGGCGCCTGGCGGATCACGAGCTCGACCTCGCATTTGCCGCAGCGATGCGCAAAGCCGAAACGGAGGCCACGTTGCCCGTCACCGGTCCATTGCGGCAATTAAGCGAGCGTATTACGGCACTCAAAGGGCGCGTCGAGGCGGACAAGAAACGAGTGGACGCGCTGAGCAAAAATGACGACGAGAAACTGGATCTCGCTCGGGCGCAGCTGGACCTCGACCAGGACGAACTCGACGATACTCAACAGGAACTCGCAAGCCAAGGCGGGGACAAACGTGCCGATCTCCAGCGCCTGCTGGAGGAGCATGAAGCTTCGGACAAGATTGCGGATCAAACCATCCGATATGTCAGCCCCGGCGCGACAGGAACATTGAGCGAGCAACTGCGGGAATGGCTCTCCCTCCGCCGGTACGATCGTCAGTTGCAGACAGCGGCGCAGCAAGCCGACAAACACGCCCAGATGCTGCTCGATCAGCGCCCTGCTAGTGAGCGCCAACTGTCCAGCCTGTCCGGCGCCGCAGCAACGGTGGCTTCCCTGCGGCTGATGTCCGTGCAGCGGAAAATACACGCGGGTCTCAACCAACGCATTCAGGACACGAAACGACTCGCGATAGTGTATCGGCTCTGGAGCGGGCTCGTAAAAAATCGGCGGCTCGCCGTTTTGAATCTGTTGATGCGGTCGCTGGCTATCATCGCGGCTATATTGCTGGCAGCCGTTTTGCTCAACAGTGTCATCCCTAAAGTGCTTCGCCAAACGGATCGGCGGCGCCTCCATCAACTGCGGGTGATCACCCGCATCACGCTCCAGGTGGCGGCAGCTCTTCTGATTCTGCTTATCTTATTCGGCCCCCCTTCACAGCTTTCCACCGCGATCGGCATCGTCACCGCCGGCCTCGCCGTGGTGATGAAGGATTTCATTGTTGCCTTTTTCGGGTGGTTCACGCTGATGGGCAAGAAGGGGATCAGCGTGGGTGATTGGGTTGAAATCGAGGGCGTTTCGGGAGAAGTTGTCGAGATCGGGCTGCTCAAAACGGTGTTGCTCGAACTTGGCAATTGGACCGACATCGGCCATCCCACCGGGCGCCGTGTTTCCTTTTCCAACAGTTTCGCCATGGAGCACCACTATTTCAACTTCTCGACAACCGGCCAGTGGCTGTGGGATGAGATTCATGTCCCCTTGCCACCGGAAGGCGATCATCTTGAGGCGGTGCAAAAGATTCGGGAGATCATTGAGCGCGAGACGCAGGCGGATACCGCCGATGCGGCCAAGGAATGGCAACACGTTACGGAGCAGTATGAAACCCGCCAGATCTCCGCATCACCCTCCGTAAATCTCCGCCCCAGCAGCAATGGCTTTGAAGTAATCGCCCGCTATATCACACGAGCGCCGCATCGCAATACCGTAAAGTCAAAACTCTTCAGCGCTATTGTAGATCTGCTTTGCGGGGACACCTTTAAGGCTCCAGGCCAGAAATAAATTCGCCAAAAGTAGACAAATCCGGAAGATTCGGTTGTCATAGTCAACGAAGAAGCGGAGGACTCCATTTGGATCCGGAATTCGTTGCCAACGAGATTCGATCGCGTCTTGCAGCCGATGATCCGGCTGCACTGGAGATGATCTGGTCGGAATACGCTTCTGACCTGCTGGGTTATCTTGCGGCGATCCACTGTTCGCGGAACGATGCGGAAGACACATTGCAGGAGGTCTTCGTTACCATCGCGAGAAAACGGACGTCCGTGGCATCGGCTCGGCGGCTGAAGCCTTATCTGTTCCAGCTGGCTCGGAATGTCGCTCTGAACCGCCTCAAACGAAACAGGCGAATGCGAGACAGCGCTGAGTGGGTGCCCGACTGGCTCGTTCCGGCCCAGTCGACGCCGCCGGATGAGCATCGGATCCAAAAACTGGTTGCAGGGTTGTCGGGATTGCCGGAAAAACAGCGTTCCGTGCTTGTGCTGAAGTTTTATCGGGACAAAACCCTCCGGGAAATTGGCTCACTGCTGGGCATTTCCGAAAACACGGCTGCCAGCTGTTTCCGGTATGGAATTGAGAAATTGCGGCAAGTGCTGACAGGTGATCAAAATGAAAACGAAGAATTCCAGGGAGCAAGATCAGCGAATCACGAGAGAGCTCGATAATTACCGGCTCGCCCCTCCCTCCCCTGACCTGCACGACCGGGTTCTGAGGGCCGCGCATGAAGTCCTGGCGAACAGCGACGCAACGCTCCATTGGACCGATCGCTGGCTAAGAGCGTGCATGGCGTTCCGGCAGGAGATTCTCGCGTATGCCTCGGTGCTCCTGTTGGTCCTGGGCGTCGTAATGCAGCTTGGGGGAGGTCCTAGCGTCCTGGCGGATTCTATGGAGCGCTTAGCCGTAATGGCAGCCGTGTCCGGGAGCCTGTCTCGCGCAACGTCCATGGATTGCGCGGTGCTGAAACGGAACGCTGGGGAAGAGACTATCGGATATCGTGTGTGCTGGAACGCCTCCGGCATCACGCGCATAGATATGGATTCTGCCAAAGACGCGAGGCGGATGATGTGGATTTCAAAGGAGACTGCTTCAGTAGTCGACAACAACGGGGAAGTGCGCTCGATGGCAATCAGCGCCCTGCCCCCCGAATGGCAACCGCCCACGGAATTCCTGACCCCTTCGATTTTGGCACAGCGCATGGAGGGATATGGATTGAAGCAGGCTGACCGTCAGAGTGACGCGCAGCCGGGTGAGCTGCTGTTCGTTGGACACGAAGATCAGCAGGCTATCGAAATGTCACTCGACGCGAAGACAGGTCTTCCAATAAAGCTAAATAAATATCTGCCGGATTCATCCCGGACGGGCAAAAAGCGGGACTGCCTGGAAGAGGTCCGGTTTCAATGGAATAGGCCAATCCCCCAGGAACTGTTCGTTCCCGATTCACCGGAAGTGAGACAGCAGGATTATTAGGATTCGGCTCAGTCCGAAAAGGAGGATGTCATGTCATCCATGAGTGCCACGAAAAAAATTTTGATGATCCCGGCATGGATTTTGATCCTGGCGATAGTTGCGCTGGGCGTGGTCCAGTCGGGAAAACCGGTCAATCTCGTCGATCCAACCGGGTTTCTCTTTGTACTGGTGCTTGGGATAGCGCTGGTGATGATCAGTTTCCCGGGGACTGAAATCCGGCAAGCGCTCCGAGATGCCGTGGCATCTCCCGGAAATGAAACAGATATCAAAAGCTCGGCATGTTTCTGGGAAGCTGCCGGCCGCAGTTTTTGGATTGCGGGTGTATTGCGCAGCATTCTGAATTTTGTGATGTTCTTCATGTCTCTTAGGACGCAACCCGTCGCCGCCCCGCAGGTGATCAATAAGGGATTGGCACAGTACCTGTTGGTTACGCTCTATGGCATTTTATTGGCAGTGATTTGTTTTATCCCCTGCTGGAAACTCGTTGGAAAATTGCCGAGTCGGCCATCAGCGCCGGCCGCAGAACAAACATCTATGGCAAGCGGGCGCCATTTTTGGAGGCTGGGCTCCGTAGTTGGGTACGTTCTGATTGTATCGCTTTGGGCATGGTCTTTCCCTCTTCACAGCATAGAATTTTTGATCGCGATCAAGCCGGCTGTGTTCGTGGTTCTCGGAGGGATGATAGCGATGACGCTGTTTATGCGGGGTTCAGGGTCGACTCTATCCACTTCTTTTGCCGCCATGGGGCTTATTGGTTCCTTGCTGGGGATCATCCAGATGCTATTTGGCATGACTGAGGGCATGGGAGGCATACCTCAGGTGGCTGGGGCTTTGGCATTTTTCCTTGCGTCCTGTTTAACCGCCCTTTTGGGAATAGTTCTTATCGGCGCCCCCATGGAGGATCGAGCCATAAGGATAGGACGAGTCGCAGGCCCATCGGCGTTCAGCCGCGCAGCCTGGTACGTCTTTCCCCTGCTGGCATTAATATCATTGATCCCGCTGGTTTTTCAGTTGATACAACCCCTGATCGAGGTTCGCTAGTGAAGCCGTTCGCGACGCACGCTGAAGAGGCAATTTGCGGCATGCAATCAGATCCCAGGCCATAAGCCGGCCGGGGGGATTTCTAATCATGGATGATCGTTTATGATTGCGACATATCCCGAGCCCGGCAATCCCATACAAAAAAAATAGTCCAGATTATTCGTAAAGGTGTCTAAGCTATTGGCAATCGAGTGAAAAACTCAATCCTGCACCGTTGATTGAAAGGTCGTTATGCTAGAAGCGCGACTGCTCACGAAGTACTACAACAGGAAAGCGGTGGTAAAGGAAGTAAGTTTCAAGATCCAGCGGAACGACATCGTCGGGTATCTGGGCCCGAATGGAGCCGGCAAAAGCACGACCGTAAAAATGCTTGTCGGCCTGCTCCGTCCTTCCAGCGGCGAGATTTTGTTCGAAGGCATCCCCGTTGAAAAACACCTGATCGAATACAAAACCAGGCTGGGTTACGTGCCGGAAGAAGCGCTTCTTTACACGCACCTTTCCGGCCGGGAGTATCTCCAGCTGGCCGGACGCCTCCGATCCATTCCCGAAAAAGAGCTAAATCTGAAAATTGACGAGCTGCTGCGGCTGTTTTTGCTGAGCGTTCAGAAACATTCGCCGATCTCGTCTTACTCCAAAGGCATGAAGCAGAAAATCATGATGATTGCCGCGCTGCTTCATAACCCGGACATCCTGATCCTGGATGAGCCGCTATCCGGGCTCGACGTCTCATCCATCCTCATTGTCAGAAATCTCCTCAGATCGCTGGCCGCGCAGGGCAAGGTCATACTCTACAGTTCGCATGTCCTGGAAATTGTGGAAAAGATCTGCAGCCGCGTGCTCGTGATATACAGGGGAGACCTTGTCGCGGACGATTCGATAGAAAATTTGAGGAGCCTGATGCAGCTTCCATCGCTGGAAGATATTTTTATACAACTCGTGCAGCAGGAAGACACGGAACAGATCGCAAGGCAAATGGTCGAAGTGATTCAGAACTAGTTTTGTACATGGGGCGATGATGTACAAGCCGGATCCGGACAGCCAGCATCAGCATCTCGTGAAACACTTCTTCTGGCGCTTTTTCGACTTGGAAGCGATTTCAACGCCGCAATTCGATCCCGTTCAAAAAAATGCCCTGAAGATACGAATTCTGGCCGGCCTGTTGTTTCCAGGCGCGTTCTGGTGCATGGAGCAGTGTCCCAAGTACGCCTTCATCAAATATCATCTGCCGACCGCCGAGTTTCAGAAGGCCGTGCTTTCGGACAAAATATTCTTCCTGTCCCTGTCGATGATTCTGCTGGGATTCATCGCAGTATACGAGTGGGAAACGTTATTACCCGACCGGAAAGATTATCTGATCCTCACGCATCTGCCCATTCGAACCCGCACGATTTTCTCCGCTAAAATGACCGCCCTGATCCTGTTCCTGTTGACCTTTATCGTGGCGGTCAACGCGTGTCCGGCCGTTCTTCTGCCGAACGCGATCCTTGTGGATAGCGCACCGTTTTTTTACGGCCTCCGATATATCGCGTGTCACGCGTTGACCGTTATCCTGGGCAATGCATTCATATTTCTCTCAACGATTGCGTTGCAGGGGATTCTCCTGACGTTGTTCCCATCACGAATCGCGTTGTCGTTATCGCGCAAGATTCGTTTCATCTGTTTGATGCTGCTTTTGTTCGGTCTTTTTTCCTTCTCCGGAGTGAGATCCATTGACCAGTCCATTTCCGGCATCGGTCCTCTGGCTCGATTGTATCCACCGATTTGGTTTGTCGGGATGTATGAGACACTTCTGGGATCGCGGGACCCGGTCATGCTGCACCTGGCGGGTCGCGCCCTCCTCGCCCTGGGGATAGCCGGAACTTTCAGCACTCTCGCGTATGCGATATGCTATCAGAGATTCGTAAAAAGCAGCCTGGAACACGAACCCGGAAGTTCCCCGCGAAAGGCCGGGATCAAGTCTGTCGGCAATATTCTGCTGGACCGCTTTTTCATAGGCAGGCCTGAGGACAGGGCGACATTTCATTTTGTTGGGCAAACGCTGTTCCGCAGCTCCCAGCACATCCTTTATCTGGGATTTTTCCTGGCGATTGCAATTTCCGTATCCGCCATGGTGTTGATATCGGCGTTCCACATCCATATCCACACGCTGGTTGACGCCATTCAACGGAATGAGATGCTTCTGCTGGCGCCGCGGCTGATGGCGTTCATCCTACTGGCAGGAATGAAAGTGACCTTTGCCGTCCCCGTCGACCTGGAAGCGAATTGGGTTTTCAGGCTGTCCCCGCAACAGCAAATCAAGCGTCAGCTTCGAGCGGCCCGAATATTTGTGTTCGGAGTGTTCATCCTTCCTCTGTTCGTAATCTCGGGGATCTGTTATTTGTCGATCTGGGATTGGCGCACGGTGTTGCTGCACATTTTCTATGGAATCGCATTGTCCTTAATTGTCATGGAACTTCTGTTCCGCGGTTTCTCGAAGATACCCTTCACATGTTCCTATCTGCCGGGGGGGGCACAGAGAGTCCTTTTATGGCCGATCTATATGTTCGGCTTCGCCGGTTATCTACTGGCGGCCACGAAGCTCGAGACCTGGCTGATGGAGGATATCTCCAGCCTGATCTGTTTTTACGCCATCATCGTGGCGGCATGGCTGGTGTTGTTGTGTCGGAACCTGTTGACGGCTAACGGCACGGTGTATTTCGAGGAAGCGTCCTCGAGTGATCCTGTTTATCTGGATATGCGAAGCTGAACCCGGCCGGAATTCCCGGAAGGGCCGGCGTTCTCACCTAATGCCGCATAATTTTTACCCTAGGACTACCGCCACGGCGGAGGTTCTGTGGACGGGGACCAACTCGGATTCGCTCAAAGCAGCGCCTCAACTCATCGAGCAGGGTCGTGAGCCGGACGAGCTCGTCAAGCGTAACGGCCGATGATCTTTCAAACATCGAGTCATCACGGCTGACGGCGGAGTGCCCCCCTTGTACGAGAAGACCTATAAGAAAAGACAGCTCGATTTTTCCATGCGGCTCTCAACATGGTCTCTGGCTTGCAGCAATCGGGCTGCAAATTGATCCTGCAGGACCAAAGTATCGAGAGCGATGTACATAATTCTCTCAGCCAGAGGAATGTCCGTTAAGAGTATGTCCAGAGCGTTCATGGGGACGGAAGCAGGAATCGGAGAATGATGGGTGCTTCGGCCGGATCTTCTCAGCGGCCATCCGTCGTAGAGAGAATTTGTGAACGCGACAAGCTGCTCGAGCGTTAGCGTCTCGAGCAGCCCTCTGGCGTCAAGCTTCTGCAATAAGCAGTCAAAACCTCTCAGGTAGTAAACGAGCACGGATGTTGCGTGCCTGCTGTACTCATACCAGGACATTCCGTCGACTGCCCGGTCGAAGATCTTCATTGCGGAAGAGCTCAGGAACTGAAATTCCCTGCTCGCTTCACAGCCGACGCTTTCGCAGCAACCGGTATGATGGAAAAAACCCACCCGGTCGCGTCCGTCGTAGCCTCGAGATGTTTCCGCCCGAGGATGGGCCATGCAGCCGACACTCCCGTTACCATCAACAAATCCCAATAGCTGACACTCCGGCAACTCGCCTTTTTGAGAGCGCTCTCTTGAAACCGCCCCCCCGATAAACATCGAAGCGGGTCCCGCGCTTGCCGGCGGCTGATACTTGTACCCCTCATTTCTTTGCGCCGCCTTCATATAATGACGCAGCGATTGTACCGGCCGCTCCCGGTCATACATTTCGAGAAACAGCTTTCTTCTATCCGAGAACCGCCTCTCCATCTCTGTTCTTCCGACATCCGCGAAACAATCCTCGTACTGCGAGGCCTCGATTTGAGGATCCTTCAGGGGGTTGAAGTTTTTAAACTTCATCACGATATCGTGTGGGCCAAGATATCTGTTTGAAGATCCGGGACGATTTGGAGGGCTGCCTTCAGCGGGCAGATCGGTTTTCTCCGCTCCGGAATCCGCCAGGCACGCATCTCCCCCGATGTGAGGGAGGCAGCATCTCACGCACGAAACGTTCCCGTAATGGCAGAGACTCCTGTCACTGGCTTTCCCCGAGCGCATGATCTCGAGTTCTTCGAAGATTCTCTTTTCCTGCTCCACCGAATGAAACATGTCTACGCGGTATATCGGCTTAAACGCCCAGCCTGCCCCTGCTCGCCATCGTATCTGCAACGTGCTTGAGGCCGAAATCTTCCAGGGTCTTTCGCGTGGGCCAGCCATTCTTGTCGTCCCATCCTTCCAGCTTGTAGAAATGACTCTTGAACAGTTCCACGCCGTCGTGGTCAAAATACATGTCCGCGTTGTCCTGCCAGCTCCATTTCCCGTTTTCGTAGACCGGAACGCCGCCCTGGAAATTCATCGCCGTCGCTCCCGGCTTATACATAAACGGCGTGAACTTTTCATTGTCCCTTTTACGTCCCTGCATCACGCGGATGGCGCGCTCCAGAGTCCAGCCTTTTCGGCCGATCTCCATGGTGTCCGCGAAGGAAATTTTATTTCCGGTAACTGCCTGATAATAGCGGAGCTCCACGTCGGGACTGGGACCGACATAATCGGGCCTCGCCGTATTGAAGAAAACCGGCAGCATCATTTCACAGAAGGCCATGGATTCATTCCAGAATCCTGCAAAATGCCGCGTCCATGCCACCTGCTTGGCCTTGTGCTGCGAGTAGATCCCCGTTCTCCTGGCCTCCTCGCCTTTCCAGGCATAATTAAACATCATGGGATCCCCGGTATAGGGAATTGTTTTCGTGGCAATGATTTCAATCATTTTATCCACGCCATAAGGCACCGGAGGTTCTCCGAGCGCTGCCGGGCCGTTGCCCATTTTGTTGCCTAGAGCGAAGAATCCGTGCCAGGAAGGATCGCCGGTCATAAACAGGTCGCTGTATGCCCATTCTACGCCGGGCAGCGTCCAGTGATAGACGCTTCCCCATGCCGGGGACCGCAGCGCGCCGGATCGCTGATCTTCCTCGAGCCTGCCCCATTTCTTGGCAGCATCCAGCAGGCCCTCCGCAAGAGCGTCTCCGATGCCCACGCGTCTCGCGATCGCGTCCAGAAAGGCTTCGCGGAAGCTCAATTCGTCAATTTGCTCCATCTGCAGCGGGTAAGAGTCGATTTTCTTTCCTGGACCCAGAACGCCCTGATCATAAAGATATTTGATATACCAGCCCAGTCCCGGCTCGACCGGTACCTTGTGTTTAAAGAGTTCCGGAGCGCCCGGCACATCGGATACGAACATGGCCATACCCGAGAAGTGCCCTCCCCAGGCGCTGAGCCCGTATTTCATGACCATTTCGGAGCCCAGATCCTGAAGCGCGTCGCCGTGTCCGTTATACCAATATTGATCCACGCACATGGTTTCGCCGGCGTGATAGGATCCGCGTCTCCGGTCGCAATTGAGGCACGGCATGCACGAAGCCAACCCGGGCTTGGCTTTGTAGGGCCTGGGAAATTCCCGTATGTGCCAGAGCCTCGTATCCACAACCCCCTTGGGATCCGCCGCCTTCACGCCGCCTGTGCCCGTGACGCTGATGGCCTTCAGGTTCTTGGCCCCGAAGACGCCTCCGAATCCTCCCGTGCGCGCGCTGATGCCGCTGCCGTGAACCAGGGAAGCGACTTTCGCTTTTGCCTCTCCGATCGGGCCGATGCAGACGATCTGCGGTCTTGCAGTGGTGTATTCGTTCCCTATCTGGAACCATTCGTCCCCGAACCTCGTCCTGCCGCCCACCATCGAAGTAATCTTGGCCTGCGTCTCGTAGGTATTCACTCCCCACAATTCATCGGCGACTTCGATGGTGACTTTGTCGTTGACGACGTTGATCCAGACCGGCTTGTCCGCCTTTCCTTCTATGACGATACCGTCCCATCCGGCGGTTTTCAGAGCGTTGCCGAACCTGCCGCCGAAATTGGATCGCCCGAACCAGTTTACGGGAAATGCTTCCGGCGTTACGCCCGTTACGCTTGTCCTGCCGGCACCGGGAACTCCTGTACCCGCGAGAGGGCCGGTCATCAGGGACACAACATTCCTTGGATCGAAAGCGTCCTGCAGATCCCATTCGCCGGGGGCAACGGCCAGATCCCAGAAAATGGCCGCGCCCATTGCCGCCCCACCCCCGAATTGCTCATATTTGGCGGTGTCGATCGTGCTGACGGCCTTCTTAGACAGATTGACCCTTAAGATTTTTCCTGCGTATCCGTTTGTCATTAGAGCGATCCTCCTTCCTTCTTCGCCGCCGCGGGTGCCTGGTACAGGTTGACGTCATAGCCGGCAACATCGGTTTGCGGAGGGGCTTCTTTGACCATTTTGAGTGCTTTGGCCGGACATACTTCTACGCAGCCCTGCTTGCCGGAAGGCCCGCCTGATTCACTCCAGTAGGGCGCATCCGCGCAAAGATCGCATTTGGACGACTTCTTTTTCGCCGGATTCCAGACCGTTCGGTGCGGTCTTTGAGGACACGAGTTGATGCATCTTTTGCAGCCGATGCATTTCGACTGGTCGATCCTTCGGACATTGCCGTGGGCCGCATCGACATGGCAGGCGCCCGTCGGGCAATTCTGGACGCACAACGGAGAGACACACTGCCTGCAGACAGACATCACGATGTCATAGGGATACTTCGTGAATGAGGGAGCATCCCGGATGATCTGTATTCGCGAAAGTGAAAGGTTCCCTTCTCCTTCGTGCGTCATGGAGCAGGTATACATGCAGCTCTGACAGCCGAGACACAGCCGGCTGTCGTAAACGAGATACCCTTCCGACGCCGCGTAGGGAGGCTTTGCCCCCGCGGGTGCGGGCGTTTGCGCCCATGCCGCCGCCGCGGATTGAGAGACTCCTGCAGCCAGCGCGCCTGCCGCGATCGCCGCTCCGCCACCGGCCAAAAAATCACGCCTCAAAACCTTTTTGTTTGTACCTCCGGCTTTTCTGGATTCAGCCATAGAGCAATCTCCTTGTAATAAGAAAAAAGAATTACAAAACCGATTATAATCAAGCAAAATAGCAAGGAAAGAAAGAGGTTCGTATGTTTTTGACGTTTATTTCCGGACGGTCCCTGAACCAGGGGCGGTACATTAATATCGGGAAGGACACGGATGAGTACCGGAAGATGGTGGGCACGCTGGAGATGAACGAGTCGGATCTGGCCGGACTTGGATTATCACCGGGAATGCGCGTGCGTGTGCGCAGCGAATGGGGCACCGCGCTGTTTCAATGTATCCCGGCGGATCTTCCGGAGGGAGTCGTTTTCGCCCTCTACGGCCCCCCGACTACGGCATTGATGGGTGGAAATACCGACGGTACCGGCATGCCGACGCAAAAGGGTCTGGAAGTGGAAGTCGAGTCTGCGGATCAACCTGGCGATCAACCGCTCACAACCTAGAGGGAGCAGAGCACCCATGGCAATATTGCGATCCTCGGATCGAGAACAGCCGGAAACAGAAGAACTCCGGGATGAATTGTCAAAGCCGTTCGATAACCGGAACGCCGTTGCGTGGGAGCCTGTTGAGAGCGATCTCTGGGTTCCACTACGGATCCGCGGCAGCTGGCGCGGCGGGGTTTTGGGATGAGCATTCAGATTGAAGCCCCGTGCGGGCAAGCGGTGATCGATCGGCGATGAAATGGAGAAACCTGCAATGACCGTTGTGCCTCATGCCGTGTGCACTTTCTGTGGCTGTGCCTGTGACGACATCGAACTGCACACGGAAGGGTCGCGGATCATCAAAGCCAAAAATGCATGCAGCCTGGGGGAATCCTGGTTCAAATACCACACGGCCGAGGCATGCTACCCGGCTGCACTCATCGATGGGAAAGAAGCAACGCTCGAATCGGCACTGCAAGCGGCGGCGGATCATCTCACGAACGCCGGCTATCCCTTTATCTACGGCCTCAGCAACTTGACGTGCGAAGCCCAGCGCGCAGCAGTGACGCTCGCAGAGAGCCTCGGAGGAGCCATCGACAGCCATTCTTCCCTTTGACACGGCCCCACGGAAATAGCCTCCCAGTTGGGAGGCCGGCCCGCCGCGACGCTCGGTGAGATCAAAAATAGAGCGGACCTCTTGATCTTCTGGGGGGCGAACCCGGCGGAGTGTCATCCGCGGCACCTCACACGGTATTCCCTGATGCCGAAGGGGATGTTCGTTCCGAACGGGCGCAAAGGTCGGACGATGGTCGTGGTCGACGTCCGCCGCACTCCCAGCGTTCGCGTCGCGGATATCTTCCTGCAGATCCGTCCGGGCAAGGACTTTGAAGTGATCACGGCGCTGCGGGCCCTGATCAAGGGGCGCCGCATCAACGCCGAAAGCCTTGCGGAAACCGGTCTCACGCTTGAACAGCTGCAGGACCTGGTGGATCGCATGAAGCGCGCCCGATTCGGTGCCATCTTCTTCGGGATGGGCGTCACCATGACGCGCGGCAAGTATATGAATGCATCGGCGTTGCTGACCCTGGGAGTGGAGATGACGCAATTCACGCGCTTTGTAGCGATGCCTCTTCGCGGCCACGGGAACGTTACAGGCGCCGATGCGGTAACCACCTGGATGACGGCGTATCCCTTTGGCATCGACTTCAGCCGGGGATATCCGCGATATAATCCGGGCGAGTTCACCGCCGTCGATCTGCTGGTACGCGGCGATGTCGACGCCGTCATGGTGCTTGCGGCGGATCCGGGCGCCACGATGCCCGGCCCGGCAATTGACCATTTGAAACGCGTGCCCACGATCGTGCTCGATCCTAAGATCACTCACACAAGCCGCCTGGCGCGCGTGCACATTACGACGGCTCCGACCGGCATCTGCGCTCCGGGGACCGTGTATCGCATGGACGAAGTCCCCTTCCAACTCCGGCCGGCTCTGCAGTCTCCGTATCCGACGGATGAGCAGGTCATCAAACGCATCCAGGCAATGATCAATGCCAGGCTTTCCAGCCGGCGTTCTCCGGTGGCGGCAGATGCGCTCCAAATGCGAGGGACAAGAGATTGAGTGAGTCGGCGGCAAAGACGGAATCAACGATCCTATTCGGCGGTTCGCAGGAGAAAGGCGGCGCAAACGGATCGGTGCGGCTGCGGTTCAAGGAAGTGCTTCAGCTGCCGCTCGAGGCTGAAGTGCTGTCACCCGATGTGGTCGGCAGCCTGTCCCGGGATGAGATTCTGAAGCTGCCGGTGTTGCTCGGCAGCCGCCGTTTTCCGTTGAGCGATTTCTTCGATGTGGAAGGAGAGCGGAGCCGCTGCCTGGAACTTCAGGGAAATCTCGCGAAGGTGAAACTGATCGGGCACGGCATGACGGCGGGAAGCATCGTCATCCATGGTAATGCAGGCATGCATCTTGGGGCATCCATGTCCGGCGGGTCCATCATCGTTCACGGGAATGCGGCCGACTGGCTCGGCGCCGAAATGAGCGGCGGAGCGATTCATGTCCATGGAAATGCGGGCGGGCAGGTGGGCGCAGCATATCGCGGCAGTCTGAAGGGCATGCGCGGCGGGGCGATATTGATCGACGGGGCCGCAGGGATCGAGGTCGCCATGCGCATGCGGCGCGGCCTCATCTGCATTCGGGGACCCGTAGGCGATTTCGCCGGGCTCCAGATGCGGGGAGGCACGCTTTTCCTATGCGGCAAAGCCGGAATCCGAACGGGTGCGTGGATGTCGAGAGGCACGATTATCGCGATGGAACCGCTCAAACTCCTGCCGACGTTTATCTATGCCTGCACGTATGAACCCGATTTCGTGCGCCTGCTTCTCAGGCAGCTGCGCGACTCGGGCATGCCCGACCTGGGCCCAAAATGGAACTACCGGGTCCAACGCTACTCGGGAGACACATCCGGGCTTGGCAAGGGGGAAATCCTGGTCTGCGCCCCTGCCGCCCTGCAATGAAAACCCTGGCATCCCAATGCCGCTTCTCAACAAAATGCATTGTATTCGCCCACCGGCTGTTTGCGTGGCCGAACTACCCGCCGAGACCGCGACGCTCCTGGAAATTGCAGGATTTTCGGATCGTCTTTTGAGCAGCACCACCGATCGCTCCGTGAAAAAACATGCTTGCATGATGCCCGGGTCAAAGGGCAAGATAGCAGGTTTGTTTGGAGGACAAAGTGGTGGAATTCTTCAATTGTACCGTTGGCGACCTGCTCGAAGAAATGGCTCGCAAGCATCCGGACCACGATGCGCTGATTTATTCCGACAGAGACCTGAAATACTCCTACCGCGAATTGAACGCCCGGGTCGATCGGCTGGCGAAGGGAATGCTCGCGCTGGGAGTCGGCAAGGGAGACCACGTCGGTATCTGGGCAACCAACGTCCCGGACTGGCTGATTGTATTTTATGCCACGGCACGCATCGGCGCGGTTTTCATCACCGTCAACACCAGCTATCGCCCATCCGAACTCGAATATGTAATGCAGCAATCGGACATGAAAGTCCTGTTCCTGATTGACGGTTACCGCGACACCGATTATGTGCAGGCGTTGTACGACCTGGTTCCCGAATTGAAAACCATGCCCAAGGGGCAATTAGCGAGCGCCCGTTTTCCGTTCCTGAAATCGGTCGTTTATATGGGACCCCGCCAGCACCGCGGGATGTACAGTTTCTCCGAAGTCATGGAGTTCGCTGATTCCGTCAGCCAGGAGAAGCTGGAAGCGGCCCAAAAGAGCCTGGACCCCCACGATGTCGTGAATATGCAGTACACATCGGGAACCACAGGCTTCCCGAAGGGCGTCATGCTCACGCACTACGGGATCATCAACAACGGATTCTCCATCGGGGAGCGCCAGAAATTCACGTCGCAGGATCGCCTCTGTCTGCCCGTACCGCTTTTCCACTGTTTCGGTATTACCTTGGGCGTCATGGCTGTTCTCACGCACGGAGCAACAGTCCTTCCGCTGGAATCGTTCGACCCGCTGATGGTGCTCGCCGTCGTGCAGAAGGAGCGCTGCACAGCCCTCTACGGCGTGCCCACGATGTTCATCGCCGAACTGACGCATCCCATGTTCAATATGTTCGACCTGACATCGCTGCGAACGGGGATCATGGCCGGCTCTCCCTGTCCCGAACCGGTGATGCGGCAGGTCATGGATAAAATGCACTGCCACGAAATCACGATCGTCTACGGATTGACCGAAGCATCGCCAGGGATCACTCAAACGCGGACGGACGACCCTGTTCATGTTCGCGTGTCGACCGTGGGGAAAGCCTTTGACGGCGTAGAGGTGAAGATCATCAACCCCGAAACGGGCGCCACGCTCCCTCCCGGACAGCATGGAGAGCTTTGCTCGCGCGGCTACAACACAATGAAGGGCTACTACAAGATGCCGGATCAGACAGCAGAAGTTCTGAGCGCCGACGGCTGGCTACGGACAGGAGATCAGGCCCTCGAGGAGGAAAACGGGTTTATCCGGATCACCGGCCGGTTGAAAGACGTCATTATCCGGGGCGGCGAAAACATTTACCCGAAAGAAGTGGAAGATTTCCTGCGCGACATCCCCAATATCCGGGACGTTCAGATTGTAGCGGTTCCCAGCGAGAAATACGGCGAGGAAGCGGCGGCGTTCGTGCAGCTACACGACGGAACGGCCCTGGAAGCCGGCGAGATCCAGGACTTCTGCCGCGGCAAGATCGCGCGTTATAAGATCCCCAAACACATTTTTTTCGCCGACTCATTTCCGATGACGGCCAGCGGCAAAATCCAGAAGTTCAAGCTCCGCGAAGAAGCGGCAGCCCGGCTGGGCAAAATTACGAATGACGGATTACGAATTACGAATTGAACCATAGACCGCAACAGGGGGCTGCATATATCTCACAATGCAGCCCTCATTTAGGTCGGTTGTTTGCTCTCGTAATTCGTCACTCGTAATTCGTAATTACTTTATGATTTGTATTTCGTCCGACATGCCCTTCTCGTATGTGCTCCAGCCTGCATTCATGCCGTAGGGACACCGTTGCAGGATGGCCTCAATCCGACGGATCTTGCCTTTTTCGACTTTGAACAGTTCCGCGATCTGCCAGGTCCACGGCTCCGTCGGTCCGGAGACGACATCCCGGCCATCGGGCGATTTGAAATACCGGGTTTTGCCGGCCGCATGATCGAAGAAGCAGAAGCTGTATACGATGCCGCGTTCGCGATCCACGGCCACGAATCTCCGGTCGCGAATCCGGGTCACGAAATGGATGAGGCCGGATTCGAACTGTTCCTTGCAGCTCCATGCGCCTGAATAGACCAGTTCCTTTTTGGGGTCCGGTTTCTTCTGGCCCGGCTTCAGAGGGACATTGGTCGCCCGGCCGCCGTTCTCATAACGATCGCAGTCGTCGGTAAAAGGATAAAAACCTTTGCCGTCGTTCTTCTGCATCCCGGAGAAATAGTAATTGGCGGTCTTGATCATCTCTTCGCGCGAGGGACGCTCCGCTTCGGGAATCACCTCGGTAAAAATCGGGTGCGGTGCGCCCATTTTTTCGATGTTCTCGGCGGCCGACGGGGGAACCTTGCGCGTCGGGTCAAACAGGTTGGCTTCCGGCCGCACGACAATCTGCTCCGCCTCGGCGATCAGACCGTCCTGGATCTTCAATCGAAGCGCGATGGCGACGGGATTCCCCACTCCGGGCGTTTGCGTTTCTTCCCGGGCAGTGCCCATAAAGGCGACCTGCTGCGTTTCGATGTCGGGAACGTAGAATTTATACGTTCCTTTGCCGATCATGCTGGCCCAGAGGCCCTCTCCCAACTGCAATTGCACGCCGTTTTCCGTGAATCGGCAGTTTTTGGCGAACAGCGCCGGATTCGGTTCGTGGCTCATCATCGCGTCCATGTACTGATCGACAAACCTTTCCAGACAGGCACGGTCGCAGGTGCTCTTCGCGGCGGGCTTCTCCGGGGCAGGAGCCTGAGAAACAGGCTGCTGGCAAGCTGTAAGAACAACCAGAAGCAACGGGATCAAAGCGACAGCAAACAATTTCATCCGCATTGTGCGTCTCCTTTTTCGAAAAACCGCAGGTCAAAACGAATTGGAATTATAGATACCTCAATACAAAATTCAGGGCGGCGATCAGCACGATGCCTGCTGCGAAATTTGCCAGGACGCGCGCTCGGCTGTGTTTCATAAGCTCCCCGAACACCGCATGAATGGCGAGGAATATGAATCCACCGCCGACGTGCGCAATAACCGTATCCAGCCAGCGCCCGGCGATTTGAGGGGCCGCCCACAATCCGAACGCTCCGCCCAACAGCGTCGTTGCCTCCACGGCAGCAACCCAGATCAACGCCTTCCAGCGACCCAGCCCCGCAGCCAACAGCAGTGCACACAGCGCCAGCCCTTCCGGCACCTTGTGCACGCATATCGCGAGGAGCAGCGAAAGATCGAGGCCTCCGGACAGATTGGATTCCCTGCTCAGGGCGAGCGCGAGTCCATCCATGGTGCTGTGCAACCCTAAAGCGATGACCATGGCCGTGGCGATTTCGCTGAAACGGTGCGTCGTGGCTTCGTCAAAGTGGCTGGCGGCACAGGCTGGGCAGACGTGAAAAACATATCGGCTGATCAGCCAGAAAAGGACATATCCCGACGCCAACCCGAGCACGAGTTGCCAGACAGGTAGCGCGTAATAGATTTCGGGGATGATCGAAAAAAGCGTGACGCCCAGGAGTGTTCCAGCCGCAAAACTGATCAGGCGACAGAGCTTCGAGTGCGTCATGGGCGTCAATGAACTGATCACGCCTCCGGACAGGGCCAAGGCAAACGCCAGAAAGACCCTGAACGACACCGCACCTAGATCCTGAGCCATGCCTTACTCTCTTTCGCCTCTCAGTTTCAGGGCATTTGCCCATTCTGTCAATTGTGTTGGCATTCTCCACATTCCACGGGCATTGTCAAGCCACAGAACAGCTGTATGCCGCCGAGGACGGTGACGTTTCCGGGGATTATCCTGTTTTCATCCTTTTCGCTTGAGTTTTGGGGCGACCCGACGGAAACTTTTAGTTTTTGGAGCAATCCATTATTTTCATGAAAAGGAGAATTTCGATGCGTTTGAAAGCACTGGCTTTGATAACCATAGTTGCAATGTTGGTGGCCGCGGTTGCCGGATCGGCCGTGGCGCAGGTTAATATGGAAAAGCTTCTGAATCCTGCGAGTCTGAACGAACAGGCACCGGATAAGTACAAGGTTAAATTTGACACATCCAAGGGCGAGTTTATCGTCGAGGTTACCAGAGACTGGGCGCCGATTGGGGCGGACCGATTCTACAACCTCGTCAAGAACGGCTTTTACGACAACTGCAAGTTCTATAGAAATATTGAAGGTTTCATGGTGCAGTTCGGAATTAACGGTAACCCGAAGGTGATGGCTGCATGGCGGCCGGCTCAAATCAAGGATGATCCACCAAAACATTCAAACACACGGGGATTTATAACCTTCGCAATGGGAGGGCCGAATACACGCACGACTCAGGTGTTCATTAATTTCGGCGACAATTCAAGGCTGGACAAAGATGGTTTTGCGCCTTTCGGCAAGGTGACTAAGGGCATGAATATCGTTGAGTCGCTCTATAACAAGTATGGCGCAAAGCCTGGCGAACCACAATCTCAGACTCAAGCCCAAATGCAAGGCAATGTATACCTGGAAAAGGAATTCCCGAATCTTGATTTTATAAAAACCGCCACTATCCTTTCTGCGGACGAAAAGTAGTTTCTCAGTCTTCGAATCCAGGAGCCTTTGGATCTCAGCGTTTTCATACGCCCAGACTCAAAGGCTCCATGCCAATTTCGGTGACAGGCTACTAAACCTCGAAATTCATTCTTATGAAAATAAAGGAGTTGGGAAGGATGCCGTGGTCCTATGTCCTTGGGCGCCTACGAGTTTACATTTTTGTAACATATTAGTTTTATTAAACTTGCACGGCTTTATAGTAGGTTGGAATTTCGAGGTTTAGTAGCCTGTCACCGAAATTGCGGAAATTGCTTGCATCATCTGGCGGGAATAGCCTATAAGTCCAAAGTTGTCCTGCGGGGCAGCCATTATTTCAGTGTTATGGATGGGAGGTTTCCCTTGGAATTGGACAAGAAAACGCTGATTGATTTATACACCACGATGTTGACCATCCGGCGCTTCGAGGAGCGGGCACACAACGAATGGGCCGCCGGAACTCTGTTCGGCTTCGTCCACTCGTATATCGGGCAGGAAGCGATCGCCACCGGAGTGTGCGCCCATCTGACCAAGGCAGACCGCATCGTCAGCAATCACCGCGGACACGGCCATTGCATCGCCAAAGGCGCGGACATGAAGAAGATGATGGCCGAGATTTACGGCAAGAAAACCGGCTACTGCAAAGGCAAGGGCGGCTCCATGCACATCGCGGACTTCAGCATCGGGATGCTGGGAGCAGACGGCATCGTCGGCGCCGGCCTTCCGATCGCTACCGGCGCAGCCATCGCCGCTCTACTCGAGAAAAAAGGGAGCATTGCCGCGGTGTTTTTTGGCGACGGCGCCTGCAACGAAGGGGAATTTCACGAAGCACTCAACCTGGCCGGCATCTGGAAGCTGCCGCTGCTCTTCGTCTGCGAGAACAACCGGTACGGCGTGAATACGCCGGCAAGTTACGCCATGTCGGCAGGAGACATCACGCGAATACCGGAAGCGTATCACATCAAGAACAAGGTCGTTTACGGCAACGACGTCGAAGTTGTCTACAAGGCGGCGGAAGAAGCCATCGCCATCCTGAGACGAGGCGAAGGTCCATTTTTCCTGGAATGTGAGACTTATCGCTGGCACAAGCATTTTCTGTCCAAGGCGCTCGAGGATCTGCGGCCCAAAGACGAGATCGAGGCCTGGAAAAAGCGATGCCCCGTAGCGGCGTTCGAAGCGAAATTGCTGCAACAGGGGGTCATGACGCGCGCCGATGCCGATACCATCAACCAAAAAGTGCTGGCGCAGATCGAGGACGCATGCAGATTCGCTGTCGAAAGCCCATACCCTCAACCCCAGGATGCTCTGGAAGACGTGTACTCAGCCTGATGGCGGAAGAATTTCACCCGGCCAGGAAAACCCCAAAAACGGCGCTCTCCGGGTGAGGGAGATACAGATGAGAGAAATTACATACGAACAGGCGACTCTTGAAGCGATTCAGGAGGAATTCCGCAGAGATCCCAAAACGGTCCACATGTCGACGGATCTTCCGGCTGATCTGCAAGGCGAGTTCGGGGCGGATAGAATCAGAGTCACGCCGATTGCCGAAAACAATTTCGTAGGCGCTGCAATCGGCCTCGCCGGTTCCGGCTTCCGGACGGTCTGCAACCTGCGCATGGCGACTTTCGGATTCGTCGCTCTCGACCAGTTCATGAACCATGCCGCCAAGATCACCTACATGTTCGGCGGCCAGGCCAAGTTCCCAATTTTGTATAGGATGACCGTGGGGGCGGGGATTTCGGCGGCTGCGGAGCATTCCATCAGCCCCTATTCCATGTACATGAACGTACCGGGGCTGAAGATACTTCTACCGACCACGCCTTATGACGCCAAGGGGCTGCTCAAAACCGCGTTGCGGGACAACAACCCGGTGATCTCTTTCGAGCACGTGCTCTTGGGCGGGATGACAGGCGAGGTGCCGGAAGAGGAATATTTCATTCCATTCGGCCAAGCCAAAATGCGGAGAGAAGGGTCGGACGTGACCGTAGTTGCGTTCGCCAAGATGGTCTACGATGCACTGGAAGCCGCAGAGGATCTGGCCAAAGAGGGCATCTCCGTCGAGGTAATCGACCCTCGAACCCTGGCGCCTCTGGATCGCCGAACGATACTGCAATCCGTAAAGAAGACCGGCCGCCTGGTTGTCGTGGACGAGGCGTGTCAAACGTGTGGAGTTGCGGGAGAAATCATTGCTTCCGTCACCTCGGACAAGGATGCTTTCGGTAAACTGAAGGCGCATCCGGCCCGTGTCTCCGGGTTGGATATCCCCATTCCCTTCAGTCCACCGATGGAAAAGTTTGTCGTCCCGGACAAAGCCAAGATCGTCACGGCAGTCAAAGAAGTGATGGGCCGGTAGAATTTGGTCCCGGGAGCACCGCCATCTCGGCGGCTGTTATAAAATGCCGGCGAGACGCCGGCGCTCCCGGCAATAACCTTACACCTGGTGTTCCTTGCGGATGACCTTGCGGGCTCCGCTGTACCAGGCGGAACTCCAGTCCTTGGGTGGGACAACTTCTTCGAGCCGCTCGAGCTGGCCGATATTCTTAAGCCTGGTATAAATCAGCTGCCATGCGCACGGCCGGTCGGAATCCACTTCGCACCGGGTCTCCAGTGAACCGCCGCAGGGTCCGTTCAGGAGCCGCTTCGCGCACCGCGTTACCGGACAGATGCCGCCGAACTGCGCCAGCATGCAGTTTCCGCAACCGAGGCATTTTTCGGTCCAGATGGCCTGTTCCTCCAAAACACCCAGGAACTGAGTGTTCAGCCCGGCATAGACCGGCTTATCCGGGAACCGCTCGGCAATCGCCTGCACACCCGCACCGCATCCGAAGGAAACGATCGCCTCCACCTTGGATGCCGGCTCGGCCAGATCTTTCAGGAATTCATTCTCGCACTGGCGCTCGATTGTGATCTGGGCGATCTCGATCGGATTCCGGTCGAGCTTGCGCGCCATGCGGACGGCATAGGAAATGATGCTGACTTCGCGTTCGCCGCCTGCGAGACAAACAGTCACGCACGTGCCGCATCCCACAAAAAGCACCTTTTTATGCTCGGCGATGATGGATTTCAGTTCTGTGATGGATTTCGGTGAAGCTACGATCATATTCTTCCTGCGCTTTCTTTCTTTTCGGTCTGTCCGAGCGGATTGGGTCCCAACACCCGGATCGTTCCCATGATGTCCTGGATTTGTTGCACGAATAGCGAGGCCATGGAATCGGAGAGGTTCACCATTTTGAGCCGCCCGCTTCCAAGGCCGATTTCATCGAGAACTTCCCGGATCCTGTCCGTGCGCTTTTTTGCCCTTAAATTGCCTTCCACATAGTGGCAGCCCCCCTCGAGGCACCCGACGACCAGGACACCGTCGGCTCCCTTCTCGAAAGCCTCCAGGATGTGCTCCATTTCGAGCTTGCCGGTGCAGGGGATCGAAATAATTCTTACGCCGGCAGGATATTGCATTCGCTTGGCCCCTGCCAGCGCTGCCGCCGAGAATGCACAATAATTGCAGCAAAAAGCAATGACCTCCGGATCCCAGTCCGTTTGCGGCGACGGCCCGGCCGCCCTCTGATTCTCTATCGCCGTTTGCCCGCTGACCTGAATCATACGGCACCTCCCACAAGCAGCTCATCGAGCATCGCCACTACGGTCTCGCTTTCCTGATGCTGCAGTGTAATCGTCCTGGCCGGACAGGCTGCCGCGCAGCTGCCGCATCCGACGCATTTGGTACTCTGGATCTCCGCCTTCCGGAGCGCGTTGATCATCGGGGCGCCGTAAGGGCAAATCTTGACGCACGTCGCGCACGCAACGCAGTCTGCAGGATTGACGAATGCAATCCGGCCCATGATCTCCAGCTGGCTCTTGGATAGGATCGTGGATGCGCGCGCGGCCGCCGCCTGGGCCTGCGCAATCGTTTCGTCCATGAAACGCGGTGAATGCGCCCACCCGCACAGGAATTCCCCCTCGTTCGTCAGATCCACCGGCCGGAGTTTGGGATGCGCTTCCTGGAAGAATCCCTCGGCCGTCAGCGCGCTGCGCAGCATCGTCGAAAGCGCCGGATTGCCTGCCGACGGTGCGATTCCCACCGAAAGCACCAGCAAATCGGGGCTAACCGCCAAGTCATTGCCTGCCGCCGTTCCGCGCACTTTCACCTGGAGCCGGCCATTCTCCTCGACAATCTCCGGATCGTTTCCGGATTGGCGGACAAATTGCACTCCCTGATCGAGAGCGTTCTGATAGGCAATTTCGCGGAACCCGTTGACGCGCATATCCCGGCCGACAATGAGGACGTTTGCCTGCGGCAGCCGTCGCTTGATTTCCAGTGCGTTCTTAACCGCTTCCGAACAGCAGACGCGGCTGCAATAAGGGTTGTTCTCGTCGCGGCTTTCCACACACTGGATCATGAGGATCGTCGGACTCTTTTTGTTCCGCAGTTCCGCCGGAAGGCTGTTGTCCGCCAACATGACCTCGAGCTTGCTCTGCGTCACCACGCGTGGATTCTTGCCGTGGAGATATTTTTCGGTTGGCCGCTCCTGTCCACCTGTCGCCACGATTACGACGCCATGCTCCACAGAGGTTTCCTTCCCCGCCACATCCAACGTGCTCGTAAAATTGCCGGCCTGGCCGGAAATTTTTGTCAGCGCGGAATTCAGATAAACGCGGATTTTGGAATTGGTCATGGTCCTGTCGATCATCTGCTGCAGCCGAACCTGGAAGTCGGTTTGTTCGAGTGTCCGGTGAACACTCCGCAACATGCCGCCCAGCGATGGTTCCCGCTCCACCAGATGAACTTTGTATCCCTGTTCCGCGATGTTCTGCGCCGCCGTCATCCCGGCCAGTCCTCCGCCCAGCACGAGCGCGGAAGCGGTCACCGGCATTTCATACAGCGGCTGCGCTTTCAGATGGCGCGCCCGGGCAACGGCCATCGAGACCAGGTCGAGTGCCTTCGCCGTCGCCGCCTGCGGATCGTCCCGATGCACCCAGGAGCACTGGTCGCGGATATTCGTCATGGCGAAGAGGAATTGGTTCAACCCGCTCTCGCGCAGCGTTTCCTGGAACAGGACTTCATGCGTCCGCGACGAGCAGGAGGCCACGACCAGGCGATTGAGCCGGAGTTTTCGGATCAAATCTTTTATGTGCTGCTGGTTGGTATCCGAACAGGTGTATACGCTGGCTTCCGCGTGCACCACGTCGGGCATCTTTGCGGCCGCCGCAGCCACACTGTCGACATCGACCACCGAAGAGATGTTCCGCCCGCAGTGGCAAACGAACACGCCGATTCTCGGAGTCTCGTCGGTAATATCCCGCTCCCACGGATACTCGTGGCGCTGGATCATCGTTCCGCGCACGGAGGTCAGTTGTCCCATGACACAGGCAGCCGCGGCCGAACCCTGGGCAACCGATTCCGGGATATCCTTTGGTTCCTGGAACGCCCCGGCCACGTAGATGCCCGGACGCGACGTGGCCAGCGGCAGAAGCCGCTCGGTCTGAGCGAAACCGAACCGGTTCAGATCGAGGTTCAGCCTTCCCGCCATGTCCTTCACGCTCGACGGAACCTGCATCCCCACGCTGAGCACCACAAGGTCAAATTCCTGTCGCTGCGCAACGCCGGCGGGATCGACATAGTGAAGCTGCAGGCGTTTGCTGCCCGAAAGCTCTTCGACGCGATAGGAGCCCGCCCGGGTGAACTTCACGCCGTATTCGTCGCCGGCGCGATGGATATAGCTGTCGAACTCCTTGCCGAACGCGCGCACATCCGAGCAGAAGATGGTAATGTCCAGCGGCTCGCCCTGGTTGTGTTCCGCTGCGACAATGGCTTCCTTGGCAGCCGCCATGCAGCAAACCGAGGAACAATAGGCGTTGCCGCGGACAGGATCGCGGCTCCCTACGCATTGAAGGAAAGCGATTCTCTTCACGGAGCTTCCATCGGAAGGACGCTGCAGGATGCCTCCGGTCGGACCCGTGGCGGCCAGCATGCGCTCAAACTGCATACTGGACAAGACATTTGCGAACCGGCTGAACCCGAGTTCCTCCCAGCGGCACGCCTGAAATTCCTCGATGCCGGGAGCGAAAATAATGCTGCCGACTTCGAGATCCGCCTCCACCACCTGCTGGTCATGCACGACGGCGCCCGCAGAGCACACCTTGACGCATTCCATGCATTCGCTGCACAAACTGCAGGACAGGCAGCGCCGCGCTTCGAGCACAGCCTGTTCGAGACTGTATCCCATCTCCGTTTCAGACAGATCCTGTACTCGCGCCGCGACCTCCGCCTGCGGCATAGGAATGCTGTTTTGCATCGGTACGTCGGGCCTGGGATTCGGCGCAAAACGGGCCGCATTCGTTTTGGCTGCGGCCGTATTTTTTGGAGTGTCTGTTTTTCGAATGCTGGCCGCCCCGCGGATGTACGCGTCGATGGATTCCGCGGCCCTGTGTCCCTGGGCAATCGCCTCCACAACGGACGCGGGACCCAACGCCGCATCCCCGCCGGCAAAAATGCCATGGATACTGGTGGCAAGAGTGTTCTGGTCCGCGAGGATCCTTCCACCGGGGCGCAACTCCATGCCCATACGGGAAGAATTCACGGCACGCCCGATCGCCACGATGATCGTGTCGGCTTTCAGAGAGGAAACCTGCGAATCGTCAAACAGCGGGTTGTATCGCCTGAATCCCCTGTAATCGTCATAGACGCTCGTGCAGGCGCGGAAAGTCGCATGGGAAACCCGCTCGCCTTCGACATCGATTCTCGTGGGACTCAACCCATTCCGGATTTCGACGCCTTCCGCCACTGCCTGAGCGACGCGGTCCGCGGCGGCGGACATTTCATCGCGTCCTTCCATGCACGCGAGGCGTACGGACTTCACTCTGGGCAGCCGCATTGCGGTGCGGGCGGCATCCAGAGCCAGATCGGAACTGCCCAGCACCAGGACATCCGGACCGATCCTGGAAGCGTTCCCGGTGTTTGCCTCGCAGAGGAAATTCAACCCTTCGAGCACGCCCTGCGCATCTTCGCCCGGGATTCCCAGTTTGCGATTCGCCCAGGCGCCGGTGGCGACGAACACCGCATGAAACCGGTCAGACGCATCGGGACTCCCGTCCTGCTTGAGTAGATTTTGGGGCGCGGCGATTCTTGTATTGGTCTTCACTTCCACGCCGAGGTTCACAATCGCCTGGATTTCCCGATCGAGAACATCTTTGGGCAACCGGTACGCGGGAATGCCATATCGCAGCATCCCGCCTAATTCCAGCTTCGCCTCGAACAGCGTCACGCGGTATCCCAGCAACGCCAGATCCGTTGCTGCGGTCAATCCCGCGGGCCCTCCGCCGATGACGGCGACCTTCCCTTCAGACAGCAGCGGCGCCGGCGAAAACGGCGGAAATTGTTCCGGGTTTGCGAAAATGAAATCCCCGACGAATCGTTCGATATGGCCGAAAGAGATCGCTTCATCGACCGCGGCGCGGTTGCAGCGATTCTGGCAGGGGCGCGGGCAGACGCGTCCGCTGGACGCCGGGAGAGGATTGTGATGACGGATGAGTTCGTACGCTTCCGTGATTTTACCCGCAGAGACGAGCGCCACCGCGCCCGGCACATTGATGCCCGCCGGACACCCGGCTTTGCACGGCGCGATTCCGGACGCCTTGGAAATGCCGTACGCGCCGGGGATCGCCTGCGGATACAACTGATAAATCGCCTTGCGCGAACTCAGGCCGCGATCGAATTCGCTGGGAAGACTGACGGGACAAACTGCGGCACAATCGCCGCACGCTTCGCACTTCTTCACATCGACGTAGCGCGGGTTCTGCCGGATCTTGACTTTGAAACGGCCCGGCTCGCCGGAGACGTCCTGGACGTCGGCCAGCGTGATTATTTCTATATTCCTGTTCCGGGCGCACTCCACCAGCTTCGGCGACAGAATGCACATCGCGCAGTCGCCGGTCGGAAATGTTTTGTCGAACTGCGCCATGCGTCCGCCAATGGCCGCAGAAGCATCCAGCAGGTAGACCTTAAAACCGCTTCCCGCCAGATCGAGAGACGCCTGAACCCCGGCGATCCCTCCTCCGCAAACCAGCACGGCCCCGATATTGTCGTTGTCTGTCATTGTCATAAAAGACTTCCGATTCGAGATTCGAGATTCGAGATTGAAAGCACCCATCTCGAATTTCTAATTTCGAATCTCGAATTATTTCTTGGATGACGCCAGCACAGAAAGTTTCACTGCGCTGACTTTCCGATATACCTCGTGCGGCGCCTTGAGTACGCCGTCGACTGTGAGCAGATCCTCCACGCGAATGCCGAACAGGCGCTCGTTTTCGACCAGGTACGGCTGAATCAGCCGCCAGTCCTTGTCGGAGACCTCGGAGAAAACGCCTCCGTTCAGCTGTCGCTCGACCATCTGGCCGTGCGGATCGCGGATGTAGATCGCGCCGCCGCTAGCCAGCGAAAACAGGTTGCTGCCCGGATACGGCTTCGCCTGCGGCACGATGCGCCCGCGCCCGTCGAACTCGATCCCATTCAGCACGACGAAGCCGCCGCCTGCCAGCGGATCGCCGGCCATAAAGGATTCGGCCAGGAAGTCCAGGCAGGTGCCGTTGATGACGACGCGCGGGCGTCCCACGGCATTGATCAGCGGCCGGCCGGCCGCGTTGCCGAGGACGTAGACCTCTCCGCCCTTGGCGCCATACATGAACGTTTGGCCGACATCGCCATGAATGACGAGTTTGCCGCTCTTGGCGATCTGAGCGACCTGATCCTGCGCATTGCCGTGCACAGTGATTTGAAGACCGTCCATGCCGCTTGCGCTGTAGTCGCCGTCGGATCCGTACAAATCGATCCGGACGTCGCCCGTTTCCGGACCGAGTCCGGCGCCGTGAAAGCGTTGCCCGCGCAGCCGGTACACCGCAAATCGCTTCCATCCCGCCTGGTACGCTTTGCGCAGAAGAACCGAGTCGCACTCGTCCCCTTCCGGCGGAAACCCTTCGGCGTCGATCACCAGCAGCTCTTCCCCGGCCCGCGGTCCGGTCACGCGGTCCCGCGTCTCCCAGTTTATGCGCCGCCAGAAGCGCGTCGCCGGTTCTCCGAAGAGCGGAGCGCTGTCGAAGAGAGCGTCGAGCATTTTTTCGACGACCCAGACCACGGTTGCGCGGCGCTTATCGCCGGTGAAGAAATGACGGTCGCGGAGTTTCGTCAGCACTTCGATGGCAGTGGCCCTGGATTTTGCATTGTCGGCACCCTGGACCACGAGGCGGCAGAACCGCATCAGATCGCCCGGCGACCAGGACGGCAGATCCAGCACGTAGGCGAACAGTGCCTCCACGTTGCCTTTTTGCAGCCACTGGTTCACCAATTCCTTCAAGGCGTCCGGCGCATCTTTCTTCGGCGCTTTTTCCTCCTCCAAATCGCACCGCACGCTGCCGCATTCCAGCTTCACTTCATGACCGAATTTATTCGTGCAGGCCAGTGTTTTCCGGCCGTCGCCGTCCGAATCGACCGTGAAAATAAACGCACCGCCGTCGGAACTCGACCCGCCGCGCGCATTCCAGTACTTGTCCGCGATGGGACAGAAGCGCATATCTTCCCGGGCCAGGCTGCGCAGCGTGGCGTCGATTGCCTGCTTCTCGGAGCAGATCAGGCCGATCTGGACGTCGCCGTTGTCGGAAAGCGCGAACACCTGGGGCCGGAGCATGGCCGTATCCGTGATACCCAGCAGCTGGACCCGCTTTTGATCGGGCTGGCTTCGGGCGATGATGAAAAACCACGGGCCGTCGGGCGAGGCGTGGATGTGCGTCGCCTGGATCTGACGGTAAATAGCCTGCTTTTCCGGGGGCAGCTGGTCGAAGTCGAGCTCCGTCGTAGGCGCCAGCGCCTCGATGATGTATTCCAGAGGGTACTTGTAGACGCGATCCCACAGGTCGAACAGTTGGACCGAAACCTCGGTGTCGGTCAGGAACTGCTGGCGAATATTCCGCTGCCGCAGATACTCGCAGACAGAATAGTAATTTGCAAAGTCCCCGTTGTGGACCAGGGCTTCGTTCACGCCCACGAACGGATGGGCGCCGCCCGGATGCCACACGCGCCCCTTGGTGGGATAGCGCTGATGCGCGATCCACGCGTGGGCCTTGAAATCCTGGAGCTGATAATACTCGACGTTCTGCTCGGCGTAGCCGACGAGCTTGAAAACCAGGAGATCCCGCCCGTGCGACAGGACAAAGGCGCGCTTGTCGCCCAGAGAGGCGTAGTACGCGTCGTTGAGCCGGTAGGAATTTCGATAGACGAACTCATCCTCGAGATCGCGGGGCGAAAGGCCTTCGAGTCCGGTTGAGGCGGCGAAAGACTTCAGGACATCGGGCTTTGCGCGTACCACATAGCGGTGAACGTCCGGCGGGCACACCTCGAGCCCGGGAATGTCGCGGTAGTCGTCGATGTGGGGCTGCCGCGTGGACAGGGCCACGTCAAAGTTCGGCAGGACATACTGGCGCTCGAGTTCGGCGTGGCAGGATGGATCCAGCAGCGCGATCTGGAGGAGATAATGATTGTCGAGAATGTCGCGTGAAACGCCCATCTGTTCCGGAGTCAGGCCGACCGCGGCGATGCCGCCCCCTTTTCCGTTTCCGCGGTTCTGCATCTGGATGGAAGGCTCGTAGATAAAGCGCCCCGCCAGAGGCACCGTGCAGGCAAACCCGGTCACGCCGCAGCCGCCTTCTTCGGCCGATTTCGCCACGGAAACCGGCTCCTGCCGAGTGTACATCTGGGACCGCGTCGCCAGCAGTTTTTCAGCAATCTCGTTCACTGACCCAACTCCTTTTATCTGTCTATCCTGGGACCGCCGGCGTCTCGCCGGCTAAACGCCGTTTATTTCATATAGCAGAGAACGTCTGTCCGTCCGCGGAGTTCGCGGATCGAGCTCATTCCCAATTTTCTCAACACGTCCACCATCTGTTCATGCCAGGCGTTCTGCATGTTGATCAGCCGCTGCGTCGCCCAATCGAGGCCCATGAGCTCGATCAGTTCCGGATCCGTGGATGCAATCCCTCTCGGGCAACCCCGGCCGCTTTCGCAGCAGGCACAGCGCACGCAGCCGAGCGCAACCATTTCCGCCGTTCCGATCACGACACCGTCGGCGCCCAGGGCAATTGCCTTCAGCGCGTCGTACGCCGTGCGGATCCCCCCCGACGCGATCAGTGTGATTTTTTCGCGGATGCCTTCGGCGCATAGGAATTTGTGTACTTTGGGCACGGCATACTCGATGGGCATGGCGATGTTCTTCTTGGCGATATCGGGCGCGGCGCCGGTGCCGCCGTAGCTGCCGTCCAGGTGCACAATGTGCGCGCCGGCGTAGTAGCTGCCCACGGCGACCATGTCGACGTCCGTCGGCGTCGAAACCTTCACGCTGACGAGGCAGTGCGGGTTTACTTCTTTGATCCAATCGAGGTGCTTTTTGTGATCTTCCACGCTGTAAACGCTGTGGAACGGGAATGGGCTGAAGAGCGCGTTTCCAGGCACCGCGCCGCGCATGCGCGCGACGGCGGGCGTGTTCTTGTCGCCAAGCAGATGTCCGCCCAGTCCGGGCTTTGCTCCCTGTGCGTATTTAAACTCGACGATTCTTACGCGCTGAATGGTTTCTTCGCGCACGCCGAAAAGCCCGGTCGCCACCTGCGTGATCATGTGATCGTCATAGGGTTTGAGACGGTCGGGGTATCCGCCTTCACCGGTGCAGCTGAAGGTGTTCCACGCGACAGCCGCACGGGCCTTCGCCAGGATCGTGTGAATGCTCACGGAGCCGAAGCTCATCCCTCCCCCATAAACCGGGATATCGATGTGAACCTGGGGCCGTCCGTCCGCGCGGCGGTTGAGATCGAGGCTGGTGTCGATTCCCGCCGGAGAGGCGTTTTTCGCGCTTCGCTTTTTTTCAGGAGCGGCGAAATGCGGCGAAGTGCCGAACTCCGGCACTTCGAATTTGAACCGCATCCGGTCAAAGCCTCCGCCTGAATCGCCGTGGCGATATTCCAGGTGCGGCGGAGGAACCTGGCCGGTTTCAGCCTGGTACCACGTAGACAGAATCAGGTCGCCGGTCCAGCGGGGATCTCCGAGACACTCCACATTCGGATTGAGACGCAACGCCAGCGCATTCACGGGGCACTGGCGGATGCAGTAATGGTCGGTTTTGGCGCACGCGGGGCCGATGCAGCGATGGTCCTGCGGCCGGAGCATATAGGCATACCCTTCCGGCCGGATATGCACACCCTCGGGGCAAAGCTCGGCGCAGCGCCCGCAGGCGATGCAGCTTGCCAGGCGCGTGACCCTGTATTTGCCTATGGCATTGCGGTACCGCTCCGGAACCGGGCGAACTTCCCGCTGAACGTTTTCCTGGGGTTCATCGCTGTGCCCTGGAGTTTTGGGAATCTCCAATGGAATATTCACTTCGGCAATGGTTGTCATGCTATGTCCTGTTTCAATGGCATCGGCGCCAAATCACCAAATGCCTCTTTCTCGATCTCTTCCATGAAAATCGCGCGTCCCATCTCGCCGCGCAGTCTGCGGACTTCGCGGATACCCATGGCTCCGAGTACTTCAATCAGCTGGCTGTGCCAGGCGCCCATGAGGTTGACGAAGCGCCGCGCGGCGTACTCGCTGTCCTGCAGGCCGATCTCGGCAGGACACTCGCAGGAAAGCGATCCCGCGCTCCGCAACCCTCCATCGATATGCAGCGTGTGGACGTTCCGGCAGACGCGGCAACCGAGAGACACCAGCAGCGCCGTATCCACGGCAACCAGGTCGGCCCCGCAAATAATCGCCTTGGCCATGTGCTCGGCCAGTGCGATCCCCCCGGAAACGACCAGGGTAATTTCGTCGCGGCATCCCTCGTTCACCAGTCGGCCGTGAATATCGCGCAGGACGTCTTTGATGTGCCGGCCGGAATGACGCGATCCGGTACGCTCGCATCCCTGCAGGTCCGCGCACAGGTGAAATACTTTGAATCCCAGGCGCGACAAATCGAGGATGCGATCGGCCGCCGAAGGAGTCAGCGTCAGGCGCACCGATAGAATTGCCTGCGGTTTTCTGGCTCGAACGGTCTTCGCCATTTCCGGCACATCCGGGCTATCGAGCAGCTGCGCCATGTTCCGAACCAGCTCCAGGAGCTCTGCGTCGCCGCGCAAATCGTCGCCGCTGAGAATGGGGACGGTATAAGGCAGAAGATCCTGCGGGAGCTTCGCGGCATCGCGCGCCCAAACCAGGGCAAGCGTCATTAGTTCTTTGGCCGCAATCGCGCGGGCGCGTGCCAGCCGGATCTGGCGTACCGGCCAGGCCGGGACATCCAACACGGCGGGGAGCTGGAGTTCCATGAGGCTGGAAGACTCGGTGGACAGCTTTCCATCGGGCGAAAAATTCAGACGCATCGGCTTGAGGCCGATGTCCACGGAAGTCGAGATGTACTCGCGCCCGTGGATCCCGTCACGCGTCGGGCGGACGATTTCCGACATATCCGTCCATATGGAATCGAAACCGGGGCCGTGAAACCGGCCGCGATAGCCCGCTCCGGACACGGGGATTTTGCCCGAGTCGGCCTGGGTCCAGTTGCTGAGGATGATGTCCGGTTTCCAGTAGTCGTCGCCCATATCCAGGAATTCCGGATTGGCGGAGAGGCTCAGCAATCCCTTGGTGCAGCCCTGAACGCAGGAAAAGCAGGCTTTGCATTCATACAGCGTCTGCATGGATGCCTGCGGACTCCGATTGTGAGCGGACTCGTGCTGGTACACGTCGAAACAGCAGCGGGGCTTGACGCAGTTTGTGCAGCGCGAGCAATCCTCGCGCCAGTCAATGCCGCCGAACTTGCCGATTCGATGAAACTGTCCGGGAGTATTCGTCGTGTGAATGTGATAACGATCTGGCATTATATTTCTCTTCAGTTGAACTGCTTGCCACAATTGTTGCAGGTTTCACGGAACAGACCGGCGAACCTGTTTTTGTTCTCCTCAAAGCTTCGCTAGTTTAACGACCTCTGCGGCCAGGAACTCGCAGCCTCCGCATAATATGTTGATGCCGCGGATGCCCGGCACACTCTTCAGTCGGCCGGCAATATCCGCCGCGATCGCCACTCCTTCGGCGGCAGTATCGGCTGCTCCGGCGATTCGAGCCACAACGGAGTCGGCGATCGGGCCATAGGTCTGGCACCGCTGCAGCTCTTGCGCTTTTTCCACGCTGTTGAGCACGAGGACACTGGGAATGATGGCGGTGCGCTTGTCCAGGCCGGCCGCCCGGACGGCTTCCATCCATTCCGAAAAACCGTTCAGGTCAAACACCGCCTGAGTCATGACGAAGTCCGCCCCGACCACGATCTTCTTCTTCAGGCGAAGAAGATTCAGCTCCATGGGACGCAGATACGGATGGGCGGTGGTTCCGATTTGCAGGTTCAGCTTCGGTTCGAGCTCTTTGTCATTCATCCCCGAGCCGTAGAGCACGATCTTCTTCATGGCTTGAGCGAATTGCACGGAATCGAGATCGTTCGCCGCCGAAGCCTGCGAACACACGCTCAGCGACTGATGATTTCCGGTCACACAGAGGATGCCGGCGATATTCAGAGCGGCGGCGCCCAAGGCATCGCTTACCAGCGCGATCCGGTTGCGGTCCCGCGTGGCCATCGAAAGGATGACGCTTGCGCACGTCTCTCTGCTCATCAGGATCGCCGAAGAAAAAGCGGAACCGCGAATTCTGTCGGGATTGTCCGCCATAACCACCGCGTCGAGATTCGGCGGCAGCGCGGATGCGATCGATTTGACCGCCTCTGCATCAGTACCGCGCGGGGACAAACAAGCAGCCGTCACAACCAGGCGCCCCGAATTCAATGCCTGCGCCAACTTATTCATCGCTATCATCCTTGCCAAATTCTGTGATGGACCCAGGTGCATCTCCGCTCTGAGCGCTCTCCGGCGACGGTTGCAGCGGATTCGGAGGATTCGCATGAAGAGCCTGAATCACCTGCTCGCGGATTGCAGCGACCTTGCTGTCCAACGGATTGGAATGACCGGCGGCGTCTCCGGTTGCCAGCGCCAGATCCTCCATCGCCGAGCCCGGGAGATAGGAAAGCAGCAAACGCTCCTCCCCGAGGCCGATTTCATTCAGGATCGACCGGATGTAGTCCACCCGATGCGCGCATCGGCGGCTCCCCTCGATATAGTGGCAGTTATCATCCTGACAGGCGATCACGGATACCACGCTGGAGCCGTTCTCAAATGCCTTCAAAACGTGTTCGGGCTGGAGCCGTCCGCTGCAGGGAACGATGACCTGCTGGACGCGGCCCGGCAGCTGCAAATCAGGCACAACCGGCCGGCTGCGCTGTGCGGAACTCATTTCCTTGGCCGGACGCGCGCAGTTTGCGCACACAAACACGGTGACGCCGGTTGTATTCGGTATTGTTTCCACTTCTAGGTTCCTCGGATCTTTTCTCTTCTCTATGCGGCCGATTCTGAGCTCTGGGGCTGGACCGGGGGGACAATGCCGGCTTCATCCAAAACATACTCCTCACAATGCTGCACACCCTGGAGGGTCTGCGGCAAACCGCACGTAGCGACATTCAAGCAATTGGAGCACAAACCCATCCGGGAAAATTCAGCCGGGTCCACAAACGGGGATTCCGGGGATGCCGAAAATGCTTTGCTCGGAGAGGATTGCACGGAAAATTCTTCGCACTGAATAACCTCGAGGTGAGGCATGCGTCGCAGCGTGCAGGTTGAATCGTGATCGCAAGTTTCGCACAGGCCGGTATACTTTATTGCGTTCGTCATGGCATTCATCCTTTCCTGTATGAAAAATCCACCCATTTTCACTTGCAAAGGACATGCCAATATCCGTCCCAAAATAATAAAATATTTTCTCAAACAATTCCAATACTTTAAATACTTTATGGAATCATTTTTCATCATTCTACCCAACCCCACGCCACCATCTGGTCTATTTTATTTCCCATCCTGCACATTTTATATACCATTTTCGGTGACAGGCGACACAACCTCGAAATTATGGCCCAGTGAATTTTAAAGAAAATTATCGCTATCTCCAAATTTTTTGTGAAATAAACTGACAAATTGCGAAACATTATCCGTGATGCCAAGAATATTAAGATTAGTCATTCCAGGACGTCCGCATCATGTCACTCAGCGCGGCAACCACCGCCAGAAGGTGTTTTTCTCGAATAAAGACTATGAAACCTACATGAACCTCATGCGCAAGTTTTTCCGAAAATATGGCGTGGATTCGCTGGGTTACTGCCTGATGCCAAACCATGTGCACCATGCGGGCATTCCTGCTCTGGAAAACTCTCTGGCTAAAGGAGTTGGATTGCTGCATAACGACTTCGCAAGGTGGCAGCAGATCCAGCGCAACCAGACCGGACATCTTTGGCAGGGCAGATTCTACTCAAATCCCATGGATGACAACTATTGTTGGGCAGCATTGCGATATATCGAACTGAACCCAGTTCGTGCGGGTTTGGTACTGAATGCTTGGGACTGGCCCTGGTCTAGTGCCCGTGCTCACACCACAGGCACGGATGAAACGGGGATGTTGAATATGGAACTTTGGGGCAAATATTTCGACAAAATCCGCTGGCGGGAATTTTTGCTCGAAGGCTTAGGCAAGGCCGATGAGATCGATCGCATACGTGTCGCGAACAGAACGGGACGTCCACTTGGCAGCGATGATTTTATTCAGCATCTCGAGAAAATCACCGGACGATCTCTATTCCCCAAGAAGAGGGGGCCAAAACCCAGCCTGGGTAAAAAAATGTCCCAATAATTTCGAGGTTATGGCGCCTGTCACCGAAATTTCAGAGGAGATGGTAGTGGACGAGTTTTTTCCTTAGCGTGACGCGGCTTATGGCAAGCAATTCTGCCAGCTCCCGCTGGCTGTACTGATTGGAATCGATCAGGAAACGCAGGAGCGTTTCTTCCACCGTCTCCAGCAATGCATCCCGGATGCCGGATGGTCCCTTATGGGAACTCAAAAATCGAATGACCGCATGGCGAAGCTCCGCTTGTGGGTCTGCCGCTTTTTGAACCTCGGAATCGTGGACGAAATCCGGTCTGCCTTCCCGGATCTCTTCGGGTATCGCATCCAAAGAGACCGTATCCTCGGGGCTCATCACTACGGCCCGCTCGATACAGTTTTCCAATTCGCGGACATTTCCGGGCCAGGAATACATCAGCAGCAGATCCAGCACTTCGCGGGGCATTTGTGTGACCTGACGTTTCGCTTCACGATTGTATTTTTCGAGGAAGTGATCCACCAGGAGCGGAATGTCTTCCCGTCGTTCGCGGAGCGGAGGCAGCTGGATTGGAATCACATTCAACCGGTAGAAAAGATCCTGGCGGAAACGGCCTGCGCGTATTTCGGCCCGAAGATCACGGCCCGTCGCGGCGACGATTCGCACATCGACGGTCATGGTCTTGCTCGATCCCACCGGCTCCAGTTGACGTTCCTGGAGCACTCGCAGGAGCTTCACCTGCAAGCGCGGGCTCATTTCGCTGACCTCGTCGAGGAAAAGGGTTCCTCCCTCCGCCGTGCGGAAGCGGCCTTCGTAATCGCGGACGGCGCCAGTGAACGCGCCCTTCACATGTCCGAACAGTTCCGTCTCCAGCAGCGTCTCCGGAAGGGCGCCGCAATTCACTTTGACCAGAGGGCCGGCCGCGCGGTCGCTATTGTAGTGCACAACATTCGCGATCAATTCTTTGCCCGTGCCCGTCTCTCCCGTGATCAAGACCGAAGAACGCGATCGGGCCGCAGTGGCGGCAAGTCCCAGCAGGCGCCGGATGGCCGCGCTGCCTCCGACGATGCTGTCAACTCGATAGGTGCGGCGCAGTTCCTCGCCTCGCCGCGTCATCCGGTCCAGATCCCTCACCTCAGCCCCGTCGCGGTCCTGAACGGTCATCCCTTCATCGAGATCCAGCTCCCGGGGCATACCGATGGCCGCGTTGCGCCCGGCGGCCTTATGAATCGTGAGCGCGCGTTGCCCGCTGGACAGGGACACCTCGATGACAACCTGGGTAATGTGCCGCACCTTCGCCAGGAAAGCATCCGTGTGCGCATCGGTTTCGACCAGCCAGTACGCGAGCGTGGAAAGATCATAGAGCCGCGGGCACAGGTGCCCGAACAGCCGCACAACCCTGCTCTCATCGCCCCACAGATCCAGCATCCCCGTCAATGAATCGAAAACGTAGTTTGCAGACTGCCCTCCCCGCGTGCCGACTTCTATCAGAGCCTGTTCCAGCCGCGAAGGATCCGACGGATCCGCAATATGAACCGGCGCATGCACCGCGTTCCGGGCAGGATCATCGAAAAATTTGAGAAACATCTCGTCGGAATTGCCCTTCCCCGATGAGAAGCAGTCGATCAGCGAAAACCGCCCTGGAGACATCAGCCTGGCGTACTTCGACGCGATGGTCTGCGGAGACCGGTTAAAGCTCACATAAACGACGGGCACCCCGCCCTGCTCGCAGGATTGAACGAAACTGTAGATAAAATGGTCCCCGGCCACACCAGAGTCAATTTCCCAAACGAGATTGTCGCCGGCGATCACCCCGCCGATAGCCTTATCCACTTCCGGGATTCCCGTCGTGGGCTTGTATCGGTATGCCATGAGGCCATGTTAGAGCCACACCCCATCGGCGTCAAGGCATCTCCCGGCTTCAGATTCTCGGCTCGAAATAATCCGGATGATCTATTCCTGATTATTTCCTCTCGACCTCCGACTCGACATGAGACTAAAATTAACGGCGGAGATCCATGACAATCCTGGTTTCGCGATCACTGCGGATTCTATCGGCGCTGGCCTGCCTGGCCATCCTTACTTTCGTACTGCTCAAATTGTTATCCGTGAATTCCACTACGGCAGGTTTCGCATATCTGCTCCTTGTGCTGATCATGGCAAGCCTCTCGGGATTTGTCGAAGCGGCGATCCTGTCCATCGCTGCAACTCTGGCCTTCAATTTTTTCTTCCTTCCACCGATTGGCACGTTCACCATCGCCGACGCAAATAACTGGGTAGGCTTATTCAGCTTTCTGGGCACGGCCCTGATTGCAAGCCGCCTTTCAACCAAGGCGAAAAGGAGGGCGCTGGATGCCATCGCGCGCCAGAAGGACATCGAGCGACTGTACACCTTCAGCCGCGCGATTCTTTTAATAGACACCTCGGAGCCGTTCGCGGCTCAATTGATCCGCAAGTTGGCCGACATTTTTCAGTTGAGCGCCGCTTCTCTGTACGACAGGCAGACCGGAGAGATCCATCGAGCCGGCGCTTCGAACCTTGATGTGCTGGATCCGCAGCTTCGAGACGTGGCGTTGCACGGAACATCGCATGTCACCGGTCCGCCGGGCTGCATATTAAAGGCTGTGCGTCTGGGCTCGGAGCCGATCGCGAGCCTCGCAATTCAGGGTCCCGACATACCGGATTCCGTTATCCAGGGAATCGCCAACCTGGTCGCCATCGGCCTGGAGCGGGCAAGAGCGCAGGATCTCGCGCGGCAGATCGAGGCCGCGCGCCAGAGCGAGCAATTGCGAACGACACTCATTGACGCCATGGCGCACGAATTCAAGACTCCCCTCACATCCATCAAGGCTGCAACCACGGCGCTGCTGTCCGGCACCGATCCGCTGAGCGGAGAACGCATGGAATTGCTAAATATCGCGGACGAGGAAGCGGAGCATCTGAGAGAACTCATCGACGACACCGTTGCTATGGCCCGTCTGGACACGACTCAGATAGAAATCAATCCGGAGATTTCGGATATTTTGGAAATCGTGCGTGAGGTGCTCCATTCAATGAGAAACGAGCTGGAGGGGCGCGCGATCGAGATATCCGGGCGCCAGGATATTTCGAGGTTCGCTTTCGATCGGCGTCTGATAAAACTCGCAGTCAAACAGCTGATCGACAACGCCCTGAAATTTTCACCTGCAAGTTCGCCGCTGGAAATTCGCGTGCTGAAAGGCGAAGATACCATCCACGTGGAAGTAACTGATCACGGGAAAGGGATTCCCAAGCAGGAACAGGAGCATATTTTCGAGAGGTTTTTCAGAAGCCCCTCTGTGATGCATCAGATCCCCGGCTCCGGATTGGGACTGAGTATCGCCCACAGCATTTTGCGCGCCCACCGGGGGGATCTTACCGTCACCAGCCAACCCGGCAGGACAACGTTCCGTCTGACCCTGCCGGCCGAATACAAAGGAGACACCATTGAGCGCGGGTCGCATTTTAGTGATTGACGACGAACCTCAAATCCGCCGCCTCATGCGCACCACCCTCATCGGCGCCGGATACGAAGTGGACGACGCCAGGACCGGCGAAGAAGGCCTGGACAAGGTGAGCGCCTACCACCCGGACCTCGTCCTGCTCGACATCAATATGCCGGGCATCGGCGGCCTGGCTACCTGCCAGGCCCTCCGCGTGGACAAGAACATCGCCATCATCATGCTCACCGTCCGCGATTCCGAAGCCGACAAAGTCGCCGCCCTCGATGCCGGCGCCGACGACTTCATTACCAAGCCTTTCAGCACTCCCGAACTCCTCGCCCGCATCCGCGCCGCTCTCCGCCGTATCCCCGCCTCCCAATCCTCTCCCGCGAAAATTCAAATCGGCCCGCTCGTCATCGATTTCGTGGACCGCACCGTCTCCAAGGGTGGGAAACCATCCCACCTCACTCCAAAAGAACTCGAACTCCTCCGCTATCTCACCCAGCACCCCAACCAGGTCCTCTCCCATCGCGAACTCCTCCAGGCCATCTGGGGACCCGATTACGGCAGCGAGGTGGATTATCTCCGTGTCTTCGTCAAAAACCTGCGCAAGAAGATCGAGAAAAATCCCGACCGCCCCGAATTCATCACCACCGAACCCTGGGTCGGTTACCGCTTCAACGGCACCCCGGAGTCTTCATAAAGTTTTTACGATCCACCCATAGCTTCTTCCAGGCATCTCTACGGGTTCTTAAGGCGCTTCGTCGTATGCTTTATTCGGAGCGTGAAGCATATGTCCGCCGTTAATGTTTTGGAGAAGCCAATGAACGTGCAAACGGTAATTGAGCCACAAGCGATCAGCCCTGTATTTTCCAATCCGGTGATTGTGCTTTTCACATCGCTGATGCCGACGCTGAAGGCACTGCAAAAAGCCCATCAGCTGGCGGCGTCTCTCAAGACCGATATCGAAGTATTAGCGGTGCAGATTGTGCCCCGCCTGCTGCCGCTGGATGACCCCCCGATCCAGTTTGAAATCATCGCTCACCGCATTGAGGAAGCGGCCGCCCAGCTTCCGGAGAAGACCAAAATTTCAACCTATCTGTGCCGGGATCTCACGGAAACGCTGCAACGCATCCTCCGGCGCAATTCCTTGGTCGTGATGGGCATCAAGCAAAGCTGGTGGCCGAACCGCGACCAGAGGCTTGCCCGGAAATTGTGCCATGCCGGCTACGATGTAATTCTGGTGGAAACGAAGTGAACGGAAATGCTTGATCTATTCTATCTCGCGGTCGGTGGCGCGGTTTTGTCTGTGTTCTGGGCTTTCACAAAAGCCTGCAACAAGCCGGAGGAGAACAACAACGCACAACATCATCGCCGTAATTATTCAGGCAGGGATGAAATCGAACAGTGGACTGTTTCCTTGTCACTAAAATAATACGGCTTCGGTAGGGAGGAGTAACGGCATGATGGACATCTTTTGCATCGTTGTCACCGTCGTTTTCTTTGTGGTCGCAGCGGCCTTTGCGCGGGGCTGCGAGAATCTGGAAAAGGAGGAGAAGTAGAATGACAGATTATCTATTGACTGGGATCGTGTCCGTTCTGCTTCTCATTTATCTGACGTATGCGCTGTTGAAGCCCGAGAAGTTTTAGGAGGCCGTGATGACATCGAATGGGATATTGCAACTGGCACTGTTCTTTTGCGCGGTCCTGCTCCTTACCAGGCCGATGGGCGCTTATATGGCCCGCGTCTTCCAGGGCGAACGCACTCTGCTTACCCCCATCTTGAGGCCGGTCGAACGGCTTCTCTACAAACTCTTCGGCGTCAGGGAAGACGAGGACATGAAGTGGACGACGTACACCTTTGCGCTGCTGATGTTCAGCCTGGTCGGGGCGATGCTCACCTATGCGCTGCTGCGTTTGCAGGGTCACCTCCCATTCAACCCGCAGCACTTCACCGGCAAGGAGATGACAGCCGATCTCGCTTTCAACACGGCGATGTCCTTCACCTCCAACACCAACTGGCAGAATTACGTGCCGGAGGCAGTCGTCAGCTACTTCTCCAACATGGTAGCGCTGGCTTCGCATAACTGGATGTCGGCTGCCGCGGGAATCGCGGTTGCTATTGCGCTTGTACGAGGATTCGCCCGACGATCTGCACAGGGTATCGGCAACTTTTGGGTGGACGTGACCCGCGGCGCTCTCTACATCCTTCTGCCGATTTGCCTGGTTTACTCGCTCTTTCTAGTCCAGCAGGGCGTACCGCAGAACTTCGCTCCCTACACGCAGGTCAAAACGCTGGAAGGCGCGGACCAAGTCATCGGGCAGGGGCCGGTCGCTTCCCAAGAGAGCATCAAGATGCTCGGCACCAACGGCGGCGGCTTCTTCAACGCCAACTCTTCGCATCCCTATGAAAATCCAACACCGCTCGCAAACTTCATCCAAATGCTATCTATCTTCTCGATAGGAGCCGGGCTGACTTACACATTCGGCAAAATGACGGGGAATACAAAACAAGGCTGGGCCATCTTTGGGGCAATGGCATTCATGTTCATCGCCGGCCTCGGCGTGTGCTATTGGGCCGAAGCGAAGGGCAACCCGAACGTCGCCCAGTTCGGCGTGATGACCGCCGCGGACGAAGGGCAGCCGGGAGGCAACATGGAGGGCAAGGAGGTGCGATTCGGCATCGCCGATTCCGCTCTGTTTGCAACTGTGACGACCGATGCCTCCTGCGGCGCCGTGAATTCCATGCACGACAGCTATACACCGCTGGGCGGGATGATCCCGCTGATCAACATCATGTGCGACGAGACGATCTTCGGCGGCGTCGGAGCAGGCCTGTTCGGAATGCTGATGTATGCCGTGGTCGCCGTCTTCATCGCCGGCCTTATGGTTGGGCGGACGCCGGAGTATATCGGCAAGAAGATCGAAAAGTTCGAGGTGCGCATGGCGATTCTAGCCGTGCTCCTTCTGTTTGCGAATGTCGTGATATGGACCGCCTTCGGTACCAACGCCAACCTGCCTCCTGGCAGTACATCGCAGACCTTCACGGATGCGCAAAAAGGGGACGAGGAGAAATTGCTGGCTGAGCATCCAGCTGCCGTCTGGAATCACGTAAATAACAGCAGCCCGTCCAACTATTATGGCGGAACTTGGAACAACGTCAACAACTCCGGCGCACACGGCTTCTCGGAGATTCTATATCAGTATGCTTCCCAAACGGGCAACAACGGCTCCGGCTTCGCCGGCCTTACGGCCAACACGCCGTACTACAACATCACCGGGGGCGTGGCGATGTTGATCGGCAGGTTTCTCATGATGATTCCGCTTCTGGCGATGGCCGGAAGCCTGGCCCGCAAGAAGGCCGTACCCGAATCGGCGGGCACTCTTGCAACCGATTCCGGAACTTTCGCGTTTTTGCTGGCTGCCGTCGTGCTGATCGTGGGGGCGCTCGAGTACTTCCCTGCGCTGTCGCTCGGCCCCATTGTGGAGCACTTCCAGATGGTTGGCGGGAAGCTGTTCTAAGACTGCTCGGGACACTTAGGAGACACATTTCTATGGCTGCGCAACCAAGCAATATTCCTGCTGCTCCCACTCCAACTGTTGAAGTCGAAGCGTACAAGAAACCCAAGCACGCTCCAAAGCGGTTGTTCGATCCGCCGATCGTCAAGCGCGCGGTCGTGGACGCCTGCCGCAAACTTAACCCCAGGCTGGTCGCCAAAAACCCGGTCATGTTTGTAGTCGAAGTGGGAAGCATTGTGCTGACCCTATTGCTTATACGCGACCTGTTCACAGGGGGAAGCAATCTACTCTTCAACTTCCAGATTACCCTGTGGCTCTGGTTCACGGTGCTTTTTGCGAATTTCGCTGAGGCGATGGCCGAGGGTCGCGGCAAAGCGCAGGCGGATGCATTGCGCAAGACCAGGACCGACACCATGGCCCGCAAGCTCGTCAAAGGCAAAGAGGAGCTGGTCCCCGGCACCCAACTGCGCAATGGCGACACCGTTGTCTGCGAGACGGGCGACCTCATTCCCGGAGACGGCGAGGTGATCGAAGGCATCGCGAGCGTGGACGAATCCGCCATCACCGGCGAGAGTGCGCCGGTCATCCGTCAGAGCGGCGGCGATCGAAGCTCGGTCACGGGAGGCACGCTGGTTCTTTCCGATCGGATCGTTATACGAATCACATCCAACCCCGGAGAAACCTTCATTGATCGAATGATTGCACTTGTCGAAGGCGCGCGCCGGCAGAAGACGCCCAACGAGATCGCGCTGACGATCCTGCTGGCGGGCATCACCATTATTTTCGTCCTGGCTGTCATGACGCTCGTGCCGTTCGCAGGCTACAGCATTCGGGCAGCGGGAGCGGGTTCAATGCCGAGTATGTTTCTGCTGCAGGCATTGCTGGTCTGCCTGATTCCAACGACTATCGGCGGACTTCTCTCCGCGATCGGGATTGCAGGCATGGATCGCGTCATGCAGCATAACGTGCTGGCTATGTCGGGCAAGGCAGTTGAAGCCGCGGGCGACGTGAACACGCTGCTTCTCGACAAAACCGGAACCATCACGCTGGGCAATCGGCAGGCGGTGGAATTCATTCCGTTGCGGGGCGTAACGATCGAAGAACTGACGAGTGCGGCGCAGCTATCGTCCCTGGCGGACGAAACTCCCGAAGGCCGGAGCATTGTCGTGCTGGCAAAAGAGAAATACGGAATGCGCGGACGGGAGCTCCAGAGTTATGAAGCGGAGTTCATTCCCTTCACCGCTCAGACGCGCATGAGCGGAGTCAATCTGGACCACATGCAAATCCGCAAGGGTGCGGGCGATGCCGTAAAACAATATGTGAAAGAACAGGGAGGCGCCGCGCCCGGCGAACTGGATGAAATCATCGCACGCATCGCCTCCGCCGGTGGAACCCCGCTGGTCGTCGCGGTGAATGACAGGACGCTCGGAGTCATCCATCTAAAAGACATTGTCAAGGGCGGGATGCGCCAGCGATTTGACCAACTCCGGGCTATGGGCATCAAGACCGTAATGATTACGGGCGACAATCCACTAACCGCCAAAACCATCGCGGAGGAGGCGGGCGTAGATACCTTCCTCGCGGAGGCAACGCCTGAAACCAAAATGACGCTGATCAAGCAGGAGCAGACGGGGGGCAGGCTCGTGGCAATGACCGGCGACGGAACCAACGACGCTCCTGCCCTGGCACAGGCAGATGTCGGAGTGGCGATGCATACAGGGACCCAACCCGCCAAGGAAGCGGGTAACATGGTGGATCTCGACAGCAACCCGACGAAGCTGATCGAGATCGTGGAGATCGGCAAGCAGCTTCTGATGACGCGCGGCTCGCTGACAACCTTCAGTATCGCCAACGACATCTCCAAATATTTCTGCATCATCCCGGCGATGTTCGCCACAACCTATCCTATGCTGGGAATTATCAACTTCCTGAAGTACGGACCGGGAAGCGCGCTGACGACAGCCAATTCGGCGATCCTGGCAGCCGTGATCTTCAACGCGCTCATCATCATCATGCTGATCCCCCTGGCGTTGCGCGGTGTGGCCTATAAGCCCCTGGGCGCATCCACCGTGCTGCAGCGCAACCTGTTTATCTACGGCGTCGGCGGTGTCCTCATACCATTCCCGGCTATCTGGATCATTGACCGCCTGTTGGTGCTTCTGCACCTAGCGGGATAAGGAGAACGAGCCATGTTAAAGCAACTGCGACCCGCGATTGTGAGCGCGCTGGTTTTCATGATATTGACAGGATTAGTTTTTCCATCCGTGATTACGATGATTGCGAAGGCGATCTTCCCGCACCAGGCCGGCGGAAGCCTGATCGAGCAGAACGGCAAGGTGATCGGCTCGGAAATCATCGGACAGAGCTTCACCGCGCCTGGCTACTTTCATCCGCGCCCATCGGCGGCGGGCAGTGGTTACGACGCGAGCGCATCCGGCGGCACGAACCTGGGGCCGACGAGCGACAAGCTCATCAACGGCATCCACAAAAAGCTGCCGGATGGCAAAGATGATCCCTCCAACTTTGACGGCATCAAGGACCTGGCAGCGGCCTATCGCAAAGAGAATGGGCTTTCGGGCAACGCGCCGGTGCCTCCCGACGCCGTAACGCGCTCGGCGAGCGGCCTCGATCCGCACATCAGCCCCGCGAACGCGGCACTGCAAGTTGCCCGCGTCGCGAGAGCGCGCGATCTTCCGCAAAACCAGGTGGAGAAGCTTGTCGCGGAGAACACGTCTGGCCGTCAGTTGGGCTTTTTGGGCGAGCCGGCGGTCAACGTGCTGAAACTCAACATTGCATTGGACAAAGCCGCTCCGGGCAAATCGGGGGCAATCGTGAGCAAGTGACTTAAAGCACTCGATATAAAACATGCATGACGACTAATCCGCTGACTGACCGAGGGACCGAAATGACTACCGAATGGCTCAGCAGTGACTACAAGCTCTCGCCGATGACGAGATATTTGGACTCCCTGAACCTCTCGCCGATGCCGACGAAGCGTCTACGCGCGCATCTGCTATTCGACCCACCCATTCTGAAGCGGGCAATAAGGGATTCATTCGTTAAACTCCATCCGATCGCAATGGTGAAAAATCCCGTCATGTTTGCGGTCGAAGTGGCCGCCGCACTTATCACCGCCATAGCATTCCGTGACCTGCTAAATGGTACCTTAGAGTTCAGATTCACCTTTCAGATTGCCCTCTGGCTTTGGCTTACGGCGCTCTTTGCCAATTTCGCCGAAGCAATGGCCGAATTGCGAGGGAAAGCGCAGGCAGACACGTTGCGCGGGACCAGGACCGAGACGATAGCCAAACGAATCGCAAACGGCGGAGTCATCGAGGAGATGCCTCCCAACCGACTACGTAAGGGCGATATAGTTTTCTGCAAGTCAGGAGACATGATTCCAGGGGATGGAGAGGTGCTGGAAGGCATCGCAAGCGTCGACGAGTCCGCCATTACCGGCGAAAGCGCTCCGGTCATTCGTGAATCCGGGGCGGATCGTTGCGCCGTAATGGGAGGCACCAAAGTTCTCTCGGATTGGATCAAGATTCAGGTTACCTCAACCCCGGGCGAAACATTCATGGACCGGAGAATGGCCCTGGTAGAGAGCGCCGAGCGGCAGAAGACTCCCAATGAAATCGCGCTGAATATTGTCATTTCCGGCCTGACTCTGGTTTCCCTGATGGTAGTGGTTACGCTATATCCATTTGCCGCATACAGCGGAGCCTCTGCGCACACGGAGCATGCCCCCAGCATTGCTATGTTGATTTCACTGCTGATCTGCTTGATTCCCACAACAATTGGTGGACTTCTCTCCACAATCGGAATAGCGGGAATGGCGAGGGTGATGCAACACAATGTGCTGGCAATGAACGGCAAAGCGGTGGAGGCAGCAGGCGACGTCAACACGCTTTTGCTCGACAAGACGGGCACCATTACGCTGGGCAACCGCCAGGCCGTGGAATTCATTCCTGTAAATGGAGTATCAGAAGCCCAACTGGCCGATGCGGCCCAGCTTTCCAGCCTGGCGGATGAGACGCCGGAGGGCCGTTCCATCGTAGTGCTCGCCAAGAAGAAATACAATATTCGCGGGAGAGAGGTGTCCACACATGAAGCCCGATTCATCGCTTTTTCACCTTACTCGCGCATGAGCGGCGTCGATTTGGATCATCGCTCCATACGCAAAGGCGCTGTGGATTGCGTGCTCGAGTTTGTAAGATCGCAGCACGGAATGGTTCCACCGGACCTGTCCGATATCGCCGACCGCATCGCAAGGGTGGGAGGCACCCCACTGGCGGTTGCCGATGGCGGCAGGGTGCTGGGCGTTATTCACCTAAAGGACATTGTCAAAGGGGGCATGCGGGAACGCTTCGACCAGCTGCGCTCCATGGGTATTCGTAGTGTTATGATCACCGGAGATAACCCGCTTACAGCGGCCGCAATCGCAGAGGAAGCCGGAGTCGACGACTTCCTCGCCCAGGCAACGCCCAAGGGGAAAATGGATCTGATCAGCCGGGAGCAAGCGAAAGGCCGTCAGGTTGCCATGGCGGGCGATGGAACAGATGATGCTCCGGCCTTGGCTCAATCCGATGTAGGCATGGCAATGAATACCGGGACAATGGCCGCCAAAGAGGCAGGCAACTTGGTTGATCTCGATAGCAATCCTACCAAGCTGATTGAGGTGGTAGCAATCGGGAAACAGTTGTTGATGACCCGAGGCGCTTTAACGACTTTCTCCATTGTCAGCGATTTCGCGATTTACTTTGCAATCCTGCCCGCTATGTTCATAGGAACTTATCCGGAACTGAGCAAGCTTAATATCATGAACCTCCACAGCCCGGAAAGTGCAATCCTGGCGGCGGTGATCTTCAATGCCCTGACGATCGTTGCACTGATTCCACTTGCTCTGCGCGGCGTATCCTATAAACCCGTGGGTGCTGCCGCCCTATTGCGCCGCAATCTTCTAATATACGGCCTGGGTGGAATCATTGCTCCCTTTCCCGCCATCTGGCTGCTCGATCGAATCCTGGGAATCCTGCATCTCGCCTAAGTGATTGAACTCCCCAGTATTTGCATAATCTCGGGGATACTGGGAAAAGATAAGGTTATACTTGAGATCTATGAATCGTGAAATGCGCCGAAAGACACCCGAGGAAATTCTGCACGAAGTTCAGGCCGAGGAAGCAGCTGTGCAGAGACACCTCAAAATTTTTCTTGGGTACGCATCGGGCGTGGGAAAGTCATTCCGAATGCTCGATGAGGCCCGGCGGCGGCTCGAACGGGGCCAGGATGTCGTCGTGGGTGCCGTGCAGCCCGTTGTGCCGGCCGAAGTGTCGAAGCTGATGTCGAAGCTTGAAATTATTCCCCTGAAAAAATACCTTGGCGGCCTGGCGATCGACCTCGATGCGCTCATCCGTCGACGCCCTGCAGTCTGCGTCATTGATGGTCTCGCATACAACAATCCGCCAGGCCTTCGAAACCCAACACGCTGGCAAGATGCACAGGAATTAGTAAACGCGGGAATCAAGGTGATTGGGTCGATCAACATTCAGTATATCGAGGAGTTGCGCGAACAGGTAGAAGCGGTTACCGGCAAACATATCACCGAAACCGTGCCGGTTTCCTTCATAAAGAGCGCAGATGAAATCGAGCTGGTGGATGCCCCGCCCGAAGAACCAATCGATCGGTCACCGGAACAACAAATCGATGCCGAGCAACGTGAAAAGCGGCTCTCAATTTTGCGCGAAATGGCTTTAGTGCTGACGGCTGATGTGGTGGACCATCAATTGGGCGACTACCTGGAGAAACACGGCGTAAAGCATCAATTCGGCATGCAAGAGCGCATTCTGGTGTACCTCACGCCGCGCGCAAACGCGGTTGAAATGATTGAAACGGCCCAAAGGATCGCAGACAGATTTCATGCCGAACTGATTGCAGCTTACGCGAAACGGCCCCGACTCTCCGCGGAAGATGAATCGGCGATCGAGGAAAAACTGGCAATCGCCAGAGCAGCCGGAATTCCCATCGAAATTCTAGCCGCAGAAAACGCCATCGATGCACTCCTTGTTTTCGCCAGGTCCCGCGGCATCACTCAGCTATTCATTGGGCATAGACAAAGCTCAAGACGCCTTCTTTGGGGCGATCCTGTGGATCAGCTGATCCGGCGATCTCAGGGCATGGATGTGCGGATTTTCCCTCAATAGCCATGGCAGAAACAAATCGTGGAAAACTTAAGCTGTACATAGGTTATGCGGCGGGCGTCGGTAAAACCTATAAAATGCTCGAAGAAGCCCAGCTTCTGAAATCTCAAGGAATAGATGTCGTTGTCGGTTACTTTGAACCCCATGGCCGTAAAGAGACCATCGCGAAGACCGAAGGCTTGGAAATCATACCAAGAGCGAAAATCCCATACCGCGGCTCCGTCTTTGAGGAAATGGACGTTGGCGCTATTCTGGTCAGGCATCCTCAAATATGCTTGGTTGATGAATTTGCACACACCAATGTGCCGGGATCGCCCCGCGCAAAACGCTGGGAGGACATCGAGATTATTCGAAATGCAGGAATAGACGTGTTGACCACTATGAATGTCCAGCATCTGGAGAGTCTGAACGACCAAGTCTGGCAGATTTCTGGAATCCGCGTGCGGGAAACTATTCCGGACTGGGTAGTGCAGCAGGCGGATGAGGTGGTTATTATCGACCTTTCACCGCGCGCGCTCCTGCATCGCCTTGAACGCGGCGTCATTTACGACCGGGAGAAGGTGGAACGGGCGCTGCAGAACTTTTTTCGTGAATCCACCCTTGCGGCCCTGCGGGAATTGGCGCTGCGCGAAACCGCCCATGAAATAGAGCACCGCGCGATCAAGGACGAAGTCGAAATTGCGGCGAAGCCGTCCGAGCAGAAACAGACCAAAGATCACAGGATTCTGCTTCTGGTAACGACAGATCCAAACACCGCAATGCTTATTCGACGCGCCAAGCGTGTCGCTGACTTTCTGGAGGCTGAGTGCTTTGCCGTAGCGATACATACATCAAATGATTTGAACCGGATGGCGTATCAGGACCGCGAGGCAATCGAGCGACATCTGAATTTTGCCCGCAACATGCGCATCGAGACTCGGGTGCTTGCAGGAAGCGATACGGCTAAAACCTTGATAGACTTTGCTCACACAAATCAAATAACCCAGGTTTTTCTAGCACGAAATCGAAAGCAATCCTATTCTCTGTTCTGGCATGAGGGGCTGCTGCAAAAAATCGTCCGCCTCGCCAGAGATATGCAGGTTGTGATCGTTTCGGAACGCGAGCCTGAAACAGAATAGTTCCCATCGCAGAACATCAAGGAGGATCCATTGAGCCTGGGCCGCATTCTCGTGATTGACGACGAACCTCAAATCCGCCGCCTCATGCGCACCACCCTCATCGGCGCCGGATACGAAGTGGACGACGCCAGGACCGGCGAAGAAGGCCTGGACAAGGTGAGCGCCTACCACCCGGACCTC
>DATJPG010000041.1:0-31706 GCA_035506515.1 Acidobacteriota bacterium
GTAAATATTCCACTCCCTGGCGTCGGAGAGAAACTCGCGTTTTCCGCCGTCTGTGAGCGAATAGACGCGCCTCATTTTGCCATTCGTGCCTTCCAACCATTGCCCCCGAATAAGCTCCTTCGCTTCCAATTTGTGAAGAGCAGGGTAAATGGTTCCTTCCTGCCACTCGAAAATCCCGTGCGATAATTCATTGATCCTGCGGACGATTTCATACCCGTGCGCCGATCCGGAGTTCAAAACTGATAGGATCAGCGTTGCCGTTGTGCCTCCTACCAACTCTTTGCGGAATTTCATGTCTCCTCCATTGTCGATCTACCGATTACATCGACCGTCTAGGCATGCCTCTTTAATAAATTATGGAATTTCGGTGACAGGCTACTCAACCTCGAAATTATAAAATACTGAAAATAAACCATTTATTGTGCTTGAAACATATTTTACATTGGATTTTTGGGATTCAAATTTTCTGCTTTTTGTCCATAAATAATGTAAAAAAAGGACATGCACAACACGGACGTAAAATGCAATTTCGAGGTTGAGTAGCCTGTCACCGAAATTATTATGCTTGACTTAATTCAAACGTATGATTTAATCAGTCGAATGAACGAAACAAGGCAGATAATCCTGGATACAGCGGAGAAGCTTTTCGCTGAAAGTGGATATGCCGCTACTTCCCTGCGCCATATAATTTCTGACGCACAGGTAAATCTGGCTTCAATTCACTATCATTTCGGGTCAAAGCAGGATTTGCTGGACCAGGTGATTATGCGAAAAGCCGGTCCGATGAACGAGCGCAGACTGAATCTGCTGGATCGATTTGAAAAAGAGGCTGCTCCAGAACCCGCTCCCGTCGAAAAAATTGTAGTGGCATTCATTCTGCCTGCTTTGCTGATCGATAAAAGTCCGGAATTTGTAAAACTGATGGGGAGAGTTCACGCCGAAGGGCTGATGCCGGAGATTGCCCGGCGAAATTTTCAACCGATGATCGGCCGATTCATATCGGCTCTTCAACGTGCCCTGCCCGACATGTCGACCAGGGATCTGCTGTGGAAGGCTCATTTTGCGCTGGGCGCCCTGGCACTTGCCCTGACCACGCGTCCTGAGCTGGATGAGGGAAGCACTACTGAACCACCCATGGCCATTGCAGCGCGGCTCGTGGCTTTTGTGAGCAATGGATTCCGAGCTCCCGTAGCACTGGAGAAAGAGATCGAGGTGACCCAATGAAGCATTCCCTAATAGTTCTTCTACTGCTTGCATCCCCGGGCTTCACTGCGGATCAACCGGCAGCAGAGAACGTGCTCTCGCTGAGCCTGAATCGTGCGGTGCAGCTTGCAATTTCGCCCGAAGGAAATGCACAGATTCAGATCTCGGGCGAATCGTTAAAACAGGCACAAGCCCGTTCCTCGCAAGTGAGAGCCGCCTTGCTGCCTGACGTGTCTTCCTCTCTGGCGTATCGAAATCAGACTATAAACCTCGGTGCCAATGGTTTGAGTTTCGATATTCCGACGATCCCGGGGTTCTCGTTTGCATTTCCCTCCCTCGTAGGCCCTTTCAGTGTGATGGATGCGCGAATTTCCGCGACGCAAAGCGTTTTTGACATCAGCTCGATACGCCGGCTTCAGGCGGCCCATTCCGGTATTTCCGCTGCCCGTTTCGACACGGACAGCGCCGCTGAAAATGTTGCGGCACAAGTGGCGCGGGCTTATCTTTCGGCAATCCGGGCCGATGCCGATGTGGAGACGGCGAAGGCGAATCTGACCCTGTCGCAAGCGCTGCTAAAACAGGCAGAAAATCAAAAAGGCGCCGGCACAGGCACCGGCATTGAAATTACTCGGGTCCGCGTGCAGCTCGCCAACAATCAACAGCAGCTGATTGTCGCTGAAAACGCGCGGCACCGGGCATATCTGCAACTCCTGCGCTTCATGAACCTGCCTTTGGACACTAGGCTTCTTCTTACGGATAAACTCGGATATATTCCCGTGGACGCCGTCACACTCGAGAACGCCAAAGCCCGGGCATTGGCAGAAAGGCCCGATCTCAAAGCCCAACAGGAACGCGAGGTCAACACGCGGATTTCAGCGAGCGCCATCAAACTGGAGCGAATACCCTCCCTCTCTGTCTACGGCGATTATGGATCCATTGGCTCCGGCTTTGACAACGCTCTTCCCACGCGTGTTGTAGGAATGACGCTCCGGGTCCCGATCTTTGACGGCGGGCGCCGCGACTATCGCCGCGTGGAAGCGGCGTCGCAATTTCGCGCAGAAAAGGTCCGGACGAAGGAACTCAAAGAGCAGATAGAACTCGATGTCCGCCTCGCTCTGGATGATCTGCATTCGGCCGAGGAACAGGTAAAAGTCGCACGGGACGGTCTGCAGCTATCCGAAAACGAGTTGGCGCAAGCGCGGCGCCGTTACGAAGCAGGCGTCGCTTTTGGCCTTGAAGTGACGGATGCGCAGACGCGACTCGAGCGCGCAAGAGACAACGAAACGGAAGCGCTTTACAATTACAATCTGGCCCGGATTGACCTGGAACAGGCGATGGGTGGAGTAAGGAGTAGCGTACGGTAAGGACGCCCGGAGGGCGCACCTGCACTAACTCACCACACAAGTGGAGAGCAAATCTGATGCGAAAACGAATCCTGATAGTAGTAATAATTTTGCTGGTCGCGATTGGAGCGTACCTTTTGTTTTATAGCCGGGCCGGAAAGAGTGCAAAAGATCAGATCACGGTCTCGGGAAACATCGAACTTACCGAGGTGAACATCGCGTTCAAAACGGCGGGTCGTCTCATAGAACGAACTGTCGATGAGGGTGATTCCGTGAAAAAAGGGCAACTGATCGCACGGCTCGACCGGGACCAGTTGCAGGCACAGCGGAACCGGGAAGAAGCCGCTTTGGAATCGACCAAGGTACAGCTGGCACAAGCGGAAACCTCCCTGGCCTGGCAGAAGGAGAACACGGCCGCAGATCTCGATCAACGCAGGGCCGATCTGAATTCCTATCAGGCGCGGCTGCAGGAATTGCAAAACGGCTCGCGCCCGCAGGAAATCCAGGAAGCCAAAGCCGCAGTCGACTCCGCACAGTCTGAATATGACCGCGCCAAACGCGATTGGGAACGCGCCCAGCCTTTGTATAAAAACGACGACATCTCGACAGCCCAGTACGATCAATACCGCAACCGGTGGGAGAATTCCGAAGCCATGCTGAAACAAGCAACGGAGCGGCAGGCTCTCGTGCTGGCCGGCCCGCGCATCGAACAGATCCAGGCCGCCTCCGCCCAGGTGGAGCGTGCCCGCGCGGCACTCAAAATGGCAGAATCCAATGCGCTCGAGATCAAGCGGCGCGAACAGGAACTGCCCTTGCGCCGGGCCGAGATTGCGCGCGCCAAAGCGAACCTGGAGTTGATTGACACACAGATTGCGGACACAGCCGTGTATTCTCCTATCGACGGCGTGGTCCTGGTGAAAGCCGCCGACGTGGGGGAAGTGCTGGCCGCCGGAACCACCGTCGTTACGATAGGAGACATCGATCATCCGTGGCTGCGCGCCTACATCAATCAGCCGGACCTGGGAAAAGTGGACTACGGCATGAAGGTGGATGTTACGACAGACTCGTACCCGAACAAGATTTATAAGGGCCGCGTAGGCTTCGTCGCTTCGGAAGCCGAATTTACGCCAAAGCAGATCCAGACACAGGAGGAGCGCGTCAAGCTCGTCTATCGGATCAAGATCGATTTGGAAAATCCGCAGCATGAACTGAAGTCCAACATGCCGGCAGATGCCGTCCTCCATTTGAGGTAAGGGATGGAACCGATCATCGAAACGCAGGGCCTCACCCGCCGCTTTGGAGACATTGTCGCGGTCGATCATCTCGATCTGACCATCGCCCCCGGTGAAATATTCGGCCTCGTTGGACCGGACGGAGCAGGCAAAACCACGACGCTGCGCATGCTGTGCAGCCTGCTCGATCCCACGGAAGGAAGCGCCCGGGTGGCCGGCCACGATGTTGTGCGCGAACCGCAGTCCGTCAAAGACCGCATCGGATATATGGCCCAGAAATTCGGCCTGTACCAGGATCTTTCCGTCCGCGAAAACATGAACTTTTATGCCGATCTGTTTGGAATACTTGGGGCGGAACGCACGACGCTGGCATCCCGTCTGTTGCATATGACCCGCATGGAACCCTTTCAGGATCGGCTAGCGGGCCGTCTGTCCGGAGGGATGAAACAGAAGCTGGCACTGATGTGCACACTGCTCCATCGGCCTCAAATCCTCTTTCTCGATGAGCCAACCAATGGAGTGGATCCGGTATCGCGGCGCGATTTCTGGGCCATCCTCTATCAACTGCTCAAGAACGGGATCACGATCCTGATGACCACCGCATATCTGGACGAGGCGGAACGCTGCAACCGGGTGGGCTTGATGCACCGGGGCAAATTGATCCGCTGCGATACACCGGAAGCCCTGAAGCGCGCGGCAGGGGCGGTCAATATGGAGGGCGTATTCGTCAAAACCGTCCGCGCTGCGGAAGCACCGGAGGCACAATGAACGAATGGGCGGTAGAGACCGATGCTCTGGTCAAGACATTCGGCCCCTTCGTTGCTGTGGATCATGTCTCCCTGAAGGTCGCCAAGGGCGAGATATTCGGCTTTTTGGGCCCCAACGGCGCAGGCAAATCCACGACCATCCGCATGCTCTGCGGACTGTTGACGCCCACGTCCGGACGCGCCTTTGTGCAGGGTTTGGACGTGGCGATCCAACCCGAAGAAGTGCGCAAAAACATCGGCTATATGTCGCAAAAGTTTTCTCTCTACGACGACCTTTCCGTGGAGCAGAACATCGACTTCTTCGCAGGAATGTACGGTGTTCCCCGGAATCTGCGGGAAACCCGCAAACACTATGTGCTCGAGATGGCCGGTCTCACCGATAGGCGCAACGGCATGACCGCAACCTTGTCCGGCGGATGGAAACAGCGCCTGGCCCTGGGGTGCGCGATCCTGCACGATCCTCCGATTTTGTTTTTGGACGAGCCGACTTCGGGAGTCGATCCTATCGCGCGCGGGGCCTTCTGGGAGCTGATACGGGAGCTGGCGCGCACGGGTCATACTATTTTTGTCAGCACGCACTATATGGACGAGGCCGAATATTGTCATCGCCTGGCGTTGATGTATCGCGGGAAGGTGATCGCGCTGGGAACGCCGGCGGATTTGCGCGAGAGCCTGAACACCCATACATTGCTTCAGCTCGAAACCTCCGCACCGCTCGAAACCATGCGGGCGCTGGAACACATTCCGGGTGTAGGCGACGTGGCCGTTTTCGGGGGCGGGCTGCATGTATCCGTCAACGAGCCGGAATCCGCCATCACGGTCATTCGAAACCGGTTGGCAGCAAATCAGATTGAGATTCGCAAGCTGGAAACGATTCTGCCATCCCTGGAGGATGTGTTTGTCGCCCTCATAGAAGCGGAGGAAAAGAATTTCGTATGACCGTACGCCGCACGCGCGCCATGTTCGTCAAGGAGTTGCATCACATCACCCGGGACAGCCGCAGCCTGGCGCTCGCGCTGGCGATGCCTTTCATGATGCTCCTGCTTTACGGGTATGCCCTGAGCCTGGATGTGGATCATATCCCCACCCTGATATTCGACCAGGACGGCACCGCCGTCAGCCGGGGAATGACGCGCCAGTTCCAGGGCTCCCGATATTTCGACATCCGCGGCTTCACCGATTCCTATGCCCCCATCGAGCGTGCCATCGATAAAAACGAAATCCTGATCGGCATCGTCATCCCGATCGGATTCGGCAGCGACATCTCAGAGGGGCGCAATGCAAATGTGCAGCTCCTGGTGGACGGCAGCGATTCGAACAAATCCTCCATCGCCATGGGATATGCGGAGAGCGTCGCAAGAACCTATTCGACTCTTATCCGACTGCAAAACCGCCCCGCGATTCGCTCGGTCTCTTCCGTGGACGCAAGAATACGCGTCTGGTATAACAGCTCGCTTCAATCGAGGAACTTTGTTATCCCGGGCTTGATCGCCGTAATTCTCATGATCCTGTCGGGCATGCTGACAACGCTCACGATCGCGCGCGAATGGGAAATGGGGGCCATGGAACAGATCCTTTCCACACCGCTGCGCCCCTCAGAAATGGTGATCGGGAAAATGCTGGCCTATTTCGTCGTGGGTCTGATGGACTCCGTCATTTCCCTGGTCGTCGGGATCACGATCTTCGCCGTACCTTTCCGCGGCAGTATTTTGCTGCTGGCCATCTCCACCTGCCTGTTTTTGTGCGCCGTGCTGTTCCTCGGTATCCTGATTTCCGCCGGATCCCGCACACAGGTGGAAGCGTATCAGTGGGGCATGTTGATGACTTTCCTCCCGGGATTTTTGTTGTCTGGATTCGTGTTTTCCATCGACACCATGCCCAAGGTCCTGCAGGTTATCAGCGTGATCGTCCCGGCGCGCTATTTTGTGATCACCCTGAAGGCGCTGTTCCTGAAAGGTGCGGGACTGGGCATCATCGGGAACCAGCTTCTTTTCATGGCGACCTTCGCCCTGATTGTCTACTGGCTGGCTGTTCGCAAATTGAAACGACAGAAGGTGGATTAGGTATGTGGGAACGCATCCGGGTTATTCTGCGCAAGGAATTCATCCAACTGCTGCGCGAGCCCCGCATGCGGGGCATGATCTTCATCGCGCCGCTGATTCAGCTGGTCATGTTCGGATATGCAGTCACGCTTGACGTGGATCATGCCCGGATTGCGTGGAGAGACATGAGCCAAACCCCGGAGAGCCGTGCCCTGCGGGCGCGGTTTGAAGGCTCGGGGCGATTCCAGGTGGTGGCGTTGCCGCAAAGCGAGGAGGAGGTCCAGCAACTGCTGGATCGCAGCGAAGTTCACGCGGTGGTCTCCGTTCTACCCACGTTCGCGCGCGATCTGGCGCGCGGCGGCACGGCGCAGGTGCAGGTTCTGCTGGATGGAACGAATTCGAACACGGCTTCTTTGGTTTCCGCCTACGCGGCGGGTGCCATCGCCGGTTTTTCGGAAGACGTGGCGCTGAACCCTTCAAAACACGAGCAGATGATTCAGGTTACGCTCCGCAACGCGGGGACTCCCGGGACATACGGACAGGGACAAATCATCCCAAGCACCAGGGCCTGGTTCAATCCCGACTTGCGCAGCCGCAATTACTTTATTCCCGGCGTGACGGCCAACCTGCTCCTGATGCTGACGATGATGCTGACCGCCCAGGCGATCATTCGCGAAAAGGAGATCGGGACAATGGAGCAGTTGATGGTGACGCCTATGCGACCCATTGAGCTGATGCTGGGCAAAACGCTCCCCTTCGCCCTGATCGGGCTGATCGACATGATGATCGTGACGGCCGCGGCGCTTCTGCTTTTCCATATCGCTTTCCGCGGCAGCTTTCTATTGCTGCTTTTCTGCGCGCTGCTGTACCTGATGCCCAGCCTGGGCGCCGGCCTGTTCCTCTCGACTATTTCCAACACGCAGCAGCAGGCCAACCTGGGGTCATTCTTCATCACGACGCCGGCCTTTATGCTGAGCGGCTTCGCATTTCCTATCAGCAACATGCCCGCAGCGGTTCAGTACCTTACTTACCTGAATCCCATCCGGTACTTTATGGAGATCGTGCGCGGGATCTTCCTCAAAGGCGCAGGCATATCCGTGCTGTGGCCACAGATGCTCATCCTGGCATTTTATGGGGCCATCATTCTGAGCCTCAGCGTGATTCGCTTCCACAAAACGCTTGATTAAGAAGAATTCCAGATTTCAAATTCCAAATTCCAGATGCAGTAAGTTAATCTGGAATCTGGCATCAAGCGCTCATCGGGAAGGCTTGAGCTCGTTGATGGGGGTTTTGGGCACCAGCGCAATGCTTTCCTTCTTCACTGTCAGCTCTTTATCCAGGTCAAACGAGGCAGATTGACGGATATCTTTCGACGAAGCCCCTATTTTTAGAGTATATTTGCCCGCTGCGGCCACCCAGCTCGAGGAAGCGGAATCGAAGGACGCCAGGTTGCGAGGACTGATTTCGAAACTCAGCATCTGAGACTCTCCGGGCTTCAGAAAACGCGTCTTGGCGAATCCCCGTAATTCCAGTGCCGGTTTGTCTAGCTTGCCTGCCGGAGCGCTCAAGTACAGCTGCACCACTTCCTTGCCCGCAACCTGCCCCGAGTTCTTCACCTGCACCGTGGCCGTGATTTTCCCGGAAAACTTTTTCGAACTCAGCGACAGCTTGCCAATATCAAATTTGGTATACGACAACCCGTATCCGAATTCATAGGATGGAGCCACGCCAAAGGTTTCATAGTAGCGGTACCCCACATAAATTCCCTCTTCGTATACAACTCTCGAGGCTCTCGGGCGGCGGAACGCGGTCATCAGATCCTGATCCTTGTCGCCCGCGGTCTTCGCCTCAGCCTCAAGAACCACGCCGGGGAAGTTTTTGGCGGAAGGCACATCCTGATATTTGACCGGGAATGTAGAGGCAAGTTTGCCGGAGGGGTTGACCTTCCCGCTGATCACATCGGCGATGGAGTTTCCAGCCTCCTGGCCGCCCTGCCATGTCAGCAGAATCGCGTCGGGGATGCTTTTCCAGCTTGCCGTTTCAATGACGCCTCCGACATTCAGCGCCACCACGACCTTCTTGCCTTTCGCGTGGAATGCATCGGAGACACTCTTGATCAGGTCCTTCTCCGCCTGGGCGAGATTGAAATCATTCTCTTCTTTGCGGTCGAAACCCTCCCCGGAGTTTCGTCCGATCGTGATCAGGGCCGTGTCCGCTGCTGCCGCCATCCCGGCTGTCAGCGCAGGATCCACGGCCATCTCGGCGACGGGCGCGCGCGGCGAAAGGGGCCGGGCCTGCGGGCTTTTTGCTTTGGCCGCTCGAAGATATTCGTCATAAGCGTTTCGCAGTTCTTCATTGACGACAAATCCGGCCCCTTTCAGCCCATCCACCAGAGACACGCTGTAGGCCTCGTTGACCTTGCCGCTGCCCGTGCCTCCGGTGATGATTTCATAGGACGTATTGCCAAACGCCGCAAGATTCCTGGATTTCGGAGACAGCGGAAGCGTCGCGTTCGAATTCTTCAGGAGCACCATCCCGTCTGCAGCCGCCTGGCGCGCGACCACCGCGTGGGCTTTCAGATCGGGCTTATTGCTGTATTTGTATCCCCTGAATCGGGGAGTCTGCACAAGGATGTTCAAAATCTGCTCGACATTCTGATCCAGCACGGATACATCCAACTTATTATCCTGCACGGCTTTCATGATCGCCTTCGCCTGATCCGGACTGCCGGGCATGAGGAGGTCATTGCCGGCTTTCATTTGCGCCACAGGGTCGCTGCCGCCGAACCAGTCGGTCATGACATACCCTTTGAAGCCCCAGTCGTTGCGAAGAATCTTCGTGAGCAGGTCGTGGCTCTCCGACGTATACACATCGTTGATCAGGTTGTACGACGACATGACCGTCAATGGCTGCGCGTCCTCGACTGCGATGCGAAATCCTTCCAGGTATATTTCCCTGAGAGCCCGTTCGCTTACGATCGTGTTCAACGCATTCCGGTTCGTTTCCGCGTTGTTGGCGGCAAAATGCTTGGTGGAAGTTCCCACTCCCTGCGACTGGACGCCGCGAACCATGGATGCGGCCATTTTGCCCGTAATTACCGGATCTTCCGAATAGTATTCGAAGTTTCTGCCACAGAGCGGATTCCGGTGAATATTCATGCCCGGCCCCAGAAGGAAATCGGCTCCGTATTCCAGCACTTCGTTGCCCATGGCCTGCCCGACTTTGTACACGAGATCCGTGTCCCACGTGGACGCAAGCAGCGTCGCCACGGGAAAGGCCGTGCAATAAAACGTATCGTTACTGTTTTTCCTTTTGGGGGTGATGCGCAACCCGGCAGGACCGTCGGCCATCACCATTGCCGTTATACCCAGTCGCGGTACTTCGTATGTCGTCCCGGCGGCGCCCTCCACCAGGTCCCTGGTTTCGCCCACAACCGGGCCGCCCGGCGTGGAAGATGGATTCTCGATATTGCCGCCCCCGGGCATATTCATTCCCCTGCCGGTAACGAAATACGCTTTCTCTTCAAGCGTCATGGCGGCAATCACCTTTTTGATCGAATCCTTGCCGAGTTTGGGAATTTCCTGACTGTGGATCTGCATAAAAGCAACTACGCCCAGGGAAGCAGCGAAAAACAGTCCGAAATATCTGATTTTGTTCATAGAAATTCCTATTTGAAGAATGCAAAATGTGTGGTTAGTACACTTCCTGTTTCTGCCCAAAAACCTTACAGTTGCAGGTTGCAAGTTTCGAGTCGCTGGTGACAGGTCTCTCCGTAATCTGCCATCTTTAACCTGAAACCGGATTTCGGGATCAGGAGCCCGTGGTTTCTATTTTTTCCCACGATTTTAGGAGCTCGTAGGCGGCGCCCCACTTTCTTTCGAATCCCCCGTCCTTCCATTTCTCGTCAAAATCCTTCACCGCGGCTGCAAACTCAGGACTCTTGGGAAAAGCATCGAGATCTTCCTTACTGTCGAACTCATAAATGGCAAGGTATTTGGAGCTCTCCTTGTTTTCCCCGGACAGGCGATACCGGCCGGCCCGTTTCATCCCGCGGAATCGGAACATCATCGGGACGTGTTTCTCCGTGTACCATTGGTTATATTCGGCCTCTCTCCCGGGTCCGGGTTCATTTGCGACAATGAGTATGTAGCTGTGCTCCATAAAGGCCTCGTTTCCTTTTCCAAGTTCCGGGAATTGATTATATTCCAGTCGCATAAAGGCCTGGCAACAGGAATGTTTAATCATCCGTATAAATCGGACTGCAAAAGCAACAAATACACTGCAAATCCGGAATCCAGGCAGACCTGTCCGGATCCGTTGCCACAATTGAAAACCTGGTGAGAAAAACAGGCTCGCGTACTACAATGGCTACAAGCATAATGATCCGAGGGAATTAACCAATGGCTGACGCTATTGTGCCCGTCGACCCGGCATCCACCGAAAAGCACAAAGAGCAGCGCAATGCTCTGATCGCCTCTTTCCTCGGTTGGACTCTGGATGCGTTCGATTTTTTTATCGTCGTGATGGTGTTGACGGAAATTGCCAGGGATTTCAACCGCAGTTATGCCGAAATGGCCTTTACCTTAAGCGTGACGCTCGCGTTTCGCCCGGTAGGAGCATTCATTTTCGGATTGCTTGCCGATCGGTACGGCAGGCGTCTCCCGCTGATGATCGATGTTATTTTCTATTCTGTCATCGAAATTGCATCGGGGCTGGCACCAAACTTCACGACATTTCTGATTCTCCGGGCACTCTTCGGCATCGGCATGGGCGGAGAATGGGGCGTTGGAGCCTCGCTGGCAATGGAAGCGGTGCCGTCGCGCTGGCGCGGTGTACTGTCCGGCGCCCTACAGGAAGGATATGCAATCGGCTACCTACTGGCTTCGTTGGCGTATTTGTTTGTCTTCCCTCATTTAGGGTGGCGGGCGATGTTTTTCATCGGGGGCGCCCCCGCCATCCTTGCGTGGTTCATCCGTCGCAAGGTCAAAGAATCCGATGTCTGGGAGAGGACACCGCGCAAGGATTGGAGCACGCTCGCGTCCGGCGTTCGCTCTCATTTCCGGGTCTATTTGGGTATTGCCGCCGGAATCGCGCTGCTGGACCTCGCCCGCGCTCCCGTTCTTTCCTTTATCGGCGTCCCCGCAACGGCTTCGACCGGCGGAATGGACGCTGTCTTGTTGCGCGCAGGCGGGATTTTTATCGCAGCCATGCTGATTGTTTTCATGGCCGATGTAACCTGGCGCGTAGCCGAAGGCTATCGCAGTCTGTTTTTTTATCTGGTGGCTCTGATGACGATGATGAATTTCGTGTCGCACGGAACCCAGGATATGTTCCCCACTTTCCTGAAGAAGCATCGGGGCTTTTCACCCCAACTCACTGCCATCATAACGATCATTGCCAACATTGGAGCCGTTGCCGGAGGAATTTGTTTCGGATTCCTTTCCGATCGGTTCGGGCGCAGGCGAAGCATGGGAATCGCGCTGTTTCTTGCGATATTGATAATACCTCTCTGGGCCTATTCCCCGATTACCGGTTTATTGGCTCTGGGCGCTTTCCTTATGCAGTTCATGGTTCAAGGGGCATGGGGCGTTATCCCGGCGCATATTACGGAATTATCTCCTGACAGCGTGCGTGGATTCTTCCCTGGATTTGCCTATCAATGCGGAGTCCTGATTGCGGGGAGTGTTGCATTTCTGGAAGCGCTGTTTGCGGAACACATGAACTATGCCAACGCCATGGCGGTGACTGCATTGACCGTTTTTGTCCTCGGCATTTTTGTTGTGCTGCTCGGCCGTGAAAAGAAGGGCATCGAATTCGGCCGGTAGCTCCCCACTCCTTCTGGAAAAAATCAACAGGAACAAACCATTGGGGAGTTTCAAGATTGCCTGGGCTGGCGGACACATCTCATTGGGAAGGTTCGGTGTGGATGACGACGCGGCCGAGTTCGGGAAATTCGAGCCGAAGTCGATTTTCCATTTCCTCGGCCATGTGGTGAACTTCGGCAATCGATACATCGGCATGGACCAGAAGGTGAAGTGAAAGATAGACGCCTCCATTCACTTCGTGCAGCTCGATCTGATGGCTTTCATCGCATCCTCGCAGTTCCCTGGCGACCGCCTTGATCCGCTGGATATACTGGTCTGCCTTTGCCGGATCCAGAGGCGTTCCGCGAGCGGATTCGTAGCTGAGCGGTTCTATGTGCACATTGATATCGGCAACGGGAGTGGTCATCGCCTCGCTGCTCAATTCCGAGCGCAGTCTGGTCTCAAATTCCGTTGCCAGATCATGCGCCCGTTCAAAACTGCAACCCGGATCGACCTCGAGGTCCAGATCGATCCACATGCCCTTGTCCGTCCAGTGCGCCGTCACATTGTGGATAGAAATGCGTTCACGGGCGGCCACCGCATGGATTGTTTCCAGGATGCCCTCACTGTCCGCGATTGGATCCGCGTGAATAACGACATCGGCGTTCGGGCAGATTCGACGCACGGCTTCCTCGGCCTGCTGCTCAAGCTGGTGGCTTCCCTCAAACGAGAAGCGTCTTGGCACCTCGATCGTCAAATCGACAAAAGTCCGGTTCCCCACGTCACGCACGCGTATCCGCGAAATGCGGCGGATTCCATTGATTTCGCTCACCACACGGAAGATTCGTTCCGCGTATCCTCTCGGAGCACGGTCCAGCAGGGCATCCACTGCCCGGCGTCCCAGTCTCAGGCTGACATAGATGACGATCGCGGCCACGATGAGAGCAGCAATGGCGTCTGCGCGCTCAAAATGCCTCCTATCGCCCCCGGTGTATTTACCAAACCTGACCAGCGCGAGTCCCGCAATTACTACCGCGGAACTCCAGATATCCGTGCTGAAATGGAGTGCGTCGGCCTCCAGTGCCTGGCTCTGATATTTCCTGGCAACGCGGGACAATGCCCTCGATCGCGAGAGATCGATCCCAATGGACACTCCCATAACCAGGAAGGCCCAAAAGCTTGGGTCCACGTTCACAGAAACAAAAAACAGCCGGTGTATCGCTTCATAGACAATCCAGATGCATGTAACCAGGAGGAGAATGGTCTCGAACAACGCGCTCAGATTTTCGACTTTCCCGTGTCCGTACAGGTGTGATGCGTCGGCGGGGCGGTCACTGATTCGAACCGCGAAAAAGGTAACGATGGCTGCAGCCAGATCAAGCGCGGAATGCGCCGCTTCGGCGAGGATGCCCAGGCTGCCTGTCATCAATCCGATAACGAGTTTGATACCGGTAAGAAACACGGCTGCGCCCACGGAAGTCGCCGCGACAACTTTCTTTTCCCGGACCTGATTTCCCATCTTCATTCCCAGCAGGGCGCAGCGTGCGCCGATGGAATCTCCTTTTGGCTTCTATTGTATCCTGACCGGGGACTTGATTCGCTTGAATGCCTGAAACTCATAGGTCATGCCGAAGACAACGCCGGACTTCGCGTCATAGTGCATGAGCCCCGCGACGCCGCCCACATCCCAACGAATATTTCCGGTCTTGAATTGTATTCCGGCTCGCACCTGGGACTTATTCTCATTTCCGATCCGATGCGGTGGCCCTTGGCGTCCGTTGACTTCGGCGACAAAATTCACGCTGCGATGAACGGGAACGACAGCGGCCACTCCGTAGGTCAGGGAATCCGTCTGACTGGCCGCTTTCAACGGAGAACCCAGTATGGCCATTCCTATATCCCCCAGAACCTGCGCACGACCAAAGCTTTTTTTAAACAGAAGGCTTGAATAAAACTCGGTCTCATCATTCCCCAGGCCGCTGCCCTGGTTGGCATTGGGCAGTTCAACGGCGAATTTGAATGCCATGGCTGGTCGTTTTCCCTTTTCGCCCGCGAGTTTGAGCTTGGTTCCCAGTGTGAGATTGCCAAAATCGCTCGTCGAATCGCCTGAAATTTCCGGAGCGACAACCGGCTCTGTGCGGCCGGAGATCGACAAAAAATCCTGTATGACGCCGGATATCTGGAATTCGGCAAATTCGCCTGCACCCACGTGAACGGCCGCCACGCCCAGCCGGATTAAATTTCCCTGCAAACCGGAAAGCGAATAGCGCTGGTCCTGCAAAAATTCGATGCCGACTTCGGTGCGAACGCGCCCCGTATCGAGGATCTCCGCGTCATCCGTTTTGAGAGGCCTCTGCTGTCCATACGCGGCCACCGGAACGATCAGGCATGCCGTCAGCAGCACCCATTTCCAAATGTGCACGAATCCTCCTAAGGCTTCTGCCGTTTTCATGTTGAAAGCTGGCATTATAAACTTAAAGGCGCTGCCGCACCATTCAGGAAGTGCGCAAACTCGCTGTTGCAGGTTGCAGGTTCAAACCCAAAGTCGATCCCATGCGCCAGCAGCCTGAACCTGTAACTACGATGGATCGGCTAGAAGATTGATGTGATGCTGCACGATTGAAACTGCTGCAATCGCGGCGGTTTCGGCGCGTAAAATCCACGGGCCAAGGCTGAATATCTCGTATCCTGCGGTTTTTGCCTGCTCCACTTCGCCATCTTCCCATCCCCCTTCCGGCCCGATGCACAGCACCACACCGTTGGAAAGTGACTGCGGATCAGGATGCCAACGTCTCGATTCTTTTTCGTACAACAGGAATCGGGCGCAAGACTGCAGACTGTCCATCGCCAGAAAATCCGTCAAGGACAGCGGCTCGTGAATCCCGGGCGAGGAAGATCGCCGGCACTGTTTCGAGGCTTCGGTGATGATTCGTTCCCAGCGCAGCAACCGGTCGGCGATTTTGCCTCGGGCAATTTCAATCTCACTGCGCCGAGTCTTCAACGGGAAGAATTCCTGGACTCCCAGTTCGGTGGCCTTCTGCAGGATCCATTCATATTTTGAAGACTTAATAAGCGCGGCGGCGAGAACCACCCTGATTCGCGATTCCTGAGTTGCGAGGCTCTTCAGTTCGCGAACAAAAATTCTTCCATCCTGCAAGTCAACCTGACCGGTGTACCCTCTGCCTTTGCCGTCAAAAATTTCCACGACATCGCCGGTTCGCAACCGCAGCACTTTACGTAAATGTCGGGCTTGGTCCGAGGGGAGGGAGGCCACTCCATCCCGGATGGATTCCGCGGGGACAAAGAACCGTCTTCGGTTCATAGGCAGGCTATCCGAATATGTCCTTTACTTTATCGAAGAGATTTCGTTCCTGGGTAAGTTCGTCATCCTTGCTGACTTTAGCCAGAGATTCAAAAACCTGGCGCTGTTCCTTCGAGAGCTTCGTGGGAATCACCACATTTACGGTCACAAACTGGTCTCCGCGCCCCCGCTCGCCGAGGCTGACAATTCCCTTATTGCGCAGCCGAAATACGGATCCGCCCTGGGTGCCCTCGGGAATTTTGAGTTTCTCTTCGCCTTCGAGTGTCGGAACTGTGATTTCGGCTCCAAGAACAGCCTGGGCGACACCGATCGGCACCTGGCAATAAATATTATTCCCCTGTCGCTGGAAGAAGGGATGCTCTTCAACATAAATCACGACGTAGAGGTCCCCCGAAGGACCATTGTGAAGCCCGGCCTCTCCTTCCCCCTGGATCCGCAGTCTCGCTCCGTTATCAACTCCCGCGGGGATCCGCACTTCCAGCACTTTTTCGCGGCGCACGCGGCCTCTCCCCTGACAGGTTTCGCACGGCTCGCTGATGACTTTTCCCGTTCCGTTGCACTGGCCGCAGGATCTGCTGATCGAAAAAAAACCCTGCTGGTAACGAACCTGGCCCGAGCCATGGCATGCGGGACAGCTGATCGGGCTTTTGCCCTTGGGTGTGCCACGCCCGTCGCAGGCTCCGCACGTATCCTGGCGCGGAATCTTGATTTTCGTCTTGAGGCCGAAGGCTGCTTCACGGAAAGAAATTTTCAGATCGTAGCGGAGATCCGCGCCCCGTTCCGGCCCTCCGCGCCGGCGCGATCCGCCGAAGATGTCGCCGAACCCAAAAAATTCGCCGAGTATGTCGCCGAAATCACCGAACGTGGCGGGATCGAAACCGCTGAATCCTCCCTGCAATCCGCTGTAGCCGTAGCGATCGTAGCGCGCGCGTTTGTCCGGATCACTGAGGATGCTATAGGCCTCGGCGGCTTCTTTGAATTTTTCCTCGGCAATTTTGTCATTCGGATTCTTATCAGGATGAAACTTCAGCGCTAGTTTCCTGTAGGCGCTCTTGATTTCCTGATCCGACGCATCGTGGGAAATCCCCAGTACTTCGTAGCAATCTCGTTTGTTGTTCAATACAGCATCCCCGCAATCAAAAGGCTATGTCTTGATATCTACATCCTTGAGGGCGGATTTTAGCAGCCGGTTCAATTGTGCTTCCGATTCGGCCGAAGTTTCTTCTCCGCTCCCCTCTGTCTGCAAATTGATATTGTCGGAGGCGTTGAACATGGCGGCCGACAGCTTTGCGGCTCCGTTTTCGAGTTGTGCCAGAAGGTCTTTTAGCACCGTTTCATCGCTTGCCTCTGCGGAGAGAGTTTTGGCCTTCTGGACTGTGTCCCGAATCATCTCCTGCTCGAGAGTATCCAGAAGGTAACCAAAAGCCGCATAACTCCGGGAGACTGCCCCCACCTGCGCTCTGATGCGGTTATGCAATTCAGCCAATTGTTTGGCCGCCCGGTCCCTATCAGCGAATTGTTTGGACTCCATGATCATCCGGTCAATTTCGTCCTTGCTCAATCCCGTAGACGGAGTAATCCGAATGGCCTGCTCTTTCCCTGACAGTTTGTCTTTTGCCGAAACACTCAGAATCCCGTTGGCATCCATATCGAAAGCAACGTCGATCTGAGCCGCCCCGCGAGGTCCGGCTGCGATGCCTACGAGATCGAACTTGGCCAGAGACCGGTTGAATTTCGCGAGTTCCCGTTCGCCCTGAAGAACATGAATTTCCACGACCGTCTGGTTGTCTGCGACCGTGGTAAAAACCAGGGTCTTTTTCAGCGGGATCGTGGAGTTATGCTCGATAATTCGGGTAAACAATCCGCCCTGAGTTTCGACTCCGAGCGAAAGCGGGAGCACGTCGAGCAGAACGATCTCTTTCAAATCGCCCTGCATCACTCCTCCTTGAAGAGCCGCTCCCACTGCCACAACCTCATCGGGATTGACTTCCAGCGATGGCTTTTGTCCAAAAATCTTTTCAACATGCCGTTGAACGGCGGGGGTGCGCGTCTGGCCTCCCACAAGGATTACTTTGCTGATATCAGTAGGCGTAAGTTTGGCGTCCGTCAGTGCCTTTTCGCAAAAGATGGTGGTTCTTTCAATCAGGTCCTTCACCAACGACTCAAAGCGCACGCGTGTCAGGATTTTGTCGAAGTGTTTCGGCGTTTTGGCGACGGTGGCGATGAAGGGCAGGCTGATGTGCGATTCTTCTGCGACGGAAAGTTCGCATTTCGCTTTTTCCGCCATTTCCTTGAGACGTTGGCGCGCCAGGATATCATCACTCAAGTTGATCCCGGTTTCAGTCTTAAACTCCTGAATCATCCAGTCCATGACGCATCGGTCGAAATCCTCACCCCCCAGGAGGCTGTCGCCGCAGGTGGAAACCACTTCAAAAACGCCGTTGTTCAATTCGAGTATGGATATATCGAAGGTGCCCCCGCCAAGATCGTAGATGGCAATCCGTTCCCGTTCTTTTTTGCCCAGACCGTAGGCAAGCGCCGCGGCCGTAGGTTCGTTGATGATTCTCCGGATTTCCAATCCTGCAATCCGTCCCGCATCTTTTGTAGCCTGGCGCTGCGAGTCGTCGAAATACGCGGGGACTGTAACGATCGCTTCCGTAACCGGTTCGTTGAGGAAATCTTCTGCAATGCCCTTCAGATACTGGAGCACCATGGCGGAGATTTCCGGAGGACTGTAGTCCCGTCCCCGAACCGAAATCCGAACATCTCCGTTCGACGAGGGCGTAATGCTGTAGGTCAGATATTCGCGAACCTTCTGGATTTCGGGAGCATCAAACCGGCGTCCCATAAGCCTTTTCACTGCGTAAATCGTGTTCGCCGAGTTTGCGACGGCTTGCCGCTTCGCTATCTGCCCGAGCAGTCGATCACCCTTCTCGGTAAACGCAACAACTGAAGGCGTAGTTCTGCCTCCTATGTTATTGGGGATGATCTGCACCGAAGGGCCTTCCAGAACAGCGACGCAGGAGTTCGTGGTGCCCAGGTCTATGCCGATTATTTTGCTCATTAGGACATTCAGTCTTTCGCAACGGGATGAAAGGCAACGATCACTTGCGCCGGCCGGAGCAGCTTGTCTTTGAACAGATAACCCCGGCGCAATTCTTTGACAATTGTGTTTTCTTCGAGCTCGAGGTTTTCCTCGCGCGATAAAGCTTCGTGCATATGCGGGTCAAACTGCTTCCCTTCAACCTCCATGGGAACCACGCCGATGCGGCCCATGGCATCGAGCAACTGCCGGTAGAGCAGCTGCACGCCTTCCTGATAATGCTGCAACCCGGCGGCTGCCTGCTGGACATCGTCGAAGATTTTCAAGGCCCGCTCGCATGCATCCAGAACAGGCAAAAACTCGATCAGCACCGAGCTTTTCGCTATTGTCAGGGCGTCCAATTTCTCTTTCTCAACCCTCTTCCGATAGTTTTCAAACTCAGCGGCTTTTCGCAAAAACCGATCCTGCCATTCTGCCACTTCTGACTTGGCCGCATCCAGATCCGCCTGCAGCTGTAATGCCGGATCCTCCTGCGTGGTCACCAGTTCCACACTATCCTGACTCTCGTCATCGCTGGAAATGAGTTCAATATCATCCGATTCCGACGGATTGGGGTCTATTATCAATGTCATTGTCTAGTTTCCTGTTTCAAGCACCCGCCCGAATAGCCTGGCAACATAATCCACAATGGAGATGGCCCGTGCATATTCCATTCGAGTGGGTCCCAGGATTCCCAGGGACCCGTGGGTTTTTTCGTCCACAACATAGGGTGAAGTAATCAGGGTACAGTCCTCAATACCCTGCAAAGCGTTTTCAGAACCGATCGTGATCCTGACCTCCTGCGTGTCTCCTTCAATACAGCGGGATATCAGCGCCGCCAGCCTGCTCTTTTGTTCGATAGTCTCGAACAGGAGCTTCATCCTGTTAATATCGGAAAACTCAGGGGTTTTGATAAGATTTGATGCACCATCCAGATACAATTCGGCATCGAGCTCGTTTTCGTTAGCAGGAAAGGCCTGCGTGCTCAGGGTGATGACCTGCTGCATGAATTTGTCGTATAGCGCTTGCTCCTGCTGAATCATCTTGAGAATCTGGCTTCTGATTTCAAACAGGGTCCGGTCCTTAAAATGCTCCACGACATAGCGCGCGGCCTGATCCAGTTCCGTCTGAGTAATTTCCTCCCTATAGTGGATTACCCGGTTCTGGACGATGCCGGATCGCGACACAAGGATTACCAAAATGCGATTGTCTACAAGCTTGACAAACTGCACGTGTTTCAGGGCAATCCGGCTGATGGGAGGCGAAACGACAATGCCGACATTCTTGGATATGCGCGACAGGACCTGGCTCGTGCGCACCATCAGGTGTTCCGGGCTGTCGTCAACTCTCAAGTCTCTGTTGATCAAGTCCTTATCTCGAGGCGACAGATTCCGCCTCTTCAGCAGGTAGTCTACATAGAAGCGATAGGCCTTGTCGGTGGGAATCCGGCCCGCAGAGGCATGCGGCTGCTGCAGATATCCCATTTGCTCAAGATCTGCCATGATGCTTCGAACGGTGGCAGCGCTCAACTGCTCTTTGCTTTGGCGAGCAATTTTGCGGGATCCTACGGGTCTGCCCGTTATGATAAACGTGGCGACTACCCAATGCAGAATCTCGCGATTCCGTTCATTGTGCAGGAATTCAATCGTGTCCGTCATTGCTCTTCAAATTCCTCTCGGTCCGCACTTTTGCTTGTATACAGCTCGAGCGTAAATAACTGCCGGGAAAGATTATAGTATCGCACTACTCAAAGTCAAACGAGGGGTGCAATTGACGATTGACGATTGAAGATTGACGATTTTAACCTGACTCACTGTTTGCCGCGGCGTTAACTATAGATTTGATTGCATTTGGTGATTTATGAGGGCCTTAATTGGCGCTGTCCGGGCACACTTGCAGGCAGCAAGAGATAACTTCTGCGTATGTTTCCGATCGTCAATCGTAAATCGTAAATCGTCAACTAGATCTGGTCTTTTAGCAGGTGCAGGAAGGCTCCGACGTCCGTGATGATTCCTACGGTCTGGGCCGACCCCCGGTCGGAAAGTTTCGTGACGACGGCAGGATTAATATCGACGCAAATCGTGCGCACCCAGGATGGGATCATGTTGCCAACTCCGATGCCGTGAAGCATCGTCCCCAGAATCATGACCATTTCGGCGCCTTTAAGCAACTCAGAATACTGTGCTTGCGCCTGGACCATGTCCGTGATCGTGTCCGGAAGCGGTCCGTCATCGCGGATGCTTCCGGCCAGGGCAAAGGGGATCTGGCGCTTAACCAATTCATACATGATGCCGGATCTTAATGCGTTTGCCTCGACCGCTTTCGCGATGCTGCCATAATGGTTGATCACGTTGATAGCGCGCATGTGATTCCGGTGCCCCTCATGCGCCGGCATTCCGGTTTCCAGATGCACTCCGAGCGACGTTTTGTATAACGCGTATTCGATATCGTGCACCGCAATGGCATTGCCGCCAAGAAAGGCACTCACATAGCCGCTGCGGATCAGCTTGCTCATTCCATCAACGCCGCCGGTGTGAACGACAACAGGCCCGCAAACGGCGACAATTTTTCCGCCGGCTTCGTGCGTCTGGCGAATCATCTGCGCCAACTGACGCACGACCACCTCAACCCGGCGCTCCGAAGAAACCTCACTGGCCATGAAGGTAAAGTCCCTGCGCTCCCGATCCTTAAACTCGCGGATGACCTTGAGACCCGCATGGCCCCGAACAACCATGTCTCCTTGTTTTATATCGCGCAGCTTGACGCACCGCGGTCCATCGGAATCCATCCGGATCACGGCATCCATTCGCTGATCCTTTACCAGGTTCCAGTCTCCCGAGATGCGGACAAAAGTGCGGTAGTTCGTCGTGGAATAGAAGTCGTCCGGCACTTGCCCCGGACCCGGGGCAGGTGCCAACGAAACGTCTTCTTCCTTTGCCAGATAGCAGCCCAGAGGGACCAGCACATCCAAGGTCTCTTTCAGGGAATTCTGGTCCGAAGATTGAATTTTGATGCGGGCAAACGACTCGTCCTCGTTTGTTTTCCCGACCGTGAACTCATCAATCTGAAAACTGCATTTACCCTCGATGATACGATCGAGAATGCGGGACATAATCCCTGAATCGATTAAATGTCCCCTCGCCTCGACAATCTGCTCGTAAGCTGCCATCACGGTCTCTTTCGTGTCGGTATGTACACCGGTTAAGGTTTAATGATGCTGGTATAGTTGGGTACCGAGACGATGTTGCGGTTTTCATCCTGACCGGCGATCCTCAGGAATTTCAAAACCACCGCCTCCCCGCTCTTCAGGTTTTTCACGATACCGAGCAGATCCTGCGGATTATTGACAGGCTTGCCGTTCGCGGCAACGACCACGTCTCCCCTGCCCCCTTCATCGGCTCCCACCAGGCCCGCGTCATCTGCAAGGCTCCCCGGCTTCACGGAAACGATATACGCCCCACCGGATATATTCATGGATTCGGCCAGTCCGCTTGGGATAGTGTCGAAGCTCAACCCGATTTCGGTCTTGGGCTTTTCTTCTTTTTCCTCAAAGCTGTACTGGGCCTTTTCCTGTTCCTCGAGCTTTCTTTCCGCGACAATCACGTCCAAAGGCATCTCCTTGCCTTGCCGGACGACCTTGATCACGACTTTCTTGCCGGGAGGCGTATCTGCAACCGCCATCCGGAAATCCTGGTTATTCGCGATCTTCTTCCCGTCGAACTCGATCACCACATCTTCCGGTTTGATTCCGGCTTTTGCGGCCGGCCCGGTATTCGCGGCCTTGCCCTTTTCATCGCTCAGCTGGGTGATTAAAACTCCGTAGCCCTGCTTGACTCCGAAAAATTTGGCCATGGCCGGCGTAAGCGGCTGACCATTCATGCCCACGCCGACCCAACCGCGAGAGACTTTGCCGGTCTGAAGGATCTGATTGTAGACTCTGACGAACAGATGCGAAGGAACTGCAAAGCCAACGCCTGCGCTCGCTCTGGAGGGGGTTGAGATGAAGCTGTTGATGCCAATGACTTCAGCATTCATATTGACCAGCGGACCACCACTATTCCCGGGATTGATGGACGCGTCGGTTTGCAGATAATCGTTGAATTGCGATCCTGCGGATGGGCCGCTTCCATCGGCAAAAGTGCGTCCGGTAGCGGAAATAATCCCGGCCGTCACCGATTGATCGAGCCCGAAAGGGCTTCCGATCGCAATGACCCAATCGCCGACTTTCGTGCTCTTCGAATTTCCAATCCTGGCGTATGGAAATTCCTTCGTCCCTGTGATTTTGATGACCGCGATGTCGGAAATAGGATCCGTGCCAATAACTTTGGCCGTATACTCAGCTCCGCTCGCGAGGCTGACCTTGATCTTGGTCGCATCTTCAACCACGTGGTTGTTCGTTATGATGTATCCCTTCGGGTCGACGATGACGCCGGACCCAAGACTGCGCCGCAATTGTTCCTCAGGCTCCTGCTGGAAGGGACGGCCGAAAAAACGCCGGTAAAGCTCGCCCATCGGATCCTCGGAATCATCCCCTTGCTGATTTGGTCGACGATTCGACACCACTTCTTGAGTGTTGATATTGACCACACACGGTTCGACCCGAGTCGCGGCTTCTTCGAACGCTTTCGAAAGGGCCAGAACCGGCCCCTCCGCCACGAGTTTTCCGTCCGACTGCATTTGCAGCTGGCTGTCGCCGGGGCCAGTCGCGCCCACGCGACTGCAGATCAGGGTTCCAATCCCGATCCCCAAGGCAAGGACAAAAAGCACCATGGCAAAGCTAAAGAGCCTCTTGCCGTTTCGATTGTTGTCATTCGGCTGCTTGCTCATCTCAAATCCCTCCGTACAATAAGATTGCACTCGCCTTCCCTTTTACGCAATTACTATCCACAGGTTTCAAAATATGAATAAATCGAGCCGGTAATAAGTATCCTCCGGCAGAGTCGGCGGCTTTAACGTATGAGCCGCTCAAAGCGGCTTAAGCTATATCATCGGGGTCGGTATCGAATTCGGGGTCGCTTGGGATTATCGTCTCCCGAATTCAACTGCGACCCCGATTCCGACGCCGACCCCGATCGAATTGGTGATGCCGGACTGGTTATTTCGCAGGGTTATACATAAGGTCGGAAAGGCACGAGTGCAAGTGATTCCAGCGGGAATCCACATCGAATCACCGGCGGCAATCAGCGATTCCTGACTGCCTCGATCTTTTTTGAAGGAACGGCGATCTTGTATAGGATCTTCTGGTCGTCGATCCAGAGGTCGATGAGGAGCATGCCGGAATCGGCCGTCAAATGATGGAGTGTCATTTTGCTGCCGTGAATGGGAACCACCTCAGAACCGATTTCCTTCACTTTGAGTTTTCCGCCATCCAGTTCCTGAGGAATGACGGCTTCAATGGACTGGGTGCCGCCGGCGCGCATATCGTATAAGCGGGCAACAAAAGTGTAATGGTGGAATACATTCGTATCCAGAATGATATAGCGGTTTCCGACCATCAATCCCCGTTTCAGGGGAGTGCCGCTGCCTTTGTATTCGAAGGTTGCCTCGCCCGGAACGAATGACCCGTTCACGGTCCCTTTCTGCCCTTCCACATCGGTGCGAAGCTGGTAGGCACGGGGCATAAAACCGCCGTCCATGGTCAACTCCGTTTCCATGAGCACCTTCTTGCGCGTTTTGCCGGGATCCCTGAAGCTGACGACCGATTGGCTTTCGACGGCATCCGAAGAGCCTGAAATGGAGAACTTTTCATAGCCTATTTCCTTGCCGTCGACATAAATCACAAACTTCGATTCCTCTCGAAGGGACGGTTGTTCGGTACAAAACGCGGATGACGGCAAAAGAAATGGAATCAGCGAGCCAAGTCCCGCAAGGAGCGACAGGATTGCGGAATGCCGATCGCTTCTGCGCGGTCCGAGGCGCAGTTGACGACTCACATGTTTTTCGTTCTTCAGCATAGGACAATTCAACCTTCCTCGAGGGATTTATCGAGCGCGGAGGTTGTCGCCTTTACGATCGGCAAAGGCTCGCTTCCAGGACGCAAAGCTGCCTCCGGCTTTCCATGCTTCCATCGCGGCTAATCCCGCGGATTCGTCTCCCTGCGATAGCATATACTCCACCCATGCCCAGCGAGGCGAAGCAGGTTTTACATCTGCTTTCCCTTTGAGTCCATTCCGGATCATCGCCAGCTTCGCCGTCTGTGCCGGAATCGCTTCGAAAGGTGCTCCGTCCAGAGGAGTATTTTTCTTGGCCACAAAAGGCGAAATGCTCAGTGAAAGCGGCGCGATCCCGGAAAGCTCCCGCGAAAACCGCACAAGCTCATCGATGTCGTCCATCGATTCCCCGGGAAGTCCGATCATTTCGTACAGCTTCAGCCGCCGCAACCCGGCCTCTCGAACCAACTCCGCCGCCCGAATCAGATGCTGTTCGTTAATATTCCGTCCGGTCCGGTTGCGAACGCGCTGCGAAGCTCCGTCCGAAGCGGTGGTAAGCGTTTGATAGCCTCCTCGAGCGAGGAGCTCCACGAGCTCTTTGTTGAGGCGGTCGGCCCGGAGGCTGGACACGCCGATTTCACGGCCGCTGAGGACGATTTTTCGGATCAATTCCATTATGCCCGGATGGTCCGTGACGGCTGCACCTACCAGTCCCACACGCCGCGCGTTTTCCGGAATGAGCGAAAACACTTTCTCGGGAGACACGAGCCGCATGCCGCCATTCGTCGTGCACCGCATCACGCAAAAGGCGCAGCTGCGGGAACAGCCGCGCTCCGGCTCAATCAGGAACATGGATGCCAGAACCGTGTTTTTCGTGAGAATCTGCGAAAATGCCGGAAGCTGCTCGTCCCGCGCCTTCGCCAATTCAGGCGTTCCGGAAGTCATACCCGGGACATGACAACCGACGTGGCGGGAGAAAAGCGACAATAGTTCCTGCCTGTTCAATGCGGCCGCGGAATCCAAAAGGGAATGAATAAGCTCTTCGCCTTCGCCAAGAATGACGAGATCCACAAACGGATACAGAATTGCCGGATTGGAATATGTCAGAGGTCCGCCTGCAATAATCAGAGGATGCTGCTCCGTCCGGTCCTGCCGGAGCAGCGGAATCCCGCTCAGATCGAGCATTTCAAAGATCCCGGACAATTCCAATTCATACGCGATGGAAAATGCGATGATCGGAAAATCCGAAATCGGGGTTTCGTTCTCGTAGGTCAGAATCGGCGTGCGGCTCTTGCGGTAGGAAGCGGGCTCGTCCGGGAGAAATGCGCGATCGGCGCTTGAATTTGGATGACGGTGGATTTCCCGATACATTGTCTGGAACCCAAGCGAGCTCATGGCGGCCGTGTAGGGAGTAGGATGACAGAGAGCGATGCGGAGAGCCGCCTCTTTGCAGAGAACGCCTTCCTCTTCGCTGACCTTCCGGCGAATTTCCTGAATGACGCTCCACGGGCTCATCAGAACACACCTCGGCTCGCAGAAATCCTCAAACGCCGCGCTGCATATCGGGCCAGATTATTTTGTGCAATTGCAGCTGCAGATGTACGGGAAGGCCGCAGGACAGCACCCAACTCGCCAGTTCGGCGTGCGAAAGCTTTCCGAAAACCGGAGAAAAATGCACGGCTTTGACGCGGGAAGCGAGATCATATTGCCGGATCAGATCGCATGCCCAGTCGAAATCCGTTCTGTCTCCGACGACAAACTTCAGCTCGTCGTTCAGCGTCAGGTGCCGCACATTGCCATAGTCGTTATGGCTTGCCATCCCGCTGGACGGGCACTTGAAATCCATAATCTTATGTACGAGGGGGGCAACCCCGGCCAGAGAAACCTGGCCACCCGTCTCGAGCAGAACCGTATAGCCCTTCCCGATCAGTTCTTTGAACAGCCCGAACACCGATGCCTGCAGCATCGGCTCCCCGCCGGTAACCAAAACAAGCCTCGTCGGGTATGCCTCAATCGCAAGCAATACCTCGGAGACAGACATCTCGGTTCCGTCAAAAAGAGCATATTGCGTGTCGCAGTAGGTACACCGGAGGTTGCAGCCCGCCAGCCGGATGAAAGCACACGGCCAGCCCGCGTAGGAGGATTCTCCCTGGAGACTGTAGAATATCTCGTTGACTTTCATGACCTTTCCCTACCGGAAACAGTAAGTACTGAGCCGCTCAAAGCGGCTTAAGCAATATTCTCGGAGTCGGTATCGGGGTCGCAGTCTGGATCGGGAGGCGAAAAGCCTCAGCGACCCCGATTCCGATACCGACTCCGATCGACCTAACAAACTGGTTTCCACTGCTGACTGCCTACTGAAGCATTCGTCGCAACGCCTGGCCCGTGGCGGATGCTTTTACCCGGGCTACCTGCTCAGGAGTGCCTTCTGCCACAATTCTGCCGCCGTTTTCGCCGCCGTCCGGGCCCAGATCAATGATCCGGTCCGCCATTTTGACGACGTCGAGGTTGTGCTCGATAACGACTACAGTATTTCCAAGATCCACGAGACTGTTCAGAATATCCAGGAGTTTCTTGACGTCGTGGAAATGCAGGCCCGTCGTCGGCTCATCCAGAATGTATAAGGTCCGTCCTGTGGCGCGCCGGCTCAGCTCTTTCGCCAGTTTCACCCGCTGAGCTTCTCCTCCCGACAGCGTGGTCGCCGACTGGCCCAACTGCACGTAACCGAGCCCGACATCGTTCAGTGTCTGCAGCTTTTGAGCAATCGCGGGAATATTTTCCATCTGCGCGTAGGCATCGCTGATATTCATTTCCAGCAGGTCGGCGATGGAATAGCCCTTATATTTGACGGCGAGCGTATCCCGGTTGTAGCGCTTTCCCTGACACGTTTCGCACAGGACGTGCACATCGGGCAGGAAGCTCATTTCGATGCGCCTCAATCCATCGCCCTGGCAGTCTTCGCAGCGCCCTCCTTTGACATTGAAACTGAATCGTCCCGCTTTGTAGCCGCGGATCCGCGACTCGGGAAGCATCGCGAACAGTTCTCTGAGAGGAGTGAAGAGTCCCGTGTAAGTCGCCGGGTTGGATCGGGGAGTCCTGCCGATCGGGGACTGGTCGATTTCGATTACTTTGTCCAGGTGCTCGATCCCGAGAATGTCGCCGTGCAAACCGGGATTGGTCAGAGCACGATGAAGCTTCCTGGAAAGCACTTTGTACAGGATATCGTCGACCAGCGATGATTTGCCGGCGCCGGAAACTCCTGTGACGCATATGAAGAGTCCGAGCGGGAATTCCACGGTCAAATTTTGAAGATTGTTGTGCCGTGCCTCGCGGACGATCAGTTTTTTGCCATTCCCTTTTCGCCGCACTTTCGGATATGCGATGCGCAATTCTCCGGTCAGGTACTTACCCGTGATCGAATCGGGGGCGGACATGATGTCCTGTATCGAGCCGGACGCGACGATATTGCCGCCCAGCCGGCCTCCTTCCGGCCCCAGATCGACGATGTGATCCGCACTGCGCATGGTTTCTTCATCATGCTCGACGACGAGGACGGTGTTTCCCATATCCCGCAGATCCGCCAGCGTATCCAGAAGCCGCCGGTTGTCGCGCGGGTGAAGCCCGATGGAAGGCTCGTCCAGTACATACAGCACGCCTCTGAGTTTGGAGCCGATCTGCGTGGCAAGCCGTATGCGCTGCCCTTCGCCACCGGACAGGGAAGACGAAGGCCGATCGAGCGACAGATATCCGACTCCCACGTTCAACAGAAACTCCACGCGGTCGCATATCTCCCGCAACACTTGCCCCGCAATGAGGGATTCCCTCTCCGATAATTGAATCTTTCTGAAGGCTTTTCCTGCATTGTCCAGCGAGAGTCTTGCATAGTCGGAAATCGACATCTCATTGATTTTGACTGCCCGGCTCTCCGGCTTCAGGCGGGATCCCCTGCATTCCGGGCAGTCCTGAGTAGAAAAAACCTTCTCCAGTTCTTCCCTGCCGCGGAGATATTCTTCCTCTTCGAGCAGCGATTCGATCCAATTTCCAACGCCCCGAAAATCGGCGATCGGGGTGCGTGCGTTCTTGCCTTCCGGCGCGGTCGCGACGTTGCCGTATAGATAAATTTCCCTGACCCTGGCCGGAAGCTTTTCGAACGGCACATCGCCACCCAATTTAAATTGCTTGGCGATTTGAAGGAGCGACTCGCCGAGGTAGTGCTCAATTCGGTTATTTTCGACCGCGAATTGAAGCGCGGAGATCGGCTGGCTGGGATCGAGAATCAGGTTTGCGGGGTTGATGACTCTCTGCGTCCCCATTCCCGCGCACTTGGGGCATGCGCCATGCCTCGAATTGAAAGAAAACGAACGCGGCTCGAGGGTCGGGATGCTGACGCCGCAATCGATGCATGCCTGACGTTCGGAGAAAAGCCTTTCCTCCAGATCCAGAGCCGCAATCGTCACCAGGCCTTCCGCCAGTTCCATGGCGGCTTTTACCGACATTTCCAGTCTCCGCCGGATATCCGGCTTGATGAGAACGCGGTCCACGATGACCTCGATGGTGTGGTTCCGGGTTTTGGTCAGCCGTATGTCTTCTTCGAGATCATGCATTTTGCCGTCGATTCTCGCCCGGAGATATCCCTTCTTGAGATAAGTCTCGAAGAGCTTCTTGAATTCACCCTTACGGTCCCGGACGACCGGAGCCGTGATGATGACGCGCGTGTCCGGCGGATAGGCCAGGATCAGGTCCACGATCTGATCGACGCTTTGATGCGAGATCGGTTTGCCGCAGATGTGACAGTGAGGTTTGCCGATAGATGCGAACAACAGGCGCATGTAATCGTATATTTCGGTTACGGTGCCGACCGTGGAGCGCGGGCTGCGGCTGGTGGTTTTTTGCTCGATGCTGATTGCGGGCGAGAGCCCGTCCGCGCTGTCAACTTCGGGCTTTTCCATCCTTTCCAGAAACTGGCGCGCGTACGTTGAAAGCGATTCCACATAGCGCCGTTGCCCCTCGGCATAAATCGTGTCGAAGGCAAGACTGGATTTGCCGGATCCCGAAAGACCCGTGATAACGGTCAGTTTCTGCCGCGGGATCTCGAGGCTGATATTTTTCAGGTTATGCTGGCGCGCGCCGCGCACCACAATCTTGTCTAGCATGGGAAGACCAAATTTTTTATTGTACGGCGTCCGCACCGAACAGTTCAAGCAGAGCTAGGAGTTTTCTGGACTTCAAAGAAGCGCTTCCAGGTTTTACCGGTGAAAACTTTTTCACAAGCTGGAGTATTCGACTTATTTTCCATCGCTCCCAGTCAAAGGGCCGCTTTTAAGCCGTCGAACCCCTGATTCGAGTTTTCTCTTAACTCGGCCGCCGAAGGCCTGTGATACGTAAGCAAATATTCCCATCAAACCCTTTCGCGGGTTGGAAGACAAACACCTGCATGGATGCTGACTTGTCAGCCGAAGCCATGGCGAAGGCTGAAGCCTTCGATATAGGCACACCGCTCGGGAATATTGCCACGCGCTATCGTGCGCCTCCGCATCAATGTTCCCGAACGGTAAAATAGTGTTTGACGGACCGCCAAGATTGTGAGATATTACCGCTCGGGAACTATGAAGATGAAAAACACAGAACAGCTCGGAACGGCGATCCGAATGCGGCGGAAGCAGCTGAAGATCACCCAGAAAGAACTAGCCATGACCTGCGGAACGGGGCTGCGATTCATCGTCGATCTGGAAAAGGGGAAGCCCACCTGCCAGATAGGCAAGACACTACAGGTCCTGCAAGCGCTGGGGCTCGCCCTCGAAACGACGATCCTCGGCAGCGATGAGACGGGTGGCAAAAGGTCATGAAACGGCTGATTGTCTATTTGAATGGCGAACGGGCCGGCATCCTGGATGAGGATGACAGTGGACTTCTCGAGTTTCGATATGCCCCGGAATGGACAGGCAGGCAGCATGCCATACCTCTTTCTCGATCGCTGCCGCTGCAGGACGAACCGTTCCGGGGAAAACATGCGCGTCCCTTCTTCGCTGGTATTCTCCCCGATGAAGGGCCAAGGCAACAGATCGCGGCCGTTCTCGGAATTAGCGAACGCAACGATTTCGCCATGCTGGAACGCATCGGCGGCGAATGCGCGGGAGCTGTCAGCCTGTTGCCGGAAGACGCGCCGCCTCCACTCGTGGGCGAGACGCGCGTTCGGGAACTGAGCGAGAAAGAGTTGGGAAACATCGTCGCGGAACTGCCACGCCGCCCGCTGATGGCGGGGCGCAATGGACTGAGGCTTTCGCTGGCCGGATCGCAGTCGAAGCTGCCGGTCTTGATTTTGGATGCTGCCATCGCGCTACCTCTCGGCAACACTCCAAGCACGCATATCATCAAAACGGAACCCGAGCGATTCCCCGGATTGGTGGCCACCGAGGTTCTCTGCATGACGCTGGCTGGAGCGGTCGGGTTGAACGTTCCTCCGGTATCCATTCGCCGAGTCGGAAACAAGCCGTGCATCGTTGTCCCGCGATACGACCGCAGCATCGGCGTGGACCGCTCGGTTACGCGCATTCATCAGGAGGACTTCTGCCAGGCACTTGGATTCCCTCCCGAGCGCAAGTACCAACAGGAAGGCGGCCCGCTGCTTCGCGATTGCATAGATCTTCTCCGCGAGTGGTCCACCATCGCAGCCCTAGACATCCGGGATTTCCTTGATGGCCTGATCTTCAATGTGCTGATCGGGAATGCCGATGCGCACGCCAAGAACTACTCAATCCTCTACCGCGGGACCGAACGAAGGATTGCGCCGTTCTACGATCTGGTTTGCACGTTGGCTTGGCCGGAATTGTCTAAGACTCCAGCCATGAAGATCGGGAAGAGCGACTCCATCGAGAGAATCACGCCCGCGCACTGGCAGAAGATGGCCCAGGAATCCCGTGTGGGTTGGCCCATGCTGCGCGAACGAATCGCCGACCTGTGCGGCAAGGTCGTCGATAGACT
>DATJPG010000042.1:0-107594 GCA_035506515.1 Acidobacteriota bacterium
CATCCGTTATCGCGATATTCATCCGGCCTGTCCCTTTCTCCAGCAACAAGAGTGGATGAAACACTTAAGGTTAATGCCAGCATAAAAACAAAGCTCAAAAGTGTAATGATTCTCTTGCCTTTCATGGTTTCCTCCTTTGAATAGGTGTTTTCTATTCTGTTAAGCGTGAAATTGAGATCAAAACCTTAAGGGAAAATGCTGGGCTTGAAATTTTGCCGCGCTTTGGTTCCCTAATGGCGCGGAAAGCGGAGTGGGGAAGAGGGACTGGAGCGATATGGAGATTCTACGTTTTCTTGTTGCTGTAAATGAATAATGAGTTCCTACAACAAACCAAAAAGTTAGTCAATGACGCCTTCCAATCTCCCAATTCTCAGGGCACGACTGCAAGGGATCAGACTCCACAAATCCCGTAGACACACAAATACAAAGCAGAACAGCCGCGAGCAAGGTTCATCCAAGACGAGACAGCCCGTCCTCCTAATACTCCGTGGGTCGATTGCATATTTACTGCAACGAGAGGAATTTCAAGCTGCCCTTTTTGCCCGAAACGGCTTTATCCCACTCCGAAGGTATCTGATAAATTCCAATTATGGTAACGACAAGGCGCAAATCGGGATCAATCAAACAAGCTCGATAGGATTATGGTTTAAAAGGATACTCCAGGCAACACGCCATGAAAAGTCACTAACTAAGGAAATAATATCTTATTTGACAAATCGGCTCAATTTTGTTGCAAGGCCACGGGCTTTGTGCGATAGAGAGTTTTCGCCAAAACTCCCATCCCGATCACCATGAGCACAATATTGAGCACGCCTCCGATATACGGCAGGTTCACCGCAACGATGATAATGACCAGCCCGACAATAAGGCCAAGCGCCCTCGTGGCAGGCCGGTCAGATTCTGATCCGAGGATTGCGTTGCCGACACACTTGGCGACGATAATCTTGGACAGATACAGCCCCAGTAGCCATAAAGCGACCGATACCAGGGCGATTGGAAGACCTATCAGAGTGATCGCAAGGATGATGGCAGCAATGGGCGTTGCCACGGCAACCAGGAAGCCAACGCCGCCCGACGTCAATATAGAGCGCACGGTCGACAGGGATGCCCGGCGCACGATGGGGAACAGCCAAAGCAGGATCATGCCCGTGATAAATGCGGTGACGATTCGAAGAGCCTGCTTGCCATAAAAGCCAAGCGTTGCATAGGGACTGACCTCAGACTTTGCGATTTCGAGGCTTTTCTTGCCTGCTATCGTTACGCCCGGATCGATGCGCACCTGTTTTTCGGTTTGCGTCTTGCCCACCAGATTGCGGCCAATGACCGTCGGAGAATGAAGCATCAGCTGGCCGCCACCAAATTTTAAATCGCGGCCAATTTTGCTTGCAACATCCAGGCTTCCTGCCGCGATCATGGCATCACGGCCCACGTTGCCGTTGATCATAACCATGCTGGCTCCCAGTATTACATCATTGTCCAGCTTGATGTTTCTGCCGAGAGTGAACATTGTTCCGGCACCCCAGAGGTTTTTGCCGATCCGCCCGTTGGCCTGGAAGTTTTGCCCAAGGAACAAAACGTCGCCGTCAACATTGCCGGATAGGTCTGTAACCATACCGGCACAATAGACATTTCCTTGAACGGTTCCCTGAATGTTCAACTGCCGCCCCATGGCAATCAGGTCTCCGGTAATTGTTCCGTCGATATTGATCGTATCGGCAAAAACCAATAGAGTGTCATTCACTGTTTCGCCGGCCGCAACCGTATAAGATCCGCTTCCCTTTTCCGGTTTATGGATCTCGAGGGCATGGCCCGGCACAACGAAGAGCAGCATCAAAGAAATCAGTCCGAGTATTGCCTTGGTCCGCAGCACGCGACGAGCGGCAACGATGGAACAGCACAAAATCAGGAAACCCAGAGTTGCAAGACCTGCTCCTTTAATAAAAGATGTCATGACGCCCCCCCCTCCCTCACTAATGTAAAAGAATCCGTTCACAAACCAATTTAAGAGTCCTGACCAGCTGAGCGGATTGAGACCCTGCAGCATCGGAGGAATCTCCACGTTCTCGATCAGGTTGAGTCCAACGCGCAGCAGAACGATCACTCCAAGTGCGATGGCCGCCATGCGGCTTTTGGTCATCAGCACCCACTGCTCCGGTTTTTCAGCTTCTCGCACAGGTCCACACAAATCGATGCCCTGCAAGCTTTCCACCAGCAGCCGATTCTCGGCCTTGAGGTCTGCCGCCAGTTCCCGGCAAGCGCGACACGCTTTCATATGTGCCGTCAGCTCGTTGGTTTCGGCGCCCGGCAACTCACCGTCTGCGTATTGGGATAGAATAAATTCACTCGGGCACTTCATGGTGTTTCTCCTTCTTAAGCTTCTGCCGCAGCAGCTGCTTTCCGCGGAAAAGCAGCGTTGCGACCGTATTCCTCGGGATCTGCAAAACAGCGGCAATCTGGTCGTAGTTGAACTCGTTGTAGTAAGCCAGCACAATGGGAACACGAAAATTGTCAGGCAAAGATGCCAGGGCACGCCGAACGATTTTGCTCTGTTCCGCTGTGAGCACCTGGCTCAGCGGGCTGGGTAGAGTCGATGACAGGTTCAGAGATTCTGGATCATCCACTCCAAACAAGCGTTTTTCCAATCCGCGCCGTCTCAGAATGTCTATGCAGTAATTGCTTGCCACCTTCATGATCCAGCTTGAGAAAGGAAGTGCGGGATCGTAGGTCTCTATCCTGCGTTGGGCGCGCATGAAGATTTCATGCGCGGCGTCTTCGGCGGCATTTTGAGAATTCAGCAAATAGGAGCAAAGGTTCAGAACTCTTCGATGATGCTCCTGGTAGATATCTGCGAAGGTCTGTTCTGTAGTCATCAACCGCTCCGCGATTGCATCCATGCTTTTTCTACGGATGAGTTTCCATAAAATTGCAAAAAACTCCACGGATTTCACAGAATTCAGATCCAATGGGCGTAGCGGCGCCGGCGTCTGCCGTGTTATATAGACATAGTCCATTTATTACTGGAGTTAAACATGAGTGGCATACCGGTATTGCATGTTGAGGCAGATTGCATTGCGCGCGGCTGGGAAGAATCTCTGATTGAGCTCAATCGGAATGGGTGCAGCATCCGGACGCAATATGACAAGGACGATGACCCGCCGAGCAAGGACTGCACGATGGTGCTTACGATTCTCGATCCTCTGAGCGAACCGATGATTCACAGAGACTTTCCCGGCGGACCGCAGGAGCTCCAGGAGTATGTCATGGAGATGTGCGACGGCATCAAGGATCACCTGGTCCGCAACCCGGAGGATCCGGCAGATACGCGCTGGGAATACACCTATCACAATCGGTTGTTTGCCCACATCGTGCCCGGCTTCGCGCCGTTCGATCAGGTGGAAGGCATGTGCCGGAAGCTGGCCGAAGTGCCCCACACGCGCCGCGCCCAGGCAATTACCTGGAAAGTTTGGGAAGACAACGACTGCTTCGATCCCCCCTGCCTGCAAAGTCTCTGGGGCCGCATCATCGAGGAAAACGGAGAATGGGTTCTGAGCCTGAATGCCCGCTTCCGTTCCAATGACGCCTATAAAGCCGCATTCATGAATATGTTCGCCCTTGTGCAGCTTCAGAAGATAATGGCCGATCGAATTTCCCGGCTTTCGGGCAAGCAAATAAAAGTCGGACGCTATTGCCACATGGCCGACAGCTATCACATTTACGGTTCTTCCTTCAGGGAATTCGAAGGCCGTTTCCTGGGTGCTCTCAAGAAGCGCACATTCGAACAGCGCACCATGCGCTATGAAGCCGTGCGGGATATGATGGAAGAAGCGCGGCCGCTCATCCTGGAAAAAGCCGGACGCATGGGTCGGGACCGGAAAAATCCGTAATGCCGCTGCAGGCTATCGGAGCTTTTTCCAGCGAATGGTGATGGAAGTATATCGATTCAATCCGCTGTAGAGCATCAGCTGCTTGTATCCATTGTCTGCAACGGGCATCTGCCGGATGGTTACATCGGGGGGATCCACTTCAATGGAAACAGGCTTTCCCGGGAACTCTCCGGTGATTTCACCGACGGATGCGATGGGCGGGGCAATAACAAGAATTGCATTTTTTTCCAGCTTTCCAGCCCAGGTGATGATACCCGATTCCGGATTTCGGGGGTTAGCTGCGGTGACCGGTTGCGCCCGTTTTGACGCCGTCTCGCCACCCGGAAGAACACCGGCGTTTGCCCGCGTTCCCTTTTCGGAGGAATTCTTCTTTCCTTCTTCGGGTTTTGTTTGGGAAGCCATCCCGGTCAGCGGTTGGTTCTGACTGGCGGCCGGCGTGATGCCGTGTGCCGGTTTGGCGGCGCCCGCGGTATCTGCCGCGCTCGAGTTTGGGTTCTCTGCCGCCGGCTTCTGCTTGTGAACCGTCTTTATCGCGAAGAACAGGATCGCAGCCAAGGCAATCACCGCCAGACTCGCGACCCACGCAAAAACCGGCGATTTTCGTCTCGGCGGCTGGATGCCTTCTCCCGGTGCGGAAGGCGGAATGGATGCAGCGGGAGATTTTTCTTCGGGAGCGCGGGATGTAATCTGTTCCTTCTCGATTTTGGCGGACGCAACGAAGACAGCGGGAGGATTGTCTTCCGCAGCCGCAGCGGCGGGAGTTGCGGCGACGGAACCTTCAGATTTGGATTCCCGCTCGATTGAATTTTGCCTGCCGTCGACCGCTTCCGCTTTGCAGCGAGAGTATGCCGATTCGAGGTCCTGCACGAAATCCGTGCAATTCGGGAAGCGGGATTGCGGCTTTTTGGCGAGGGCTTTCTTAAAAACAATTTGCAGATACGGATGCAAGCCAGAGCTGTCGTACTGCGGATCTTCCAATAGGAGTTTGGTTAAAATCGCCGTCAGAGTAGCGCCTTGAAACGGAAGCTCTCCGGCCAGCACACGGTATGCAATCACGGCAAGTGAAAACTGATCCGAACGCCCGTCCAGAACATGGGCCTGTGCCTGTTCGGGAGACATATAGCTCGGGGTGCCCAGAACGAGGCCCGCTTGAGTCATCGAGGTGGATGCCGAAAACTTTGCCACGCCGAAGTCCGCTATTTTTACGACTCCGTCATTGCAGATCATGATGTTGGAAGGCTTGATGTCCCGGTGGATAATCCCTTTGCCGTGTGCATAGTCCAGTGCGGCTGCGCACTGCCTCAAAATCGAGAGAAGCGTACCGGAGCGCTGAGGAACGCTGGAGGAAAGCACGTCTTCCAGGTTCCTGCCGTCGACGTACTCCATGACGATGTAGGCTTCGTTTCCCTGTTCCCCGACATCGTGAATTGTAATGATGCCGGGATGAGACAGGACGCCTGCCGACTGGGCTTCTCTGAAAAGACGACGCGTCAACTCTCCGCGATTTTCCGCAGCATCCACGGTATCGAGCCGGATCGTCTTGATGGCAACCCTCCGGCCGATCAGAGGATCCATTGCCGAATAGACGACGCCCATCGCGCCTCGGCCCAACTCTTCCAGTATCTCGTATCTCCCGATCTTATTCACGATAGCCCCTATTATATCCTAAATCTCAAATACATTTGCCGCACGGCTCCGGGTCTCAACCTGCCGCCGATTTTCTAAGGCTTCCCGAGCTCGATCTTTTCGATGGCGGCCGCGGCGCACATCGCGACTTTTTCCACCGGATCCCGGAGGCAGGCGCGCAGCGCCGGCACGGCGGGCCGGGCGACCGCGCCATAGCTGGCCAGAACGACCGCTGCGGCATAGCGGACATCTGCCGCCGGATCGCTGAGTCGAGCCGTGACGTCCGGCAGGATGCGATCGTGCGGCGCCCGAATGCGTCCCAGCGTCAACACCGCGGCCGCACGCACGGTTTCGTCGGCATCGGCCGTGCGTTGCAGAAGGGTCGGAATTGCGGCGTGGGACGAAGTTCCGAGGAGGGCTATTTTCTCCGATGCGGCTTTACGAACCTGCGGATCGGGATGCTCCAGGGCTCTCGAGAGAATCGGGAGGCCCCGGTCCGGATCGCCGGTGAGACGGCAAAGCGCCGCCGCGCAAGCCAGTTGCAGAGGGAAAGGAACTCTGCCCGCAACCGACTGCACATCGGACACAACCGCCTCCGCGGGACGGCCGATCATTGCAAGAGCATCGACGGCTGCGGCCACTGCATTAAGATCCGACATCGACAGAACGAGACGCAAGGAAGGCACCGCGGCTGAGCCGACGGCAGCCAGCGCCACGGCGGCTGCGCTGCGCAGCGTCGCATCGGCGGAAGTCAGGCAGCGGCAGAGACTCCGCACGGTGCCCGCCGCCGCAGGGCCCATTGCCGCAAGGATGGCCGCGGACGCCGCGCGGAAACCATCCGTTTGCTGCGTGCTGAGCGCGAGATTAAAATATTCGGCCGCCGGCGCGCCGGCCCGTGCGAGAAGCTGCAGCGCCAGCAGACGCACGGTTTCGACCGGATCAGTAATGCAGGCGGCAACCTCCCCGATGTGAGGCGACACATCGGAGCCGGCCTGGAGCAACTCGGCCAGCGCCGCCGCGCGCACTTCCCCGTTCTCATTCGAAAGCCGCTCCTTGAGACTGGTTTGCGGGCTCATCACATTATATTTCCTGCACCGGGCGTGTACGCCGGAGACACCACGCCTGCCGATGCAATCAGATTTGTACACTGGACAACACCGGACACCTGAACCATGGCGGCATTCAGCACAATCGTGGGAGCCGAGATCGTCAGACCGCTCGACGAAATGGTAATTGTTCCTCCTGCCGTCAAGGTGTCCGAAGCCGTGATATCGATGGTGCGGTTCATGCCGACAGTACGGGATTCCGAACCCATGACCGACACAGTGGAATCCTGGGAAACGGTCTTCGAATCGCTGCCGTTTATCGAGGCGGTGCGATCGCCCTGCACGCTCAGGCTCTTGTCGCCGCCAATCGTGGTTGTATCGTTTCGATTGATGCTTGCGTTGCGGTTGTTGTTGACCACAAGAGTTTGATCGTGTTCCACCTTGGTATTCATGTCTTTTTGCGCGTGAACAAGAATTTCCTCTTTCCCTTGCATATCTTCAAAACGGATCTGGTTATAGCCTCCGCTGCGCGGCGAACTGTCCGACATAATGCCGCTCTGGGTTTTGTTCGCCGGCAGTTCATAGGGGGGCATATTCGCGGCGTTATAAACGCTGCCCACAACGATGGGACGGTCCGGGTCTCCTTCGAGAAAATCGACGACGACTTCCTGGCCGATTCGCGGAAGCTGAATGGCTCCCCACCCATGCCCGGCCCAATGTGTCGCCACGCGAATCCAGCAGGAACTGGATTGATCGTGCTGCCCTTTCCGGTCCCAGTGGAACTGAACCTTCACCCGCCCATACTTGTCTGCATAGATCTCCTCGCCGGAAGGCCCGACAACCACGGCTGTTTGGCAACCTCCAACGTGCGGCCTGGTTGCAGTCTGAGGCGGACGATACAGCATGCTGTACGGAATCGAGCGAAAACTATTGGAGTAATGGTTCTGGCCGATATCACTCCCTGAATGAAAACCCCCTTCCGAGGCCGAGTGCGTTGCGGAAGTCAGAATATAGGAACCCTCTGCACTCGAATGGTTCGTCAGGGTGAACCGGTAGCCCGGAGTGAGATAGTAGACATTGCTCTCGCCCAGTATGACGAATTGCGACATTTCCAACAATTCCATTGCATGTTTGGTAACGTCCTTGCCCTGATTTTTGTTCTCATAGCCGCCCGGATAATCGTAAATCTCGAAGTTGTCGTTGCCGCCGACCTTGAGCTTATGGGTCACCTTTCCTACCAGTGCCGAAGGCAGAATATCCTGACTGGACTGGAGGTCGGTCTGAGGCGTCTCGAAATTGTAATCCTGCATACTGAATTTGCCCGGCCCCAGTTCCTGCGTCTTGGTCCAGTTGGAAATACGGGTTTCGTCGCGGCCGCCGCCGGCGACCTCATCGTAGATCAGGGACGATTGGCCCGGCATGTCGTGATGGGAAGCTTTGTTGTCGGAGATGACGAGCTTGTGTGCATCTTTGGCGAACCTGAAAAAATAGAAAATGCCTTCTTCTTCCATGAGTCTGGACAGGAAATTGAAATCAGTTTCGCGGTACTGCACGCAATATTCCCGAGGGGAATAGGATCCCTGAAGCTCCCACGCGACGTCGATGCCGTCGAGCAGAATTTTCAGGATGTCCGGCACGGCCAGGGTCTGGAAAATGCGGCAGTTCTGTTTCCGCGTCAGAATCCAGAGCTTCGGCGACACGATGGCGCGATACCGTGACAACCGGATTGAGTCAGGCAACTGGGCGAACGCCGTCACAATGCCGTGCACGCATCGGGGAGGATCGTTGGAATCCGTCCCGGCCACGCCGAAGGAAATCTCTTTTCCGAGAATGTCCTCGAACTTGATGCGCTTGTTTTCAGAAAGCAGTTCGAGCTGGAAGGAAAAAAGCTGCGAAATGCCTTCGCTCCCGGTGAAGGATTCGAGCAACAGGGCATTCGGTCCCAGCTTGCTTTCGACATAGAGATAGCGATTCTCTTCGAGAAATTTCTCCGCCATATTCAATCTCCCGGTGTGAAATGAAATTCTGCTCAGGAATAGACGAAATTGCCGTCAGGGCCCACGTTGACCTGGATGGACTCGAGCTTCTGCCCTTCCGCGATCCGGGTCAGCAACTGGCGCGAAATTTCCGGCAGAAGCGTGTTGGTTAAGATGTTATCTACGTTGCGCGCTCCGCTTTCCACCTCCGTACAGCGCCGCCCGATCTCATCGATCAAGGCATCGCTGCAGAGCAGATCGATCTTGTGGTTCTCGCGGATGCGTTTCTGGATTTTGCCGAGCTTCAAGAGGATGATTTTCCGGAGCGCTTCGTCTCGAATCGGGTAATACGGGATGATCACGAGCCGGCCCAGGAACGCCGGCTTGAAAATTTTATTCAGCTCGGGTTTGATTGCCTTGACGATGCCGTCCGGACCGGGCATGGTTTCCGGATCCGCGCAGAGTTTCATCATCGCGTCCGTCGCGGCGTTGGATGTGAGCAGAATGATCGTGTTCTTGAAATCGATCTCGCGCCCTTCTCCATCTTCCATCCTGCCCTTGTCGAAAACCTGGAAGAAGAGTTCCAAAACGTCGGGATGCGCTTTTTCGACCTCATCGAGCAGCACCACGGAATAGGGCCTGCGGCGGACGGCTTCGGTGAGGACGCCGCCCTCCCCGTACCCGACGTATCCGGGAGGAGAACCCTTCAGGGTGGAAACCGTGTGCGATTCCTGGAACTCCGACATGTTAATCGTGATCACGTTGCGTTCGCCGCCGTACAGGAGATCAGCCAGAGCGAGAGCCGTTTCCGTCTTTCCCACTCCACTGGGACCGACCAGAAGAAAAACGCCGATTGGTTTTTGAGGATCTTCCATGCCGGTGCGGGAAGTGCGGATGCGCTGGGCAATCGCTTCCATCGCATGGTTCTGCCCGATGACGCGCGTCCCCAGGTGCTTTTCGAGACTCAGGACCGTTTCGATTTCGTTCTTCACCATTTTTCCGGTGGGAATACCGGTCCACGCCGAGATCACTTCGCTGACAATATGGTTGTCTACGCAGACCCGCATCAGCGGACTGTCCCCCTGCAGCGCGCTCAATTCGGCGTTGAGCTTGTCGAGCTCCGTTCGCAGAGGCCCCGCATCCCCGGCCCCCTCTTCCAGCTTGCCGCGAAGCTCACGAATTTTCCCGACCAGCTCGGATTCCCGGGCAAAACGCTTTTCGAGCTCGGCGAGCCGGGACGAAACCTCCGTGCGCTGCTGCCGTATTTGATCGAGGCGTTCCGCGTGATCGGCACCGGCGGCCGTTTCTCTTGTAAGCACGCGTTCCTGCACATCGAAATCGTCGATCTGCCGCCGGGCATCCTCGATGGCCGGCGGGGTGGAATTCTGGCCGAGCGCAAGACGGGCGCATGCGGTGTCAAGCACGCTCACGGCCTTGTCCGGCAGCTGCCGGCCTGCGATAAAGCGGTGCGAGAGGCGGGTTGCGGCCGACACTCCTTCATCCAGGATGCGGACTTTGTGGTGGTTTTCCAGCGAAGTGACAATTCCGCGCAGCATCACCATGCAGGACTGTTCCGTGGGCTCTTCGACCTTCACGACCTGAAAGCGGCGGGCCAGAGCGGGATCTTTTTCGAAATATTTCTTATATTCAGACCACGTGGTTGCGGCAATGGTGCGCAATTCGCCGCGAGCCAGGGCAGGCTTCAGCAGGTTGGCGGCGTCGTTTTGTCCGGCCTCACCCCCTGCGCCGATCATGGTATGGGCTTCGTCGATAAACAGGATGATGGGTGTCGGAGAAGCCTTCACCTCCTCGATGAGTCCCTTCAATCTGTTTTCGAACTCACCCTTGATGCCTGCGCCGGCTTGCAACAGGGCCAGATCCAGCGTGCGTAGGGATACGTTTTTCAATGCCGGGGGGACATCTCCCTGCGCAATGCGCAGCGCCAGCCCCTCGACGACGGACGTTTTTCCCACGCCGGCCTCGCCGGTGAGGATGGGGTTGTTCTGGCGGCGGCGCATCAAAATATCGACGATCTGCCGGACTTCAGCGTCGCGGCCGAGCACCGGATCCAGCTTGCCGCTTTTGGCTTTCTCAGATAGATTGACCGTGTATTGATCGAGGTGTTGCGCCTTGCCCGTGCCTGCCGGCCGCGGCGTGCCTTCCGGCAAAGATTCTTCGGCGGATGCCGTGAGTTCATCCTCCGCGGAACCGCGCACGATGGAAACGAATTCCTTTTTGAGAGTCTCTGCCTCGAGCTTCGGCAGCTCTTTGCTGATCTCGCGCACGATCCGGGCCAACTCTTCGTCCGCCAGCAGCGCGAGGATGGTGAAGCCGCTTCGCACCTGGCCCGCGCCGTAGTCGATGGAACCCAGGGTCCATGCCTCCGTCAGCATCTTCAGAATGCTGGGGCTGATGGCGGGAGTGCGTGCATTCCCCGATTTGAGTTTGTCCAGACTGCGTGTCAAATCGGCAGTCAGACGCGATTGATTGATGCCGAAGCGATAAAAGATGCGCGCGGCGTCCGAATCGCTCGACTCCATGAGCTTCATCAGGTAATGCTCGATTTCGACGTTGTAGTGCGTGCGTGACAAGCACAGGCCGGCGGCCCCCTCGAGGGCGCTGCGCGTCGGAGCGTTCAGTTTTCCAATCAGCGATTTCAGGTTCACACTCATGCGGGACTCCTCGTTCGGGAATTTCAGTGACAGGCACCTTAATTCACCAATTTTCGGCGAGAGCCGCGATCCGACAGCCGTCCGACAATAAGTGAATTAAGGTGCCTGTCACCGAAATTCCATTAAATTCCCTTAAATTTGCAGAATTGTGTCGTCAGGATCACGCTCCATCGGAGCCGTCCTGGCCCAGGTCATCCATCCCAGCCTCGTTGCTGCCGGGCCATCCGCGCCCAGCGCACACGGCGGCGTTTCCTCTTTTTTCAGCACGAGCTGCACTTCGAAATCCAGTTCGTTTCCCGCAAAAAAGCGCACCAGCGCGGCGAGGGGCTTGTGTGCGGGACCATCGGGCAAAAACTCGCGATACTGTTCCAGCGTCAACGGGCCCAGGCGTATGCGCACCGCCGACTGCTGATCCCAAATCTCGTCTCCCACAACCGTGCCGAAGCCAAGACGCTCGGAATCGGCGCCGGAATCGCTGAAACAGCACTGCGTGTCCCGGTCGATCGGGTGCCATCTTCCGACAAACTGCTCGATCTCCACCGGAACGTCAAAATAATCGATCAGCAGCGCGCGCAGCGCGGACGCGGACCGGACATGCTCGACGAGGAGGCCCGTGCGGAACAGCAAGGCCTCATCCGAGACTCCCTGGCGCGACGAAAGACCGGGCGTTCCCAATCCGAGCAGATCCATCAAATGGGGAGACAGCGAGTCTTTGTCATTGCGCTCATACGCAACCGTGAAATGGTGCTTCTCCCACGCCCGATAAAAAAGCGAGATGGCCCGATGATTGAAGATATCGAGAAAGGCGCGCAGGGCGGTGTCGCGGGCGCGCAATCGCTCGCGCAGGAGAGCCGAGTAATACAGGGGAAGGATGCCCTGCGGTCCGGTCAACCCCATGAAATGGACATTCATGCGGGGCTGGGTGTCCTTCGGCCATTCGAGGCTTGCGATCTGACTTGAAGGGAAACCTATCTCGTCAGAGGCACCGAAACGGACGGTTTCCGCGCCGGGATCCGAAAAGCGTCCTACGGGTGTGCGGTCCCGCAAAAGTCCGTGCAGAAGCCGCACGGCCTGGAAGAAATTGAAGTCAAACGGTTCCTCCCGCAGCGCAACTTCCATTTCGGGTGAATTTATTTTTTCTAAAGCAGGATCTTCCTGCCGGCTCTCGGGGGCCACTGGCGCAAAACCTCCTTCCTCTGACGCGTCGAAACCCGCAACTGACTGAAGCTGTTGAGCGCTACATACAAGCCGAGAAAATGTTCCAGTACGCCTGCGAACAGGTACACGCCGCCGCCCACGAAATTATCTTCATCCAGCTCCATGTCGACGCGGGTACCCCTGGCGAATGTGATGCCGTTTTCCGAGAGGATGCGCGCGTAATGCGGGTGGCTCTCGATCTTCAGAATTCCCTCGATTTGTTTTGCGGTGTGAGGAGATCGCGTGAAATCGTAGAGCTTCAACATTTCCTGAAGCGCCTCTTTCCCTTCGGAAACCAGGGAGAGGTAATTCAGGGAAAGGTGCGAGATGAGGCGCCACAGCGAGGATCTCCCGGTTGGCGGGCGGTATGTCGGAGTCGGCTTCCGCATCGCAACGATGGCCTGCACCGGTGCGGTGCTCTCCAATTCAAAGTCGCCCGATTCCATGCCGAACGGCAGGCGCGCGGGTAGGTCCCGGTTCGTGCACGTCAGGCGGACCGTCAGGCTGTCCAGGTCGGGCGCGACAGGCCGCTGTTCGAGATCCACGAGAGATAGGACCATCTCCGTACCCTCGTCATCGCGGCGGGCGGATGCGCGTCGCGATGCCATCCAGAAAGTCTGTCCGCGCGCGGCGGCCCCGTGGCGATAGGAGTAAAAGGGCTCAAACCGCACCGGTTCCTGAGTATCGGGGCGAACGCTCACCACTTCATCTACCGAGAATATTTCGGTGGCATTGGGACGGCGGACATCGGGGACGATAGGATATTCGAAGCGCCGCTGCGTGATGAGAATCGGCTCGGCAGTCTGTTCGAAGAGATTGACGGCAGGCGCGCAGGCCAGCTGGATCGTCTTGGCGGTAATGCCGACTTCGAGTGCCTGCCTCCGCTCGGTCTGCTCAAAAGGAGCGATCAGGAAGATCAGCTCGGTCCGGTCCTTGAATCCCTTGAGCGCTGCTTCCAGACCTGTCAAATCCAGGAAGAAGAATTTTTCCGGGAAAGTGAAAAATTCGTGCAGCAACCGGTACCCCTCGAACGAGCGCCGCGGGTCCGGCAGCATGCCTTCGTTCTCCCCGAAACCAACGGGGCGTAACGCATCCGGCGCGAGCGACACCGGGCGGATGGTGGAACCCGGAGTGGGGTCGCGGACGATGATCTGAGTGACGCGGCTGCAGAGGAGCTCGTACAAAGTGTGAATCAGACTGCCCTCGCCGTTAAGAAATATGCGCAGCGGGTCCGGCGGTGCTTTTTCAAATGTCAAATCGCGCCATGCCTTCAACTCGACGCGCAACGCAGCCACCGCTTCCGCCGATTTGATGGCGGGCTGCAACCGGTCCGGCGATTTCCACTCCGCCGCGACGACGCTTGTCGGCCAGAGGTGGACATCGTAGCACGTGCGGAATTTGCAGGGCACTCCGGCGACGGGCCTCGAAGAGAGCGTGGCGCCGCGGTCGATTTTGAGTCCCGTTCCGATTTGCGTCTGCATTGGATTCATGCGGAAGTCCACGATGGTCATCGAGGGCACCGGCCGTATGAAGTGCGGATAGATGATGCTGAGGAGCGCTTCGCTGATTTCGGGAAACTCATCGTCGAGTTTGAGATGGATGCGGGCGGCCAGAAATGCGAACGCTTCCAGGAGCCTCTCCACGTGGGGATCTTCGCATTTGTCGGGCTCGATGTTCAGGCGTGAGGCGATTTTCGGATACTGCTCCGCAAACTGCGCCCCCAGGTGCCGCAGAAAACTGAGTTCGCGTTCATAATACAAAAGCAAATCGTCGCGCACGTTAATCGCTCTTTATATGATATTCGCCGTTGCTGAGTTGAAGCGAGGTGTCAAACAGTATCTGCTCGGGCGCCGGATCCATCCTCAGCATGGCCTCGATCTGAAACCGTAGGGTGCGCGGTCCAGAACTCCCGTTGTCCAGGGCTCGCACCCGCGTTCCGGTCAGCCGCGGCTCAAATATCTCGATGGTCTCCTCGATGAGTCGCAGTAGCCGCTGCTTGTCCCGTGGTGAGTTCAGCCCCATGGACGTTACGTCCGGCAGTCCGAAGTTGTACAAAGACCGGAAAAGCTCCTCGTAAGTTTCAGGAACTTCATCCGGGTTCCTGCGACTGTTCAGCAGCCACTCCAGGTCGCGGCGCAAAGAGGCCTTCAATTGGCGCACGGATTGTGAGCGGTTTGCCGGCGGGTCGGCTGCCGAATCGGGATTCAAGTCGATCAGGCGATCCAGTATCGAGGCAGTAACTGCGAGATCGGGATCCGGTCTCGGCATGGCCTATCTCCCACAGGCCAATGCCTGCAATGGATCCAGCCGGCAAATGCGGTCATAGATCTTTTGTTTCAGCTCGGCACTTGCCTCGGCTTTCGTGAGACATTGATACAAAAGGCAGAAAGGTTGCGCCACCATCGTCGGCGATTCCCACCCTTCCAGTCCACGGCTGTCGATCTCGGCCGTGATCTGTTCGAGGATCGGGTGCGCGATGTGATCATACCCCATCGAGATGCACAACTGTGCCAGTTGCAGCCGTCTCTGGAATCGTCCGCGGCCGCTCTTTTCGGCAGCAGCCTCGCGCATCAAAATTTCAATAGCCTCCTGCGACCGTCCGGCCCGGGCGGCTTCCATGGCGAGATCGTTGGCGTCCGGGGTTCCGGATGTATCCTGGTTCGCAGAACCGGGTTCTTCTACAGTCGGGGCGTAGGAATATGCGGGTTGTTCTGCCGCCGGTGCCGACGGCGCGATTTCATCCAGCCATGCCTGGGTTTCCGGATTAGCCGCAGGCGTGTCGTCTAGCAGCGAAGCCTGGCGCAAGCCTGGATAGTCCGCGAGCAGCGCGTTTACTTCGGCGCGAATGACGGCCTGGATCTGGTAATAGCCGAGCTCGTAAGCTGCGCGATATACATAGCGCTGCAAATCGAGCCAGCCTCTCCCGCACGGCGTGCCCATGGCCGTTTCGGCAATTTCGATTACCTGCTGCCATTCCCCGTCATTCGCCGCTTTCTTGAGCGCCTGGCGGGTTTCTGTTGGCGGGGCCTCGAGCAGGTTCGCGTCCAGATCCGATCCGGCGCTGCGCAATTCGCCAAAACGCAATCCGCGCAGCAGAAGATACGGCGTTACGCAGTATGCATCCTCACGTCTCAGAAAGGCCGCGACACTGACGATCCGGCGGTATGCGTCGTCCTTATCCTGGGGTTCCGGAGCGAGAGCGCCTGTCGCCGGGCGCGGCTTTGGCCGCGCGGCTGCTGCGGGTTCTTCCTGGGAGGGGTATTCTTCCTGCGCGACTTCTTCTTCGGGAACTTCGGCCTGTGCTGCCGCCTCATCGGGCTCCTTCTCTCTCTTCTTCTGCAGGAGACCGTGCACCGTGTGGCGAATTTCTTCAAGCGTGGTTCGCATGGGACCGAAGGACGGTGCTTCATCCGCAAACTTTTCCGAGCATATGCCGGACAGCGTTTCCAGGGCTTCAAGAATGCCGTCGATCGTCGCTTCCAGGTTGACGTAATAGGCCTTGGGGGATGCGTTGAAAGCTTTGTCCCAGTCCTCGCCCGTCTTTTTCCCATCGGCGATGGCAACCGCGCGGGCTTCCTGCTTTGTGGAATCGTCCGCGGCATCCGCTTCGTACCCGACGGCGCGCGCTTCTTTGAACTGATACCAGCTGATGCCCGTCTTCGTGATCGGCAGGCTGCGCAGCGTGGCGTCCATGCGCATTCCCAGCCAGTCCAGGGGAGCGGCGCGGATTTCGAGATCGCCTTCGTCCAATTCCGGGTACAGACCGTCCCAGAAATTCCCGATCAAACCGATGATCAGGTCGAGGCCTGCGCGCAGGCCGGAGAAAGATTCGGTTTTGATCAGCGCTTCCGTCAGCCAGACGGCAATCTGCAGATCCTTGCTTTTCGCTGCAAGAACATCGCCCGCAAGCTTTATGACCGTAGCGTAGTCCGCGGCTTTTCGCTCGTACTGCCAATCGCCCTGCGGAGCGGCGTCGTCCTCGCGTCGGGCCTCCTTGATTTTATCGTACACTGCGGCATAGCGCAGGCTTTCACCGCAGGGATTGTCTCCCGGGATTGGATTCAGCAGATCGTCTCTGATAGGCATCAGTGTGGAAAAGAGCCTTTATTCGGCCGCCGCCTCGACGGCGACGGGGAACTCCAGCGTTCTTACCTCCAAAATTGGTAACTCCTCGCCATCGACCAGCAACATTTTTTGACCCGCAGGTACTTGGGTGCCATCCATTTCCTCCCAAACCGTCTGCCGGCCAAGCCGCACGGTGTTGTCTGAGTGCCGGAAAGCGAAGGGGGTCAACGCGGGAATCATGACTTCGCCCAGGTCGAGGCCGCCGCATTTGGGACCCGTTTTTAGCACGGCAGGAACCCAAATCAGGTCGCGCACGCGCTTCGGGGCTTCCATACGGATCGATTCGATATGCGCCAAAGGCAGCCATAAATAGGATCCCGCCGCATATACTTCCAGACGAGGGCCGATGCGCGGGTCGGCATCCTCGACGGCATCGCAAGCGATACCGTTGACGATGGCTTTCGTGACAGGCTCGGCGGTTGTTTGCGGAAAAGTCTTTTTGTCGAACATTTCACGGCGCAAGCGCTCCGCCTGAAACGCCGAACGATAGATGAGCGTCCCCATGCCCGCTTCCTTGCTGATGTCGGATAAAATATCGAGCTGTTTTTCAGCACGGTCCAAGTCACCTGCAAAACAGAGCAGTTCAAACAAGAATGTTCGACGGCGTACATCCGTCGGATCGTTGCGCAAATCGGCGGCCAAGACTTGTAGGGCTTCCTCTATTTTCCCAGCCTGGAAGAGTTCTTTGGCGTTCATGACCAAACCCGCCTTTCGCCTGCTGCACTTATAAGGGATAGCCCGTGGCGCTTGCACACCAATGCACTTGCGCCACAGGCAAAAAGCACTGCCAGCATCGAAAATGACATGCAGAAACGGTTGTTACACGGCCTTATTCTGTTTTAAATCGTAGCCGGCTTTAACGGCGCCGTCGAGAGTGCCATCCGCTTTCTGCGCTTTGTACTCGTACTCGATTTTTGCAAAGTTTAACGAGATTTGATCGGTTGGAACGATGCCCGATCCTCCGGAACCGCCAGTTTGAAAAGAGGAGACAAGGCAATCGGTAAATTTCATTTTTAAAAATTCCTGCTGCTCCTTGCCCGCTTTTCGACAGACCAAAACAGCTTCCTTGATATGTTCCCCGTTCGCGCACGCCAGGAGGAGTTTTGGGCTCGCCTTGTTCACCTGCATGATAAAGCTGAAATCCTGCATTGACACTTTGCCGGACCCACCGCCGCCGCCCGACGCAAAGCTTCCATGCTGAGTTTCGCCCCAGGACCACGATTCAACATCTATCTCGCCTTTGTGTTTGCTGTCCGAGCTTTCACCCTCAATCCCGTCAAGCTTTAAAAAAAAGTCCACAGCAGCCATTTCTTATTCTCCTTTTTGTAAGACCGCGCCCGGCCTGATCTTTCTGTGGGACGGGCGCGGAAATCATTCTACTTACGAGCCGAGGCGGGCAATTCCGCCACCAGGCGAAGCGATACCGTCAGTTCATCGAGCTGGAAATGCGGCCGGAGGAATGCCACCGCGCGATAGGCACCTGCCTTGCCGGGAACTTCCATAACCTCAATTCTGGCGTCTCTCAACGGATACTGAGCTTTGGTCGCAGCCGTAGCCGTGTCGTCGGGAGTCACGTAATTGGTAATCCACTTATTCAGCCAACGTTCGCATTCCGTGCGGGACGTAAAGCTGCCGATTTTGTCGCGCATCATGGCCTTTAGATAATGAGCAAAGCGGCAAACGGCCATGATGTAGGGCAACTGCCCTGCAAGACGAGCGTTGGCGTTGGCAGCATCGCTATCGTACAGCTTCGGTTTGTTGCAGGACTGCACGCTGAAAAACGCCGCGTAATCCGTGCCCTTGCAGTGCACCAGTGGAGCAAAGCCGGCATCGGCGAGTTCCTTTTCGCGACGGTCCGTAATGGGCGATTCCGTGGGACACTTCATCGCGACGTCGCCCGAATCCGTATAGAAATTGTGGACCGGGAGTCCTTCGACCAGACCGCCGCCTTCTACGCCCCGGATTGCGGCGCACCAGCCGTAGAGAGCAAACGCCTTGGTCATGCGGGAGGCCAGCGCATACGCTGCATTCCCCCACAGATACTTGCCGTGATCTTCACCGCCGACATGTTCTTCGAATCCGAAGCCTTCTACCTGTTTCGTCTCCTTGCCGTAAGGCAGGCGCATCAGGATGCGCGGGCAGGTGAGGGCAACGTACCGCGAGTCCTCGGATGCCCGGAAAGACTTCCATTTTGCGTATTCGGTCGTATCAAATACTTTGCCCATGTCGCGCGGCGCATCCAATTGTGTGAAGCTGTCCAGGTTGAACATTTCCGGTGAGGCAGCCGACAGGAATGGAGCGTGCGCGGCCGCCGCTACGTTGGATATTTTTTCCAGCAGCTCGATGTCCTCCGGTCCCCGGCCGAATTCGTAGTCGCCCACGATGCCGGCAAAAGGCGCCCCGCCGAATATTCCGAATTCTTCTTCGTAAACCTTTTTGAACAACGCGCTCTGATCGAATTCCGGCGCCCGCTGCAGGTCGCGCAACAATTCCCTCTTGGAAACGTTCAGGATCTTGATCTTAAGATTTGCACTGGTTTCGCTCTGATCCATCAGGTACTTCAATCCGCGCCAGGAGCCTTCCAGTTTTTGAAACTGCTCCTGGTGGAGAATTTCGTTGAGCTGGATGGAAATGAGGTGATCGATCTGAGCGATGCGGGCGTTAATCATAGCCTCCGCATCTTTGGACACCGTCATGGCCCCCTCAAGAACCTGGCTCACGAATTCGGAGACCAGGTTTTTGCCGCGCTCGCGGCCGGCGACGTCCTTGGCAAATCGGCCTTCCTCAACGATCTGATCGAGCACACTCCTCTCGACGACTTGTTCCGCAGGAGCGGCTTTGGATTTTTTCTGCTCAGCGCTCATTGGTCTCCTCCTTCACCTTCCCCTTTGTCTTTAGTCACTTCGGATTTCAGCTTGTCCAGTTTTTCGCTGTTGCTGACTGCCTCGAGCAGGAGCTCTTCCAGTTTGTCGTTGCCCTGCAAAGAGCCGCGCAGATCGGAAAGCTTGGTGCGAAGATCGAGCATCTCCTTGAGCGGCTTGACCTGACGGGCCACCTGTTCCGGCTCAAAATCTTCCATGCTCTTAAATCGCAGGTCGACCTTCAACTGGCCGGCGTCGGGATCTTCACTCAGTTTGTTTTCGACTGAGAAGGCCAGGTGGGGTTTCATGCCCTCCAGGACGCTGTCAAAGTTATCGGGATTCACCTCTACAAATTTCCGATCCTTGAGCTTTGGAAGCGGCGTCTCCGGCTGGCCCGTAAAGTCGCCTAGAACGCCCATGACGAACGGTAATTCCTTTACTTCGATCGCATCGCCGGTTTCCACGTCATACGTGACGTGTACCCGGGGCGGACGCACGCGATCAAGTTTGTGCTGTGTGCTTTTTGCCATTGCCATCCCCTTTCCATGCAGAACAAGTTGGAACATGGCGACTCCCGCGCAATTGGCGCAAGAGTCCAAACGAGCTAGTGATAACTGATACCGTTAAATATAAGTCCGGTAGATTTGTCGTAAGTACCGGGAATTAAGAATTTGCGAGGGGAAATGCCAAACCGATTCAGCCCAGTGCTTTTCTCCATCGCAGTCGTTTGGATGTCCATAGCCGACGGCGTCCGGAATTTCCAAACCTCCTCATTCAACTGTAAGCCTAAGCGAAAATCTCTCATTGAGTATAAGTGCGAATGACAAAATTCGTCAAGGTTTATCCAAGAAATCAAGGACTTGCGGGGACGCCCGTATTTCCGCGCCGGCTCTGAATTCAAAGCGGTCTTAATCGACTCGTGCTCTCAAAACCTTTGCGAATTTCAGGCACTTCTGTTAGTTTGAAAGGCGATGAACCAACTCCAGCCGGTGATATGGACGAAGGGCACGCTTCTCGGTCCTCAACATCTCCAGACGCAAGACCGGTTTATCGAGAGCTCACTCCAATTTCGGGTACAGTCCCTGATATCGAATCCGTGGGGTTTTTTGAAGCTGCAGGTGAAGCAGGAAGCGCTTGCGGCAGGGGAATTTGCCCTTTCGGAAGCATCGGGAATCTTTCCTGACGGGCTCCTGTTCGATTTTCCGGCATCGGAACAGGCTCCTCCCTCGATCCCGTTAGGTGATGCTTTCGGGCCCGACCAGAATTCTGTGGATCTTTACCTGGCGATTCCCAACTACCGCCAAGCCGGCCTGAACGTTTCCATCGCTCAGCAAAAAGCGGATACGCGGTATTTGGCCGATGTGGTTTCGGTACGCGATGAAAACTCCGGGAAGGCAGAAAAGCCCGTGCAGGTGGCGCGCAAAAACTTCCGGTTCCTGACCGCAAGCGACTCGCGCCAGGAATGTTCGGCTATGTGCGTGGCCCGCGTCTGCAAGAGCGATGCCGGCGTTCTGCAGTTGGATCCGCAATACGTTCCCCCGTTGCTGGATTTTGCTGCGAGCGACTATCTATGCGCCATCGCCCGGCGCCTGGTCGAAATTCTGGCCGCCAAGAGCAGTATTCTCGCCGGAGTGCGGCGGCAGAAAAATCTCAGCCTGGCGGATTTCGGAACCGCGGACATCGCACAGTTCTGGTTGCTGTACACGGTCAACAGCCACTTCCCCGAATTCAATCATCTGTTCGAGACACGCCACGGTCACCCGGAACGCCTGTATGCAGCCATGCTCTCTCTGGCTGGCTGCCTGACGACCTTTTCGCCCAAAGTCAGTCCGCGCGATCTGCCTGCCTACGTGCACGATGATCTCTCCGGCTGTTTTGGATCCCTGGATGAAACCGTGCGGACCCTTCTGGAGACGGTGGTCCCGAGCAACTTCGTCTCGCTTCCTCTCAAGCTGGTTCAGCCGTCGATTTACGCGACCGCACTGGCCGAGGACAAATATCTTTCGGGAACCCGCCTGTATCTCGCCGTCTCCGCGGACATGAACCAGGCAGACCTGATCTCGAAGGTGCCCTACCTGGTGAAGGTATGCTCGGGGAACCACATCGAACACCTCGTGCGCCAGGCCTTGCCCGGTGCAGCGTTGACGCACGTGGCGAAGCCGCCCGGCGCCATCCCGGTAAAGCTGAATCATCAATATTTCAGCATCAATCAATCCGGGGTAGCCTGGGAAGCGGTTGTCAGAGCGCGGAATCTTGCGGTTTATGTTCCCGGGGATTTTCCCTCTCCCCAGCTGGAGCTCATCGTTTTATTGCCTGAGGCGGTTTGAACCGCTCAATTTCAATAAAGCCCCCGGACACCATCGACGCAGCGGCGCGTGCGAATTCGCCCGGCGGCGTGGCTCCCGGCAGGACATCATTCCGAATTAGCGTCGTCAACGCTTCACGCCCTGTGATTTTTCCATCGCATAAGGAAATCAGATGCGCCATCCAGGGCTGAATATTGCATTCCATATTAAAAGGGTATTGTGTCTGCAGCTTGTAGGATGAAGGATTCCAGCAGCCCTTTTCCAGACGATGCATCACAAGAAACTCCGTCTGCGGCGAGGCGTGCAAGGGAGAATCCAGGATAATCCGCTCCAGGTCGTCGCTGCACGATACGGATTCCCATTTCAATAGCCACTCCCATGGAGATCGCGAGGCGGAAGGAGAGGCTTGGCGCCGGACCGTGAAGATCCTGTGCGTTCCTGATCTCTTCTGGATACAGATGAAACCATAGACAAGGGCGGTGATTCCCAGGTTATTAAACAACTGGCGCCACAGCTCGGATTCTTCTCGAGAGCGCATCGTTTCCCTGTTCTGGCGCTGTGCAAACTCCTGAGGTTCATACTCCCGGCGGGACAGGAACGCGATATCGAAATCCTTCTCTCTGGCGCCGAGCCAATCCCGGACACGGTGTTCAAACGATCGTTCTCTACGATCGGTTCCCATCGTGAGCGCCAGGAATCTGCCTCCCTCCTTCAGATGATCGGGCAGCCCTGCCACGATCCGGCGGGTTATTTCTTCTCCGTCGCTTCCGCCGCTGTAGAAAATCCACTTAGGCTGGAGAGTCGGAACATAGGGCGGGTGGGCGGAGATGAAATCGAATCGGCAGTTTTCAAATCCTTGATACAGGTCGCTCGTCACAACCTTCACGTTGGAAATGCCATTCAGTTGCCGGTTAAATTCCGCAAATTGGGTGGAGCGGTCTGCGATGTCGCCAGACCACGCGTGCTGCGCGCTCCCTTTGGCGGCAAGCAAAGCCGCGATCCCCGTGCCCCCGCAAAGGTCGAGAAATTCTCCGCGCGGCTGTTCGGGCAAGTGGCGGAGGAACAGGCGGGTGTTGGGAAGAAAAGCCGGAAACACGATATCTTCCGCCACCGGCATCGAGGTGCCGTCGTATGTATTCCACCGGTCGGAGGCGATGTACAGATCGCCCACAGGATACAGGGCGATGGTGGCATGGTATGCATCAGAGTCGGCGTCCCATCGAAGCAATCCCATACCCTCAAGAACCGCAATCATTCCGGCATCGAAGAATTCCCGCAGGGTATTCGAATGAACGATTTCGCCTGCCAGAAAAAGGGTTGTAAGAGCATCGGCTGCAGATTCACAGGCCGGCAGCGGAGGGCGCTGCTTCCGGTCTATCTCGAAGTCTTCGGCGTGTTCGAGGCGAAATCGTCTGCACAAAAACTCGTCGCTGTAATCCATCGCTCGCAGAAAATCCCGCAATTCGCAGAACTGCCCCGTCTTCCCTAAAGCTCCTGCGTCGATGACAGAAGGGTACATCACTCTTCCTCACTTCCTCGCTGTAACCACGATAATGGCGATCACGGCCAGAAGAACCAGGATGACGATGATCAGCACTGGAATCATTTTCGAAGGTTGTTTCGCGGGTACGGGCGTTTCCTGCATTCGGGTCGGGGCCGGAACCGGCTCTGTTGCCAGTTCCTGCGGGAGCGACTGAGCGCTGAACATGCGCGTGTATTCGCCGGGAGCGCTTGCTGCCGGCGAAGCCGGGCTTGATTCTGCCAGCGGCGCTACGGGGCCCAGCGGAGGAATTTCAGCCGATGAATCGCCGAAGATCTTCGTAAATTCGCCGGCCGCCGGTGCAAAGGACTGAGGTGGCTTGGATGCGTGGATAGTTTCGCTCTGCTTGGGTGCAGATGCGGAAGATGGCTGGCCGAAGATTCCGGTAAAGGAAGTGGGCGGAACTGTCGCCCGGTCACCGCTGCCGAAGACGCGCGCGAATTCTCCCTGAGATTCAGGCTTTTGAGGCATAGGCGCCGGTGTAGGAGCCGGAGAGGATGCCGCGCTGAAAAATCGCGTGAACTCTCCCGGTCCTGATTGCGCCTGCTTAGGCGGCACAGGCGGCGTTGAAGCTTTCGACCCCTGGGGCACAGATTCCCCTATGGGAGCGGCGGCCGCCTCAAACACTTGCGTGAATGATCCCGGCGCAGACGGGGCTGGGGTCGGGGCCGGTTGAGGCGTCGGAGGTTTTAATGCTCCGGGCGCAGGTTCGCCGATTGGAGCGGCGGCAGCCTGGAACATTTGGGTGAAGGATCCCGGCGCAGATGGAGCCGGGGCCGGGGCCGGCTGAGGCGTCGGAGGCTTTGATGCTTCGGGCGCAGGTTCGCCGATTGGAGCGGGGGCAGCCTGGAACATTTGAGTAAACGATCCCGGCCTAGATTCAACCGGGGGCGGTGCAGGAGCGATTGGCAATTCGGCCGCAGGCTCACCGATCGGGGCCGCAGGAGCTTGAAACATTTGCGTAAAAGAACCGGCCGCGCTGTGCGCGGGTGTTTGTTCCTCGGCATGCATGTCCACAGCACCGGATTCCCTCGATACCTTCGGGGATCCTGCCGGCGCGGATTTGAGTTCGGCGGGAACGTGCCACACGCCGGCTTTCGTAAACTCCCCCGGTTTGTGAGCCGGCGCTTCCGACGCCGCGGCATGGAATCGCGACAGGCGGGTTTTGAGTTCCGCAAGATTGCCGACCGGTTCTGTCACAACATAGATTGTTCCGCGATTATCGCCGGTATCAATCAGTTCCGGAAACTGCGCTCGGTCGACTTCCCGCAGCTTGGCGAGAAAATCTTGCTGAGCGTGGGCTTGCTCACCCACGAAGAGAAACACGGTGACTTTTTTCCCGGTTGCAATTTCCTTGGCGACGAATGTCTTGGCGCCGTCCTCCCCGGCAAGCTCGAGAAGCTGATATCTTTCGTCGAAACTCATAGTTTTGGCTCCGTTTTGCCTCATCATGTCACATCGGCAATTGCCGATCAATAAGAGGAGGCTTTTAGAGAATAGAACCGTGCCTAGTGCGTGTATAATAGACTGGCATCCCGCGGGCGCTCTGGAGTAATCTCAATAGCGCACCAGGGAAAATTTTTACGACCGCGGTTTCGTCACCATACCGAGCGGAAAAAGATCATGAAGCACCTGTCGAGAGTTGTATGGTCCGAAGGCATGTACCTGGCTCCGCATCATTTTCAGGTGCAGAGCCGGTATTTCGAAGATTCCATTCAATTCGCCGCTTCGGCGCTTTGTTTTGCCCCGTACGGATTTGTCGGCTTCGGATTGGATGTCGAGGCTCTGCGCAACGGTACGCTGTCCCTTCTGCATGCTCGCGGAATTCTTCCCGACGGGCTGTCGTTTCAAATGCCCGACTGCGATGCCCTGCCGGCGGCGCGAAACATCGCCGATCTGTTTCCCCCGACGCGAGACAAAGTCACGGTGCTGCTTGCAATTCCCGAGCACAAATGGAATGGGGTCAATTGCGCGCAGTCCGCAGACGATAGCGGCTGGGTGCGTTACAGCGCCGAGTCTCAAACGATACCGGACGAAACCACGGGCCGCGACGAAAAGCCGGTTCCACTGGGCCGGAAAAATTTTTCTCTGCTGCTCGACACCGAAGCGCAGGAAGGCATTCTGGCGTTGCCGGTGGCCGTTATCATGCGGGATGGGACGGGGCATTTCATTTTCGATCCCGATTTCATACCGCCTCTGACGAGCATCGCTGCAAGCGATCGTCTGATGAGCGTCCTCAAGCGCCTCATTGAAATCCTGGATGACAAGAGCGCGAGCCTTTCCAAAGGCAGCGCGGCGGCGGCGCGCACCTGGGCCGAGTATTCCACGCGCGATGTCGCACAGTTCTGGCTGCTGCACACGGTCAATTCCGCCCTTGCGCCGTTGCGCGATATGTATGCGGGACGTCACGTGCACCCGGAGCAACTGTTCGTTCAGATGCTTCGCCTTGCCGGCGCGCTGTGCACCTTCTCGATCGATTCGCACCCGCGCGATCTGCCGCTCTACAATCACAGCAACCTGGCCGGATGCTTCGGCACGCTGGATCAGCACATCCGCACAAACCTGGAGACGGTTGTGCCGACCAACGTGATCTCGGTACCGCTGCAGAAATCCGCCGATTATTTCTATGAAGGTCCGATCACGGATCAACGGTGTCTCGATCGCGCGCGCTGGATTCTGGAAATCCGCAGCTCCACCGGCGAGGTGGAGATCATTGCCAAAGCGCCCCAGTTGGTGAAAATCTGCTCCAAGCTATTTGTCCCTAAACTGGTCGAAAGAGCCTTGCCCGGCATGGGCCTGACCCATTTGCCCACTCCGCCTACCGCCATATCCGCACGGGTGGATGCCCAATACTTCAGCATCAATCGTGCCGGCCCATGCTGGGAGCACATTGTGCAAACACGGCAGGTGGGAATCTACGTCCCCGGGGAGTTGCCGAATCCCGAACTTGAGCTGTTGATCATCCTCGAATCCTGATAAGGAGACTCAGACATGATATCCAATCCCGGTTCTCCGGCTTTGCTCCGGCGACACGAGAACCTCGCGCTTGTCTTTCAAGAAATCCTGGTCGGGAGTGAGCGTCTGCGCACCGGCCGCCAGACAGTATCCGATCCTGCCGTTTTCAGGCAGCAGGTGATTGACGCACTCAAGACAGCGGACCAGCAGGCTCGCAACCAGGGGTATGCCGCCGAGGACATCAAGCAGGCCATTTTTGCGGTCGTGGCATTTGTGGATGAATCCGTTCTGAATCTGCGCCTGCCTGTTTTTGCCGATTGGCCTCGAAGGCCTCTGCAGGAGGAATTGTTCGGGCATCACATAGCCGGCGAGATATTTTTCAAAAATCTGCAGGAGCTTTTGGGGAAAAACGATTCGCAGGATCTTGCCGACCTCCTGGAAGTATATCTGACGTGCCTGTTGCTCGGTTTTGCGGGCCGCTACAGCCTGGGAGAGCGCGGCGAATTGAGGGCGATCACAAACGCCACGAATGAAAAGATTCAACGGATTCGCGGGGGTGCATCGCCGCTGTCTCCGGCGTGGGAGCTTCCGCCGGAAGCTCCGCAAAAAACGGGAACGGATCCGCTGGTCCGTAAGATCGGGATTGCTGCCGCAGCCTGTTTCGGATTGGCGTTGATTCTTTTTATCGTGTACAAGCTGGTTCTCGATTCGGGCTTATCCAGCCTGGGCGAGCTGGCGGGAAAGCTATAGGGAGATGCCGCTATGATGATCTATCTGGGAGCAGGCGCTGCGCTGGTCGGGTATCTGATTATAGCCTGGATTGTGGGGAGCTTGTTGCACCTGGACAGTTCGCGATTCAACACGCTATTTGCCATCCTCACCGTGCTTGGCATTTCTGCCACCGCCGCCTTCCTCTGGTTCTGGAAAAAATCGCACGCGAACGCTTCCGCCGAGGGGAGCCAGGGCACAGGCCCCATGGGGAAGGATGACGAAATCGATGCGCTTGTGCGCGAAGCGGAAAACCGTTTGGCAGCGTCGAACCTGGCAAAAGGCGCGAAGCTGAATAATCTGCCTCTGGTTTTTGTGATCGGGGATGCGGGATCGACGAAGACCAGCACGATCCTTCATTCCGGGCTCGACCCGGAACTGCTGGCCGGAAGCGTATACCAGGATACGACCGTCGTGCCGACGCGCCTCGCCAATATCTGGTTCGCGCGCGGCATGATTTTCGTGGAGGCCGGGGGGAAACTGCTGGCCGAGCCTCAACGCTGGAAGCATCTGCTGCAGCGGCTGCGCCCGGCAAGGCTCCTTTCCGCCATGCGGGGAGAACAGGCGCCGCGCGCCGCGATCGTGTGCCTAGATGCCGAGACTTTCGTCCGCGCCGGGGCGGCGGACGCTCTGACAATGGCGTCCAGAAACCTGCAGAAACGGCTCTCCGAGCTTTCGGAAGAATTCGGCATCAGCTTCCCCGTCTATGTGCTGTTTACCAAAATGAACCGGCTGGCGTTTTTCGAGGACTTTGTGCGCGACCTGACGGCGGATGAAGCCGGACACGTGCTCGGGGCAACGGTCCCGCTGCCCGCGCGCGAGGGCGGCGTCTACGCGGAAGAAGAAGGAAAACGGCTGAGCGCCGCGTTCGACGCAATATTCTATTCGCTGGCGGACCACCGCGTCCTGTTCCTGCCGCGGGAAAACGATTTACAGAAAGTTCCAAACGCATACGAGTTCCCGCGCGAGTTCCGCAAGTTGCGCAACGGCCTTGTACAGTTCCTCGTGGACGTATGCCGGCCAAGCCAGCTGCGCGCCAGCCCTTTTTTGAGAGGATTTTATTTTTCCGGCGTTCGCCCCATTCTCGTGCAGGATGCTCCCGTGGCGACGCCGCGTCCGTCCGCCGCGCAACGGTCCCCATTTGAAGCGGCGGGAAGCGCGACGGGATTTTTCCAGACCGGGGCGGCTCCTGCGGCCCCTGCTCCAATCGCGGCGGCCGCGGGAGGCACGCGCAAGGTGCCGCAGTGGCTGTTTTTAAGCCACCTTTTCGCGGACGTGATTCTGCGCGACAAGGCGGCTCTGAGCGCCAGCGGCAGCAGCACCAAAGCGAGCACGCTGCAGCGAATCCTGCTGGCATCGGCGGCGGCGCTATTCCTGATCTTCGCCGTAGGCTTCACCGTCTCGTTCTTCGGCAACCGCACGCTCGAAAACGAAGTGATGGAGGCGGCACGCGGAATTCCGCCGGGTGAGGCCGGAGGCATGAATCTGCCCACGCAGGATGCGCTGCAGAAGCTCGAAACGCTTCGGGCGTCGCTGGTCAAGCTGACCGCCTATGAGGAAGACGGCGCTCCCTTCAGGCTGCGATGGTTTCTATACGCCGGAACGGACCTGTATCCGGCGGTGCGCCAACTGTACTACACGCGGTTCAACCAGCTTCTGTTCCTTCAGACGCAGGGGAAAATGCTCGCGTCGCTGCGCATGCTTGCGATCCCGCCCGCGTCCACTGACGATTATGCAACAACCTATGACACGTTGAAGGCCTATCTGATCACGACGTCGGAATACAAGCGCAGCACAAAATGGCTTTCGCCGGTCCTGATAAACCGGTGGGCGGCCGGCCGCCAGGTCGACAGCATCCTGCCGTTGGCCACCAGACAATTCGATTTCTTTGCGGAAGACCTCGTGCGCGGCAATCCGTTCGGGGATAAGAACGATTTCGCTGCCATCGACCGTGCGCGGCTTCATTTGTCCAAGTTTTCCGGAATCGAGCAGATCTACCAGTTCATGATCTCCGACGCTTCGCGTCGCGCAAAGAGCATCAACTTCAACGAACAGTATCCGGGTTCTGCGGATGTGGTGGTCAACAACGTCGAGATTCCGGGGGCATTTACCAGAGCGGGCTGGGCGGTCATGCAGGATAACATGGCCCGCGCGGATAAATTTTTCGGTGGCGAACGCTGGGTCCTGGGAGATTACGCCTCGGCAAAACCCGAAGCAGCCAAGGTGGAAGAAGAACTGCGCAACCGGTATGTTCTGGATTACATCGGCAAATGGCGCGATTTCATGAACAACACGAAAGTCGTGCGCTTCGCCGGATTGAAGGACGCTGTCAAAAAGCTCAATACGCTTTCCGGCGCACAAACCCCCCTGATGGCGCTTTTCTGGGTAGCCACTCAGAACACGGCCGTGAGCTCACAAAAACTGACGGATATTTTCGACTCCGTCCAAAAGGTGGTACCGCCTCCGGCGACTACGGTGCAATACGTGTGGCCGACGAACCAGGAATACATGGGATCGCTGGCTTCTCTGCAAACGGCCGTCAGCCAGGTGGCCGAGACGGCTGCGACTCCGGGACCACCGGATCCCAACCGCGGCCTGCCTGTGCGGCAAAGCGCGGATAACGCCCGAAATGTCCTCAAGAAGCTCGAGTACACATTTAAGATCGATCCGGAATCGCACATGGAAACGGTGACATCCAAGCTCCTGGAGGCTCCGATCGATTACGCCGACGCGCTTACCAAAGGCATGGGTGCCGGCGAAATCAACAACAAAGCCGCTGTCTTTTGCAGGTCTTTCGCGACAATTACGAACAAGTTTCCCTTCAATCCGTCAGCCACGGCCGAAGTTACGCTTCAGGAGCTGAATGGCATGTTCCGCCCGCACGAAGGGAAATTGTGGACCTTTTACAACGAAACGCTCCAGCCCCTGATGACAAAACAGGGGCCGAGGTATGAAGCGAATTCCACTAGCGGCATCAAGCTGACAAAGACCTTCCTCGACTTCTTTAACGCGGCGGCCCGCTTCTCCGAAGCAGTGTATCCCAACGGTGCTAAGGACCCGAGTTTTCATTATTCACTGGCGGCACAACGCGCCGATCAGATCCGGGAAATGACTGTGACGATAGACGGACAGACGACTCGGGGAACCGGTTCCAAGGAACACACATGGACTGCATCGCCCTCGCAGGACGTGCAGATCAGCGCGAAACTTTCCGGGGGATCGGATTTCGAATTTCAGAACCGGCAGGGAATGTGGGCCCTGTTCCGTTTCTTCGCCGACGCCGACCGCTCAACCCAGATCGGCAATGCGAATTCTCTCGAGTGGATCGTGCGGCAAGGCAGAGAAGGCCGTCCCGTGTCGGTCGGCGGCAAGGAATTGACCTACCGCTTTATCGTAGACACGGGCGGCGCCGAAGCCATCTACCAGAAAAACTTTCTCATCAGCATGCGCTGCGTTTCCTCGGCCGCGCAGTGAGGGAAAAAAGCAGAATACAGTAGACAGGAGACAGAATTCAGGAGGCGATGAATTCTGTTTCCCTGAATGCTATGGATATTCGAATGCCTGATTCCTATGACGAAGTTCGGTATCCAAGCCTTCCTTTAAAACAGAGCCATCCTGCGTTCATCGCGGCGCTGTCCACAATTGCCGGCCTGGAGCTCCCTCCGGTAGAACGGTGGAGAGTGCTGGAGATCGCCTGCGGCAACGGATCCAATATTATTCCACTGGCATTCGACTATCCCGAAGGACATTTTGTCGGCGTCGATCGAGCTTTAAATCCGATCCGGGCAGGTCGGGCTCTGGCCGACAAATTGAAGCTCTCCAATATAGAATTGCTGAACGCAGATTTGCTTCAATGGCAGCCGGAGGGCGAATTCGATTACGTCATCGCCCACGGCATCTTCTCCTGGGTTCCTGCGGAAGGCCGGGAAAAAATACTCGAGATCTGCGGCCGCGCCCTGAAGCCATCGGGGGTCGCATTTATCAGCTATAACGCACTTCCCGGCTGCCATTTCCGCAGGTTTGCCTGGGATTTCCTCCGCTTCCACGTGCGGCGCATCCCGGACCCTGCGGCACGCATGAAAGGAGCTCGAGATCTTGCCGGAATGATCGTGAACGCGCCGGCCGGCGAAGACCCCCTTCCGCTTGCCATTCGCAAGGAAATGACTACTATCCTCAATAAGGATGAAACGGTTCTGTATCACGACGATCTTTCCGAAATAAACGAGCCATTCTACCTGATGGATTTCGTATCGCAGGCCGGGAGCCATGGACTTCAATACCTGGGTGATGCGGATCCGCAGCGCGACAATGTTCAAGACCTTCCGCTGCGGGCTGAGGACTGGATAGAGTCGCGGCAATACGGTGATTTTCTGGCCAGAAGGCGATTTCGCGAAACTCTGCTCTGCAGGAGTGAAATCGTTTTGGACCGAAAGCTCTCGCTGGATCGCTTTAGAAATTTGTTTGCTGAGTCGCGGGTATCGCCGGGTGAGGTGCAAAAGGACGGGCAGCAGCAGTTTAACATCCCCAAGTCGGGTAATCTGACGACCAATCACCCCTTGGCCAAGAATCTGTTGTGCCGATTGGCATCGTTGTGGCCGGGATCAATGCGACTCTCCGAATTCCCTCTGGACGACTATCCGGAGGATGCAGTTGCAGGATTGTTTATGCAGCTTGTTCAGGCTGGGGCCCTCGATGTAAGAAGCCATCCGCCAAAAATCCCTGCAGAAATCGGAGATCGCCCGAAGGCGAGCGCCTTGGCCCAGGCGCAGATCGGTGAAGGGTACAGCACCGTGACCAATCAGCGGCACAGCAATATCGCGATCACCGACGACACGAGCCGCAGGATTCTTACACTCCTCGACGGAACCCGGAACAGGCAGGAGCTCGCGGGCGAACTGACGGCCGGCGGAATGGATCCGCAAACGATCCATAGCGCGATCGAGGGCGCTCTTGCAAGCCTGCATCACGTGAGCCTGCTGATTGGATGAGATGAGCGATGGTCACCATAAGCCGAATTTATAAGAAGGAAGGTGATTTCTGCCGGCCCGGCTCTTATGATTTCTTTCAGGGTGATGACACATGTCACGGAATAAGCCTATAATTGCAGCAAGATAGGAGGCCTCTTATGCGCCGCTCCATTTTGACGATTTTCCTGTTATGCATATTGGTTCCATTGGCGAATGCCCAGACAAAACCGCGCGTGGCCGTCATGAATTTCGACTATGCGACCGTGCGCGACATGAGCTCTTCGATATTCGGCACGGACGTGGATATTGGAAAAGGCATCACGGATATGCTGGTTGACAAGCTGGTCAATGGCGGCGCCTTCTCCGTAATCGAGCGCAAGGCTCTGGACAGCATTATCGCGGAGCAGAATCTCTCGAACAGTGACCGTTTCGATAACAACTCCGCGGCAAAAATCGGGCGGCTGCTTGGAGTGGACGCGATCATTACCGGCAGCATCACGCAATTCGGCCGTGACGATAAAAACACGAATATAGGCGGCGGAGCGGTCGGTGGTATTTCGCGCCGCTTCGGCATCGGCGGGGTCGGCAAAAAAGAATCCAAGGCAGTCGTGGCAATCACGGCGCGCATTATCAATACGGACACAGCTGAAATTCTGGTGTCCACAACAGGAAATGGCGAATCCAAGCGGTCCGGTACGATGTTGCTTGGCGCTGGAGGCAGCGCCGAAACCGCTGCGGGCGGTGTCGTGGACATGAGAAGCAGCAACTTCGCCAACACAATTCTCGGAGAGGCGGTTGGGCAAGCCGTCACCTCCGTCGCCACGCAGCTGCAAGATAAAGCCGGCCAGCTGCCCACGCGCGTCGTGAAAGTCGACGGCCTCGTGGCGGATGCGACGGGCGGCGAACTGGTGCTCAATGTCGGCAGCAAAGCGGGAATCAAAGTCGGCGATCACCTGAAAGTCGTACGCACCGGGCGCGAGATCCGCGACCCTTCTACCGGTAAGGTGATCCGGCGCACGGAGGAAGCGCTCGGTGAAGTGGTCATCACGGAGGTCGACGAACAGTCAGCAGTTGGCAAGTACAACGGGACCAATCCGGCAAAAGTAGGCGACCGGGTACACAACTAGGCGGGGGGCGGATGAGCTACGAAATCGGTTCTCGCGTTGGCGATTACGAAATTCTTCAGATCCTTGGCGCGGGCGGCATGGGGCGAGTCTACAAAGTCCGCAACGTCCTGTCCGATCGTGTAGAAGCCATGAAAGTATTGCTTCCGGATCTCGAGGGCAATCCCGGGTTGGCCGACCGGTTCATGCGCGAAATCAAAGTGCAGGCAAGTCTGGATCATCCGAACATCGCCGCGCTGCACACGGCGCTGCGCATCGAAAATCAACTGATGATGCTCATGGAATATGTGGACGGAGTCACGCTGGACAAGATGATGGAAGCGGGTCCGGTCCCTATCGACAAGGCGGTGGACTACATCGCGCAAGTACTCTCGGCGCTGGCGTACGCGCACGCGCGCGGCGTCGTACACCGCGACCTGAAGCCGGCGAACATGATGATCATGCCCAACGGGGTGGTCAAACTGATGGACTTCGGAATCGCGAAGATGACGGCAGACCGCAAGCTCACGCAAACGGGCAGCACCGTCGGATCGCTGTACTACATGTCTCCGGAGCAGATCAAAGGCGCCGTGGATCTCGACCCGCGATCCGACTTGTATTCCCTCGGGGTTTCGCTCTATGAAGTTGTCACGGGCGCACGTCCCTTTCAGGGGGACAGCGAATATTCGATCATGGCGGCGCACTTGCAGAAGAACCCTCCTCCGCCGATCGAAATATCGCCCAACCTGCCGAACGGATTGAACGAAATAATTCTGCAGGCGCTCCAGAAAGAGCCGGCGAAGCGTTTCCAGACGGCCGATGCATTCCGGAACGCGCTGCTCTACGTGTGCAAGCAGCCGCTGTCCGCGGCTCCGGTGGCGGCCGCGGCCGTGCCTCCGCCAAAAGCCGTACAGCCGCAGCCGAATATTCCACCCCCGCCCCCACCGGCAGTGCAACCTGCATCCTCGCACAGGGGCCTATGGATTACCATAGGCGCCGTCATTGTTCTTGCCGTGATCGCGGTTGTGGCCATGCAAATGCCGATGTTCCACAAGACCGCGGCGGAGACCGCTTCCGCCCAGCCTTCGACGGCAGTTTCGGGCACTGCAACCCCGTTGCAGGAATCCAGCGCGACTGTTCAACCCCCCCCGACACAAGCTTCTGTCCCGTCCACGACTTCACAGGAGGACGTGGCCGCGCCTGCGCAAGTTGCATCCGCCCCCGAAGCTCAGTCTCCGCAGACAAAGCCGACCACAAAACCGGCATCCGCCCCGTCCAAAACGGCAAAGCAGATGCAGTCTCCTCTGGCATCTCAGGCGGTTTCAGGAACCCAGCCGCCGGCTCCGGCGAAATCTGGGGCTGCTCCGGCAACGCCTGTCGAGGATCCGGCAACGGCAGAGCAGCTGAAGGAAGTTAAAGAGCAGCTGAACCTTCTGAGCATACGCATGGATACGGTTAAAAGCAGCCTGGATTCGCTGCGCAAGCAGCAGGCTACTTCCGGTTTCGGACTGCGCGCCGACATGGCGAGTTCCGCCCAGCGGATGGAGTATTATTACAGTCAGACGGACGCGGCTCTGAAAAACCGCGATGCGGCAGCGGCGAAGAAAAACCTGGATCTCACGGAACGCGAAGTCACAAAACTGGAGAATTTCCTGGGGAAATAGTTTTCCGAATACAGGAGTCAGCGTTCAGATTGGAAGTCTTGTGAACTCTATATGCGTCCTGTCTCCTGCCTGATTGGTTGAGAGATCTCTCGGCTCTGCCGGGGAGGCAGTAATAGTTTGACAGGTGCAGGAGTTATTAGCGGCGGATTTCCGACATGTTTGTCTCGAGCCCCCAATAGCCAGTCCGGCATCACCAAGACGATCGGGGTCGGTATCGGAATCGGGGTCGCAATCGGATTCGGTATCGCTGAGGCTTATCGCCTCCCGATTTCGACCCCGATTCCGATACCGACCGCGAACATATTGCCAAAGCCTCCGGCTTTGCCGAGGATACTTACTTCGGGGATCTGCTTGACTATCCCCTTCCCCAAGTCTATAGTGGCGATTTTTTCTCATGGAGGTTATCGATGTCTGGGCCCTTAGCAGGCGTGCGAGTAGTAGAAATCACAATGTTTCAACAGGGACCGGTTGCCGGAACCAAACTGGGTGACATGGGGGCAGACGTCATCAAGGTTGAACCCAAAGAAGGCGATCCGGCGCGCGGTTTTATGCGTCTCATCGGCGCGACCGTGGGACTCAAGGGAAATAACTACTATTTTGAAAGCAACAACCGCAACAAGCGCAGCATTGCGATGGACCTCAAGTCAGCCGGCGGGAAGGAGATCTTCCTGAAACTGATTGATACCGCCGATATCTTTCTCACCAACATGAGCATCGATGCGCCCATCAAAATCGGAATCGGGCCTGACGATCTGATGAAGCGAAATCCGCGGCTCGTCTACGGGCACTCGTCCGGATGGGGAAGAAAGGGGCCTGGTGCCGGCGATCTTTCGTTTGATTACACGGGCATTGCCCGCTCGGGTTTGATGATGTGTGCGGGCGAAAAAGGCAGCCCCCCGGCCCAAATGCTTCCCGGAATGGGCGACCAGATCGGTGGCCTTATGCTCGCTTGGGCTGTAACTGCAGCGCTGTATGCCCGCGAGAAGACGGGCCAGGGCCAACTGGTGGACACGTCGCTCATGGGCAGCATCATCGCCCTCACCGGCCTCATTCTCGATGCCCCCGCGATGTTGAACCAGGAATACCCAAGAGAACTCAGAGCAGAAGCCGGCAACCCCATGTACAACCACTACAGGTGCCGCGACGACAAATGGATCGCCGTGGCTCACCTCCAGCCGGACCGCTATTGGCCAGCCTTCAGCAAGGCCATGGAACTCGGAGACTTGGAACATGATCCCAGGTTCAACAGCATGGAAGCCCGCGGAAAGAACAAGACGGAACTCATCCGTATGCTGGACGAAAAATTCGCATCCAAAACGAGAGACGAATGGCTGGATCAGCTGAACAAAGCAGGCTGCATCTGCACACCCGTTCAGTCTCTCGCCGAAGTGACTCGGGATCCCCAGGCTCTTGCCAATAACTATATGATCGATGCGGATCACCCGGAATGGGGACGCGTTCGCCAGGTCGGCTTTCCCTGGGATTTCAACGGAACGCCGGCCGAATGGCGCAGACCGGCGCCCAAGCTGGGCGAACACACAGAAGAGATTTTACGGGAAATTGGTTACGCCAGCGAAGCCATTGCTCAACTGAAGGCGTCCGGAGCTATTCTCTAATCACAACCGGAATGATGGTTCCTCCGGACGGCAGAATCGTCACATCGGCCTTGGGCGTGCTCTTATAAGCCATCTGAATGGCCTCGTCGAGAGTCGCAGCATACTCAAAATTCATAAGCTGCACCTGCTCTCTCGTCAACCCCTCCGTCATGTGAATGACTTTGTACTGCTCGGACACTTCCTTGAAGGGAACTCCGAGCATAAAGAAGGATATGCCGAAGGGTTTGATGCTGTCCGGAATATTTCCTTCAAGCAGTCTGCGGTGATATTCATTCGCGCTTTTCGCAGCGGCCATCTGCTCGATCAGCGACATTAGCGGTCCGGCCTGCTTTTCGGCGGCGGCCCAGATGATCGTTCCTCCCGTTTTGACAGCAAGCCTTGCGTTCAACAAAGATTTGGTCGCCTGGACGCCGATTTCCAGCGGGGCGGCGGATGTGATAACGATGTCCGCCTGTTTGGGCAGCGCCACCTTATATATAGAGGATGCGAATTCTGCCGCCTGCCGGTGCTCTTCGACGGGATCCCCGGCGAATGCCCGAATGACTCTATCTGTCTCGTTCAGCAGGAAATCAACCTTAAATGCCAAGCCTGCCAATCGCGCAACCTCGACTGTTTCGTCATACCAGGCATTTCCCGCAAGGGCGCTGAGCTGGCAGGTCCTGTTCCGGAGCCAGCTGTAGTGATGGTCACCGATGCTTCGGTAGGACGACACTCCGGGCATGATAATTTTGCATCCGCCGCTGTATCCCGCATAAGGGTGCGGCATGCACGTGCCGATGCCGATGACCAGGTCCGCCTCGGCGACGTATTTATTGATTTCGACAGCCGTTCCCCGGCTGGTCTTGCCGACGAAAACGTTGTCGGGCGATTGAGATTCGTGGATGTAGACGCGACCCGCGAGGCGCCGCAGTGCTTCCGGCCCTATCTTCTTGGCAATCTGCTCCTGGGAGGGCATCGGGTGTGATCCCCGGGCACAGATCGCGGTGACGCGGGCATCGGGTACTCCGGCTTTGTTGAGACGGTTCAGGATCGGGGGGATTGCGAACTGCGCCGGAGTGGCCCGCTGCATGTCGTCAAACAGCACGGCGACCTTCATCCCCGGGCGGGCCAGCCGCTCCAGGGTTGGAGTTCCGATGGGATTATCGAGCGCCCTCTCCACTTCTTTTGCCGCGTCTTCGACCAGAGGCGCCTTCGCACAATCCTGCGAGCTGAGCACATTCCATCCAGATGGCAGGGAAAAATCGATCCTGCCGCCGCTGTAATTCAGGTAATAGTCCATAAAACCCCGCCTTCCTTCATTCCGCTCAATTATATCCGGCGCGTGGCTTCCTTGCCAGCAGGATGCTTCTGTCCCCGAATATTTAAAAATCTATTGGTAGGATGGTAGAATCAGAAATATACTTGTCATATATATGCGGATTCGTTTCCTGAACTAAGGTAAGAAGCAGGCAAAATATTTGTGCCGGGAGTGTTCTAGCGGCTAAAACCATTTGCGAGTGATCCAATCTCCATGTTGGATGCAAAGCAGGTTCGTGCTGTTTATTTGGAGCAAAATCATAAATATCCAGGGCATAATCCCGCGACACAAAATTGTTTAAGGAAGTTAGTATTATTTCCGCAATTGTGCCCGCCCACCCAATTCATGCAGTATGAGCGTCCGACATGCAAACAGGTGCATGCGGAGGGTTGCGGTGCATCCATAGTACTGAGGCAAGGAGGGCTTTGTGCAAAACATACTGGTCACTAAAAGCAATTCCTGGATGATCACGCAAATCATCAACAATAAACACGAATGCGAAAAAGAGATGGCTGAAGCAATACTGCAAGCCTTCGACAACAGCAAAGACAAAGATGTCCTCGGCGTTCTGAGGGGAATCGTTGCCAATTCGATCGATGACATAAAAGATATTATCGCCGCAAAGGGCGAGGCAGCGTTCACCGCCGCCTACGGCAAGGATGCAAGCAATTACGGCTTTGTTTCAGGCAAAGGTTTGGCCAATTCCGAGAAGTTTCTGAGTTTTGTCGGCAATACGTCTAATGTTTTCGAAAGCATGAATACCGATGAATGCGGTTGTATGATCCGGTTCTATGGAGAGGTGATAGAAGCCGGGAATAAAATAGGGGGCGCCGACGAGTCCAAGGCGATCAAAGCGAAGCTCAAAGCGCTCGAGGATCACAAAGCGAGCTACCAGCTATCCTCTGAGGCGAATAAACCCGAATGGAAAAAGTCATCACAGGAAACCGGTAAGGAAGTCCCCAAAAGCGATGCGGCACTGAGAAATCGCGTTTCGGCATCCCCGAAGCCGCTTAAATGGGAAAAGGCACCAACGGAACATCCCTCCCAGGCGGATCAGGCGGCGATTGAGAAATTTGAAGCACGCCAGAAAGAGGTTCAGGCTTATCGTCTGAAACGATCGAAAGTCGAGAGGCAATTGGCCGCTGCCGGAGGCGGCATCGGCGTATGGGTGCAAGAGGATGAAGATCTGCTTGCCCGGATGAACAAGGTGTTTGGTCTCATTCACGGCGCCACGATCTCAGGCACGACCACCGATACTATCTTTTTCCTCAACAGGATGACTCTCGTTGATAAATATATGGGCGTCCGATTGCCCGACGAGTTGGGACAGCCTACCCCTGATTGGCTCGAATCTTATTATGGAGGGTGGGATTGGAGCACCTACAAAAAAACACATATAAAAAAGGTGGTCGCTCCGCAGGGTCTCGACCCTTTATATTACTTGATACCAATCGGCACCATTGTCGGCAAAGGACATCACTCCGTCCTGGAAGTCGCCATCCCCCTCACGCAGAACAAGAAGATGAACTACATCATAGGCAAATATACCCGGCTGCTTCTGGATCGCGAGGGGCGGGAAAACAGCGACGCGGCGGATATCGTGAGCGTCCTGAAGAGGTATGAGAATGACGACAGAAACAAGCGTGTGCTGATTTATTATACCGCTCAAAAAGAGATTGAGGGATATGTGCTCTTTGACAAGGCAGAGGCGATCTGGGATGACATTGCTTTGGCAAACCAGAACCTCATGAATAAATTTAAGAGTTTCGCCACTCATCCCACAAAAGCACAAGTTGCATCGCTTCATCCGGAGCTGAATAGACTGCTTCTCCAAAGTCCTGCGCCACAGAAGGTCACGACCGGGGCGGAGCAAGTGTTTGCGTCCAGGAGAGCAATGTTCGAACGCCCGGTTCCCAGGCCTCAGAGGCAGTAAAGCCAGACGATTGCGCCCGGACAAGTTACTGTAAGGGGCCTTTTCTGCTGAATTGTAGATATGCGATCATATCGGGCAGCGCAGGGAATCATTTTTGCCCAATCCCTTTAGATGCAACCTATCCGCAGTAATGCCGCGGACAAACAGATCTCTCTGCCACTTTGACATTTTTGCTTGACAGTCCCACGCCGGCTCATTTAAGAGTGCACGGCTGTCATCGAATTGATTGGGAGATGAGGGGATGTCCAGGACGATTGGAATTATAGGCGCCGGACCCGTTGGAGGGATTTTGGCGGCACACTTATCCTCCGCTGGAAACACCGTTATCCTGGTGGATGCCTGGAAGGAACACATCGAAAAGATCCGTGCCGACGGCCTGCACATTACGGGCCAGGCCGGGATTTCATCAAAGCTGACGCACCTTTTGACCTCGGTTGAAGCTCTGGGCGCGTTCGCCCCTGAATTTGTTTTCATCTGTACTAAGGCCTGTGATCTTGATAATGTCCTAGAGGGAATGGGCGAATCGCTTCGGCGTTCGAAAGCTGTATTTATCTCATTCCAGAACGGCATAGATACCGAGCAGGCCGTGGCAGAACGGATCGGTCGGCATCGTGTCCTGCGCGGCGTGGTCAGCTATGCTGGCGTTCTTGTCGGTCCCGGAGAGATTCGCCGGAGTTTCTTCACTCCGCCCAATTACCTGGGCTGGCTGGATGAACGCGGCGCGGAGCCCTGCAAGGAAGCAGCCGCTGTGCTGTCTGCCTCCGGACTCGCAACGGAAGCGACGAAGGATATCGGCAGATACGTCTGGAGAAAGGCGATCCTGAACAGCTGCACCATGTCGATCGCCGCCATCACCGGCATGACCATTCAGGAGATGATCGAGTTCTCCCCGACGGCGCAGCTCGTTGAACTGCTGCTGCAGGAGTCGGTCGCAGTGGCCGCTGCCTTTGGCTATGACTATGGTCCGGGGTTTGTGGAGTCGGTGCGGGATTTTAACAACCATGCCGGGCCGCATAAACCATCGATGCGTGTGGACATCGAGAACGGACGCAGGACGGAAAATCCGTTTCTTATCCGTCGCATTGCCGAATGCGCCGAGCAAAAGGGAGTGCCGGCACCGCTGCACAGAACGGTGGCAAATCTCATAGATGCGCTCGAAAAGAAAGCCCTCGAGCGCCGCTGATTTCCGGGCGGACTGAAACCCGCCCCCACCAGTGAATTCGTAACAGGGCTGAACAAACTAACTTTGAATACAGGAGCCAGGAATTGAGTACCGAAAAAGCCAAAGCGACGTTCAAGAAAATCAATGCAACAGACAAAATGAAGGTCATCATGGAGCAGCATTTCCGCGAGCTCGATGAGGCCGCCAAAACCAAAAGCCACAAGATCGCCTGGTGCACCAGCGTCGGTCCTGCGGAATTGCTGCGCGCGGCCGGATTCCTGGTCTTCTTTCCGGAAAATCATGGCGCCATGCTCGGATCCACCCGAATGGCAACCGATCTGATCCCGCTTGCCAACGCCATCGGCTATTCGCCCGACATCTGTTCCTATCTGACCGCCGACATAGGTTCTTATCTCAAAGGCAACAGCCCGATCAGCAAGGCGTACCCCGGCGTGAGCGGTCCCCCGAGACCCGACCTGCTGGTTTACAACACCAATCAGTGCCGCGACGTCCACGACTGGTTCAACTTTTACGGGCGCGAATTCAACGTTCCTGTAATCGGCGTTCAGACGCACCGCGGCGTCGGCGATATCACGAAGGCGCATATCGATTCCATATCGGCGCAGATCAAAGCGCTTATTCCCACGCTGGAAGAGATTTCCGGCAAGAAACTGGATTACGACGAGTTCAAACGTGTCGTAGGCCTGTCACGCCAGTGCACGGATTTGTGGAAAGAGGTCCTGGAGATCGCTTCGAACAAACCATCCCCGCTGACGTTCTTTGACGGTACGATCCAGATGGGACCGGCCGTTGTGCTGCGCGGCGAACAGCGGGCAGTGGATTATTACAAAGATTTGCTTGTGGAGCTGAAACAGCGTGTTAAGGATGGCGTTGCCGCGATTGACGGCGAAAAGTTCCGCCTCTATTGGGAAGGAATGCCGGTTTGGGGCAAACTGCGCGAGCTGTCTACCCAGTTCGCAGAACTGAGCACCTGCGTTCTTGCTTCGACCTACTGTAGCAGCTGGGTATTCCCTGCACTGGATCCGGACGATCCATTTGACAGCATGGCACGCGCCTACATCGAGCTGTTCATCGTCCGCGACGAAAACTACAAGGAGAAGTATTTCGAGAACCAGATCAACAAGTACAAGATCGACGGCATGATTTTCCACGATGCCAAAACCTGCCCGAACAATTCCAATAACCGCTACGGCATGCCAGAACGGCTGGCGAAGAAATACGAGATGCCTACGCTCGTGATCCACGGCGACCTGAACGATCTGCGCTGCTATTCGGAAGAACAGGCGCGGACGAACATCGAGGCGTTTATTGAGCAGCTGGCGGAGAAGAAGGGCAAGTGAGTCAGAATACTTATTTCGGCGGAGTGGATATCGGGGCCTCGGCCACCAAAGTCGCCATCATCGACGACGCGCGAGAACTTGTGGCTTCCGATGTCCGCAAAACCGGCGTCAGCTTTGAAACCTGTGCGCAGGAGGCAATGGATTCGGCCCTGGCCTCCTGCGGCCTGAAAATTTCGGACCTCTCACGCGTATTTTCGACCGGGTACGGCCGTCAAAATGTGGTCTTCTCTCACGGAACCCGCACCGAGATCGCCTGCCACGCGCGGGCTGCGCACCATTTCTTCCCTTGCCGTATCACCATCGTCGATGTGGGCGGGCAGGACAACAAAATCATCCACATCGATGCGGCCGGCCGGCGCGAAAGCTTCAAGATGAACCGGAAATGCGCCGCGGGTACGGGCGCTTTCCTCGAGGAAGTGGCCCAGCGCATGGACGTTCCGATGGACCAGCTCGATTCCCTGGCGCGGCAGGCGTCGAGCGTCGTGCACATGGGGAGCTATTGCACGGTGTTCACAAAAACTGAAATACTGGCTCACCTGAGAGCCGGGAAAAAGGTTCCGGAAATCGTAGCGGGGCTTATCGAATCGGTCGTCAAACGCATCATCGAAATGAACCCGCTCGCGGGCGAGGTAGTAATCACGGGCGGAGTGGTGGATCATAATCCGATCCTGGCGGAGATGCTGGCCAAGCACCTGGGACATCCGGTTCATACGCTGCCGCACGCGCAACTTGCCGGCGCACTGGGTGCCGCCCTTTTAGCCGCAGAAGAAAAAAAAGAGGCCACAAACTAAATCGGGGACGTCCCACTCGTTCATCTATTTTGCATAGCAATCCTCTGATTGGTGTGCCTTCCAAAATAGGTGAACGAGTGGGACGTCCCCGATTTCACCCGATTTCAAAAACTACAGATACGGTGCCGGCTCAAGATTGAACTTCTTAGCGTAATCGTCGAGCATCTTTATTTCGCCCTCGTCAATCGTGACTCCCTCAGCCATCGACTTCGCTTTCCGCTCCACTTCCTTTTCGCCGTGGACGTAGATCCTGTCGTGGCCCTCCGCTTTCGCGCTGTTGCGCACTCCCTCGAGAATTTCCTCGACATGCGCCTCGATCTCGGCGGGTTTGCCGAAAAGATCTGTGCGCATGACGCCGAAAAACTGCGCTACCCTCGCGCCGCTGTTTTTGATAAACGTGTCGCGGCTCCATGCACCCATCGACATTCCGGCACACAGAAGGTCTACAAACAAACCAAGTCCGTATCCCTTATGCCCGCCGAGCTCTTCGCCGGCGCCGCCAAGGAACAGATGCCCGCCTGTCTTCTTTTCGCGATAAATCTTCTGGAAAGCATGGACATCGGTGGTGTCCATGCCGTTCTCGTCGACCACCCATCCAACCGGCATGGATTTGTTGAGGCGCTCATACACTTCAATCTTCCCATGTGCGACCGTTGTCGTTGCCATATCCAGAATGAAAGGTACCTTCCCGGATGAGGGAATGGCAAAGCACATAGGATTGGTTCCAAGAATGCGATCCTTTCCAAAGGTAACAATCGAGCAGATCCGGGTGTTGCAGAAGGACATGCCAATGAAGCCTTCTGCCGTGGCCATTTCTCCCCAAAGCGCTGCCATCCCGAAATGATTGGAGTTGCGGACTGCGGCGAAACCGGCTCCGGCTTTCCTTGCCTTATCGAGGGCACGGTTCATGGCGAACTGAGCGATATACGCTCCAACGCCATTATGTCCATCGACCACCACCGATAAAGGAGTTTCATGGACGATCTCAGGCTCCGCAGCAGGGAAATTGAATCCATTCTTGATGTTGGATTCATAGAAATCCAGCCGGCCTACTCCGTGGGAATTGACGCCGCGCGCATCGGCTTCCACGAGAGCCCACGCAGTAACGTCCGCCTGTGCCTTTGGGTATCCCAATTTTTCCAGGATCTTGATGGTGTATGCAGTTAGCGCTTCGTACTTGACTTTAGCTTCGTTCATAGTTCTCCTTGATTAGTTTCAGATTTTCTTCAGCTTGGGAAGTGCGCTCGATCCCTGGGGCATCAAATAGATCTTCTGGTTTCGCCCGCCCTCCTTGAGTGCAATCTCGAGGGCTTCGTCGACTGTTCTGGCGGTCCGGAATTTGGTTTTCGCCAGAAGCGCAGGGTCTCCGTTCCCCACGATGATGATGTTCCATTGTTCTGCAGCCGTGCACATGTAATAGCTCACATACTTTGGAACTGTGAAAAGTTTGCGAACCTCACGCTCACGCTCCGCGTTCGTCTCGCATTCCAGAAAAATCGTGTTCGCATCCGGCGGACCAATCCCCTCGGTGCAGTCGCTCAGGATGATGATCCAGCCGCCGGGCTTTGTCGCTGCCTGCGTGTGGTAGACGCCTTTGCCGGTCTGGCACACGTCGATGTCCTTCGGGTAGCCGCCTTGAGAGGAAATGGTGATGTCGGCAAGCTCTTTGATGGGCACTTCGTAGAGTTCGTCCACGATGTTTCGGCCCACGTCGTGCGCGGCGAGGCAGTCCCCGCACACGGCGCGGGCGATCTTCCCGTCATGCCCCATGATCACGTTGAACATAAAAGTCGGCTTCACAATGGCGGCGACTTCAAGCATGTCCAGGTGGATGGGATTGTCCTTGATGTTTCCACTCGCAACCTCAGGACGTTGTCTGCCCAGCTCGTCCATGGTCATCAGGTGGTTCTTCTGTATGGATTCGATCGAGGAAATGCCGGGCAGAATCGACTTTTTGCCTCCGCCGTAGCCCACCCAGGGGTGGTACGTGCAGCAACCGGTCAGCACGAGACAATCAGCCTCCGCGGCAATCCTGTTAATAATGACGGGTGTGCCGCGGCTGGTTTTGCCCACCTGAACCAGGTTGTTCTTGTCCAGGCAGTCGTGGTCGATGATCTGAAATCTCTTCAAGAGCTCGGGCCCGAGCAATTTCGCGTGCTCCTCCGGCGTGTGCTTGCGGTGGTATCCCAGGGCGCTGAGGAAACAGATGTCCTTGTCCTTGACGCCAGCTTCGTTCAGCTCTTTCACGATATGCGGCAAATACACGCTCATCCGCTGCCAGGCGCGCGTCACATCGGATACGACGATACAGACCGTATTGCCCGGTTTTACGAGTTCTCGCAGGCGCGGCGTGCCGATCGGATGGGCAAGGGCGTCCAGGACTACGTCGTCTTCGGTCATGGGAGAGGATGGGATTTCTTTAACGATCATCCCCAAAAGATTTTCTTCCGGGACGGATACATCCACATAACCAGTTCCGAGTTTCATCTTTACGGTTTTCATAGACGCGCTCCGCTAACTACTGCTATGCCACCGGCTCGAAAAGCACCGAAGCCCGCACGAATCCGGCTGTCCTGCGGCTCGATCTTCAAAATTCGTGGAGGTTTTGGCGGCCGTGGCTCAATGAAGGCAGATCCAAGAAACCTGTCACGAATCAAATATTATACTGGATTGAAGCCTTCTAAATAGAGGAAAAAGGCGACAGTGATGACTGTCCGGTTTTACCATGGTATATTGACCCGTTCACAATGAGCTGCGATCAGCAAATCGTCGGGAGGAATGCCATGTCAAAGGGGCCTTTATCAGGGATAAGAGTGATAGAAATCTCAACATTTCAGCAGGGGCCGGTTGCCGGGATGAGACTGGGGGATCTCGGGGCCGATGTCATTAAAATCGAGCCGAAAGAAGGGGATCCCGCAAGGCGCCACATGAGAACCATTGAGGCGGAATTCAACGTCAAGGGAGACAATTACTATTTTGAGCACGCCAACCGCAACAAGCGTGGCATTGTCCTGGACATGAAAAAAGCAAAGGGCATGGAAGTTTTTCTGAGGCTCATCGATTCTGCGGATGTCTTCCTTAATAATATGAGCATCGGAGCGCCCCTGCGGCTCGGCATCGGGCCGGATGAGCTGCTCGCCCGCAATCCCCGACTCATTTACGCACAGGCTTCCGGCTGGGGCAGAAAAGGTCCCATAGCCAACAACCTTTCTTTCGATTACACCGGCATTGCGCGATCCGGCCTCATGATGGCGGCAGGAGAAGACAAGACTCCGCCCTCCATGATTCTCCCGGGCCTGGGAGATGAATTGGGCGGGCTCATGTGCGCCTGGGGAGTAAGCCTGGCACTCTTTGCACGCGAAAAGACGGGAAAAGGACAAGTCGTCGATACATCCCTGATGGGCAGCGTGGTCGCTATGCTGGGACACCTCATATCGGGCACTGCGATGCTGAAGCAGGAGTTCCCAAGGTTCGTCCGGACTAACATGGGCAATGTCATGTACAACCATTACTGCTGCAAGGACGGCAAATGGCTTGCCATTGCGCATCTCGATCCAGACCGGTGGTGGGCGAAGGTCTGCGGCGCGCTCGGCCTTGAAAAACTGATCGACGATCCAAGGTATAGCACCTTCGCAGCTCGGTCCAGCAACCGCGCGGATCTGGTTAGGATTTTCGATGAAGTATTCGCCAGCAAGACAAGAGATGAATGGATGCAGATTCTCCAAGAGCACGGCTGCATCTATACCCCGGTGCAAAACATTCCTGACGTCGTCGAAGACCCGCAGCTATTGGCCAATAACTATGTAATCGAGATTGACCATCCGACCTATGGCCATACCAAGACCATGGGATTTCCGTGGGACCTCAGCGAAACACCGGCATCCTGGAGAAGAAGATCTCCGAAACTCGGCGAACACACCGATGAAGTGATCCTGGAAATCGGGTACAGCAAGGAAGACCTGGCAAAATTAAAAGAAGAGGGTGCTATCCAATGAATTTCGGTGACAGTCACCATAACTCCCGAATTGCAGATAGCGCGTCAGGGCGGCCTCCGTCTTGAGTAATTCGGGAGTTATGGTGGCTGTCACCGAAATTATAAAAATTATAAAAGGAGAAATGAAATGCTTGATTCCCTGTTTCGACCCCGTGGCGTTGCCGTGATCGGCGCTTCCAACAACACATTTTCCATCGGAAACCGTGTTGTGAAAAATCTGATCGCCCATAATTTTAAGGGAGGAATCTATCCCGTTCATCCCAAAGAATCCGAAATACTGGGTCTGAAGGCATATCCAAGCATTCTCGATGTCCCGGGACCGGTGGATATTGCGAGCATTGTGGTTAAAAACACGATGGTGCCGCAGGTTGTCGAGGACTGCGGGAAGATGGGCGTCAAGTTCGTCATCATCCATACCGCGGGATTCAGCGAAATGGGGCCCGATGGAGCAAAACTCCAGGATGCGTTGATGGACGCGGCGCGCCGGTATGGCGTGCGCGTCTATGGGCCGAACAGCCAGGGAGTCATGAACTCGGATCCAGACGTTTCGGTGTACGCCAATTTCACGTTCACGCCGATGCGCCCCGGCAATGCATCCATTCTTGCGCAGAGCGGCGGCGTGGCGGAATTGCTGAACCTGAATCTGCGCAAAATGGGCTCCGGTTTCCGCATGTACGCTTCCCACGGCAATGCCACCGACGTGAACACGAACGAACTGCTGGATTATCTCGGCAGCGATCCGGAAACGCGCACCATCATCATGCACATCGAAAGCATGAAAGACACGCCCGGATTCATCGAACGCTGCCGGCGCATCGCCCGCGACAAATCCATCCTGGCGATCCGCACGGGGCGCACCGCGGCCGCGGCCAAAGCGGTCAGTTCGCACACGGGCTCGCTGATGCAGCAGGATTCGCTCACGGATACTATTTTTGAGCATGCAGGTGTCATGCGCTTCAGCACGACCGAAGAGATGATCTCCGCGGCATACGCATTTGCGACCCAACCGGTCCCGGCCGGGGCGAATGTGGGTATCATCGCAAACGCCGGCGGACCGGGCATCATGTGCGTGGACGAGTGCGTGAGCCACGGACTCTCACTCGCCAAATTCACCGAGGAAACCAAAGCGAAGCTGCGCGCCGGATTGATCCCCGAATCTTACGTTGAGAATCCCGTCGACGTCGCGGCAACAGCCAACGCGGATCATTTTGGTCTCGCCATCTCCTGTCTGAATGAGGATCCCGGCGTCGATGCCATCCTCATTCCTATGGTGACTCCATTTTTTGTGGATTGCGAAGCGATTGCACGCAAGATTGCGGAGACGGCGAAAACGGTCACCAAGCCGATCATCGCCGTGGTGATGACCAATGAAAATTGGACAAGCACAGTAGAAACCATCAAAAACGCGGGAATCCCGGTTTTCGACTTCCCGGAAACGGGAGCAAGAGTGCTGGCCGCAATGGCCCGCTACAGCGAAATCCGGAAACGCTTGACCGAGGTGCCGGCCGTTGCCGCCGGGAACAAGACGAAAGCCCAGGGAATACTCGCCGGCGCCGGCACGGGATTTATTTCTCAGGCTGCCGCGTTTCAGGTGCTGGAGGCATACGAAATTCCGGTTGCCCTCACAGCCGCCATCGGATCGGCGGATTTGCCGCGCAAGATGAATTACCCCGTGGCGCTGAAAGTGGACAGCGCCGACGTCGTCCACAAAAGCGATGCCGGTGGCGTTGTGCTGGATATTGCGAAAAGAGACGCGCTCCAGAAGGCGATCGATGAGATGGCGAAACGCTTCCCAGGTGCGAAGTTTATCGTGCAGGAACAATGTGCGCCGGGTACCGAAGTGATCGTCGGTTTCAAGCGCGAAAAAGGGGTGGGCCCGGTTGTCATGTTCGGCATGGGCGGCGTTCAGGTCGAGGCACTCAAAGATGTTTCCTTTCGGATGGCTCCTATGTCGGAAGCCGGTGCCGCGCGCATGGTGCGGGAGATCCGTTCATTTCCACTCCTTGCCGGCTCACGCAGCAATCCCGCCGTGGATCTGGCCGCCATCGAGAAACTGATGATCGCCGTTGCACAAATGGCTGTTGACCTTCCGGAAATCGCCGAGATGGATTTGAATCCGGCTATCGTGTATCCGCAGGGCCAGGGGATTAAGGTCGTCGACGTCCGCATAAAAAACAGTAAGTAGCCCATACCTGCATTTTCGGGGTCGGAATCGGATTTTAAAAAGCAGTTCGACCCCGATTCCGACCCCGACCCCGACCCCGATTTTTATTTTTGGTTTTACTGTTAACCTTCCCCTTCCTCCAATCGTTATAAAGGCAAAACAATTTTCTGGCGAACCTGGAGTTCACCGGGATTAACAGGAAAGGAAATACCATGGGTAGCTTGCTGAGCGAAGACGTTCTGGTTCCAATTGCCGCATTCGCGATGGTGATAATTTTGGTCTGGTTCGGGCACAAAATTAAGAGGACTCGCATACAGGAACAGGGAGAACTGCGCAAAAGATTGCTGGATAAATTCAGCTCGGGCCAGGAGCTCTCGGAATTCCTTTCGACACCTCAAGGTCAGAATTTTCTCAAAGACCAGGAAGCGAATGCGGGATTGCGATCGCCGAAATCGCGCGTCATTCATGGAATCTGCTGGGGCATTGTGCTCCTGGTGCTGGGTGGAGCATTCTTCGGACTGATGCGGCTGGAGCGAGATCTTGTTTACCCGGCCACGATCCTGACTGCTCTTGGCATTGGCATACTGGTTGCGGCGGCAATTTCTTATTCCCTCTATAAAAAGTGGAACATGATAGAGTAAGAGTATATCGCGACCAGAAAGCTTCCCGGAAAAAGCAACCGGGCGGGAGATTCATCCGTTGACGTTCCTTGATGCCGTATCTCTACCGGGTTTGATGGAGAAGAAGGCAATCGCCTGCACGGACGACGCGTTTTCTGTGGATGAGGAGGCATTTTCTGCTCTCTACCGAGCAACCGCCTCCGCGCTTCACGGATACATCCGCAAGACCTGCGGCAATATGGCCCTGGCAGAGGACATTCTCCAGGATACGTTCTATCGCTTCCTGCGTGCCAATGTGCCGGAAATGAATGCGCACCAGACGAAGTCGTACCTGTTCAAAATTGCGACTTCTCTATTGGTAGATCACTGGCGCCGCGAAAAGCGTGAGAAGCTCTGGCAAAATCTGTGGCATCCGGCGACCACAACACAAGGCGGACAGACGGGTGATGTTTCGCATATGCTGTCCGCTCTGAAGCCGGCCGAACGCGCTCTTTTGTGGCTGGCCTACGTGGAAGGTTTCGATCACGGCGAAATTGCCGCCACGCTGGGACTCAAGGAAAAAAGCATTCGCGTCCTGCTGTTCCGGGCGCGCAAAAACCTGTCACGCGTCCTGGGACGGAAGAACAGGAGCTATGGAGCGACATCATGACGCGGATTTCATGTTCTCAAGAAAAAAGTATCAGTAATGCCGCCAGGACGGGCCGCTGGGATGATTCCGCAAAGGCGCATGTCCAACAATGCGCTTATTGTCGCGAGATAGCCGGGATAGCCGAATGGATGGGACACATTGCAGGGATGGATGCCGAGGAAGCCGTTCTGCCCGAGCCACAGCAAGTTTTGTTAAACGCGCGCTTTGCTGCAATCCAGGCCGCGCACGAGAAGGCACTTCGCCCGCTGGCAATTGCCGAGAATATCGTTAGAATCACGGTTATTTTTGCGCTGGCCGGCAGCGTCTTCGGGCTATGGTTTGGCCTTCGTTCGCTGGCCGCCAACTTGCCGGCTGCCAATTTGCACGTGCCGCAAACCGTCTTGAATTCCGCAGCTGCACTGGTGACCTGCCTGATTACACTGGTGTGCACAAAAATTGTGCAACCAATACTGATGGAAGAATGACACCGGCGCTCCCGGGTCTTTAAACTTTATCCAAACTTATTTTCCTCGATTCTCGTATTGAAAGTCATCGGGAGGAACAATGCATGGCCAAGAAACGGCTTTTCACACTTGTCTTCATATCCGTCGTGGCGCTTCTGGTTGTCCTGGGCGGCTATTGGGTTTTCGGAGCGCTGTTCTCCGTGGATAAAAGCATTCCTCCCGAAAAAATAGCGAGGGTGGAATTGGGCTCCATCGCCAGGTCCGTTGTTGCCACCGGCAAAGTCGAACCGCTTTCGAAGGTTGAGATCAAATCCAAAGCCACCGGACTAATCAAATACTTATATGTCAATGCCGGAGACCCCGTGCGCGAGGGACAGTTGCTTGTCGAATTGGACAAGGAGACTCTGGAAGCGCAGATGAAAGAGGCAAAGGCAGTGCTCGATTCCGCAAGAAGCAATCTCGAGGAGATGGAATTGCAGGGAAAAACATTCCAGGCCAATCTCCGAAAGGCGCAACTGGAAGCTGAAAACAAAGACTACGAGTTTCTCAAAGCGGAACACAAGCGGCAACAGGAACTATTTCAAGAGGGTCTGATTTCCAAATCCGACCTCGACAGCATGGATCAGAAGATGCAGGCCGCCGGAATTACGGAGAAATCTTTAAAGGCTTCCGTCAGCGTCCGGGAAGCGGAGATTGCGCAGAACGGCCGCACGATCGAGAAGACGCGGGCTGCCGTGATCCAGGCACAGGCCCAATATGAAAGGGCCGAGGAGAACCTCAGATATGCATCCATTCGATCGCCCATCAACGGGGTCGTTTTGAGCCGCGAAGTGGAAGTTGGCGACGCCGTGTCTTCTATTCTGCAGCTGGGCTCCAATGCAACGCTGATCATGACCCTGGGTGACGTGCGGGAACTCTATATCAAGGGTAAGGTGGATGAAACAGACATAGGACTGGTAAAAATGGACCAGCCGGTGCGCATCACGGTCGACGCCTTTAAAAACCGGACATTTCAGGGAAAAGTGATCCGAATCGCTCCCATGGGAGTCGAACAGGACAACGTTACGAGGTTCGAGGTGCGCGTCTCGATTTTGAACGATCTGGATCTGCTCAAAGCAAATATGAGCGCCAACGCCGAAATCATTCTGGAAGAGCACCATAATGTGCCTCTGATCCCCGAGAGCGCACTCATCTATAACGAAAAGCGCGAAACCTTTGTCGAACTGCCCGATGTATCAACCAAAACCGGGCGGCGGCAGGTACCCATCAAAGCCGGTTTGGGCAATGGTGCGCGGACCGAGGTCCTCAGCGGCCTGAAGCTGGGCCAACCGATCATACTTCAATGACGAATTACGAAAGACGAATTACGAAGTGAAACATACTATGCAGTTTTGCAGAAATCTGAAGGAGTGGACAATGACGCCTGCGTTTTTTCAATTCGTAATTCGTCTTTCGTAATTCGTAATTTTAAATATGGAATTACTCAAACAAACCTGGATGAATTTGGCCGCGAATAAGACGCGTTCGTTTCTGACGATGTTCGGGATCGCGTGGGGGCTGATCTGTCTCATTCTGATGACGTCGATCGGCGAGGGATTGTGGGTTGCGCAGAAGAGGAAGACGCACGCGCTGGGCCAGAATATCATGATTGTCTGGGGAGGAATGACGAGCAAAGGCAAGGAAGGGGTTCGTCCAGGAAAAGTGATCCGCTTAACGCTCGACGACTACTTTCTGCTCAAAAACAAGGCGTCCGATCTGCAGCGCTTGAGCCCTGAAATCCAACGAAGCCTAATGGCGCGCTCCCGCATCAACAACGGCACTTTCAATACACACGGCGTCTTCCCCGATTACATGCAGATGAGAACCATCGACGTAGCTGCCGGCGGCAGGCAAATCAGCGATGGAGACAACGCAAATGCCCGGCGTGTCTGCATTATCGGGAATGAAGTCCGAGATCAGCTTTTCCGAAAAGAAAAGGCTGTCGGGCAGACCGTCAGTATTGGCGGCTACCCCTATCTGATCATCGGAGAATTGATCCCCAAGGACCAAAACTCGAATTATAGCGGGCCGGATAAGAGCAAGATATTTATCCCATTCGGCGCCATGACCCGGGATTTCCCTTTGCCGATAGCGGCGGAAGGCAAAAATGAACTTTCTAATATGATCCTTCAGCCCCGGAGCGAGAATCTTGGGGAGGCCGCCGAGCTTCAAGTGCGGCAGATTCTTGCCGCGGAAAAAGGATTCGATTATTTGGACAAGGACGCGCTGGGAATCTGGAACACCGTCAAACAGGCAAAATTCGTAAAAAAGATTTTTGACTCGCTCAGCATATTTCTCGGCGTGGTTGCCATCATCACCCTGATCCTCGGAGGTGTTGGGGTGATGAATATCATGCTGCTTTCGGTTGGCGAACGGATTCATGAGATCGGGATCTGCAAGGCCGTGGGCGCCACCACACGCCGCGTCCTGATGCAGTTCTTTGCGGAATCGATGATGCTGACGTTGTTCGCCGGCTTGACTGGCATTGGGATGGGGTGGGCGCTGTGCGCACTGATCAATCAGCTCCCCAAGATCGATTTCTTCGCAGGCATGATCGTGACTCCGGCGGTGGGACTGGTGGCATTCGGATTTCTGTTGCTGGTCGGCGTTCTCTCGAGCATATATCCGGCGTTTATGGCGGCAGTCGTCGACCCGATTGAAGCACTCAGGCATGAATAAGGAATTACGAATGACGAATTACGAATTGAAACAAACGTTGGAATTATCCCTCAGCCGCTGCGGTGTTTCGCATATTGCGATGTGTGTTTTCTTTCATCATTCGTAATTCGTCACTCGTAATTTTACACAAGGACCCGATGGTTATCGAAATAGTGAAGCGCGTCGCTGATAATTTAAGGTCGTACGGGAAGCGATCGATCATGACGATCGTTGGAATCACCTGGGGGATTGCCTCCTACATCCTGCTCATCGCGTACGGCGACGACTTTCACAGGGCCTTGCTCCTGGGAATGAAATATTTTGGCGACAATGTTGTCGTTGTCTGGAATGGGCAGACCTCGCTGCAGGCCGGCGGCGGCCGCGCGGGCCGGGTTGTGCGTACTCAGCCGGAGGACGTGGAAGCCATTCGACAACGCTGCACGCTCATAAAACGCGCCAGCCCGGAAGTATATGAAGAGATGCAATTGCGCTGGGGCGACCGCTTGACGGTGGGAGGCATCCGCGCCGTCAATGACGAATATGGGGCCATGCGCGGCATGTTCATAGGCGAAGGCCGGTTTCTCAGCGCGGAGGATGTCGCGTCCATGCGCCGTGTGGTAGTGCTCGGATACGATCTTAAAAAGAAGCTCTTCAGCCAGGCTCCGGCATTGAACCAGGATCTCTTTATCAATGGCATGCGGTTTTCCGTAATCGGGGTGCTGCGGAAAAAGATTTCGCTGTCGAGCTATTTCTCCGACGATGACAGCTGCGCCATTATCCCGATCAAGGTCATGGGAATGATGCGCGACATCCGTTATAACAGCGTTCTTGTGTTTCAGCCCGTCAGCGGCGCCATGGAGAATGCGGCCGTGCGGCAGGTTCGGCAGGTCCTCGGAGATATTCACAAATTCGATCCGGCGGATGAAAAGGCGCTGAACATGCACACCTCCAGCGAAGGATTCAGCATCGTCAACGGGCTGGGAGTGGCAATTAAGGCACTGCTCAAGGTGATCGGATTGCTCACACTGGCCGTTGCAGGTGTGGGCATCATGAACATCATGCTGTTTTGCGTGCAGGAGAGGACGAACGAGATCGGCGTTTTAAAGGCTCTCGGGGCGCGAAAGCGGCACATTCGTCTTCAGTTCTTGGGTGAAGCGCTTGCACTTTCCATCGCCGGAGGGATCCTGGGGTATATTCTTGCGATTCTTCTTGCGCACTGGATCGGCGTAATCCCATTCCTGGGTCCTCTGTTTGAGGATATCAGCGGACAAGGGGATATCCACCTGATCGTAAACACCCACGTATTTCTGACCTCCTTTATTACGTTTATAGCAATCGGGTTAATTTCCGGCACATGGCCCGCAATCAAAGCGTCACGTCTGGATCCGGTGGAAGCTCTTCGATCGGAATAGAAAGCTCGAAGAGATAGGCTTCGACGGGTCTATTTTCCTTTAAAAACAAACTGCAGCAAAAGCGTTCGCTGCATAGGAGAGAAATTGTCGTCGGACATCAGGGTAATCACAGCCTCGCCGGCGCGGTTCTGGTGCACGCTCATGGCTTCCATGTTGTCGATCTGACAGCGCATGTCGGCCTCGATCACCGCAGGGCCATCCACCAAAGCGCCCGGATTGATCTCGTCGAGGTGAATGCGCCGTATACGCATCTGGACTCCCCGCTGCAGGGAATATTGGCGCTCGAGAATGAGGATATCGCCGTCCGGCAAAAGCGCCGCATCGCTGATGTCATAGCCGTCCGAACGCTTGACGGAAAACAAGCCGGGTGTGCGTCCCCCGATCAGAAACGATTTCAGATTTCCTTCTGCTGTGAGCCCTTCTTCCGAGAAAGCGATCAGGGTGCCGGCCAGCCTGTGATTTTTCGGGATAAAGACCATTGCCTCAAGGCCTTTATTGAATGGCAGTTCTTTCAGTTCGGGCGGAGCAGAGACCGGTCGTGCGTGCCGCGGGAAGCTTCTCCAGTCGAAGTCAAAACTGAAGATTCGATTGATGCGTTCAATGCCGACGTATAGCGTGTTGCCGTCTTCGGCGATCGATTCGGTATCCCATTGGGGAGCTGGTTTCCCGTACTCGTCGAGGACGGGCGCCGCAGACGCATCCGCGATGCCGGAAGGGCGATTGTTATCATAAACTATGCGGCCGCGAATCCACGATGCGCAATCCGAGAGCGCGAGGAAATGCGCGCCGTCAGAGTGGACAACCAGCGCCGATATGCCGCCGAATGATTTGTGCGCAGAGCTGAGAACGAGGCCGCCGCAGAATTCAAGCGAACCGAAGTGGGACCTTGAAGGAGTATCCGGCTGAAAAGCGGGAATCGGCGTGGAATGGATTATTATGCGCGTCGCCGGATCTGAGACAGTCGTCTGCGGATAGGCCCATGAAAACAAGCCCAAAAGCACAAGGATCAGGACGAGCACGTTGGCCATAAATTAAAGCTACACCCGGGATGCAATTGTTCCAATGTGCATCCGGAATGTCGAGTATATATCAAATCCGCGGTCTTATTTCTTTCAATAGCGGTAATGGTCCGGCTTATACGGACCATCGATGGGAACGCCGATATAGTCGGCCTGCTTCTGAGTCAGCGTGGTCAGCTTGACACCGATCTTTTCCAGGTGCAGCCGCGCAACTTCCTCGTCGAGCCTCTTTGGCAGGCGGTATACGGCCGGCTTGTATTCGGCGCGATGCGTCCACAGGTCGAGTTGGGCGAGGCATTGGTTTGTAAATGAATTCGACATGACGAAGCTCGGGTGCCCTTCGGCGCAGCCGAGATTGACGAGACGGCCTTCGGCCAGAAGATAAATGCTCTGATTCCCGGGCAAGTCGTAGCGATCTACCTGCGGCTTGATGTTGACCTTCCGCACGCCGGGAGCCTGATTCAGCCGGTCCACCTGAATTTCATTGTCGAAGTGCCCGATGTTGCAGACAATCGCCTGGTCCTTCATTTTGAGAATGTGCTCCAGCGTGATGACGTCGCGGTTTCCAGTACAGGTGACATAGATGTCGCCTTCGCCAAGAGTTTCTTCAAGGCGTGTCACCTCGAATCCTTCCATCGCGGCCTGCAGCGCATTGATCGGATCGATTTCCGTAACGATCACGCGCGCGCCAAAGCCCCGCAGCGAATGCGCGCTTCCTTTGCCAACGTCGCCGTATCCGCAGACGACGGCCGTTTTACCGGCAATCATCACACCCAGTGCGCGCTTGAGCCCGTCGGCCAGCGATTCGCGGCATCCATACAAATTATCGAATTTTGATTTCGTGACGGAGTCGTTGACATTAATGGCGGGCACGAGCAGCTGGCCGGCTTCGAGCATTTGGTACAGGCGATGCACGCCGGTTGTCGTTTCTTCGCTCACCCCCTTCCATCCTTTGACGGCTTCCGTGAACCATCCGGGACGGTCCTGTGCGCACTTTTTGAGGAGGTTCTTGATTACTTGCTCCTCGTGACTGGCGGCCGGCGCTTTCACCCAATCGCTTCCCTGTTCCATGTCATAGCCCTTATGCAGCAGAAGCGTGGCGTCGCCTCCATCGTCGACAACAAGCTCCGGACCCTGATTGCCCGGATGCGTGAGAGCTGCCAGCGTGAAGTCCCAGTATTCCTCGAGGCTTTCCCCCTTGAATGCGAAAACCGGAATTCCGGCGGCGGCCATCGCGGCTGCGGCGTGATCTTGCGTGCTGAAGATGTTACAGCTCGCCCAGCGCACCGAAGCCCCCAGTCGCACCAGTGTTTCGATGAGAACCGCAGTTTCAATCGTCATGTGGAGCGATCCGGAAACGCGCACGCCCGCCAGCGGCTTTTGCAGGCCGTATTTCTCGCGAACGGCCATCAGCCCGGGCATCTCCTGCTCGGCAACCGAAATTTCCTTCCGGCCCCATTCCGCAAGACTGAGGTCGCGAACGCAGTAATCGAAATCTTTCTTCGGGAGAGTCTGGCTACTGGCATCAATCCCCGCTAATTGAGACATATGCTGGCTTCCTTTTCAGAGGAGAAAAATTTATAGGCCGCCCACCGTGGGCTTCCAAAAAACATATCGACAAATCCGGATAAGAGGATATAATAAATCTGTCGGGTTCGTCAACTTAAATTTTTTGTGGTGGTGGAAGTTTTTCTGAGGAGCGCGGCCTATGGCACCAGTTCTGAAGTCGTTGCGCGCGTTGTCGGATGCGACGCGCTTGAGAATCGTCGCACTGCTGGAAAAAAATGAGCTGTCGGTTCAGGAACTTCAGGAGATCACCAGGCTGACGCAGTCGAGGATTTCGACGCACCTCGGACTGCTGCAGGAATCCGGGCTCGTGCAGTCGCGGCGCGAAGGAAAGCGCACGTTCTATAAGCTGAATGAAGGTTCCGGCGGGTGCGGATCGGAGGTTCTAAAACTGGCTTTTCAAGGTGCAGCCGAGATGCCGGAGCACTCCGGAGACCGGATCAATCTGAAACGGATTTTGAAGCGCAGGCAGGAACAAGACCAGGTTTATTTCAACCAGGTGGCAGGAAGATTCGATCGCGTTTACGGGCCCGGCCGTTCCTGGCAGGGATTCGGTCACTTGCTGCTTCGCATCGTGCCTCCTTTGGTCGTCGCAGATCTCGGTTCTGGAGAGGGTTTGCTGAGTGAGTTGCTGGCGCTGCGCTGCAAAAAAGTGATTGCCGTGGACAATTCCGAAAAGATCGTTGCGTTTGGCGCAGCCAAGGCAAGAAAAAACGGATTGCAAAACCTCGAGTTCCGGTTGGGCGATTTGCAGAATCCTCCGATCGATCCCGGAAGCGTAGACCTTGTCATATTAAGTCAGGCGTTGCATCATGCAGAGGATCCTGCGGCGGCCATAGTCGCGGCGTATCGGCTGTTGCGCGTTCGTGGTCAAATACTGATTCTGGATTTATTGAAGCACAGGTTTGAGAAGGCGCGCGATTCCTATGGAGACCGCTGGCTCGGTTTCGCGGAGAGCGATCTCCACCGCTGGTTGGAGGATGCCGGCCTCAGAAACATCGAAATCAGCGTTGTAGCCAGAGAGGAAGCCCCCCCGCACTTTCAAACAATCCTCGCCTGCGGCGAAAAATAGCCCAAACTCCGGGGCATACTCTGGACACCCATCTAACTTCACAATCCATAAGTCGATCGGGGTCGGAATCGGATTCGGTATCGCTTAAGCTTTTCGCTTCCCGATTTCGACTCCGATAATACTGTTTAAGCCGCTTTGAGCGGCTCATAGGCTAAAGCCTCCGGCTCTGTCGGATGATAGTTACCCATTTCTTAATCATTGGGGAGACAAGACTTTGACGCCCAGCTTTCATTGAGTGAGTTTTAGCAGCATTGCAAGCTAAAGCTCTCAATTCTTTTCGACGATGAGTAGGTGTACATGCGTTTCTGGCCTGATACCGGGTACAGATATTTGGGGAACGAGCGATCCTTATGCAGAAAAAGCAACTTCCGAGCCTGTATCTTCAGTCTCCTAAACTTAACCAGCTGAACATATTGAAACAAGTGGCCGCCGACGCGCATATCACGCAGGCCGAACTTGCTGCCTGCTGCTCGCTTTCCGTGGCAATGGTGAACAATTACATGAAGGAGTTATGCAGAACTGGCCTGATGGAATATCATCGCAGAACAATCAAAAGCGTGACCTACCATCTGACACCTGCCGGCTCGGCGCAGCTGGAAGTCCTGCACCGCGAGTTGATGCGCGAAATGCTTGACATGTTTGTGGCGTCTAAAGAGCAGGTCCTTGCCTGTATCAAGAGCCAGGCGCCGGCTGGCCTCCGACGCGTGATCCTGTTTGGTAGCGGACATATGGCGCAATTGGTATTTCACGCGCTCGAGCTGGCGAATGTGAATATCCTTGGGGTTTGCGACGACGATTTGGATCTGATCGGAAGCGATTTCTGCGGGCGCGAGGTGATGAGTTTTTCGCAGGTGCGTTTTCTTTCTCCGGATGCGGCGATTGTAGCAAGAGTGCCCCGTACGGAAGAGGCATATCGAGGTCTGGCATCTCTTGCGGATCGAGATATTAGGGTCATTCGCCTCGATGGCCCGGCTCTTCCTACGATTGCAGAACACACCGAAGTGACAACTCCCGCAATTTCCCCAAATGAAATATCCGCAAAAAAATCAAGCTTGCCCTTATTCCGCTCAGAAAACAGGTAAGGCGCCTTACAGCTTCCTGGATGCTTTCCTTCTGACTGAACCAAAAAGACCATTCCATATTTTAGGCGCGGGATAGAAGACTATCGTGCGCAGCAGCAGTCGCCATGTGTCGGACTGGGCGATTCTTATATGAAACCTGTCGTCCAGCACATTGCCGCGCCGGAGATCCTCGATGGTCCGTACACCGATAAGGATCGGCCACGAGCAAGCGAGGCGGACGCGCATGTAGCGGGCCGGCAGCATAGTGGTGTAAAGCCAGCCGGCCGCTAAATGATCCTCTGTTTGACGCAGGTACTCTTCATATAGCGGACGGAACCGGTCCATTTGAGAGGCATCAAGCAAATCCCGCGGCTGCAGACCGTGCTTCGATAATTGATCTTGCGGGATATAGCATCGGCCCTGGCGCAAATCCCTGGGCAAATCGCGCAATATGTTTACCAACTGCAGGCCTTTGCCAAATCGGGTGCCGTTGGCCAGGAGGATGGAGTCATCCAACGCTTCATCGGGAAACACGTGGGCGCGGCACATTTTTGTCCAGAATTCTCCGACACAGCCCGCGACGCTGTAGATATACCTGTCAAGATCCCATTGGGTGTCTAAAGCCACGATCCGGTCTGCGGATGCATTGTGAAACCGCTGCAGATCCATTTCCTGACCGCTTGTGATTATTTCTAATACGTGACCAACATGACGGCGGTCTTCGGCGGAAAACTGGCGCAAATCATCCAGGATGTCTCCGAGATTCTCCAATAAAATGCGCTCTGCAGGATTCCCTTTTCCGGCGACCGTTGTCTGCGCTGCACTGAGATCCCCGAGATCGGGAAGCGCCGGCTTTTCCCCTTGGCAGGCTTCCTGGATGCTCTTTCGCATTTGCTGCAATGCCTCCATCCTTCTACGGGCTTCGATCAGCTCCGTGTCGGCAACCGTATCGGTTGCTCTGGCCAGCAAGTAAGCCAGGCTCAGCTGCGGATTCACGGATCGCGGCAGGATACGCAACGTCAGATAAAATGATCTTGAGACCTGTCTTAATAAATCCCGCATAATGGGTGAATTGAAGCACAGAATGATTGCTCAAAGGAAATGATTATTTTCCGGGATCTGAGTTCTTTGCGTCTTCGGAACTTCGGGTTAAACTCCAGAATTCGAAGAGAGGCCTATGAATATTTTGGAACTGTTAGCGCAGGAACTTTCACTCGGACCGAGTCAGATACAGAGTGCATTGTCTTTGTTTGCGGAGGGAGGGACAGTCCCTTTTATCGCCCGCTACCGCAAAGAGAGAACCGGGGAAATGAATGAAGTGCAGCTTCGCGCACTTCTCGAAAGGCATACGTACCTCACCGAGCTCGAGGAACGGAAGGGGACAATTCTCAAATCGATCGAAGAACAGGGAAAACTCACCGAAGAACTCAAATCCAAAATTGAAGATTGCCTCCGGAAGACGGAACTCGAGGATTTATATCTCCCCTATAAGCCGAAAAAACGTACCCGAGCGACGATTGCCAGGGAGAAGGGGCTCGAGCCATTGTCGCTGTTCGTGAAAAGCGTGAACACGAGCGATGCGCCGCCCGCCGATCTGAATGCTGAGGCCGCCCAATATATTTCCGAGGAGCGAGGCGTGCAAAGCGCCAACGATGCGCTTCAAGGCGCATCGGACATTCTTGCGGAAGAGGTTTCGGAAAAAGCCGGACTGCGCCAGCACCTGCGCGAATATCTAATGAACGAAGGTTATTTCGTTTCCGGCATCAAGGAAGAGTTTGCCGAAGGAACAACCAAGTTTGAGATGTATCGCAACTATAAAGTCAGGGTGAAAGATATCGCACCCCACAATATGCTGGCTTTGCGGCGCGGGGAAACGGAAGGAGTCCTCACGTTCACGATCGAATTCGATGCCGCGGCTGTATCTGCGTATCTCGAATCTCAGGAAATTCACACAACGGCTGCAAGTGTGCGCGGTTTTTACCAGGCGATGTTGGCGGACGCTTTCGAACGTCTGATGAAAACCACGCTGATCGGGGAAGTTCGCCTGGAGAAAAAGACGGCAGCAGACCGGGAATCGATCGGCACTTTTGAAGCGAACCTCAGGGAACTGCTGCTTTCCAGCCCTGCCGGCATGAAACCGACGCTGGGTGTGGATCCCGGATTTCGTACCGGCTGTAAAGTTGCTGCCGTGGATAAAACGGGCAAGCTGCTTGAATATGTAACCATTCATCCTCACAAGTCGGATACAGAACGCACGCAGGCAGCGGAAACTCTGAAAAAGCTGATTGAAAAACACAACATTGAGCTGATCGCGATCGGCAATGGAACCGCGGGGCGTGAAACGGAGGCGTTTGTTACAGAAGTTTTCGCGCAGATCGATGCAAAACCAATCAAGGTGATGGTGAGTGAAGCGGGAGCGTCGGTTTATTCGGCGAGCGAGGTGGCGATTGAAGAGTTCCCGGATTTGGATTTGACCGCGCGCGGCGCAATCAGCATCGCCCGCAGGCTTCAGGATCCGCTTGCGGAGCTGGTGAAAATCGATCCCAAATCCATTGGCGTCGGGCAATACCAGCATGACGTCGATCAAAAGCTGCTCAAGGAGAAACTCAACCACACAGTCGAGAGCTGCGTGAATTATGTCGGCGTCGACTTGAACCTCGCATCGAAAGAGCTCATGAGTTTTGTCGCGGGCATGTCTTCTTCTGTGGCCAGGAATGTCGTAGCGTACCGCAATGCGCATGGCGCTTTCCGGAATCGGGGAGAGCTGCTCGAGGTCCCGAAGTTTGGACCCAAAACGTTTGAACAGGCGGCAGGATTTTTGCGAATCCGCAACGGAGAGAATCCTCTCGACAACACGGCGGTTCATCCGGAAAGTTACGCCATTGTGGAGAAAATGGCGCGCGATCTTGACGTATCCCTGGATCGCGTTACCAGGAATCCGGGCAGATTCAGCGCACTGGACCTGCAACGTTACGTCACAGATGCAGTTGGCGAACCGACTCTGCGCGACATTGTTGCGGAGTTGGAAAAACCGGGCCGCGATCCGCGCGCTGAATTTCGCTATGCAACGTTCAGGGAAGAAGTAAAGGAGATCAAAGATCTTGTTATAGGAATGAAGTTGGAAGGAATAGTAACCAACGTAGCCAATTTTGGAGCCTTCGTTGATATCGGGGTGCACCAGGACGGCCTCGTGCATGTTTCGCAGATGGCGGACCGGTTTGTCGACGACCCTAAAAAGGTCGTCAAGGTCGGGCAGATCGTGATGGTTCGGGTGCTTGAGGTAAATGAATCGCTGAAGCGGATTTCACTGTCGATGAAATCCTCCGGTCGACCCCCCAGCCCTCCTGTTCGCGAGAAGAAGGCCTCGGCTTCACCCGAAAGAAAGATCCCCTCCGTTCGGGATTTGATGGCAAAGTTCAACAAATCCAGTTCAGGCTGATTTAGGGCATGAGAACAATCATTGATACACATGCGCATTTGTGCGATCCGCTTTTTGACAGGGATATTGTGGGTGTCCTTGAAAGAGCACTGAACATTGGGGTATCCGGCATTGTTTCGGTGGGGGAAAATTTGGCGGATGCCCAAAAGAACCTTATGCTTGCGGCAGAGCATTCGATGATACGGGCTGCGGCAGGACTCTATCCCACCTATCTGGATTTGGCTGCAAGCGACCAGATGTGCGCCTTCATCCGAAGACACCGGGAAAAACTCGCCGCTATCGGTGAGGTTGGCCTGGACTACTGGATCATCAAGGAAGAATCGCAACGAGAGATCCAGCGCGAAATTTTCCGGGGCTTTATCAAGCTGGGCAAGGAATTAGGCCTGCCGCTTAATGTGCACTCCCGTTCCGCCGGGCGGCACGCAGTGGGTGTCCTTCTGGAATCGTCGGCCGAACGTGTTCAACTGCACGCCTTTGACGGTAAGGTATCCGCGGCCATGCCCGCAGCGGATGCCGGCTTTTTCTTCTCCATTCCGCCGTCGATTGTCCGGTCTGAACAAAAGCAAAAGCTCGCAAAAGTCCTTCCGCTATCCTGCCTTCTTGTCGAGACCGACAGCCCTGTTCTCGGCCCGGCGCCGCAGGAGCGGAATGAGCCTGCGAACGCCTCCATTGCGCTTAAGATGATCGCGGAGCTAAGAGGCATGCCCGTAGACGAAACAGCGGAAGCGATCGCGGAAAACACCTATCGTCTTTATGGGAATGCTATTTCATAGCCTTCATCGACATCCAAACGCAACCCACGGGCTGCAGTCGTCGCCAACTCATCACAGCGCTCGTTTTCGCTGTGCCCGGCATGGCCGCGAAGCCACTCAAATTGCACATTGTGCGTCTTACACAGGTTCAGGAGCTTTTCCCAGAGATCCGGATTGATGGCCTTTTCTTTTCTGTTCCGCATCCATCCGTTTGCCTGCCAGCGCCGTGCCCATCCCAGATGAATCGCGTTGACGAGGTACTGCGAATCGCTATAAAGAGTCACGCTGCAAGGCTCTTTAAGCGCGTCGAGTCCCGCAATCGCGGCAAACAGCTCCATGCGGTTATTGGTGGTTTTGCGGAATCCCCCAGAGAGTTCTTTGCGATGCGAGTTGTACAACATCACGACGCCATAGCCGCCGGGCCCCGGATTGTTGATGCACGCGCCATCGGTATAGAGAATCACCGTTTTCATATACCCGTCATCGGCAAACCATAATAGGTCTCGGTTCACGCGAAAAATTATTCTTGTGTCACTGTGGGCGCAGGTGCCTTGGGGATATCCTTATTCGCGACCCAATCTTTAACGGGCGGAGCTACGGAAGTAGCTTGCTTCTGTTTTCGCAATCCAAAAGCCCTCAGAAAAGCGTCCTTTTTGGCCAGCTGGATCGCCAAGGCGGGATCCACGCCCTTCGGGCATACCTGCGAACACGCACCGGCGAAATGACAGCGATAGACTCCATGACTGGAATACATCTCCTTCGCTCTTTCTTTCGCTCCTTCATCGCGCGTATCCGTCATATAGCGCCACCCCTGGGTCAAAGCCTGAGGCCCGGTATATTCCTCTGAAGTTGCGACCGTCGGGCAAGCCGACATGCACAGGCCGCATTTGATGCAGTAAGCGAACTGAATATAATTCAGCAGCTCCTCCTCTGACTGGAAGTATTCCCCCGTTGGAAGGTTCTGCTCCGCCAGGTCTTTCCGGACCAGGTTAGGCTTCACCGAGCGGTGCTTGGAGAACAGGCTCTCCAGATCAGGGACCAAGTCCCGTATGATGTCGAAATTGGGCAGAGGTTTAACCACCACCACATCCGAATGCAGATGCACGATCTGGTTGTTGCAGGCGAGACGGGGCAATCCATTGATAAACATGCCGCAGGATCCGCAGATGCCCATGCGGCACGAAGATCTCCACGAGAGCGTGCGATCCTCGTGCTCTTTGATCCAGGTCAATCCATCCAGAACTGTCATTCCTTTTGTAACCGGAACAACATATTGCCGCAGCTTTGGCTCTGCATCCTTTTCGGGATTGTATCGCAACACTTCAAAACGAACTGTTTTGATTATTACTAAATCCTTCGCCGACGATCCGCTCATGGCTATGCTCCCTTCAATCGAAACACCGCGATCGCAGCATAGCTTCCGTAAATAAACAGAGCAAAGCCGCCGACGGCACACAGGCCACCGATGAGTTTTTCGACGGTTTTCGAAAGCGATAATTCAAAAATCATGCTGCGGAGGCCATAGAGTCCATGAAACAAAGCCGTTCCCAGCAACAAAATATACGTGATCATAAAGAATAACTGCTGACTGCGATGGAAAACCTCGGCAGACTTGGTTGGCTCGGCCGACCCGATCCCAAACGCATTTAAAATTGCACCCAGATGCATGATTCCCATATGAAAGCCCAACAATACGAGAATGATCACCGCAGTAAGAATATGCCAGGACCAGAGTTTTGATTCGCGCATGACTCCCTCCTATTTCATCATGTGATAAAAATCTGCGCCGCCGATGATCATGAGAACCGCCGCGAGAACCATCACGACCACAAAAAGCGGTCTCTGCCGCAGGGTTGAATAATGATATGGAAACGACGGGAGCCCGGGCCTGCCGACTAAATATCCGAGTTCCACCATGATGAGCCGGATCCCATTGAGCGCGTGATAGGCAAACGCCAGGAAAACCAGGAACTCGCCTATTTTGAATAATGGGTTGCTTAGGGTTGCCATGGTTTGATCCCATTTCGCATGGCCGCTGATGCGAGACCCGGTGACAAAGATATGCATGAGGAAATAAGCCAGGATGCCGAGGCCGCTCAAGCGGTGCAGTGCATATGCATAGCGTTCCGCCCCGTAGCGCCCTCCGCTGAGCCAGCCCAAAAGGCCTAGATTATTTTTGAATCTGTTCTGCATAGGTGCTCCCATCTTTTCAGTATTTCCTCTCCTCGGGTTTCCAACTCGTAATGGTAACCGGTTTATAATCGAGCTTTGGACCTTGCTCCGTGAGGAAAGCCAGCGTGTGCTTTAACCAGTTCGCATCATCGCGATGGGGATAATCGCGCCGCGCATGTCCACCCCGCGATTCGGTCCGCGCGAGAGCTCCCGTAACCGTGATTTCCGCGAGATCCAGCAGGTTCGCAATTTCCAGAGCATGGTACAGGTTGGTATTGTAGACGGTGCTCTTGTCCTCGATGCTGATATTTGTGTACCGTTGCCTCAGTGATTTTATCTTTTCAAGCCCACGGCTCAATTCGGGACCTGTGCGGAAGACGCCCGCATTCACATCCATGCAGGTGCGCAATTCCCTGCGGATGTCGTACAGGTTTTCTTTTCCGTTCCGGGCCATGAGGTCATCGAATATCCGCTTGTGCTCCGCATCGACCCGAGCTTCAGGCACCGGGGCGGCTTGTTTCACTTCATTGCAGTACCGGCCGGCTTCCCCGCCGGAGATCTTTCCCCAGACAAGGCATTCCGCGGTCGAATTGGAGCCCAGGCGGTTGGCTCCATGCAGGCTCACGCAAGCCGCTTCCCCGGCGGCCCAGATGCCTTTGACCCGGGTTGCTCCATGGATATTCGTCTCTATGCCCCCCATGGAGTAATGTGCTACCGGCCTGCAGGGAATGGGTTCCTTAATGGGATCTATGTCGTTAAACTCAATGCAAACTTCCCGGATCAGTGGCAGGCGCTCATTAATGGTTTTGGCTCCCAAATGCACCAGGTCGAGGTAGATGTAATCAAGTCCGCTCGGCTCCTTAACCCCGTGTCCTTCCTCGATTTCCGTCATCTCCGACCGGGAGATCAGATCTCGCGGCGCCAGTTCCAGCTTGGAAGGCGCATATTTGTGCATGAACCGGTCGCCCTTGCTGTTGATCAGGTATGCGCCCTCCCCGCGGCAGGCCTCGGTTATAAGAATGCCCGATGGCACAAGGCCGGTAGGGTGAAACTGCAAAAACTCCATATCCTCCAAAGGAATTCCTGCGCGATACGCCAAGGCCATACCGTCGCCTGTAACTGTCTGGGAATAGGTGGTAAATCCGAACAACGTCCCTGCTCCGCCACTGGCAATAATCAGGGCCTTGCCTCGCATGACCTTGAACTTGCCTGTGGTCATATCAATGACAGTCAAGCCGGCGAAGGTATTGTTTTCGACCAGGATCGATGTGACGAAGTGTTCGTTGTAATGCTTGACAGCATTGTATTTAAGCAATGTGTCGTATAGCGTTTGCATCTCAAAAAATCCGGTTTTATCCTGGGCCAGCACGGCGCGCGGATAACTATGGCCCCCAAAAGGCCTTTGAGCAATGCGCCCGTCTGCTCTCCGCGTCCAGGGGATTCCCCAGTGATCCAGCTGCAGAATCTCGGAAGGCATCGTGTTAACAAACAGATCGACGACATCCTGATCTGCCAGGAAGTCGCTTCCTTTCACCGTATCCCACGCGTGGAGCTCGATGCTGTCTCCGTCCTCCGGACGCAACACAGCCGCCGTGCCGCCTTCCGCCGCAACGGAATGTGCACGCATCAGCTGGTTCTTGGAAATGATTGCAATATCCAACTTTCCTTGGGCTGCACGCGAAGCTTCTATTGCTGCGCGCAAGCCGGCCAGTCCTGCGCCGAAAATAATCAGATCATGAGTAAAAACGTCCGCCATGTGGCGCCTCCTATTTCAGACTCGGAGACATATTGTTTCAGAATTGACGGGAACCTTCAATGGCTGGAGCTTCTGAATTCGGGCTTTGACTATATTTTTTGATATCTCTCAAGACCTGCGGCAAGCGCCTCGATGGCTTCCTCGATGGAGCTCCTGTTGAGCACATACGCAAATCGCGCCTGCTGAGTTCCGTACCCTGGCTGCATATAAAAACCTGCAGCCGGCGCTATAAAGGTTGTTCTCATTTTGTACGAAAACTCCGATAGCAGAAACGCTGCAAAGCGTTCGGCATCATCAACCGGAAGCTGAACCACAGAATAAAAAGCACCCTGAGGCTTGTGAATTGCCACTCCGGGTATTTCCCTCAGAGCATTATAGAGAGCGTCACGACGAGACTTGAATTCACTTCGCACGCCTTCAAGATATTCATCCTGGATATGATCCAGCATATAAGCGGATGCAAATTGCTCAATCGTTGGAGCCGCAAGACGCGCTTGGGCTATCTTGAGCGTCGCGGCAAGGATTTCTTCATTGCAGGTGACCAGGCAGCCTATCCGTGCACCGCACAAACTGAAACGTTTGGACAGGCTATCCACGACGATCACGCGTTCGCTGTTCGGGACCAGGTGCAGGATCGAAAGCGGCTTGAGGTCATCGTACACAAATTCCCGATAGGTCTCATCCACGATCAAGAAAAGATTATTTGCCTCGCAGATGTCATACAGGAACCGAAGCTCCTCTTCAGTACAGACCGTCCCCGTGGGATTGTTTGGGCTGCAAGCCAAGATGGCCCGCGTGCGGGGCGTAATCCGTTTCTCAATTTCGCTTGGCGCCGGAAGTGCGAAATTATTTTCCATATTACTCAACACCGGCACCAGGCGGACGCCGGCGATTGAGGCGAAACCCAGGTAGTTGGCATACGTCGGATCGAAGACGATGATTTCATCGCCGGGATCGCAGCAGGTCATGAACAGAAACACGAGAGCCTCACTGGCCCCCATCGTTATTAATAGCTGTTCCGGCGTGGTCTGGATCCGCAGCGTTCTGTTGATATATTTCGACCAGGCGAGACATAAACTCTCGTTTCCCTGGGATTGCTCGTAGGCGACAACTTTCTGCTTGAACAAAGACAGCCCATCGAAAAATTCTTTGGGAGATTCGATGTCCGGCTGCCCGATATTCAGGTGATATACGTAGATCCCGGACTTCTTGGCTTTGGTTGCCAGGTGGGCAAGTTTACGGATAGGAGATGGAGGTGTAACACGGGCACGGTCCGATAGGTTGGTCTTGCTCATTGCGGTCTCCATTTAGCCAGAGGTACGGATAAGCAAGACTATCCTTTTCTCAAAAGATGATCAAGTTGTAAGACTGCTTGCGCCGCGAGCAGAGAAGTTGCGGCCGATGGCCATAAATACTGGAATATTTTCTTTGGGCTCTGGTCGAAACCGGTCTTTTGCCTTAAACTTCCCTCAAGCACGACCGGGTATATGGTCAATCCCGCGGGGATTGACGAGTGTATAGGGTGCAATCTCATTTTCTAGGCTCGATGATTGTTGTGAAACGGAGGAATCGATGGCGTATCAGGCGATAAATTACGAGAAGCTTTTGGGAACAGAGGGATTGAGCAACCAACTGTTGAACAATCATTTCACGTTGTATAACGGCTATGTCACCAATACTAACAAATTAATGGATGAGCTGGCAGAGCTCGAAAAACAGGGGAAAGCGGGCACTCCTCAGTATGCAGAAATGAAGCGGCGATTCGGCTGGGAATTTGACGGAATGAGGCTGCACGAGCTCTATTTCGGGAACATGGTGAAGGGCGGAGCTGCGCTGGATACGAAATCCAAATTTTGCGCGAAGATAGCCGAAGATTTCGGATCTCTCGAAAATTGCGCGAAGCAATTCAAAGCAATCGGAGCAATGCGCGGAATCGGCTGGACCGTGCTTTACTATGATCCGGCGGGAAACAAACTCATCAATACATGGATTGGCGAGCATGATACCGGACACCTCGCCGGAGCAGCCCCGATCCTGATCATGGATGTTTTCGAGCATGCCTTCATGATCGATTACGGTTTGAAGCGTGCGGATTACATTGAAGCTTTCTTCAAAGCGATCGATTGGACGGCTGCAGCGCAGCGTTATGACGCGGCGGCACGCTAGGTTATCCAGTGTTATGCAGGGTTTAACGTCCTGGCGGCGGTAAGAAGAAAATGTAGGAGCCTGTCCGAGTAATAGGAGGAGCCGCTTCCATTACTCGGACAGGCTCCTAGCCACGGATTTGCGCGGATTATGGAAATAACTCGTGGAATTCGTGGCCTTCGTTTTCTTTTGAGTCCACGCTCAGGAGGCGCTTCAGAGCATTGCGTCGAACTGGATGGTCAGAAGATGGCCCAGTTCGAACAGACGGCAGAAGCCGTTGCGCAATTTATACCGGAGTTCTTTCGAATGATCCTCTTCCTGGAAGCGCGCGGCAACCTGGTGGATCTGGTCTTTGAGCTCGGAATCCGTCAACAAAGCGAAAATCTGCATCATTTCCACGATCCGATACAAGGCATTCAGCAGATGCTCCCAACCTGAGGAGGCCGCCTTGGCGGCAGCCGCAAACCGCTGCTCCACCTGCCGGATCACCGGGCTCATTGTCTGATCCTGGTCGAGGGCAATTACGACGAGGCCAAGCAGGGGAAAGCTGGCGCGCAAGGCCGCAGCCGATCGCTCGACGGGATCTTCGGATTCGGCGCTTTTGTGCACCAACTCATCCACATTTTGTATCAGCGCCGCAGATTCGGCGTTCCCTTCCGTCAGCTGGTGGCCGATCGTGTTGAAGCTGTTGTAAATCGAAAAAGTGGCGTTGATCAGGCAATCTAAAAAATTTTCGGCATTCCTGCTCCCCTCGCGAAAGAGAGCGATTCGCTGGTCGATCAAATCTTCGTAGCGGCTATTTTTATCGATGGTCCTCGAAAGCCAGGTCAATACCTCGACCACATGATAAGCCGCCACAATCGCCTGGCCCTCAGCGTCGCCTTCTCTGTCGGCGTATTGTTCGAGATAATCCCGCCAGAGCTGCATCAATTGTTGTCCGGATTGTCCTTGTCCCGGTGGATAGATCATAATTTCCCGTTTTCAGCGTCCCGCGCCGCGTTTGAAATTCTTTCGAAAAACTGGAACGGGTAACGGAGGCGATTTTGATTCTAACACTGATATAATGATTCGCACATGTTTAAGATCCGGGATGTGATCATCGATCCACCGCTCGTCCTGGCCCCAGTTGCGGGTCATACGGACTCTCTTTTCCGCCAGGCCATCAAGGGCCTGGGCGGATGCGGACTGGTTGTCTCCGAGCTTGTGAGCACAGAGGGGATGACACGCCACCAGGATAAAACCTCCTATCTGACGCGCTTTGAGCAATCCGAACGACCGATCGCCATTCAGATTTTCGGTTCCAGGGCCGAACGCATGGCGGATTCCGCTGCGATGGTCGAAGCGATGGGGGCCGATCTGGTAGACGTCAATTTGGGGTGTCCGGTCAAAAAGGTCGTGAGGCAAGGGGGCGGCAGCAATCTCCTGCGAGACTTACCGCTGATGGAAAAGATTCTAAAGGCCGTGCGGAGAGCCGTCCGAATCCCGCTCACAATAAAAATCCGTTCGGGGTGGGACCAAAATTCCATCAATGCTCCCGAAGTGCTGCGGCTCGCCGAAGACTGCGGGGTGGAAGCGCTCACAATCCACGGCAGAACACGCTGTGATCTGTTTGCGGGCCATGCGGACTGGGGAATCATTGCGAAGGTCAAACAGACCGCACGTATCCCAATCATCGGCAATGGAGATATCTTCACGCCGGCGGATGCCGAGCGCATGTTCCGCGAAACCGGAGTCGACGGCATCATGATCGGCCGGGGAACCATGAGCAATCCATGGCTGATACGCCAGTGCTGGGATCACTTGAACGGGAAGGAAGCGGTCTCAGTGAGCCTGGAAGAACGCATGGATTTTGTGATGACGTTTCTTCAGCGAGTCAATCTGGAGTTGCCGCCCCCCGTTGCCCTTGGAAAGATCAAGAAGATCGGCGGATATTTTTCGAGGGGATTTCCCGGCAGCGCCCAGCTGAGGGCTCGAATCCATGGCTCCCACACAACCGCAGAGCTATTCGAGGCGATTCGCGAGCATTTTGGTATCTAAAATAGGGTTCGCCGGAGTGGAAGCCTATTCCAACCGTTTATTTTTCCGACGCCAGCCAAATAGGGCGGCTGCCCCAATGCTTATAAAATAAAGCAAAAGCATTGGAGCCGACCATACCATCAAATTGAAGGCATCTCCAGTCGGGGATATAACGGCGGCGAGAATAACAATAATGACAATCGCGTATTGGAATTTTCGCCAGAGGAAGCCTGCCGTAACCAAGCCGAACATGGAGAGGAAGGCTGCGATAACAGGCATTTCAAAAATGCCTCCGAAGCCCAGCAGCATCATGTCCGTCAGATCGAGATAATCATTAATCAGGATCATCGGAGTGAATGATGATCCCATCTCAATAAGAATTTTAAAGGTCGACGGAAGAACCAGGTAATAGCAAAATGAGGCGCCCAGAAGGAAAAGGACGATCGAGGAAACCAGGAACGGAATAACGTATTTCTTTTCCTTTCTATAGAGCCCGGGTGCAATAAACTTCCACACTTCGTAGAGAGTCAGCGGAATCGTCAGAAAGATGCCCGCCAAAAAGGCAACTTTCATGTAAAGAATGAAAGGATCCGTCGGCTTTGTAAAAACGAGTTTCGTGCCTGCAGGAAGCGCTTTGATGATGGGGACAGCCAGAAAGTCGTAAATCTTTTTAGAGAAAACCCAACTGGCAAGGAAGCCAACTGCAATATAAACAGCGATATGAACCAGACGTTTGCGGAGTTCATCAAGGTGTTCGAGGAACGACATTTTGCCGGATTCGGTCTCCGGCTCTTTTGCTTTGTTGGGCTCGGGCGTCGCGTCACTCATTGATTCTCTTTTGGCTCTGCGGAGGGTTTGTTCTCGCTGGGTGTTTCGGTTAGCTGCGTGGTGGTATCCTTGACGATTTCGGAGATAGCCTCCTTTTCCTTATCCAGCCGAACTTCGTCCTCCCACGTTTGCTTCAACTCGTTGGAAGCCTTCTTAAACTCGGCGAGGCCCTTTCCTATGGTCTTTCCCAATTCCGGCAGTTTCCTGGGGCCAAAGACGATGAGGGCAATGATAAAAATAACAATGATCTCCTGCATGCCCAAAGAGCCCATAACCCCACCTGCTTTCTCAGCCTAAAGCTAGCTTCAATGTCGTGGCTAAAGTCTAGATTAGCAAAATCCGGAAGTCAAGCTGACCCGCACTTATCGCGGGAATTCGAATCGAGCCCGCGAATACGATAGATTTCAAATTCCAGATTCTCGATTCCAGACTTCATGGCGCAGGTCGAAGAATGCAAGACATCTGGAATCTGGAATTTGAAATCTGGAATCCGAATGGCTCGGGCGAGTTCCGGACAGTTCATTGTCTTGCTAGCGCCATGAATCGCATGCTATACTCAACGGGCTATAAGTACTACGGTCGGAGCCAATCCTATATGAAGCAAAGATTTGCCGTGTTATTAATTTCAGTCGTCATTCTTTCCTCTTTGATGGGCGGTCTTCTGGGCGGCAATGTCGCCGCGAAGTCGCCATCTTCCAGCGCGACCTCGCCAAATGAGTTTCTGACAAACTTGACGGAAGCCCTGGATGTTATTCAGAAAACCTATGTGGACAAAGTCGGCCCCGACAAACTCGTGTACAGTGCTATAAAGGGCATGCTTCGGGCATTGGATCCGCATTCGAGCTTTTTCGATCCCAAAGAGTTTTCACGCCTTCGAGAAGATCAGCACAGCAAATACTTCGGACTCGGAATTCGGGTTCGACCGCTTTTGCGGGATCATGGTCGACATGTTATCGTGGATCCGCCGGCTATCGGGACTCCTGCCGAACGCAAAGGATTGCGTGCAGGAGATGTGATCACGCGAATTGAAGGCGAACCGATTGACGACTGGACTTCAGATGATGTTGTCAGCCATCTCAAGGGACCACGAGGCACTACCGTAAACATTACGATCGAGCGTCCCGGAGTCCGCGACCCCCTCGAGTTTACAATTGAGCGAGACGAAATCCCCTTAATTACCGTTCCATACGCTTTCGAAATAAAGCCTGGTGTCGGCTATGTGAAAATTGACCGATTTTCGGAATCCACTTCCGATGAACTAGGCACAAAGCTAAAGGATCTGAACGCAGATAATTTGTCGGCCCTAGTGATAGACCTGCGCGACAATCCGGGTGGCTTGCTGAATCAGGCAATCGAGGTATGCGATTTCTTCCTTCCGCGCGGAGATCTGGTAGTTTCCACCAAAGGACGGGCAGAAGGATCCGCCAAGGCCTATAGAGCCCAAAATAAAGAAAAGGTCGAAATCATCAAGGTTCCTCTAATTGTTCTTATAAATAGACATAGCGCAAGTGCATCTGAAATTGTGTCCGGCGCTTTACAGGATCACGACCGGGCTCTGATCGTTGGAGAAACAAGCTTCGGTAAAGGCCTGGTGCAGTCCATTTTTAACCTGGACGACGATACCGGAATGGCGCTTACTACAGCTAAGTACTACACGCCCAGCGGACGTCTGATTCAGCGGGATTACTCCGGCTCCAATTTTGAGTATTTGATGAATATGGATAATCCTGAGGCTCCCGCCGATACAAAAAACCGGGAAACTCGGGAAACCGATAATGGGCGCAAGGTTTATGGCGGTGGCGGCATTACACCGGACGTAATCGAGACCGCTCGCGAATTGAATCGTTTCGAAGCACTTCTTTCTTCAAGAGATGTGTTTTTTCAATACGCGCGACGGCTTACCTCAGGTGAAGTTCCGTCAGCCAGCAATTTTCAAATCCCTGCAAATAATGAGATTCCGGCAACGGCCAGTAAGGCTCCTAAGTCGTTGCCAAATTTAGAAATAACAAACGCCATCCTTGAAGACTTTAAAAAATATCTTACTGAACGGAAAGTGGAATTCACAGAAGAAGATATTTCAAACAACAGCGATTTCATTAAGCGGAGAATCAGGCAGGAAGTCTATACTTCGTCGTTCGGGCTCCAGGAAGGCTTTAAGATTGCCGTTCAGGGAGATTCTCAGGTATTGAAAGCGCTTGAGGTGATCCCGGAAGCGAAGCAGTTAATGGTTTCCGGCAAAGTGGCGCCAGCTGCCCAGAGCCAGACAAGATAGGGACTGCCGCCTATTTTGCAGTCTGAGTTCATAGGCAATACCGGTTTTAGGGGAATCAGCGCGCGCTTCATTCCCCAAAATAGAGACCAGAATTCGGCGATCAAATGAACAGGTATAGGCCAATTCACCTGATCTTGGCATTTTGTTGCCTCTATTTGCCCTCTCAGTCTGTGATCGGGCAAATTACCGTCGCGTTTTCTGCCGTGACCCATGAATTTTCAACAGAACCGGCTGCAACAAATGATGCCGCCGGTGTCGCAGAAAATACGAACTATCCTGCCCCAATGTCAGAACTCATGAGCGCTTCCCGCTCCAAATATCTCGAAGGATCCGCCCTAATTAAGGCAGGTGAACGCGTAAAGGCGCAGGAAGCCTTTGATAAAGCCGTAGATATTGTGGTGCAGTCGAACTGGGACCTTGCATCCACGCCTGTCCTGAACCGTTTTTTCCAGGATCTGATTCAACGTATTCAGCAAGACGAGTCGCGATATCTCTACGCGCCATATGAGGTTGAAAAAGTGGAAGAGGTGGAGGAGCTTCTTCCGGAAAAACTGTATGACCTGGATTTGCTGACAAGTTCGATCGATCCCGATTATCGGGAGGCTCTCCTGGCGGATTTATCCAGGACCAAATACGAAATTCCGATTTCGCTCAACGATATGGTCTTGAAATCGCTTAACTTCTGGCTTAGTCGCGGACGTAAGGTTTTTGAGGATGGACTGGTGCGTTCCGGACAATATCGCCCGATGATCGAAAAAGTGTTCAGAGAGGAATCGATTCCCTTGGATCTTATGTATCTTGCCCAAGTGGAAAGCATGTTCCGGCCCCACGCCGTTTCCAAAGCCAAAGCCAAAGGAATGTGGCAGTTTGAGAGAGATACGGCCATTCGATATGGCTTAAAAGTGACGCGAGACGTAGATGAACGTTCGGACCCTGAAAAATCTACGCGGGCCGCAGCTCACTATCTGAACGATCTTTTTGCCATGTTTAAAGATTGGAATCTGGTTCTGGCCGCATACAATTGGGGAGAAGGCAAAGTTCAAAGACTGATTAACCGCACTGGAAAGAATGACTTCTGGCAACTGGCCGATATGTCGCGAAAAGTGCCGGCCGAAACCAAAAACCATGTCCCCTTAATTCAGGCCAGTGTAATTTTGGGACGAAATCCTGAAAATTATGGACTGCCCACGGAATTGGATCCACCGCTGCAATATACGGAAGTCTCCGTTTCCAAGCCGATAGACCTTCGGGCAGCGGCAAAACTCTTAAGCACATCGATTGACGAGCTGAAGAAGCTAAATCCGGCCCTAAGAGGACTCAACACCCCGGCAAACTATCCCAATTTCCAGCTCAAGGTTCCCTTAGACAGTCCTCCCGAAATTGAAGAGCAATTAGCCTCGCTTCCGACAGCCAAGATCAGGACGATCCCTGAATCTAATTGCCGCCATAAGGTTAGTGCCGGAGAAACGCTTACAAAAATTGCCGAACGGAATCACACGACTGTTGCTAAACTCATGCAAATGAATGGTTTTTCATCCAAGTCGAAATTGATGACGGGCGCCTGGATCCGGCTCCCCTCATGTTCGGAATCCGCATCAAAACCTAAACCGCCTACCAAAGCCGCTTCCGCTAGTAAGGCATCAAAGGCAGCTTCGAAATCGTCTAAAGGGAAGAAAACTCAGGCAGCCCAAAAGAAATCCGGCAGTTCAACGAGCGTCAAAACGGCATCCGCCAAAGCAAAGCCCAGTCAATCCAAAAACCCGACTGTTGCAGGGAAGGAAGGTTCGCCGCGGAAGCCTGCCTTGGAAAAAATTGCCGCTAAATAAGCCGAAGGCTAGAACGTTTTCCCATATTCAGTCGTATATAAGACACGTCGGCCGGAGTTGTTGTGCCGTAGCGTATTGGAGTTTATGAGCAAAGATTCATCCGGACATCCAGATTCTGCGAATCTCAGGGAAAAACAACGCTCCCTTGCCGCCGCCTGGGAGGCATTCCTGATAGCCGTCGATTCAATCTGGACGCATAAACTTCGGTCCGTGCTCACGCTGCTGGGCATTATTATCGGTGTTGCCTCCGTCGTTACCGTCGGCGGTGCCATCGAGGGAATGGGTGCCTACGTGTGGCAACGGCTGTCGTCCACTTTTGGCAGCAATACATTCATCGTGGCCCGCATTGCCCGGATGAATATCTCGGATGAAGACTATGAAAAACTGATCAAACGAAACAAGAATCTCTACCCCGCGGATATGCGGGCCGTTGAGGAAAAATGCGTAGACTGTGAAGCGATTTCCCCAATGATCCGGGCAACGGATAACATAAAGCGAGGCAATCATATCTATTACGACGCCCGTATTTCAGGCGTAAGCGCGGACATGCCGAAGATTCAGTCCCTGGATCTCGCCGAGGGACGCTTCGTGTCGAATCTCGATGTCGAGCATTCCAGCAATACCGCCGTTATCGGCTCTCAAATTCGCGATGAACTGTTCGGTCCCGTGGAAGCCCTTGGGAAAGAGATCAAGGTTGGCGACGATAGTTTTACCGTTATCGGGGTCGAGGTCCAGAATGGAACAATGAACGGCCAATCGCTGGACAACAATGTTTATATCCCGTACACGATTTATCTGAAAAAATATGGATTGCGCCGGTCTATTCAATTCCAGGTAAGAGCCCCTACGGATGAGACTCAAAGCTATGCGCAAGACGAAGTCCGGCAGATCCTCCGGGCGCGACATAAATTGAAACCGAGCAAGGAAGACGATTTTGACATCCTTGCGAGCAGCGCCATTCAGGGTTTCGTTAACCAGATTATCGGATATATAGCAAAAGCGATTATTCCCATCACTCTTGTCTCATTAGTGGTAGGTGGAATCGTGATCATGAATATCATGCTGGTCACGGTTACGGAAAGAACGGTGGAAATAGGAACACGTAAAGCCGTGGGAGCAAAGCGAAGCGACATACTCCTGCAGTTCCTGATCGAATCTGCACTCCTCGCTTCTATCGGGGGACTTCTCGGTCTTCTGCTTGCCTATGTTCTCAGCTCGATCATCGCGAGCACCGTTGGATTTCCGATGAAGATCACTACTACATATATTCTCATGGCAATTTTCACATCCGGCGGAGTTGGACTGATTTCCGGTATCTACCCGGCGTACAAAGCGGCCAAGCTGAGCCCGATCGTCGCCTTGATGCGGGAATAGGAAATGCGCGAAAGGATCCGGCCGTTTTCGGACTTCACAGCAGCGTTTTGGCAGGGCAGAACTCGATGATTGATTATCGCGAAAATTTCTCCATGGCTTTCGGGACTCTTCTCAGCCACAAGTTCCGAGCATTCCTTACAGTGCTCGGAATCGTGGTTGGAGTGTCTACGGTAGTCGTGATCGCCTCGATTCTGTCGGGCGTGAAGGAAAGCATTGTCTCCTCAATAGAAGATTTGGGCACCAATAACATCATTGCTTTCCACTTTAACATCGCCGGCACCGGACGCAGACCCTCCCGAGAAGAATTCATGCGCAAACCGCTGACGGTAGAAGACGGACGAGCCATCGAGGAACAGTGCCCTTCCGTTCAGGAGGTGGCATGGCTTGGAATGCCGTTCAGAACCAGCGTCCGCATACAATATCGGGGAAAGACGCTGCGCGGCGCCGATTTTAACGGATGCTCCTATAATTATGCGACCGTAACAAACATCCGGCTGGCCAATGGGCGCTTTTTTACGCAGATGGAGGACTCCCATAAAATTCCTGTCGCCGTCATTGGCCCTGACGCTGCCGAAGCGATGTTCTATGAAGCGGATCCTGTCGGCAAACAGATCCTTATCCAGGGGCACCTGTTTACGGTCCTGGGCGTCGCAGAAAAAAGCAAATTGGGATCCCTGATAAGCGCCGCGGACAACTTCGTGCTGATTCCCTACGGCACTTTCCACAAGATCATGCCTTGGGAAGATATGCATCAGCTTTACATCCAGGCCCGTCCCGGCGTGCGTCCACTGGCTCTGGATGAAACGGAGAGCCTTTTGCGCCGCCGCCGCGGAGTCAAACCATCGGAACCCAGCAACTTCATGCTGACAACGCCGGATCGTGTCATTCAGCAACTGGATTCTCTTACGGCAATCCTCGGAACCGTCATTATCGCTATCTCGAGTGTCGGTCTGCTCGTTGGTGGGATTGGCGTGATGAACATCATGCTTGTGTCCGTTACCGAAAGGACGCGGGAAATCGGCGTGCGCAAAGCCATCGGTGCGACAAAACGAGACATCGTTTTTCAATTCCTCTTCGAAGCCATGACACTAACCGCAGTGGGCGGGCTTTTGGGTATTCTCCTGGCCATTGCCGCAAGCTATCTCATCGTTGCCCTCGTCCCGGCTATCCCCGCCGCTATTCCTCTATGGGCCGTGATCACAGGATTAGGCGTCTCGATAGCGATTGGACTGGTCTTTGGCGTCTGGCCCGCCCGAAAAGCTGCCCTGCTAGACCCCATCGAGTCCCTTCGATACGAATAGAGGCCTGAATCCCGGCATCCGGGGGCTTCAGGATTATTAGAAACAAGATAATGCAAGGCAAAGCTGCAGTATTGTCGGCAGCGCCGGAATTCCATTTCTTTACTTCTGAAGGGGTTTCGAGTACTGTTCTTGCGTTTTAATGACTGAGCTTGCAGTCCTGGAATCCGCCTGACCGCATTGCAATATTCCACGCCTGTCAGAATAAGTCATCCATAAATAAAGGGAATTGCGAATGACAAGACTGTTGCTGTGCGGTGTCTTCAAGCCGTTTGGAGTCAAGGACGAGATTTCTGAGCCATTGTGTACGATGGAGCTTTTGAACAACCAGGTGACGCGGGAACAGGGAATTCACTCCCCACGCTCCAATAACCCAAGTTTCGCACTCTATCTGATGGCGGAGAACATCCGGGTCCCGACAACCGTGCTGGATTTTCCATCCTGGAATGAATTCAAGAAAGAAATCGACAGCGGCAATTACTCTCACGTGGGGATTTCATTCATAGTTCCCAATATTATGAAAGCAGGCCGCATGGCGGCCTACATCAGACGCCATGCGCCGGGAACGAAAATCATTCTTGGCGGACACGGCACGGCTGTCCCGGAACTAAGAGAACTTGTGGATTGTGACGAAATCTGCCACGGCGAAGGGATCATCTGGTTAAGAAAATATTTTGGAGAAGATCCGGACCGGCCGATCATTCATCCCACCGTTCCATCTGCCATCAATTCGTTCGTTTACGGCGCGCCCATACTTGGGAAAGCAGGAATCATCATCCCTGGCGTCGGCTGCCAGAACTCCTGTCGATTCTGCGCGACCTCCCATAAATTTGACCGTCAATATACTTCGTTCCTGAAGACCGGAGAAGAGATCTTCGCAGCCTGTCGAAAATGCGAAGACGAAATGGGTGTCGACGATTTTGGGCTCATGGACGAAAATTTCTGCAAAAATCCGGAGCGAGCCGGTCAACTGCTCGAACAAATGGAAAAGCACGGCAAAGCCTACAGCTTCAGCGCTTTCTCTTCGGCGGAGACGATCACGAAGCTTGGGACGGACTTCCTGCTGCGATTGGGCATCAATTTCATCTGGATCGGCGTCGAATCCAAGGCAAACCTCTTTGAGAAGACTCAAGGCATCGACCTTCACAAACTGATCTCCGACCTTCAGGATCACGGCATATCGGTGCTTGCATCCTCGATCCTGTTTTTGGAGCACCACGACAAGGAAACAATTCACGAAGATATTGACTGGGCGATCGATCTCGAATCCGACCTGCTGCAGTTCATGGAACTGGGTCCCAACCCCGGGACGCGTCTTTATCACGACTATGAATCTTGCGGAAAAATCATAAAGGGAATTCCCTGGTCGCGGAAGCACGGCCAGGACGAGATATGGTTTCATCACCAGCACTTTTCGTTACCTGAAACAGCCAGCTACCTGCGGGAAGCCTTCATTAAAAAGTATCTGATGCACGGCCCCGGAGTTTTAAGCATGGCAAGGACCGCAATCAGAGGGTATACACGGGTAAAAGCTGAAATCGCCGCAAGAGAAAAGTCGGGAATGGTGTGGGATCCGTCCGCACTGAAATATGTCCGAAGCCGGCGTCCCGTACGCGATGAATTCATGCACCTGCGCCTGGACTCAATGAAGAGAAACGCGCTTCGGTTCAGGCCTGCCCTCAGCAGCACGTTACGGTATGCTCCCAACGCAGCAGCTGCGGAAAAATGCCGCGAAGTAATGGCGCTCTATCATGAATCATTCGGACCGATGACATTTTCGGAGCGGATGAAATCGCTTGCCGTACGATTGCTAGCGGCAAGAGAAATCCGCAGAATGAAAAAAGAAGGCGTCATCATGCGCCAGCCTCCCACGAACCGCATCACCTATCCGGATCGAGCTGATGCATCTGCGAATGAAGACTATTTGCCGGCGGAAACGCTCATTGCCGAGCCTTCCGAGTTGGCTGTGGGGCAGTAAAGATCTTCCCTCCGTAAAATTCGTATAATTCGCGGACGCTTTGGCATAATCTGTAATGAGTTCAGCCCGCATTTCTCACCGGGCAATGAAGCATTCAATGCCGAAGGAGGACCACCCATGTCCACCCAGAAAGAATCATTGCAACGCAGGGAATTCCTCAAATTGCTGGGCCCCGGTCTCTACTTTTTATTTTGGGTTGATCCTTTGCTGCTGGGCCAACAACCTCGCGGCGCGGCCGGCAGTTATCCGGAGGATTTTAATGCATACCTTCGCATTGCAGAGGATGGACACGTCACCTGCTACTCGGGAAAGGTCGAGCTGGGACAGGGAATCACTGCATCCCTCGCACAGATGCTGGCTGAAGAACTCGAGGTGCCTTTCAGCTCGGTTTCCATGGTGTTCGGAGACACAAAGCTGTGCCCCTGGGATATGGGCACCAACGGCTCAAGGAGCATCAAATATTTCGGCCCGGCCTTGCGCGCAGCGGGTGCAGAAGCGCGGGAGGTTTTGATTCAGATGGCCGCAGAACAGCTCCGCCTGCCGCCGGATCGTCTGGTCGCAAAAGATGGGGCCGTCAGCGAAAAATCGAATTCTCAGAACAGAGTCACTTATGGATCTCTCGCAAAGGGCAAGATGATCGAGAGACATCTGCAGAAAAAACCTGCGCTGAAATCGCCAACGGATTTTAGGGTGTGCGGCCAATCCCTTCCACGAGCCGACTTCCTGGAGAAGGTTACGGGCAAAGCGCAGTTCGCCGGTGATTTTCGGCTGCCTAAGATGATGTATGGAAAAGTGCTGCGTCCCCCGGCTCACGGCGCCAGACTGAAAAGCGTCGATGTATCGGCCGCAAAAATGAATACGGACGCGATCGTCTTGCAGGAAGGGGATTTTGTTGCGGTCGTTCACGCTCTTCCGGATGCTGCCGAGCGGACATTGTCCTTGATAAAGGCAGATTATGAGATGCCCGCGGCGAGCGTCGATGACAGGAGTATCCATGAGCGCATCGCGAATGCATCGGCAAGAGATAACGTCATTGAACAGAAGGGCGATTTGGAGCTGGGGAAAAAGCTCTCGGTCCAGCAGTTTGCGGAATCCTACCTCACGCCATACGTGGCACATGCCGCTATCGAAACGCACAGCGCTATTGCCGACGTCCGAAACGACAGCGCCACTGTATGGATCGGCACCCAGCGGCCATTTGGGGCAGATAGCGAAGTCGCCAGGGCAATAGGCCTCACGTCAGATAAGGTGCGCGTCATCGCGCCATACGTGGGCGGAGGATTTGGAGGCAAGAGCCAGATCGGGCAGGCCGTGCAGGCAGCGCGATTATCCAAAATGAGCGGTGTCCCTGTTCAAGTTGTCTGGACGCGAGAAGAAGAGTTTTTTTATGACACATTTCAGCCGGCGGCCGTTGTCCGGATCGGCTCAGGGCTCGATGCGTCCAACAGGATCACATTTTGGGACTGCCAGGTCCTCTTTGCCGGGGAGCGAAGTTCGCAGAATATTTATAATGTGGCCAATCTCAGAACGACTTCCCGTGGGTCAGGCTTCGGCGGCGACGGCCCGCATCCGTTTAATACCGGTGCCTGGCGCGGCCCGGGGAGCAATACCAACATTTTTTCGCGCGAATCGCATATCGATACAATGGCCGCAAAGGTGGGAATGGATCCCCTGGAATTCCGGCTGCTGAACCTGGCGGACACCCGAATGGTTCGCGTTGTGCGCGCCGCGGCAGAAAAATTCGGCTGGAAATCATCAAAAGCCCCCAGCGGACGAGGATGCGGCATGGCCTGTCTGGACTACCTGGGAACTTATGTGGCGGCGATGGCGCAGATTCGAGTCGATAAAAATAGCGGGCGGATCCAAGTCGAACGCGTGGTCCTTGCCCAGGACATGGGGCCAATCATCAATCCCGACGGCGCGCGTATGCAGATGGAGAGTGGAATCACCATGGGACTCGGGTATTGCCTGAGCGAGGAGATCCACTTCAGCGGCGGGGTTATTCAGGATCTGAATTTCCAGTCCTATAAAATTCCCCGTTTTTCCTGGGTGCCTGAAATTGAAACGGTTCTGGTGGAAAATCTGGAAATTGCTCCCTCGGGCTGCGGGGAACCGCCCATTGTTGGCATGGGAGCGATACTGGCTAATGCGCTGTTCGACGCAACCGGCGTGCGCATTCATCAGCTTCCCTTGACGCCGCAACGGGTTAAAGAGAAGCTTGTTTGAGCACAGGCGAGAGTCATCCGACAGAGCGCCCTCGCCATTACAGACAACTTGCCTCGATCCGGAGCTGCCCTGAGCATTCTCGACCGAATTAAAATCAGCCTGGTTTCCATTCTAGGATACTGGATTATTTATATCCTCTGTCGCACTCTGCGCTGGCAATTCGTGGATTTGCAGAAGCTGGAGTCGATCCGGAGCGCCGGACAGAGAGTGATCATGGCTTTCTGGCACGGACGAATCTTCACCGCAACTTACTGCTTCCGCAACCGGGGAATTGTCGTGCTGACCAGCCGGAATCGCGATGGCGAATATATCGCGCGCGTCATCCAGCGCTTCGGCTATGGAGCCGCACGCGGCTCCAGCACCAGGGGCAGCCACGGCGCCACGGTTGAGGCTTTGCGTGCGCTTAAAAACGGAAAGGATGTCGGAGTCACGATGGACGGGCCGCAAGGTCCGCGCTATGTTGCCAAAAGGGGAGCTGCATTTATCGCGCGAAAAAGCGGCAGTCCTGTCGTGCCTTTCAGTATCTCGGTGGAAAAAAAGTGGGTGATGCACAGCTGGGACCATTTTCAAATTCCGAAACCTTTTTCGCGCGCGATCGTTTTGGTCGGAGATCCCGTTTACGTGGATGCCGGAAGCACGGCGGAAGAAATGGAGACCGTCGAGGCCCGGATTCAGCAAACGCTGGATGAGCTTCGCGACCGGGGCGATCGCCAGTGGAACGGTGAACCGGACCGGTAGCACGAAGAAAAGTGGGATTGCTTATTCGGTCGAGGCTGTTTCCTGCCGCTGTTCCAAAGCGGCGCGCATGGTGTGCCAGGCAAGTCTCGCGCATTTAGCACGCACGGGATACGCGCGTAGACCCGAAAAGGCAGCAAGATTTCCCATGCCGTCAAAATCAGTGATGTTTTCGGTGGAATGCGTCAAAAGCTGATCGAAGCGTTCAAAAACAGCTCTCGCTTCCGCTTCGGTTTTCCCTTTCAGATTCTCGGTCATCATGGAAGCGGAGGCAATCGAGATAGCACATCCAGTCCCGACGAAACCGATATCCCGAACGACCCCGTCCTGGACCAGCAAAAAGACATTCAGCTTATCGCCGCAGAGAGGGTTCAACCCCTGCGCCTGCCTGTTTGAGTTTTGGAGCTCATGATAGTTGCGCGGTTTCCTGTAATGATCCAGGACGGCTTCCTGATATAAATCCTTCAGTTCGGCCATTAGCAAAATACCTCTTTCACTCTTAAAAGACCCTCAAGCAATGCGTCGATATCGTCGCGCGTATTGTATACGCCGAAGGATATCCTGGCCGTTGCCGGTATTTTGAAAAAGTCCATAACGGGCTGCGCGCAAAGAGTTCCGGTTCTAATGGCAATCCCCTGGGCGTCGAGAATGGTGCCAATATCGTGGGGATGAACGGAGTCGAGCACAAACGAAATCACGCCTGCTTTTTCCTTGGCTTTGCCGATGATCCGCAGCCGGTCCACTTTTTCCAGGGCCAGCGCGCCATAGGCAAGCAGTGCCTGCTCGTGAGAAAAAATGTTTTGCATTCCGATAGACCGCACGTACTCGACGGCTGCACCAAGGCCAATAGCTCCCGCGACATTTGGTGTTCCGGCCTCGAATTTGTAGGGAAGCTCGGCATAAACCGTTTTCTCAAATGTTACCGACCGAATCATGTCGCCGCCTCCGTGATAGGGAGGCATGTCATCCAGAAGCCTCTCTTTTCCGTAGAGAACACCGATTCCGGTAGGGCCGTACATCTTATGTCCCGAAAACGCCAAGAAATCGCAGTCCAACGACTGAACATCTACAGACATGTGGGGAATCGATTGCGCACCATCCACGAGCACCGGAGTATTTTGCTGATGCGCCAGTCGGATGATTTTCTCAACGGGATTAACGGTTCCGAGGGCGTTTGAAACATGGGTTACGGCAACCAGGCGCGTTTTGGGGCCGAGGAGCATCTGGTACTGGTCGAAGTCAAATTCTCCGGCAGGGGTTACCGGAACAACGCGCAGTTTGGCTCCCTTTTCTTGGCAGAGAATCTGCCAAGGGACGATATCGGAATGGTGCTCCAGAGCGGAGATCAGAATTTCATCTCCCGTTCCGATATGAGTCCGGCCATAAGTCTGGGAGACCAGGTTGATTGCTTCGGTTGCTCCTCGAACAAACACTATTTCGCGGGGTGACGCGGCATTGATAAACGTGCATATTATGCGGCGCGCGTCCTCAAATGATGCCGTAGCCTGCTCACTGAGAAAATAGACTCCCCGATGCACGCTCGAGCAACGATGTGTGTAATAATCGGAAATTGCGTCCAGAACTGCCTGGGGTTTTTGTGTCGTTGCCGCGTTATCCAGATAAATGAGAGGTTTACCGTTAACCAGTTCACGGAAAATTGGAAAATCGAGGCGCACTCTGCCCGGATCGAAAGGGCCATTAAGACCTGAGGCAGTTACTATTTCGGCGTTTGTCATCATGCGGCCTTTTCCAAATTCGGGCGGCTCAGCCTAAATTACATTATCTCAGTATGCTTCTCGGTGCTTGCTTTTTTGTCCGGCAGTTTCTATCATTCATATCTTTATCAATTTAGAAGCGGTAAATTGGAGATATTAGCATTATGAAGAGGACGTTCCAACCGAACAACAGTAAACGAAAAAAGGTGCACGGTTTCAGAGAACGGATGTCGACCAAGGGTGGACAGCTAGTGCTCAAACGCAGACGCGCCAAAGGGCGCAAAAGGTTGACAGTGAGTGGCTAACGATCTCTCCGAAGAATTTCCTCGCGAAGCCCGTATAGTTCGATCTTCGGACTACCGAATGCTCTATAAGACGGGGAGGAAGATCCATTCGGAGAGATTTGTTTTATTCTGGCGAGAGAATCGAATCGGGCATCACCGGCTAGGCATCACAGTATCGCGAAAAGTCGGCAATTCGGTGGTCCGGAACCGCGCAAAACGCCTGTTGCGCGAAATTTTCCGCAAGTCTTACCGTAGCATTCCGGGCCAATTCGATATGGTAATCAATGTAAGATCAGGTTTCACCAGGGCGAGCTACGCGGAGTTGGGAGCGGAGTTTCTGGCCGCAACTCAACGCATAGGCGAGTGCAGGTAGCAGGAGGGTACAAGGATGGAATCACGCTGTTTGTCGAAAGCCTGGTTCCTGGCCAAAAATTTCGTGCTCTTGCTATTGAGGCTCTATAAGCGCTTTGTTTCGCCGCTACTGCCGCCAGCATGCCGCTTCGAGCCGACCTGTTCGGTCTATATGTATCAGGCGATTCAAAAAAAGGGGATCTTTCTGGGAGTGTGTTTGGGCATAAAACGCCTTTTAAAATGCCATCCCTTTAATTCAGGCGGATTTGATCCAGTCCCTTAGGTGAATATTGAACGCGCTTTTTTTACGATAGGACTCATTCCAATCGGCATCAAAAAAGCGCCCGTTGCTCATTTTTCTTATCATGCGAGGCCGTGCCGGGAAGCGAACCCCGGCATCAATTATGGAAAAACGTCTAATACTTGCGTTTGCCCTCACTATTATAGTTTTTATCGTCTTCCAGCAATTCCAGCCGAAAAAGCCGGATCAGGCAGTCAATCAACAGGCTGCAAAGCAAGTCCAGGTTCAGGATCAAAGCGCACAGAAATCGCCGCAATCGAATCCTGCGGAACAAGCGATCCAGCCCACAAATGTGTCTCCGGAAGATACGAGCGCAACGGCCCAAAAGCTGACGGTAAAGGGTGATTTGTACCAGGCAGATATCGACAACCGCGGGGCGGTTCTGACCGGCTGGGCACTGAACCAGTACAAATCCAATCAAAGCCGCATATTTGAGATGGTTGCGCCAAATCAGGGAGGGGAGAGCCGGATTTTTCCGACGGCGCTTCTATTTGACGATCAGAAGCTTACGACGCAGGCCAATAATGAGTTTTATCAAATAACCATCAATGGTCAACCATACGATGGGAAAGAGCTTGTACCGCCGGTCACGGCAGTTTTCAAACTGAAGCGAGGAGGGCTTGCGGTTGAAAAGCGTTTCACTTTTGAAAAAGAAAACTACATTGTCGACCTTTCTACGGCAGCGCAGCTGGATGGAAAGCCAATCGGCGGCAAATTATTTCTCGGCCAGGATATAGGTCCTGAACTGGAGCACATATCAAGCTCGACCAAGCTTGGTGTTGCCTACTATTCCGGCGGCAAGGTGCATCGCGAGAGCCCGCCGAAGGATGAAAAAGAGATTAAAAAGATCGAGGGAGATGTGCGTTGGGTCGGTCTGGAGATGCAGTATTTTACCATGATTGCCATTCCCTCCACCCCGCTTTCTTCTTTCGATATACAAAAACTTCCGGTGCAAGCGATGGGTTGGGACGGAAAGCCAGTGGATCGAGACCTGGTCAAAGTTACCGCTCCGGTCAATGGGTCTTCTCAGTACCAGTTTTTTATCGGGCCCAAAAAGCAATCAAACCTCAACGCCGTTCATTCTGGCGATATAACCGGCGTAATCAATTACGGAATGTTCTCGTTCCTGGTCCATCCACTACTCGCGGCACTCCGGTGGATTTATAAATATGTTTCAAATTATGGTTACGCAATCATCATCCTGACCTTCCTGCTGTCGCTGCTGCTTTTCCCTTTGCGACTGAAACAGATGCTTTCCATGAAGAAGATGCAGTCTGTCCAGCCCAAGGTCAAAGCGATTCAGGACAAGTATCGCAAGTATAAAAAGACCGATCCGAAGCGCGCCGAAATGAATCAGGAGATCATGGCTCTTTATAAGGAGCATAACGTGAATCCGCTTGGCGGATGCCTGACACTTCTGCCCCAATTGCCGCTGCTGTTTGCATTTTATGCGCTCCTGGGGTATTCCATAGAATTAAGGCAGGCGCCATTTATCTGGTGGATTCACGACCTTTCAATCAAGGATCCTTTCTATGTGCTTCCGATCGTTATGGGGATCACATCGTTTATTTCGCAGAAGATGACGCCAATGACAGCGGGTACGGATCCCGCGCAGGCGAAGGTAATGATGCTCATGCCGGCCATTTTCACGATCATGTTCATCAACCTGTCGAGCGGCTTGAACCTGTATTTTCTGTGCAGTAATATCTTCCAGATCGGATTCCAGAAAATTGCCGAGAGGTGGCTAGGTGGCAGAAGTTCCGAAGCTAAATCAAAATCCTAAAATGCGAGAACGCTCGATCCAGGCGGTTGTCGGTTTCAGCCGGGAACTCGTTGCAAGCATGCGAATGGATCTGGAGCTTGATGGAAGGGAAGAGGAAGGTGTCATTTATGTCAACCTTACCGGTGCGGATCGTCCGGTTCTTCTCTCAAATTCCGCGTCGCTCCTGAACAACATTGAATACCTTCTGAACAAGATCTTCCATTCTGGCAGGGACGATGCGCACGGGATCGTGGTGGATTCCGACCAATATCGGCAGCATAGGGAGGCGGAGCTTATCCTGCTGGCACAAATGGCTTCCCAGAAAGTGATCTCGCTCCGAAAGCCGCTGAACCTCCAGCCGATGACGCCGCGCGAGCGAAGGATTGTGCATCTCGCCCTTACCGGCATTGCAGGAGTCCGCACAGAGAGCAGTGGTGAGGGCGACAGCCGCAGTATCACCATATATCCTGCCTGAACTATTCGAAATTCCTGATTCGAAACTGTCGATTTTAGATCTCGAATCTCGAATCTCGAATCTCGAATCTATGAGAGATTTAAGCGATACAATCTGCGCCCTATCGACTCCCGTCGGCCGGTCCGGCATCGCTGTCGTTCGTGTGAGCGGGGCACAAAGCTTCGAGATATTCGGCAGGATATTTGTGCAGAAGAGACATAGCGAACAGATCCCGCCCCGGCATGCGATGCTTGGAAAAATTGCGGATCCCGGCGGCGGATATGAAATTGACGAGACGATCGCCACGTGCTTCCCATCTCCAAATTCCTATAGCGGGGAAGACATGGTCGAATTTTCGCTTCACGGGAATCCGGTTCTGGTCACGGCGCTGCTGGATTGTCTGTGTGAACAGGGGGCGCGGCTGGCCGAGCCGGGAGAATTTACGATGCGGGCATTTCTTCACGGCAGACTTGACCTGGCACAGGCGGAAGCCGTGAACGATGTCATCCGCGCCACGACGCTGTACCAAGCCCAGGTGGCAGCGCGCCAGTGTTCGGGATCGCTGTCGCGGCAGCTGAAGCCTGTAAAAAAATTCCTGATCGACATCATCGTGAACCTGGAATCGGCCGTTGAATTTGCGGAGGAGAATCTTCCCACAGCGTCGCGAGACGTCCTGGTACAGCAACTTGGGCTTGTGCGGCAGCAAATCAGATCGTGGATTGCTTCGTATCGACAGGGCAGGATCGTCAAAGAAGGCTTCAGCATGGCGGTCGTCGGGAAACCCAATGTGGGCAAGAGCAGCGTCTTCAATGCGCTGCTGGCACAGGACCGGTCCATTGTGACGGAAATGCCCGGAACGACGAGGGATCTTGTTTCAGAGATTACGAATTTGGAAGGAATACCTGTGCGGCTGCAGGATACGGCCGGAATTCATCCATCCGACGATCATATCGAGAAGCTGGGCATTGACCGGAGCCTGGAGGCGATCGTCGATGCGGATGCGATTCTTCTTGTGGTAGACCGGAGCCGGCCGCATTTGCAGCAGGACGCGGCTTTGAGGCAGCAAGTCGCGCATGCATCCTGCCTTGTCGTCATGAATAAATCGGATCTTCCGTCTGCCTGGTCCGCAGAGGAAATGCGGGCTTTCGCGGGCGGCTGGCCGTATGTGGAAGTTTCTGCCAAGACCGGAGCCGGCATTGAAGAGTTGCGCACCGCTATTCTGCGGGGATTGATGGGGACAGGCGTAAGTCAGGATACTGTCCTTATCACGAATTTGCGCCATGTGCGCAGCCTCGAGGCTGCGGAAAAAGACCTGGAGGAAGCGGCGAAATCCTTGCAGAATGGGCTTTCGGAGGAATTTGCCCTGATGGATTTGCAGGGCGGGCTGAAGAAGCTGGGCGTCATCACGGGTGAGACCAGCGTGGACGACCTGCTCTGGGAAATATTTTCCCGTTTTTGCATTGGGAAGTAGCGAACAACCTTCCTGATTTTTGAGATCAACAGATTGTGAATACTTTTCGGAAAGCATTTGACGTCATTGTGGTGGGAGGCGGGCATGCCGGTTGCGAAGCAGCTGTAGCAGCCGCACGAATGGGGGCTAAAACCGCGCTCATTACCTTTAATGCGGGGTTTATCGCACAGATGTCTTGCAATCCGGCGATCGGAGGCATTGCAAAAGGACACCTGGTTCGGGAAATTGATGCATTGGGCGGAATCATGGGAGAAGCCGCCGACAAAACGGGAATTCAATTCCGACTTTTAAATAGCAGCCGCGGGCCGGCCGTGCAGGCGCCACGCTGTCAGTCAGATAAATCTAAATATCACAATGAGATAGCTGGAATTGTGGGGTCGCAGCAGGATTTATCTCTTCTTGAAGGGGAAGTATGTGGCATAAATGTAGAAAATAAAAGAGTTAATGGTGTGCAATTGGCGGATGGACGCATTATTTCGTCCCGTACCGTAATCTTAACCACCGGAACTTTTCTGAATGGGCTCATTCGAATTGGAGATCAGAGCTACCGGGCTGGACGCATGGGTGAATCGGCCGCCGTCCCGCTGGCACAGTGTTTAAAAAATGCAGGATTCCAAATCGGCAGACTAAAAACCGGGACTCCGCCCCGGCTGGACCGCAATACCATTGACTATTCGCAGTTTGAAGAACAAAAAGGAGATGCGGAACCCGTTTTTTTTTCATCTCGCACGCAGGCATGTTCTCTTCCGCAGGTTTCATGTTACCTGGGATATACAAGCGAAAGGCTGCACTCCATAATACGAGCGAATCTGAAGCGCTCCGCTCTTTATGGCGGATTTATTACAGGGACTGGTCCTAGATACTGTCCAAGTGTTGAAGATAAAGTAGTTAAGTTCTCTGAGAGAAACCGTCATCAGATCTTTCTGGAGCCTGAAGGACTGGACACGGATGAGGTTTACTTGAATGGCATGTCAAACAGCATGCCGTTGGACGTTCAGAAGGAAATGGTTTGTGCCATCCCCGGGCTTGAAAACGCGCATATGATCCGGCCGGCCTACGCTATCGAATATGATTTCGTTCAACCCACAGAACTGAGCGCGAGCCTGGAAACAAAACGAATTGCAGGGCTCTTTCACGCGGGACAAATTAACGGTACCACGGGGTATGAAGAAGCAGCGGCGCAGGGGATTGTCGCGGGCATCAACGCAGCGCGAAGCGTCGATGGGAAAGAACCTGTAATCTTGCCGAGAGAGGAAAGCTATATCGGCATATTGGTTGACGATCTTGTAACGAGGGGCGTAGACGAGCCATACCGCATGTTCACCTCGCGATCCGAATTCCGTTTATTGCTCCGGATCGACAACGCAGATTCCAGACTGATGCCGCAAGGCCATGAGTTGGGGCTGGTTCCGGAAAAGGATTATGCTTTGTTCAAGCAGAAATACGCAGAAATAGAAAGGCTGCGCGTGTTCCTGAAAGAGCACCGGTGGAATCCGTCTGAAACATCCTGCCCGAGGTTATCCGAAAAATTGGACGTATTTGGAGTGAAGGGTACAACAATTGAAGAGCTGCTGCGGCGTCCTGGAATCGCTCTGGCGGATTTTCAGCCGTTGCTGGAGGCAGACGGCCGATGGCCCTCATCCCAGGTTGTGCAAAAGTCTGTGGAAATCGAAGTGCGGTATGAGGGATATATTCAGCAGCAGAAAAGAGATGCGGAAAAACTCCGGCGGATGAGCGCCCGACGCATTCCGCAGGATTTTGACTACTATGAAATCGAGGGATTGAACCGGGAAACCAAGGAAAAGCTCAGCAAGATAAAGCCAATGGATCTTGCGATGGCCGGCAGAATCCCCGGCATCACGCCGGCCGCCGTGTCCATCCTGAATGTGCAGCTTGAGATGCGACAGGCAAAAAACAAAGCAGCGGCCGAAAAGGCGGAATCGTCTAAAAAGGATCGCTGATGGCGGCATCGGAAGAAGCATTAAAAGATCTGATCCGGGAATATGGGTTTGATGCGGAATCCTGCGTATCCAGACAATTGCATACCTATCTGACCCTGCTCAGAAAGTGGAACGCCCGAGTAAACTTAGCTTCGAGTACGGAATGGGATGTGATTGGCCCTCTTTTTCAGGAGGGGCTCTGGGCTGCAAAATTCTATCCCGCAGGCGTCGTCCGCCACCTAGACATAGGCAGCGGCGGCGGATTCCCGGCAATTGTGCTCAAAATTCTCATGCCCGAAATCCGGCTGGACTTGGTCGAAAGTCGCGCCAAAAAAGGCATTTTTCTTGAAACGGCCGCAGCGGCGCTCGGCTTCAGCAATACTCGCGTGCATACGAAGCGATTGGAGATGTTTCTGCAGCAATGGGATCCGAATCAGTCCTGGGACTGCGTTTCCTGGAAGGCGCTGAAGCTGAGCCGCGAAGATATCGAATCATTGTTGAAGCACGCGCATCAGTCGACGCAATTCTGGATATTCCATGGCCGCAATTTGGCCGTCGAGGATCCGACAATCGCAGGCAGGTTTTTCAAGCGATTCCGGACCGAAAGTCTCCCCGCCAGGCGAAATTGGAACCTGTCAATCTTCCTTCCAAAGTAAACGTTTCACGTGAAACGCAAAAATATGCTATCTCCGCTCAAATTCCCTTTTGCCTTTGAAACGCTGGAAATTCCCTGAAATCTGCCCCCGCGGATTTGTGTTTCACGTGAAACATCATTTTGTGCCAAATATTGGTGGACAGCTGTCGACTTTTAGCAATCTCTTGTGCTAATCTCGAATTTGCATATAACCCCATGGCAAAAGTAATCGCAGTCGCAAATCAAAAAGGCGGAGTCGGAAAAACCACGACGGTTATCAACCTGGCGGCAGCCTTGGCGGTGGCGGACATGCGTGTCCTCGTTATTGATACGGACGCGCAGGCGAACTGCAGCGGCGGTCTCGGCGTGGCTAAGGGCTCTTTAAAGAAAAGCATCTACGACTCCTTGATTCAGGATGAACCGCTGCGCTCGATCATGCTTGATACAGAACTGGACAACCTGAAGCTGATTCCCGCAGAAAAGAATTTAACCGGCGCCGGAGTAGAAATCATCGATCTCCCTGAAAGAGAGTTCATCCTCAAGAAACTCATCGCCCCGGTCCTTGGACAATTCGATTTCATTTTGATAGATAGTCCCCCCTCTTTGAATGTCTTGACTCTGAATGGGCTGGTGGCGGCAGATTCAGTGCTGATTCCAATACAATGCGAATATTTTGCACTGGAAGGGCTTACCGACTTATTCGATACTCTTGCACGCATACGGCGCACCCTTAACCCAGGCCTTGCCGTTCAGGGAATTCTCCTCACGATGTTTGACGAACGGACAAATCTAAGCATGCAAGTCCGGGATGATCTGGTAAATCACTTTGCCGGCCAGGTGCTGCAGACTGTGATCCCGAGGAATGTGCGACTGGCAGAAGCGCCTAGTTTCGGTAAACCAATTATTTTGTATGATATAAGGTCAAAGGGCGCCGAAAGTTACATTCGGCTGGCCAAGGAAATTCTCGATTATGAAAAAAAAGGTGCTGGGCAGAGGATTGGAAGCGCTGCTTCCTGAGGCAAAGCAGACTGAAATTCCGACAAGCGAAATCGATATAGATTGCATCAAGCCTAATCCAAAACAGCCCCGCCTCGCCATGGACGAGACACGGCTGGAGGAGCTCGCCGCATCGATAAGGGAAAACGGCATTTTGCAGCCGGTCCTGGTCCGTCCCTTTGAAAAAGGGTATCAGCTGATCGCCGGAGAACGTCGCTTATCGGCGGCACAGCGTGCCGGCCTGCTTAAAATACCCGTCGTGATCCGCGACGTTCCCGATGACAGACTTCTGGAGCTTGCTCTTGTCGAAAATATTCAGCGCGAACCCCTGAATCCGATAGAAGAAGCCCAGGCGTATCAGCGTTTGATGGATGCGACAAATGAAACACAGGAGCAAATTTCCGAACGGCTGGGAAAAGATCGCAGCACGGTGGCAAATTCAATCAGACTCCTGAAATTACCGCATTCCGTCAGACTCATGGTGGCCGACGGGAAACTGTCTCCCGGCCATGGCCGGGCACTGCTGGCTTCCAGCGCAACTCCCTCTGAGATGGAAAAAATCGCATCCATCATTATCGATAAAGGGTGGTCTGTACGCGAAGCAGAACGCTGGGCCAAGGGCAGGGCTAAGTCTCCGCGAATTCCAAAAGTCCAGGACCCCAATGAGGCTGCGGCCGCAGACCGTCTGCGGATCGTTTATGGCACGAAAGTCGAAATTCATGCGATAACAAAAAATTCCGGGGAAATACGGATTCACTATTACAGCCAGGAGGATCTAATGCGGCTGTACACACTTCTGACCAAAAACGGCCATTCCAGCGGAGCCTAGACATGCAATTCTTTAAAAAGAAAACTTCAGATGAAATCATCAGCCTCCTGGGCAAAGGAGCCGAATTGACAGGAGAAATTTCCTTCACGAACGGATTGCGCGTGGAAGGGTGCATTAAAGGGAAAGTGCGGTCGGAAGCGACGCTCGAAATCGGTGCCGGAGGACTAGTCGACGCGGAAGTGCATATACGTAAAATAACTATAAATGGTGAATTTAAAGGAATTATAAGAGCGTCTGACCGCGTTGAAATACGAAAAAATGGAAAAGTAATCGGCAATATCTATTCTCCTTGCCTTATCATAGAAGCGGGTGCCACTTTCGACGGACACTGCAATATGAGCGAGGAGAAACTGATCTCCGGAAAGGATGGAGGAGCGCTTCCCAAGACCAGCGGACCCGATATCGGAAAACTCCTGTAATTGTTTAAAATAATAGACTTACGTCTTTTTATGGCAGAACGCCATTGCCATGGCTGTGTGGGATTAACTAGTTTCAGATTCTCGAGACCGGAATCCGGAAGACGGTGATTAGGAGTCCTCGATAGATATCTTTAATGATTTCAAAAATTTAGCGTCGTCAGACGTTATGCGGAGGCGCACCGGGCTATCCTGAGTGGTCCCGACGTCCGGATCTTCGCTATCTTTTCGGCTGAATCCAACCTTAGCCTCAATTACGAGAAAAACCTCGTATCCTGCCTCGCGAATCTCCTGGAGCCGCTCATTGATCTTGGGCGAATCCGCCAGCGTTTCGTTAATCGATTCGCCGAGATGTTTCATGAGATGTTTGATTTCGGATTCCGCCATCTGTTCTCTCCCGTGCGATCCTTCATCGAATAATCCCCATTCTACGCTCCTGACGAGAGAGATTCAATTTGAATGACAGCGGTCGAAAAAGTTGGGCATAGCCCCGTACATTCGTGTAATCTTTTGCGTTGAAATATGAAACCTTTCATCCGGGGCACTCGTAGTATTCGTCGTTGCCCTCAAAATGGAGGTGTGGATGGTGAAGGGGAAAAAAGTTTGGATTGTCGTTGGAGCGGTGGTTATTCTGGCCATCATCGTGATTGCCAGTGTCAGCTCCAGCCAGAGGGACGCAGTTCTTGTTCAGACAGCCACCGTGCAGCGCAAAGACGTATTAAAATCCACGGTCACGGCCAGCGGTGAAATTCGAGCAAAGACATCCGTCAATGTGCAATCGGAAATTTCCGGAATTATAACAGATCTTCCTGTTCATGAAGGCAATACGGTAAAAAAGGGGGATGTCCTCCTCAGCATTGATCCGATCCAAACAGATTCCGATATGATTGCCGCGCGCGCCCAGTATGACGCATCCGCCGCAGATGCTCGCGGACAGGAATTTGAAATCTTGAATGCGGAAAACAATCTGATGCGCGATGAAGCCTCCCTCCGATCCTCGCGCTCGGAGCTGGAGCAGGCGGAAAACAATTATTCGAGAGCCCAGAGCAGCTTCAACCGTCAGCGAGAACTTTTCGAGGACGGACTGATCTCGCGCGATTCCTATGAAACGGAGCAGAACTCTCTTAAATCCGCCAAGTCGAACCTGGATATCCGGAAGGCCAGCGTCAACCAGATAGAGAATCAGATTAGTATCTCTAAAAATAATATTGCCAAAATGAAGGCTTCGATGACGGCCTCTTCGGCCAGGGCCAAGCAGGCTGCCGCGAATCTTGCCAAGGCCGACGACCAATCCAAAAAAGCCAAAATCCCATCTCCGATGGATGGAGTCATTACCCAGCTGAATAAGGAAAAGGGAGAACGCGCCGTGCCCGGAATGTTGACCAATCCGGAAGCGACCATCATGGTTATTTCGGACATGAGCACCATCCAGGCGCAGCTGAAAGTGGATGAAACGGACATCGTCAACCTCAAGCTGGGAAATGCGGCGACCATCAAAGTGGATGCGCTCCCGGACGTTGTTTTTCAGGGAGAGGTCACCGAGATAGGGAACAGCCCGATCAATGCGACCAGCGCTTCCACCCAGGAGGCGAAGGATTTCAAAGTAATCGTTACGCTGAAACAGCCGTCCTCGCATCTCCGCCCCGGGATGTCCTGCACGGGCGAAATCACAACCGACACGAAAAACAATGTGCTGGCGATTCCGATCCAAGCCCTCACCGTCCGCGAAGTGGAAGTCGACAAAGACGGCAAATACCGTCGGCCCGATCCTGCAAAAAAAACCAAGACTGCCGTGGTCAGGGCTGATGCCGGCAAAAGCAAGGCACAGAAAAAGGAGCTTGAAGGGGTTTTCGTAATCGACCAAAATAAGGTTGCCCGTTTCCGTCCCATCAAGACGGGCATTACGGGCGAGTCCGAAATTGAAGTGACGGAAGACCTGAAAGAAAACGAAGAGATAGTTTCCGGAAGCTATCAGACTCTGCGGACTATCAAAGAAGGAGCGGCTGTTAAGATCGACAAAACAGCCAAGTCACAAACTGAAAAGAAAAGCTGATTTGCATACAATGATTCATAGAGGAGTGCGATGAGCGGAACCAACGGAAACAGCGCAAGTGCCGGCGGTGAGATCCTTATTAAGATTGAAAATCTGTGGAAGACCTACCAGATGGGCGCCGAAGAGATCCACGCATTGCGAGGAGTTAGCTTCGAAATACTTAGGGGATCTTACGTAGCCATCATGGGCCCCTCCGGATCCGGAAAATCCACCATGATGAACTTGATCGGATGCCTCGATACTCCCTCGAAAGGAAATTATTTTCTGAATACCAGGCTCGTCTCGGAAATGGACGATGACGAACTCGCCCATATTCGCAACAAGGAGATCGGATTCGTATTCCAGACGTTCAACCTTCTCCCGCGCGCTTCCGCCCTGCACAATGTGGAATTGCCCTTAATCTATAACGGGACGCCATCCAGCGAGAGAAAAGACCGCGCCATTAAGGCACTTCAGTCGGTGGAACTCGGAGAACGCGTGTATCACCGGCCCAACGAGCTTTCCGGCGGGCAGCGACAGAGAGTTGCCATCGCTCGCGCCCTTGTCAATAATCCCTCCCTCATCCTGGCTGATGAGCCGACCGGGAACCTGGACTCGGCCACCAGTTCCGAAATCATGGCCCTGTTCGACGAACTGCACAAGAAAGGCAACACCATCATCCTGGTGACGCATGAGCCCGATATCGCAATACATGCCCATCGCGTGATACGACTGCTGGATGGGAAAATCGCCAGCGACGAAGTGACCAAAAAATAGAGAATCATTCGCCCCGAGTGATCTGTTGCAGGCTCCGAGCTCAGGCTACAGGTTTGGACCTGGAATCGCAGGATTACGATAGGACGAGTGTATTAACCCTCATGAATCATGCGGGTTAATAGGATGAGCGGGATGGACGCCGCTGCAGGTCGATCTCTTTTAATTTTTGCAGTTCGTCACCCAGCTGTTTGAGTTTTGTCTCCTTCTCCGCCAAATCCGCCTTCAAACTCTTCACCTGCGACTGAAGACTAAGAATCAAGTCGGCCGGCCCCCGATAGGGACTTGCGGGAAAATCTTGGACCAAAAGCTTTAGAAAGTACTCAGATTTGCGCATCAAGTCCTCAGCCTTGAGCATGTTTCCACCCGGGCTGTTCGCTATCAGAGCGTACGATACTCCGAGTCGGAATAGAACAAAATCGCGTTTGGATGACTTGGGATTTTTTTTGAGATAGTCATCGAAGCATTTAGTGGCGTCTGTGTATTTTCTGGCCACAAAACTAGCTTCGCAAGGTTCAAAGCTGATGGGCGCCGGGCTCGGTTCCGGTTTGGCGGGCGGCTCGACTTTCGCCGGGCGCTCCGGCGCGGCCTCCTTGGGTTTTTCAGGACTTGCAATAGACTCTGAGTCAACCTTGGGTTTGGGAGTCGGTTCTGTTTCGACGGCTGAAATGGCATTCGGAGCGGTCGTCGGAGCCGAGGCTTTTTTTCGGCAACCCGCAAACATCGTGAGCAGGAACACTACTGCGATAATGGGAACCAAGAAATTGAGAACGATTCGACGCCCACTCCTTTTGGTCGCAGGGTTGCGCCAGACCGGAGCGCAGATGACGCATGAAGACCGCAACCTGTGTCCGGTGTCAGACTGCCGGCTATAGACTTGTGGCGGCATAGATTTCCTCATATTTTCTCTTCTCCGCAGCGGGAAGAAGCAGCAAAAACCTGCTGCCTCCTCCGGGATTGTCTTCCACCCAGAGCGCACCGCGGTGCGCCTCAATGATAGTTCGCGAGATGGTCAACCCCAATCCCACACCCTGGCCTGCCGTTTTCGTGTCCTTTTTCATCTGGTGAAATTTTTCGAAAATGCTTTCCTTGTCAATCTCCGGAATCCCGGGGCCCGAGTCGACAATCGTAATCAGTCCGTAGAGTTTTTCTTCCAAAAGATACACGCTCCAGTGCCGCGGCACTCCTTCCGGAATCCTGCGTGCGACCTCGACACTCAGCTGGACCATTCCGTTTTTGGGCGAAAATTTTACGGCATTGGCGACCAGATTGATGAGGACCTGGATCACGCGGGCTGCGTCGCATTCGACCCACAGTGGATCTGCAGGGAAAGCAGTTCCTATCTGGATCTTCTTTTCATTGGCCTGCGGCTCGATTTCTGCAACCGCATTCTGCACCAGCAGGGCCAGATCCTGGCTGGTAATCTCATAATCCATTACGCCTGCTTCTATTCTGGAAAGATCCAGCAGGTTGCGGATCATCGCGGTGAGCCGGTTTTCGCACTGAAGGTTTAGCTCCAGCAGCCGTTTCTGCTTGTCTGTCAACGGTCCCGGGATCTGTTCCAGCATGAGCTGCAATGTTTCCCGCATGGAAGCCAGCGGCGCTTTCAGCTCGTGAGAGACATGCGAGACAAATTCCTTTTTCAGCTCGTCGAGCTCGCTCAGCCGGTGAGTCATCGTGTTGAAGTCCTTGGCAAGCTGAGAAAATTCGTCATTTCGCGATGTGTCCAGGCGGTAGTAAAACTTGCCTTCCGCAATCGCCCGCGTGCCCTCCGTCAAACTTGCGAGCGGATTCGCGATCGATCGATAGATGAGGATAGACACCAGGATACTGATCGCGAGAGCGGCAAAAACGGAAAACCACAGGATCAGCACCACATTTTCACTGGCTGCCCGCGATTTCTGCACTTCGGCGGACATCGATCGAAGACTTGCCTGATATAAGGAATCGGTTAGCAACCCCAACCGTTCCATGTCATTCTCCAGGCTTTCCGGCAGGCTGGCTCCTTCTTCGGGCAGATCGCGCTGCAGTATCCGCAGCCGCTCCGCGAAAGGAACCCAGAGCTGCTCCAGTCGCGATATCGAGTCGCGCTCTTCTGCGGAGGGCGCATTTTTCTTGACTTTCTCCAATTGCGATTCATAGTCTTTTTCAAAATCCCCAAGCGATCTCACGTAATCCGGGCCTGCCGTAATAAACGACTTCCGGGCCAATTCCACGATAATCTCGTGATCTCGGACCGCGTGCAGAGAGGTGACGGCGTTTTGGAATTTTGTTTCTCTCAACGTGTGATTGAAGGATTGCATGCGCCGGACTGTAATCACCTGGTAGATTGCCAATCCCGCCAGGATGGCGATGAAGAGTCCATAGCCTGAAATGATTCGTGTCGTTATCTTCATTTGAGCCTGGAGAAATGCGACGATCCGCTAATCCGGCCGCCGCTTGTTCCTGCAAAAATGCGATCTTCTAGTTCATGCCGTAGACTTTGAGCTTGTTCCGAATGGTTTTCACATCCAAGCCCAACCGGCGTGCAGCCTCAGCCTTGTTGTTGCCCGTCTCTTGCAGCGTCCTCAGTATCAAATCTTTTTCGGCTTCCGCCGCGATGGATCCATGAGAGTACGGTGCATTGGAAAACGCGCCGGAACCCCCCGGACTCTGAATATATGCGGGAAGGTGCGACGGCTCGATCCACGCGCCTTTGGCAAGGATCACGGCCCTTTCCAAAATATTTCTTAACTCGCGAACATTGCCCGGCCAGGAGTAGGCCCGCAGCAGATTCAGCGTCTCGCCCCTGCAGGATTCAACTTGCGAATTGTGTTTTTTGTTGAACTCCTGGATGAACGCACGCACGAGGAGGGGAATGTCCTCCTTGCGCTCACGCAAGGGCGGAAGCGTCACGGTAAAGACATTGAGCCTGTAAAAGAGATCCTCGCGCAGCTTTTTCGCCTCGACAGCCTTTCTCGGATCCTGGTTGGAAGCCGCCAGGACGCGCACATCCACTTGAAATTCCTGACTGCCCCCCACGCGACGAACGATCCGGTCTTCCAAAACACGCAGCAGCTTGGGCTGCAGCGCAACGGGCATCTCGACTATTTCATCCAAAAAAAGAGTCCCGTGATTGGCCGACTCGAAACAGCCCTGCCTTGCGCCGGTTGCTCCCGTAAACGATCCCTTTTCGTGACCGAACACTTCGCTTTCCAGAAGGTTTTCCGGTATCGCCGCCGCATTGATCGCGACGAACGGCCCGCTGCCGCGGGAGCTCCGATCGTGGATCGTTCGAGCGGCGAGTTCTTTGCCTGTTCCGCTTTCTCCTGCAATGAAGACAGAGGCATCGGTGCTGCTGATACTGGAAATCAGCTCATATACTTCCTGCATCGGCCTGCTGACCCCTACAAAACTTGCGAAACCGGCGCCCTTCTCCAGCTGCATCGACAACCTGTCGGATTCCTCGCGCAGGATAATTTCCGCCTCCGCCGCATCCAAGATTGCTTTGAGCTTGGAATAGTCTATGGGTTTGGTGACAAAATCCAGCGCTCCCAGCTTCATTGCCTCCACCGCCAGATCGATGGTTGCCTGCGCTGTCATGAGGATGATCGGGCGTGAAGGGTTGCCGGCACGAAGAATGCGGAGCAGGTCCATCCCGGAATACTGCGGCATGATGATGTCCGAAATCACTATGTCCGGATTGCGTGATTCGGCCTTTTCTTTGCCTTCCATTCCATCTTCAGCCAGACAAACCTCAAACCCCCATTCCTGAAGACGAATCTCGAGGACTTCCCTCATGGCAGCTTCATCATCGACGATCAAAATTCGCGTGCGCCGTTTCTTCACGACTAATGCATTCTCCGAATTACATCCTGACTGCAATTTGCAGTCTGATGAAAATACCACAACCCAAGTATAGCGGGAATTGTGGTTCAAAGGAATTTTTCCCTGCTTGTCGGCCGAAAAACCTGGGCTTCGTCCAAACAACCGGATACCCACCGTGCGAAATCCTCATTTCCGTAAACAAAACCAGCCAAAACCTCTATCCGAGCCAAAAATGATCGGCAAAGTTTAGCAGAAGCCCAAGCCCTCTCTGTGATAAATCGGGGAATATTTCCCCGATAATTTTATAAACATCCCTCTTCGTATTTTATAAGTCGTTTATTATCAACATTTATATTTTTTCTCCATTGGCATGATCCTTGCTCTAGAGATAGGTGTGCTGTGAATGATGGAAGATGTTTGAAACACGATTTTTAATCACGGAGGATATATGACCAGACTTCAAAAGATATTGATGTCCACGGTTGTGGGCATCTTGATGTTCGTTTCAGCCTCGATCGTCTATGCGCAAAACGAAAGCACGCCGGCGGGAAGCAATCGGACGGATCTGATACAGGTACAGGCCGGACAGAGAATGGATCTGGAAGGCGTTGTGGTCAACCAGGGCACGGATAATCTTGTTATGCGCGGAACGGGCGGAGGATTATACAAGGTACTCGTGGCCGGGGCTGAGATAAAGGAAAAGAAGAGCAACCCATTCCGGGGAGCGAAAAAGTATACCAAAGCGGATCTCCTGCAGGGTTTGTATATAGAGGTCAAAGGATCCGGGGACAGCTCGGGAGCGATTGCAGCCCGCGAAATCCGTTTTAGAAGTGACGATTCTGTGATGGCGCGAACCATGGATGCCCGCGTCATGCCTGTCGAGAACTCGCTGAAGGATACCCAAGCGCGACTCGGCGAAACGGAACAGAATGAAAAGCGGCTCTCCGGACAGGTGCGGGAACTGTCTGCCGTCACCGATGTCGTCCGGGATAGCGCGAAAGCCGCTCAAACTTCGGCGGATGGAGCCATGTCGGAAGCCAAAAATGCAAGGTCTACTGCGGATACCGCAAAGGCAGGGGTAAAAGCGGCGAACGAGCGGATTACCTCGCTGGACGACTATGATGTCAAAACGGTATCCGTCGTTAACTTCAAGGCAGGGAGCGCGGTTCTATCCGATAAGGACAGAGCGGGACTGGATACATTCGCACAGAACACGAAAAACGAAAAAGGATATTTGATCGAGGTAACCGGTTATGCCTCGTCGGACGGAGATGAAGCGTTCAACCGGCGCTTGAGCCAGAAGCGGGCGGATGCGGTGATCCAGTATCTTGCGGAAAATTATTCCATCCCTCTCCGGCGATTTATTGTGCCGATGGGTTACGGAGTAAAAAATCCCGTGGCTGATAATGCGACAGTAGCGGGGCGCAAGGAAAATCGCCGGGTCGAGATCCGCATACTCGTCAGCAAAGGAATGACCTACGGCGACAATTCGCCATCCGCTGCGGAGACGAAAATATCCTCAAACTAGGATCATGGAAACCGGGCCACATTTCTTATGAGACTTAAAGCGGCATGGATCGGCACATGCATTATCTGCACGATATTCCAGTATCCGGCAATTGGATCGAGCGATCCGCCTGCAGAGGACCAGGCTGTTATCGGCGAACCGTCTTCCATCATTCGCGTCAGCAGCAATCTGGTCACAGTGCCGGTTTCCGTTACGGACTCTGAAGGGCGTGCAATCGGGAATCTGGGGATACAGGATTTCCTGATCGAAGAGGATGGCCGGCCCGAAGCCGTGTCGCGAATCGCGGACTCGGGCCGGTCGCCCTTGCGACTGGCCCTGCTTTTCGATCTTTCCGGAAGCGTAAATTCACGCTTCGATTTTGAGCAGCAGGCAGCGATTCATTTTCTTGAAAAGGTCTGGAGCCCGGGAGACACGATCTCCATTATCGCATTTGCCGATAATCCCCGCATCCGCATCCAGGCATCCGGCTCGCTGGTTGAAGTAATGAAGGTTTTATCGACACTTGAACCGACCGAGAATGCAACGGCCTTTTTTGATGCGGTGATTCTATCGGCGAAGGCGTTACGCCAATCCGCCGGTCCCGAAACAAGGCAGGCCATTATTGCCCTGTCCGACGGGGAGGACAACAGGAGCCGTCATACTATCGCCGAAGCACTCAATGAAATTCAGCGTGCCGATACGCTCTTTTATTCCATCAATCCGGGTGGATCCTCCATCCGGCTGAATGAGATCAGCCTGAACGCCCAGTCGGATTTGGTTTCCCTGGCAAAGGAAACGGGAGGCAGCGCTTTTTTATCGGACAACACTGCGGACCTTGATGATGTCTTTTCGAAAATCGCGACAGAACTCCGGGCTCAATACCTTTTGAGCTACTATTCCGAAAATTCGCAAGCCGACGGCAAATATCGTCGGATTTCCGTATCCATCCCGAGCAGGAATGACCTGCGCATTCGAACTCGCCGCGGCTATTACGCGTCCGCGAAATAAAATAATCCGTGCCTGGTTATACTGTCCCTTTTTCTAAGGTATATGCTTCGAGTATTGACCTGACTGTGCGCCTTCCTTTTTCGTTTAGGGACAGTATAACCAGGTACGGTTTATCTACGGTTTCTCCGCAGATCCTCGGCCATATATTTGATCTCGGTCAGATCTCTTCGCAGTTCGCTCCAGCCGTACCAGAGGGCATAATCGGGGTTGGCATGGAACGTCCCCTGAAACGTCCGCATGCGGTGCTCGAAAAACATGACGAAGAGCCTTTGTTCAATCGGGGTCGGGGCATCATGAAAAGCAAGAAGATCGGGAAATGCAAACTCGTAGCTCTCGGGTTTGGCAAGTGTCCCGTCTTTATATAAGGCAGCGACCAACCGAATGGCCTCCGCCATCAGATGATCGGCCTCCCGGATAATCCTGTCCCCTTTTTCCAGTTCTCCTTTGGCAAAAACCGAACTATGGCATTGAGAACATACGGCCAGCATCTTGTCCCTTTCCTTTTGCCATTCTTGCTGGTTCATGCGCGCCATCTGGGCGCCCTGGGCCACCAGGAGCCGGCTTGTCGTATTCCTGTCCTCTCCCAAAATGTTCAAAGCCTGCAAAATAGTCGCGCGATCGGCTTCCCACTGCTTATCTTCCGGCATGGGAAGACGCACAGCCAAAAATCCCCAGGCAGTACGGACTTCATGGTTCCCTTGTGGCATATGACAAGTTTGGCACGTCGGCGCCGACGCGGTATCAGGCAGAATTTTGTTTTGTTTGAGCAGATAGCGCACTCCATGTTTGGAAGCCGAATACATCTCCCATTGCGGATGATCGAAACCCATGTGGCAGGTCTCGCAAGCCTGCGGTTGCCTGGCCTCCTGAACGGAGAAGGTGTGACGCGTGTGGCAGGCATCACAGGAAGCGGTTCCGAAGCCGGGAGAATCTTTCTTGATTGCCTGGATGTCACTATCCGTCTTGACTCCAATCTTGTGGCATCCACCACATCCCTTCATGCCCTCGGTGAGGACCATCGGCTGCCAGTGCAAGGTTGGCATCGCCTTCATGGCCGCCCATGCGAAGGCATGCTTCCCTGATTTATACTGTTTTACCCGTTCAGGATGACACGCCCCGCAAGTTTCAGGTTTGGGCCTTTCGGCTTTGGCAACATCGGCGGCAGAGGTATGCGCCTTTCCATGACACACGGAGCAATCGAGCCCCATCGCTCCGTGCTTGCTGATTTTCCAATCCGTCACAATGCCCGGAGTGGCTTTGGTGTGGCACTCCACGCAGGTTGCATCGGCAAATACGTGGATTGGCAGGATCGCTGCGAACAGGACCATCGAAAACAGGTAAGACCGTCCCCTCAAGAGATTCATGGCTACCTTCCTTCCGGATTCAGATGCGGCTTTTTGAAAAACATGGATGATGTCCAAAGAACCGGACTTCAATTTGGATATATTGTTTCGGGCTGAATCATGGGAGTCAATGCCGATTTTATGAAAAATGCAGGTCAAGGCCCTAATAGTAAATTATAAATCCGGATCAGTTGGATTTTTGCGGATACAAAAAGCAGGCAACTCTTTCCTGCGAGCCATTCCCGGACAAAGAGGGAATGTTTTCTCTGCAAACGGGGAGCCGGTGGGGGCAATGCGCATAAAAGGCGCAGCCGGGGAGGGCACCGGTAGAGGACTGCACCGTCTTTTCAACCGCAGAGGAGATTGTATTTTCTCGCGGCTCCAGCGTGGGCATCGAATCGAGCAGGATCCGGCTATAAGGATGCTTCGGTTCTTTGAAAAAGCTCGGAGCCGGAGCTTCTTCAATCAATCTTCCCTTATAGATTACGGATATGCGGGTGCACAAGTAATGAACAACATGGAGCGAATGGGAAATTAAAATCAGGGTGAGGCTATTCTGCTTTTTTAAATCGCCCAGCAGATTCAGAATCTGGGCGGCAACCGAGGTATCCAGAGCAGACACAGGTTCGTCCGCAATCAGCAGCTTGGGATTCAGCGCGAGTCCGCGCGCAATTCCCAGGCGCTGTTGCTGGCCACCGCTGAGTTCCGGTGTTTTGCGATGAATGAGCGATGTGCTTAGGGAAACAGAATCGAGCAGTTCCCGAACCCTTCGATCTCTGCTCTCTTTGCTTCCGATATTGTGGATCTCGAGGGGTTCCGACAACACCCGCCCAACGGTCATTCCCGGATTCAGCGACCCGAATGTATCCTGAAAGATCATCTGAAATTCTTTTCTCCTGGCCCGCAATGCCGCCGGGCCCAGAGACGCCAGATCCTCACCGTCAAACCGGACCGAACCGGATGTCGGTTCTATAAGACGCAGGCTGCAGCGGGCAAGTGTTGTTTTGCCCGACCCGGATTCGCCGACAACCCCGCGGATTTCGCCGGGCTGCACCTCCATATCCACATCGTCAATGACGCGGATGCTTTCGCCCCACAGGCTGCCTGATGAAAAGTCCTTGCACAATCCCTGGATCTTCAGGAGTGGAATGCGTCTTGTGGAGTCCGCCGTGTCAGTCATTGCTTGCTTTCCTGCTTTTCCATGCTTCCGCAGCTATGCGCCAATGGATGCATGCTGCCTGATGAGTCTTCGAGATTTCCATCCAACCGGGTACCGATTCCTCGCATTCTGGCCCAGAAAAACCGCAGCGCGGAGCGAAAGCGCATCCGCTGAAATCCTGTCCGGGCGTCGGAAGACTCCCCGGGATTTCCCTCAGCGGAGATGACTCATGATGATGTTTCAGATCAGGCTGGCATTGGATCAAACCCTGAGTGTAAGGATGTGCCGGTGATGCAATCACTTCTGCCCTTGGCCCGAACTCCACGATCCGGCCATGATACATGGCAAAAACGCTGTCCGCCACTTGCGACACCAGGGCCAGATCGTGACTGATCAAAAGAAGGCTTAGGCCGTGCCGCTGTTTCATGACCATCAGCAGATCGAGGA